>NZ_JBDLYJ010000017.1:0-160683 GCF_051337345.1 Amycolatopsis sp. MEPSY49 | reverse complement strand
GGCCCGGGATGAGCACTATCAGACCAGGTCAACCCATCCTGACCAGCACAAACCACGATGAAACAACCCCATTGGGGCGCTTGGGTCAGGAACCCGGCTTGCTCGCCGCCGGGGAGAGCGGCTTGGCGCCGTTCCCGTTCGCCGGCTTGGTCGCCGGGCCGTTCGAGTTGGCCGGCTTCGGCGCCGGCTTGGGCGCCTGAGCGGCCGGCTTCGAGGCCGCCGGCTTGGGAGCCGAGGCCGGGATCGACGGCTGGACCACCGGCACCACCGGGGCCGACGGTGTCGTCGCGGAGTCCGAGTCGCCGCCCACCAGCTTCGACGCCTGCGGGATCACCGCCTCCTCCGGCAGCGTCGCCAGCTGCGTCTCGCTGCGGTTGAGGATGTCCTCCGCCATCGCCAGGCTCTTGCGCGCCTGCTCGCGGATCTCGGCCAGGCGCTCGACCTTGCGGTTCGCCGCCGTCGTGCGCTGGGCCGCCTGGGTGGTCGCCTCGTCGAGGCGGCGCCGGGCCTCCGCCGTGGCCTCGTCGAGCCGCCGCTTGGCCTCCGCCGTCGCCTCCGCGAGCCGGCGCTCGGCCTGGTTCTTGCTCGCCGTGCGCTGGTCGGCGACGTGCTTCTCGAGCGCCGCTTTCTGGGCCGCCAGCGACGCCTCGAACTCGCGCTCGATCTTCCGCCGCTTCCGCTCCGCCTCGTTGTCCAGCAGCTCGCGCCGCTGGGCCGCCTCGACGGTCAGCCGCTGCACCTCGGCGCGCGTCTCGGCGAGCGCGTTCTCGTGCTCCGAGTGCAGCAGGTCGGCCTGCTTGTCCAGCTCCGCGACCAGCTTCGTGTACCGCTCACGCAGCTTCGTCGACGCCTCGGTCGAGCCCGCCCACGTCTTCTCCGCGGCGGCCTCGGCGCGCTTGATGATCTCGTCCGCGCGGGCCTGCGCGAGCGTGACCGTCCGCTGCATCCGCTCGTCGAGGTCCTCGAGCCGCTCCGGCGGCTTCTTCAGCTCCTCGATGCGCGCTTCGAGCGCCGCCACCTGCGACCGGACCGTCTCGGCCTCGCGGGTCGCGGCGGCGGCCTGCGCCACGGCGGCGTCGCGCTCGCTGAGCACGCGGCGCAGCTGCGCCTCGACGTGGTCCAGGTACTGCCGGACCTCGTTGCGGTCGAAGCCGTGCCAAGCCTGGGTGTACTCGCGGCGAAGGGGGAGGAGGCCGTTGAGGGCGGTTGCGGCGGGGTCGCGCTCAGGAACCATGCGCCCGACCGTACCCGGGGACCGTCCGCTTCCGCCGTCCGGCTTAACGAATCACCAACACGTGTCGCCGTGTCGCCGGAACGGCCTCACCCCGGAAACCCTCGGTTACCAGTGGAACCCGCGCGAAAGCCGGGCCAGCGCCATCGCCGCGCGCGAGAGGTGTTTCTCGCCACGCCCGATCTTGAGTTCGCCCGAACCGCCCGCCGCGGTCGAATCCGGGAAGATCCGGAAACCCTGGTACGCGATGGCGTCGGTGAGTCCCGGCGTGAGCGTGTAGGCCAGCCCGATCGCCTGCCCGGCCGGGGTGCCGATGTGCTTCGGCCGCTCGACCAGCGCCTTCATCACCATGTCCGCGGCCTGCTCCGGCGACTTCGTCGGGAACGCGTCGTAGATCTTCGTCGGGCGGATCATCGGCGTGCGCACCAGCGGCATGTGGATGGTCGTGAACGTGATCCCGTCGCCGTGCGTCTCGGTCGCCGCGATCCGCGAGAAGTAGTCCAGCGCCGCCTTCGACGCCGCGTACGCCGAGAAGCGCGGTGCGATGCCCTGGACGCCGATCGACGACACGTTCACGATGTGCCCGAACTTCCGCTCCGACATGTGCGGCAGCACCGCGAGGATCAGCCGCACCGCGCCGAAGTAGTTGATCGCCATCGCGCGCTCGTAGTCGTGCATCCGGTCGTACGACAGCTTGATCGACCGGCGGATCGACCGGCCGGCGTTGTTGACCAGCATGTCGATCCGGCCGTGCTCGGCCAGCATCGCGTCGACGGCCTTGTGCACCGAGTCCTCGTCGGTGAGGTCGGCCGGGTAGACCGACGCGGTGCCGCCGGCGGCGACGATCTCGTCGCGGACCTCTTCCAGCTCGTGCTGGCGGCGCGCGACGAGCAGCGGGACCCCGCCCGCGGCCGCGACCTTCAGCGCCGTCGCGCGCCCGATGCCCGACGACGCGCCGGTGATGATCACGCGGCGGCCGTCCAGTTCGCCGCGCGGGCCGTGCTTGCGCGCGCGGAACGGGTCGAGGTGCTCGCGCCAGTAGCGCCACAGCGTCGGCGCGTACTCCTCCAGCCGCGGCACCTCGACGGTGCCGGCCAGGGCCTTGCGCGTCTCGGCCGAGGAGAACACCGACGGGAACGCCATCGTCTCCAGCAGCACCGGCGGGATGCCGAAGCGCTCCATGACGGCGTCGCGGGCGATGGTGACGCCGGGGATGTGCTCGGTCAGCTTGACCAGCCCGACGATCCGCTTCGACAGGCCTTCACCGAGTTGCGCGGTGATCGTCGGCGCGCCCGCGGCCTTCGCGAAGGCGTTGTAGACCGAGACGACCGGCTGTGGCTCGGGGTTGACCAGGTGGAACGCGTGGCCGTCGAGCCCGGGCTTGACGACCAGCTCCAGCAGCGCCTTGGCGACGTAGTCGACCGGCACGATGTTGGTGTCGCCGAGGTCCGGCCCGACGAGCGGCAGCACGTCCGGCAGCCCGGCGAGCCGGTTGATCGCGGGGAAGAGGTAGTACGGGCCGTCGATCTTGTCCATTTCGCCGGTCTCGGAGTGGCCGACGACGACGGCGGGCCGGTACACGCGCCACGCCACCTTGTCCTGCTCGCGGACGATCTTCTCGGCCTCGAACTTGGTCCGGTGGTACGGCGTGACGAGCCGCTGCCCGGCGTCGAACATCTCCTCGGTGAAAACGCCTTCGTGGTCGCCCGCGACGGCCACCGAGGAGACGTGGTGCAGGCAGCCGGCGCGCAGGTCGGCGGCGAGGTCGACGACGGCGCGCGTGCCGTCCACATTGGCCTTGACGCTGGCTTCGTCGTCGGCGGTGAGGTCGTAGAGCGCGGCCAGGTGGACGACGTGGTCGACGCTGCCGCGCAGCTGCTCGCGATCCGCTTCGGACACGCCGAGCAGCGGCTCGCCGAGGTCGCCGGTGACGAGCGTGACGCGGTCGGAGTGCGGCCACTGGTCGACCAGCGCGGCCAGCTTGGCCTTGCTCGACGCGCGGACCAGCAGCGCGACGCGGTCGTCGTCGGGGCGGGAGAGCAGCAGCCGGGTGAACTGGCGCCCGATCAGTCCGGTCGCCCCGGTCACCAAGAACGTCGCCATCGTCTTCACACCTCTCACCGCCGTCGCCTGACCCTGGGCATTCTGCTGCATACGGCCGTCAGTGACCACCTTGCGGCGACGTGAAGTTACTCACGGGTAACTTATGCCGGGTCCGCGACGACGACGCGGTTCTCCTCGTAGCCGTCCGAGCCGCCGACCCAGCGGCCGCCGCACGTCACGAGCACGACGCGGTGCGGGCCGGACTGGCCGAACAGGTCGTCGGCGCGCGCGGGCAGGTCGTCCTTGTGCACCGTGACCAGCTGGGAGATCCGGTAGCGCCAGGTCTGGCCCGCACTGTCCACAATGGTCACTTCGCCGCCGATCCGCGCGGACCACAGCTCGGCGAACGGGCCGGTGGCGCCCCGCCAGTTGACGTGCCCGGCGAAGACGCTCGCCCCGCCGGCGGCGTTCAGTTCGGCGCCCCACCAGGTCGCTTGGCGGAGGTCGGTGGGGACGGGGAGTTCGCCGCCGGGGCCGAGGTCCTTGCGGACCAGGGAGGCGGTGCCGCCGGAGGGGAGCCGGACGGTGCCGGGTTGCTGCGGGGGTGGCGGCGGTGGGGCGGACGCCTGTGCGGCAGGGGCCGCGGGAGCGGTGCTGGTGGTCGCCGGCGCGGGCGGCGGTGGCGCGGGCGTGGCCGGACGGGCCGCCGGCGCGGCGGCACCGGCGGCGGGCAGCGCGGTCCCGGCGACGACGGCCACCGGCGGCGAGGCGATCACGGTGCCACCGAACTGGACGGCGAGGACGGTGGCCGCGCCGAACGCGAAGCCGACGAGCAGCCGGCCGCGCTGGGGTTTCCGCGGTGTCCACTCGCCGCCGGGATCTGGTTCGCCCCAGCCGGCCCAGGTGTCGTCCGCGGACCAGCCGGGGGCGTCCCGGTTGGTCATCGGCGGGGCCGCGCTGGGCCGGTACAGCGTCCCGTCGTCGTCCGCCGACCAGCCTTCTCCCTTGGTGCGTGCCATCTCGCCTACCTGCGCGAGGCCCGCCGCGCGGCGAAGGCGGCCAGTCCGGCGCCCAGCAGCACCAGCACGCCGAGCCCGGCCAGGCCCGGCACCGAGTAGCTCGTCTCGACCGCGCCTCGCGCTTGCGCGACCGGCGCGTCACCCGCCGGGATCGCGCGTGGCACCTCGTTCGGCTTGTTCACCACGGTCAACACCAACGTCTCGCCCGGCTTGACCGTCCCGCACGCCGACGGCGGGTTCTTCGGGTCGTACGCGTTCGTGTAACCCGGCGGCGGGCTCGCCTCGACGACGCAGATCTCCTGCGGCGCGCGCAAGCCGTCGACCGTCACGCCGCCCGTCGCCCCGTCCGTCGTGACCACCGCCGGCTTGCCGTCGGCGCCGGTGAGCGGCTTGCCGTCCTGGCCGAGCGCCGCCGTCGCCTTGTCCTTGCCCGTGATCCGCAGGACCGCGCCGCCGACGCCCTTGCCCGTGTTCGCGTCCGTCTTGGCCACCTGGACCTTGCCCGGCTTCGCGACGCTGACCACGCCCTGCGCGGTCAGCTCCTGCTCGCCGCCGGTCGAGACGACGCGCTGCTTGTCCGTGTCGACCGGCACCCGCACGTACGGCCGGTCGGCCGGCGCGGACAGCGACGCCACCAGCTTCGGCTGCTCGCCGGCCGGGGTCAGCTTCACCTTCACGGTCCCGTCCGCGCCCGTGTCGAGGGTGACGTCCTTCGCGGCGGCCTGCGGGCTCGCGTTCCCCGCGGCGGGCTCCCCGCCGAGGGTCGCGGCGGACGCCACCAGCTTCACCGGGACGCCGGGAACGCCCTTGCCCTTGGCGTTCTTCACCGTGACCGTCCACTCGGCGGGCTCGCCGGGGTACTGCGGGTCCTTCGGCGTGGTCACCGACGCCGTCCACGGGCCGCGGTTGGCCTCGGCCTCGGTCCGCAGCCGCTCGACGGCCGCCACGGCGTCCGGGTGCTCCGCCAGCTGCCGCAGGTGGAACGGCGCGTCGTAGCCGATCTTGTCGTAGGTCAGCGCCGGGTCGAGGTCGGCGGGCGTGCGCGGGGCCGCCGTCCAGGAGTGCAGCAGGTGCGCGAGCGCGGCGGCCTCGTCCGGCTTCTTCGTGTCGCCGTAGCGCAGGAGCAGGTACGAGATGTTCGCCGCCTGGTCCGCCGGGAGCTTCGTGCCCCACTTCGTCAGCAGCTCGTCGCCCGGCCGGTACTTCTCGTCGGAGTCCGGCGCCTTGAGCTGGAAGCTGACGCAGAAGACCTGCTGCCCGCCGACGACGTAGGAGCCCAGCCAGTTGCCGGTCGCCGGAAGCGGTTTCATCGGCTGCGGTTCCGCGGTGCGGTAGCCGATGCCCTCCTGCTTCGCGGCGTGGGCTACCGGGGCCGCGACCGTCACGGAGAGCGCGCCCAGCAGGGCCGCGGCGACCAGGCCGGTGAGTGCGCGGACGCCCGCGCGGGGACGTGTCGACCACCTCATGGTGTGCAGGCTCCTTCGTCGGACGCGGTGGCGGTGCCGCCGCGTCTCCGCAGGTCACGTGATTGATCAAGTCCCCGACGCGCGCACGGTGAGCAACCGGGCACGCCAGGTGAGGGTCACTCGTCAGGGGTTGAGGTGTCTACCGCTCTTCGGGTGGCTGTCGCCGAACGGTCGTGATCTCCGTCGCATACGGTGTCCACCGAGGCCAGGGGCCCGCCGTCGAGTAAAGTCGTCTTTACTCGACGGGAACCGCTCGCTCCCGGCGGTCGTTGAACCCGATGCAGCGTCGATCCACGAAGCAGCAGATCCAGGAGGATCAGGTGCGTTCCAGTAGCAACCCGGCGTTCCGCAACCTGCCGCACGGCGGAACGCAGACTTACGGCCAGTACGGGCCCCCGGTGGGCTTCAACCAGCCCCAGGGCGGCGTGCCCGGGTACGGCCCCGGGCAAACCCGGTCCGGTGAGGGCGACCGCCCGATGACGGTCGACGACGTCGTCGTCAAGACCGGCATGAGCCTGGGCGTCGCGCTGCTCGCCGGCATCGTCACCGGCATCTGGGCCCAGAGCCAGCTCGCCGAGACCGGCAGGCTGTCGGGCGCCCTGATCGGCGCCATGCTCGGCGGCCTCGTCGTCGGGCTCGTCATCTCCCTCGTGATCATCTTCCGGCAGAAGCCGAGCGGCCCGCTGACGCTGGTCTACTCGGCGGCCGAAGGGCTCTTCCTCGGCGCGCTCAGCGGCGTGTTCGAGGTCGTCTACCCGGGCATCGCGCTGCAGGCGATCATCGGCACCGCGGGTGTCTTCATCGGCATGCTGGTCGTCTACAAGACCGGCGCGGTCAAGGTGACGCCGAAGCTGACCAAGTGGATCGTCGGGGCCGTCGTCGGCGTCGCGATCCTGATGCTGTTCAACCTGATCAGCTCGCTGATCTTCGGCTTCAACCCGCTGCGCGACGGCGGCCCGCTCGCCATCGTGTTCAGCATCGTCTGCATCGGCATCGCGGCGTTCAGCTTCCTGCTCGACTTCGACCAGGCCGACCGGATGATCCGCGAGGGCATGCCGTCGAAGTGGGCCTGGTACACCGCGTTCGGCCTGATGACGACGCTCGTGTGGCTGTACCTGGAGATCCTGCGGCTGCTGTCGTACCTCCGCGAGTAACCTGGCTCACTGTTCCGCAATGGAGGCGCTCCGTAATCAACGGGGCGCCTTCTTTGTGGGTAATTCGTGCATTCGGAGACCCCGTTGCGGCCCGCGCTCACCCTGCGTGTTGGATGTGCCGGTCGGTTCTTCATTTCACATGTGTGAGGTGCACAGTGAGCGTTCCCCCTCCGGCCCCCGGGGGCCAGCAGCCGGTGGGTCAGCCCGATCCCTATGGGCCGCCTCCGGGCGGTCAGCCGCAGCAGTACGGCCAGCAGGGCCAGTTCGGCGCCGCGCCGGGCACTCCGCCGCAGGGCCAGCCCGGCCAGTACGGCCCGCCGCCGGGCCAGTACCCGCCGCCGCCCGGCCAGCCCGGCCAGTTCCAGGGTGGCCAGTTCCCGCCCGCGCCGCCGGTGCCGAAGAAGTCGAAGACCGGCACGATCATCAAGTTCGGCGTCATCGGCGTCGTCGTGATCGTCGCCGTGATCGTCGGGATCGTGTCGTTCAACAGCTCGCCGGCCAGCTCCAACGTCGGTGACTGCCTGTCGATCACCGAGTTCACCCGGGGCGGCGACGACCCGGCGAAGGCCGACTGCGGCGACCCGAAGGCCAACGTCAAGATCGCCGCGAAGCTCGACAAGGCGAGCGACGACTGCCCCGGCGGCTCCGACGCCGGCTACGACACCTACTCGGTCAGCGGCCGCAGCTCGTACAAGCTGTGCCTGATGATCAACGCGAAGCAGGGCGACTGCCTGGCGAACTTCTCGTCGCAGACCAAGGGCTACCAGAAGGTCTCGTGCACCGACCCGACCAAGGACGCCGAGCTCGTGAAGGTCGTCGAAGGCCAGGCGAGCGAGAGCGTCTGCGAGGGCACCGAAGCCACCCGCGTCGCGATCTACCCGCAGCCGGCGACGACGATGTGCGTCAAGACGAACTAGCTGCCGGCTCGTCGAAAGGCCTCCTCGCGTGCTTCGCGAGGAGGCCTTCTTCGCGTTCAGGGGTACCCGGATTGCTCCGTTCGTCCCACAGTGTGCGACGGGCTGCGACGAAGCGATCACCGGACCTAACGTTGATCGTCCTGCTCCGCCCACCCAAGCCTGGAGTACTGGTGGCGACGACCGAATCCCCTGCCGGTGAAAAGAAGTTCCTCGAATTCCCCACGTCCTGCGCCGCGCCCGTTCCCCAGCCGGAGGAACCCGTCCGCGTGGTCCCGCTCGCCGTCGCGGGCGTCCTCGCGGCCGGCCTGACCTGGTACGTCTGGGCGAGCCAGGGCGCCAAGTTCGGCGTCCTGCTCCTGCTCGGCCTGGGCCTCGGGCTCGCGTTGTTCCACTCGCGGTTCGGCTTCACGTCGGCGTGGCGGCAGCTGATCGCCGTCGGCAACGGCCAGGGCCTGCGCGCCCACACGCTCCTGCTCGGCACCGCCGCGACGCTGATCGCGCTGATCGCGGGCACCGGCGCCGGGCTGTTCGGCAGCAAGCCGGCGCCGACGGCCAGCCCGCTCGGGCTCGCCCTCTTCGTCGGCGCGACGCTCTTCGCGATCGGCATGCAGCTCGGCGGCGCGTGCGCGTCCGGCACGCTCTTCGCGGTCGGGTCCGGCCAGTCGACGATCGTGCTGACGCTCGGCGGGTTCATCACCGGATCCGTGCTCTACACCTGGGCGTACCCGCTGCTCAACGGCTGGCCCGCCTTCCCCGGCGTGCTGCTGGCCGACCACGTCGGCTGGTTCGGCTCGTGGGCGATCACGATCGCCGTGCTCGCCGGGATCGTGCTGGTCACCCGCGCGGTGCAGCGCCGCCGCACGCCGCCGCCGGTGGACGTCGTGCCGACCGCGCACGGCTTCGCGCGGGTCTTCCGCGGCTCGTGGCCGGTCCTCGTCGGCGCGGTCGTGCTGGGCGTGCTGGCCGGCGCGGTGTTCCTGGTGTCCGGCGGGATCTGGGGCGTCACGAGCGCGTTCTCCTTGTGGGGCGCCAAGATCCTGCAGGTGTTCGGGCTGCACCCGGAGTCGTGGGAGTTCTGGCGGCAGAAGGCCAACGCGACGTCGCTGGCCGGCCCGATCTGGAAGGACAAGAACAGCCTGACCGACATCGGGATCATGATCGGCGCGGCGGTGGCCGCGGCGGCCGCGGGCGCGTGGAAGATCCACAGCTCGATCCCGTGGCGCACCGCGGTGGCCGCGATCCTCGGCGGCGTCCTGATGGGCATCGGCGCGCGGATGGCGGGCGGCTGCAACATCGGCGCCTACCTCGGCGGCATCTCGACCGGCAGCCTGCACGGCTGGCTGTGGGGCGTGTTCGCGCTCGGCGGCACGTGGGTGGGGCTGAAGCTGCGGCCGCTGTTCGGGCTGGCGAACCCCGTGCCGACCGACAGCATCTGCTGAGGCGTTTTTTGTCGGAGGCCCCCGGTATCGTCGCGGACGAATCGACGAAACTGGGGGAAATCTCCTTATGGTTACGCAAAGAACCGGCTCGGCGCCGAACGGTGACGCGCTCGACGCCGGGGTGCTCAAGGTGGCGTCCGTGGTCGTCCTCGGCGCCATCATGGCGATCCTGGACACCACGGTCGTCAACGTCGCGCTGCAGAAGCTGACGATCGAGTTCTCGACGTCGTTCGACGTCATCCAATGGGTCGCCACCGGCTACCTGCTGGCGCTCGCGACCGTCATCCCGGTCACCGGCTGGGCGTCCGACCGCTTCGGCACCAAGCGGCTCTACATGGTCGCGATCGTGCTGTTCCTGGCGGGCTCGATGCTCGCGGGCGCGGCCTGGAACATCGAAACGCTGATCATCTTCCGCGTCCTGCAGGGCTTCGGCGGCGGCATGCTGATGCCGTGCGGCATGACGATCCTGACCCGCACGGCCGGCCCGCAGCGGCTCGGCCGGGTGATGGCGGTGCTGGGCGTGCCGATGCTGCTCGGCCCGATCGGCGGCCCGATCCTCGGCGGCTGGCTGGTCGACGCGGTGAGCTGGCGCTGGATCTTCTTCATCAACGTCCCGATCGGCGTCATCACGCTGCTGCTCGCGTGGCGGCTGCTGCCGAAGGACGAGCCCGAGGCGGCTTCGCGGTTCGACTTCCTGGGCATGCTGATGGTGTCGCCGGGGCTGGCGGCGCTGATCTTCGGCGTCTCGAAGATCCCGTCGGCGGGCGGGGTCGGCGCGGTCGAGGTGTGGCTGCCGGCGCTGGCCGGGCTGGCGCTGCTGGTGGCGTTCGTGCTGCGCGCGCTGCGCGTGCCGAACCCGCTGGTGGACCTGCGGCTGTTCAAGAACCGGTCGTTCACGGTGGCGATGGTGACGATGTCGCTGTTCTTCGTCGCGTTCCTCGGCGGGATGATGCTGCTGCCGACGTACTTCCTGCTGGTGCGCGGTGAGACGACGCTGCACGCCGGGCTGCTGCTGGCCCCGCAGGGCTTCGGGGCGATGATCATGATGCCGATCACCGGCAGGCTGGCGGACAAGGTCGGGGCGCGCAAGATCGTGCTGCCGGGCATGGTGCTGATCGTCGGCGCGATGGCGGTGCTGACCCAGGTCACGGCGACGACGCCGTACTGGACGCTGCTGTCGGCGCTGTTCGTGATGGGCCTGGGCATGGGCTGCACGATGATGCCGATCACGACGTCGGCCCTGCAGACGCTGCAGCCGAAGGACATGGCCCGCGCCTCGACGGCGACGAACATCGTCCAGCAGACGGCGGGCGCGATCGGTTCGGCGGTGATGGCGACGATCCTGGCGGCGCTGCTGGCGGGCAAGTTCGGCGTCCCGACGGCCCAGGGCCAGCTGGCGGCGACGGCGGCGATCCTGAACCCGTCGACGCATTCGGCGGCGACGGGGCTGGCGGCAGAGGCGTTCTCGACGACGTTCGTGTGGTCGCTGGTGCTGGTGGTGCTGTGCGTGATCCCGGCGCTGTTCCTGCCGAAGAACCGCCCGGTCGCCCCGGCCCCCTCGGAAGACGGCGACGAGGTGACCCCGCCGGTGATGGTCCACTGAACCGAGCTCACCCCGGGACGCCCGGGCGTCCCGGGGTGAGGCGGACTAGCGATTCTGCCGCTTCGTCGGTTTCGGCGCGTCCTCGCCGGAGTCCCCGCCTCCGCGGGGGCGCCGCAGGACGAGGTCCGCGACGACGATCAGGATGATCATTGTCGCGACGAGGACGGTGATCGCGTAGATGACCGGCGCGGGGACACCGGTGACGACGCACGCGAGCACCACGATCAGGGCCAGCACGATGACCCCGGTCGGGCCGTGGGCGACCACGGCGGCGAAGAACGCCTGCCATCTCTGGCCAGGGGGTTTATCCTTCACGGTGTTCGATCCTTTCGAGGTTGGACACTGGTGCGCCGCCGTTCTGCTTTGGCCGGCCGGCGGCGGCGCACTGAGGGACTCGTGTGGTTACCTCCTCGGCTCGCGGGGTGCTCGGATGTCGCGGCTCAGGGCGTCGAGTACGCCCAGGACTTCCGGGATCTCGTCGCCGCCGCGGTTCAGCTCGAGGAGGGTCATGACCTGGAGCTGACGGGCGAGGTTCTTGAGCGGGTGGGTCCCGACCAGGCGATCCTCGGCCTTGTAGAAGGCTCGCTGGGCGTCGGCCCAGCCCGTTTCGACATCACCCCGCTCGAGGTGGAAGCACGCCAACTGGAGGCGGAGACGAACCACCAGGGCAGCGGTTTCGAGCGAGTCCGAGGACCCTTCCAGGCGCGAAAGCACTTCGTGGCAGGCTCGTTCGGTTTCGAACCAGTCGCTGTCCGAGGCGGTAATCGCGACCAGCTTCTGCAGTGACGTGACGAAGCAGAGGAAGGCCTCTGAGAGCGGCGAGTCGAAGTTCGGCCCCAATTCGAACAGGAGAATTTCCCGCGCCCGGCTCAGGTCGGCGCGGTCGGATGTGATCCGGAAGCGGTCTAAGAGAGCCGATGCCAGCGCAATCAGCGCGTCGCGGCGATCGTGCTCCCTGTCGGCCTCGTGGCGGATCGCGCGGAGCAGGTTGATGGCCTCATCGAGGCTGTTGCGGTCGCCTCGCAGGGCGAAGCGAGCCATGAGTGCCGACGCCAGTTTTCCCTGTACCCGGCGTGACATCGGTGCGTGCTGGGGAAGTCGGTCCAAAACGGTCCGGTAGCTGCTGATCAGGAAGTCGACATCTTGCTCGCTCATCGAGCTTTCCATGCGGCTGTCGGTGGCCAGCTGCTCCATGAAGCGCGTGTAGGGCGAGCCCTTGGTGACGCGGACTTCAGGCTCGTCCGAAGGGCGGGTGCGCCGGTACGACTCCGTCAGTTCGCGCAACGACTTCTCGCCGACCTCCGGCGTGAGCCCGATGATCAGCTGCGCCGCGCGTACCTTGGTGTCCGGCGTCGCCCTGGGATCGTGCGCCAGCTGTTCGAGGCTGTTCAGCAACGAGCGCCGGGCGGCGGGGTCGAGGTGGGCCGCGCTGTTGGTGACCGGGCGCTTCGCCTTCTCGGCGATGTCGAAGAGTGCGTCGACCTTGCCGGCGAGTTCTCGTTCGTGTTCGGCCGGATCGGCGTCCTCCGTGCTGTCCGTGGAGAACCGGCCGTGCGCGGTCGAGCGGGTGATGCCGAGCGTCCGGCCGATCGCCTCCCAGGATGCGCCCTGGGCCCGCTCGACGGTCACGGTCAGCTGGAGGATCTCCTCGGCGAGGGTGACGAGCTGCTTGGCCTCGGCCACCGACGGAACCGTCGACGAAGGCGGCGCCTGGTCCCGGCGCAGCCGCTTGTTCGCGACGGCTACGAGTTCGGCGAGACCGGACGCCGCTCCCGAGGAGAGCAGCGCAGGCAGGATCGAAGCAACACCCATACTTGTATGGTCCGCCCGAACACCACGTACGTCAACTCGGACAGAGATGTTCGGCGTGTCCGAACGTCAGGCGGGTCGCGGAGCCATTTCGAGTTTACCCCGTCGGAACGCGTAAAGGCCGCCACCGAGTACCTCCGGTGGCGGCCTTCACCGCGTCAAAACCGTCAGGAGAGGCGCTCGATGATCAGCGCCATGCCCTGGCCGCCGCCCACGCACATCGTCTCCAGGCCGAACTGCTTGTCGTGGTGCTGCAGCGAGTTGATCAGCGTCGACGTGATGCGCGCGCCCGTCATGCCGAACGGGTGGCCCACCGCGATCGCGCCGCCGTTGACGTTCAGGCGGTCCAGGTCGATGCCCAGGTCGCGGTAGGACGGGATCACCTGCGCGGCGAACGCCTCGTTGATCTCCACCAGGTCGATGTCGCCGATCGACAGGCCCGCCCGCGACAGCGCCTGCTTCGACGCCTCCACCGGCCCGTAGCCCATGATCTCCGGCGACAGCCCCGTCACGCCCGTCGACACGATGCGGGCCAGCGGCGTCAGGCCCAGCTCGCGCGCCTTCGTGTCGGACATGATGACCAGCGCCGCCGCGCCGTCGTTGAGCGCGCAGCAGTTGCCCGCCGTCACGCGGCCGTCCGGGCGGAACACCGGCTTCAGGCCCGAGACGCCCTCGATGGTCACGCCCGCGCGCGGGCCGTCGTCCTTGGAGACGACCGTGCCGTCCGGGAGCGTCACCGGGGTGATGTCCTTGGCCCAGAAGCCGTCCGCGATGGCCTTCTCGGCCAGGTTCTGCGAGCGGACGCCGAACTCGTCCATTTCCTCGCGCGTGACGCCCTTCAGCCGCGCCAGGTTCTCCGCGGTCTGGCCCATCGCGATGTAGACGTCGGGGACGTCACCGGACGAGCGGGGATCCGTCCAGCTGTCGGTGCCCGACTCGGCCGTCGCCGCGGTGCGCTTCTCCGCGTCGGCGAACAGCGGGTTGTGCGTGTCCGGCCACGAGTCCGAGCTGCCCTTGGCGAACCGCGAGACGGTCTCGACGCCGGCCGAGATGAAGACGTCGCCCTCACCGGCCTTGATCGCGTGGAACGCCATCCGGGTGGTCTGCAGGCTGGACGAGCAGTAGCGCGTGATGGTGCACCCGGGCAGGTGGTCGTAGCCGAGCTCGACGGCGACCGCGCGGCCCATGTTGAACCCGGACTCGCCGCCCGGCAGGCCGCAGCCCAGCATCAGGTCGTCGATGTCGGCGGGGTCGAGCTCCGGCACCTTGGCCAGCGCGGCCTGGACCATCTGCACGGTCAGGTCGTCGGGCCGCATGCCGACCAGCGAGCCCTTCCCGGCACGGCCGATCGGCGAACGAGCGGTGGAGACGATGACGGCTTCAGGCATGACGTGACACATCCTCGTATCGCGAGCTAAGCGGTTGCTCACCAGTGTGCCGTGAACCACGCTCCGGGCAAAGCCGAACGCGACCAACGCAACAGCGGGCTGGCAGGATCACCCGGGTGGGGACCGAGACGCGGGTGCTGCGGACGAGGACGATCCTGCTGTGGGGCGCCGGGCTGCTGGTGGTCGCCGCGCTCGCCGCCACCCTGCTGCTCACTCTCCTCGGTGGTGGCCGCCCCGAAGACTCCGCCCGCCTCGACGCCCTGCGGACCGCCGCCAACATCGTCGTCGGGACCGGGGGTGCCGCCGCGCTGCTGCTCGCCGCGCGGAAGCAGCGGTCGGCCGAGCTCGACCTCGCGCAGAAGGACCACGACGCCACCGAACGGCGGATCACCGAGATCTACGGCAAGGCCGCAGACCAGCTCGGCAGCGACAAGGCGCCGGTCCGCCTCGCCGGGCTGTACTCGCTCGAACGGCTCGCCGGCGGCTACCCCGAGCACCGGCAGACGATCGTCAACGTCCTCTGCGCCTACCTCCGGATGCCGTGCGAAGACGACGACAAAGAGGAGGCGCAGGTCCGCAAGGCCGCGCAGCGCATCCTCCTGCTGCACCTGCGCCCCGGCACGCCCGAACAGCCGAGCGAAGGCTTCTGGCCGGACATCGACCTCGACTTCTCCGGGGCGCGGCTGGCCGGGCTGAACCTCACGCACTGCTCGATCCGGTCGATCACCTGCTACGACACCACGTTCTCCGAACTGACGTCCTTCCGCGGCACCCGATTCCGCAGCAAAGCGGACTTCAACAAGGCGCGCTTCCAGCACCGCGCCGATTTCCGCGGGGTGGAATTCGTCGGCGGGTGCGAAACGTTCAACGGCACCGTTTTCGCAGGTCCGGTCGATTTCGGGACGAAGTCCACCGCCCGGCTCGCCGGGGCCGAAGCCGAACCGGGGTTCCCCCGCACCTGGCCGGCCGGCTGGGAAGAACGCGGCGGCCCGGGCCGGTCACAATTGACGCGAAAGGACGATCCGGGGCAACCGGCGCGCCGCTAGAATCGTCGAACCAACAGCAAGGTCGCCATTTCGGCACGGGAGGTGAACTGGCGATGATGACCGGACGGGCCGCCTACTGGGCGTCCCTGGCTCTGCGGAAGGGGTGCCGCACCACGGCCTGCGCCGGGCGGGACCTCCGGGACGGGATGACGGCTCAGCGTGCAGCGGCCCTCGGGCCGGGACCGGCGTAGACGAGCGGCTTGGTGGCCGCCCGCGGTCTTCGCCGGGTGGTCCGACCTCGCTGACGCGGACCCGGCGTGCCCGACGCGCACCCGGAGACCGCCGGCGCACGAGTGGACAACGCCACCGGTGCGCCGTTTAGGCTGGCGGTCGTGGAGTACGCAGAGCACATCGCAGACCTCGTGGGCAACACCCCGCTGGTCAAGCTGAACTCGTTGACCAAGGGGCTCAAGCCGCTCGTGCTGGCCAAGGTCGAGTACCTGAACCCGGGTGGCTCGGTCAAGGACCGCATCGCGCTGCGCATGATCGAAGCGGCGGAGCGCTCCGGCGAGCTGCGCCCCGGCGGCACGATCGTGGAACCGACGTCCGGCAACACCGGCGTCGGCCTGGCCATGGTCGCCCAGCGCAAGGGCTACCAGTGCGTGTTCGTCTGCCCGGACAAGGTCAGCGAGGACAAGCGCAACGTGCTCAAGGCGTACGGCGCCCGCGTCGTGGTGTGCCCGACGGCGGTCGCGCCCGAGCACCCGGACTCCTACTACAACGTCTCCGACCGCCTGGTCCGCGAGATCGACGGCGCCTGGAAGCCCAACCAGTACGCCAACCCGCAGAACCCGGAGAGCCACTACCTCTCCACCGGCCCGGAGCTGTGGACGCAGACGGACGGCAAGATCACGCACTTCGTCGCGGGCGTCGGCACCGGCGGCACGATCTCCGGCACCGGCAAGTACCTCAAGGAGGTCAGCGACGGCCGGGTGCAGGTGGTCGGCGCCGACCCGGAGGGCTCGGTCTACTCCGGCGGCAGCGGGCGGCCGTACCTGGTCGAAGGCGTCGGCGAGGACTTCTGGCCGGACACCTACGACCGGAACATCGCCGACGAGATCATCCCGATCTCCGACGCCGACTCGTTCCAGGTCACCCGCCGGCTCGCGCTCGAGGAGGGCCTGCTGGTCGGCGGCTCCTGCGGGATGGCCGTCGCCGCCGCGCTGAAGCTCGCCGAGCGGCTGACCGAGGACGACGTCGTGGTCGTGCTGCTGCCCGACGGCGGCCGCGGCTACATGACGAAGGTCTTCAACGACACCTGGATGTCCTCCTACGGCTTCCTGCCGCCCGACTCCTCCGGCGCGACGGTCGCCGACGTGCTCACCAGGAAGAGCGGGCACCTGCCCGCCCTGGTGCACTCGCACCCGAACGAGACCGTCGCCGAGGCCATCGCGATCCTGGCGGAGTTCGACGTCAGCCAGATGCCCGTGGTCAGCGCGGAGCCGCCGGTGATGGCCGCCGAGGTCGTCGGCGCGGTCAACGAGCGCGACCTGCTCGACGCGCTGTTCACCGGCAAGGCGCAGCTGGCCGACCGGCTCGAGCGGCACATGTCGCCGCCGCTGCCGACGATCGGCGGCGGCGAGCAGGTCGGGGCCGCGATGACGGCGCTCGAGGGCGCCGACGGGGCCCTCGTGCTGATCGACGGCAAGCCCGCCGGCGTCGTCACCCGGCACGACCTCCTGGGCTTCCTGGCCGGGCGCTGAACAGCAGCTGAGAAGGTGCTTGATCGGTGGACCCGGCAGGGGCGTTACGAGCGCCCCGCCGGGTGATCCGATAGCGTGAGCGCGAGTACAAAACTTTCGCGTCCTCGTCAAGGGGGTTCAAGACCCACATGAGTGCACCGCAGCCACCGAACCAGCCGTGGGGTGGCGGCCAGCCACCTCAAGGCCCGCCGAGTGGCCCCCAGCCGCAGCAGGACCCGTTCGGCAGCCCGGAACCCACCCAGGTCGTCCAGCCCGCCCAGCCCCAGAGCGGTTCCCCGTTCGGGGAGACGCCGGAGCCGACCCAGGTCGTCCAGCCTGCCCAGCCGGGTGACGGCGGGGCGGGCGCGACCCAGGCGATGCCGCCGGTCGACGCGAACGCGACCCAGATGGTGAACCCGGTCGGCGGCGGCGACGGCCCGGGCGGGGACTCCACGCAGCTGGTGCCCCCGGGCTCCCAGCCGCCGGCGATCCCGTACACCCCGCCGCCGAGCGCGGCCGACAACCCGGCCGCGGCGTTCGGCCAGCAGCCGGGTGGCTTCGGCCAGCCCGGCCAGCCGGGTCAGCCCGGTCAGCCGGGCGGGTTCGGGCAGCAGCCGGGCTTCGGCCAGCCGGGCCAGCCCGGCCAGCCGCCGCAGGGCTTCGGCGGTCCCGGGTTCGGTGGCCCCCAGCAGCCCGGCTTCGGCGGTCAGCCACCGCAGTTCGGCGGCCCGTCGGCCGGCGGCAACGGCCTCTTCGGCTACATCGCCGGTGGCGTCGTCGCCCTGCTGGGCCTGATCGCGCTCATCATCTCGTTCAGCTACATGGGTGACGCGAGCGACTACTCCTCGCTCGTCGACGGTGCCGGGCCGAGCCAGGAGTTCATCCAGAAGGCGCTCGACGCCGCCGGGCTCATCGGCCCGGGCCTGGTCTGGTTCTACGTGGTCATGATCCTGCTGGCGTCGCTGATCTCCCTCGCCGGCGGCGTCGGGCTCGCGCTCGTCGGCAAGCTCGGCGGGATCAAGAAGTTCGTCCCGATCGCGATCGTCGCGGGCGGTGCGCTCCTCACGATCTTCGCGCTGCTGCTCAAGATCGGCATGACGCCGAACGCCGAGGCGATGGCCGGGGCGTCGGCTTCCGAGCGGGACACGTTCGGCCTCGGGCTGCCGCCGCTGATCATCGGCATCCTGATCCTCATCGTGGGTGTCCTCGGGCTCATCCCGGCGACGCAGCAGTTCGTCGGCCTCGGTGGCGGCGGCGCCGCGCCGGGTGGCCAGCAGGGCTTCGGCGGACCCCAGGGCTTCGGCGGACCGCAGCAGCAGGGCGGGTTCGGCCAGCCGGGTCAGCAGGGCGGGTTCGGGCAGCAGCAGGGCGGCTACGGCCAGCCGCCGCAGGGCTACGGCCAGCCCCCGGGCTACGGCCAGCCGGGCGGGCCCAACCCGTCCAGCGGCGGGTTCCCGCAGCCGTCGAGCGGGGGCTTCCCGCAGCCGGGCCAGCCGCCGCAGCAGGGCGGGTACGGCCAGCCGGGTCAGCCACCGCAGGGCTACCCGCAGCAGCCGGGTCAGCCGCCGCAGGGCTGGGGCCAGCCGCCGGGTCAGCAGGGCCCGCCGAGCGGCGGGTTCGGCCAGCCCGGTCAGCCTGGTCAGCCGCCGCAGCAGCAGTGGTGAACTAGTACCCCTTTCCGTGCCCCGGAGCCCATTCGGCTCCGGGGCACGCTGCGTTCACGGCCGAATTCGCAATTGTCCGAAGAGGACGAATAAGCGGTACGCCAACTGTCGGTGATCACGTGACAGCAATTCTGCTACTACCGCAGGAAAATGATCTTGGGTTCCGCCGTCCGGCCGAATTCCGTTCTCTTTCGGAGTCATTTCCCCATTTCCCCACTAGGGTGAACGCCGTAGTCTCGCGCTGAAGCCCGATGGGGGAGTTGTGACCGGTCCGCACGGATACCCGGTGGCACATTCACGTTCGTATTCTTCGACTAGGCCGTCCGGCGTAACGGCGGTTCTCGCCGGCTTGCTCGGATTGGCCGCCGCCGTCGCCGCCGGGTACGTGCCGGTCAAGATCTACCTCGACATGCCCGCCGAATTCAGCCTCGGCGCCCTGCCGGTCTGGGTGCTGATCGACCTGGCGGGCTACCTCGGCGCCGGGCTGGTGCTGCTGCTGGGCGCGCTGGTGACGTTCTTCCGCGCGACGGCGGGTGCCGTCCTGCTCGGCGCCGGCGCCCTGCTGGCCATCGGGGCGCTGCTGACCGAGCCGTTCTCGGTGGGCGTCCCGCTGGCCCGCTTCGCCGACGCGATGTTCACCCACGGCGGCTTCGCGATGGTCGACCGGGTGGGCCTGGCCGCGCTGGCCGTGCTGGTGCTGGTCCTGGCGTTCCTGCCGCCGACGTTGCGCTACCTGCGCTACCGCACCCCGACGCTGGGGATGTGGACCGGCCAGGAGGCCTACTCGACCCGGAGCTGGTGAATGGACGTAGCGGCCCAGCGGCTCCCGGCTCCGCGCGCGGGGACCGCGATCGCCGCCGGGGTGATCGCCGTCATCGGCGGGCTGTGGTTCCTGGCGGGCATCTTCTGGGTGAGCCTCGTCGTGGGGTTCGGTCAGCAGGATGTACTGGCCCCGGGCCAGATCACCGACGCCGTCGTCGGCCTCCTGCTCCTGCTCGGCGGAGTCTCGTTGCTCGCGCGCCTGGAGGCGGGCCGGGTACTGTGCCTGGCCGCCGCCGTCCTCGCGCTGGTCGCGCCGATCGTCGGCCTCGCGCTCCGCTACCAGCGCATCCTCTTCATCGTGGGCGGCCCCACGGGCATCGACCCCGCTGTGCCGCGCGGGATCGTCGTGGCGCTGCCGTTCGTCGCGCTGCTGGTACTCGCCGCGCTGCCGGCCACCCGCCGCTGGACACGGCGCTGAGATCCATCCCACCTGACGGGAATGTCCGGCCCCCGCCGTACGCTTACCCAATGGTGGACGACTACTCCGTACTGGGATTCGAGACTCGCGCGATCCACGCCGGTCAGAAGCCCGACCCCCGCACCGGCGCCGTGATCGTGCCGATCTACCAGACCTCGACCTACGCGCAGGACGGCGTGGGCGGGACCCGCGAGGGCGACTACGAGTACTCGCGCACCGCGAACCCGACCCGGTCGGCGCTGGAAGAGGCGCTGGCCTCGCTGGAAGGCGGCCGGCACGCGCTGGCCTTCGCGTCCGGCATGGCGGCCTCCGACGTGGTGCTGCGCAGTACCCTGCGCCCCGGTGACCACCTCGTGCTCGGCAACGACGCGTACGGCGGCACGTTCCGCCTGATCGACAAGGTGCTCAGCCTGTGGGGCGTCGAGCACACCGTCGCCGACCTGGCGAACCTCGACGAGGTGCGCGCGGCGATCCGGCCCGAGACCAAGCTGATCTGGTGCGAGTCGCCGACCAACCCGATGCTCGGCATCGCCGACATCGCGGCGCTGGCCGGGGTCGCGCACGACGCGGGCGCGCGCCTGGTGGTCGACAACACCTTCGCGACGCCGTACCTGCAGAACCCGCTGTCGCTGGGCGCGGACATCGTCCTGCACTCGACGACGAAGTACCTCGGCGGCCACTCCGACGTGGTCGGCGGCGCGATCATCACGAACGAGGACGAGCTGCGCGAGCAGTTCTTCTACCTGCGCAACGCCGCGGGCGCGGTGCCGGGGCCGTTCGACGCGTGGCTCACGCTGCGCGGCATCAAGACGCTGGCCCTGCGCATGGAGCGGCACAGCGACAACGCCGAGCTGATCGTCCAGGCGCTGGTGAAGCACCCGAAGGTGGCGAAGGTCTACTACCCGGGCCTGCCGGAGCACCCGGGCCACGAGACGGCGGCGAAGCAGATGCGCCGCTTCGGCGGGATGGTGTCGTTCAGCCACGCCGATGGCGAGGCGGCCGCCCTCGAGGTGGCGTCCCGCACGAAGCTGTTCATCCTGGCCGAGTCCCTGGGCGGCATCGAGTCGCTGATCGAGCACCCGGGCAAGATGACCCACGCGAGCACGGCGGGCTCGACGCTCCAGGTCCCGGCGGACCTGCTGCGCCTGTCGGTCGGCATCGAGGACGGCCGCGACCTGGTGGCCGACCTGCTGGCCGCACTGGGCTGACCCTCAAGCGCCCCAAGGCGGCCTTGGTTGCGTCTGACGCACCGAAGGCCGCCTTGGTTGCGTCTGACGCACCGAAGGCCACATTGGGGCGTGCTGGGCTGATCAGCCGAGGTCGAGACCGCCGCCGTAGAGGCGCTCCACCCGGAGCGTGATCACCACGCGGCGGTCTTCGACCATGTTCCGCAGGAACACGGCCTCGTCCGCGGGATCGGTGAACGGCGCTTGCATCGCGAGCAGCGCCTGCCCGGTCTCGTCCCCCGGCACCGCGCTCACGGGCGACACCTCGGCTACCCCTTCCGCGACGGCGAAGGCCAGGTGATCGTCACTGCTGACGTACAACGAGGCATGCGGGTCGCGAGCCAGCTGGCGGACTTTCGCACGCCCCAGTGTCGAGCCGATCCGCACGACCCGCTCTCCGGGGTCCCAGGCGTAGGCGACGGTCGACAGGTGCGGGAAGCCGGCGCGGTTGACCGTGGCCAGCGCGCCCAGGTTCCGCGAACCGAGCAGCTCGCTCAGCGCGTCTTCGGTGGGCTTGGCGGGTCCCGGACCGCGGCCGGGCTCGTAAACGGTGGTCACCCGATGATCATCGGGGACGGCCGGATCCCGCGGAAGAAGGCACTTTCCTGTTCCCGGGGCACACGGGGGTAACCCACCAGGTCAGGGGTTGTAGTTCCCGTGCACGACGCCGCCGGACTTCGGCGTGCCCGCGGCCGGGAGGTTCGCGCCGTCCACGCAGCCGCCGACCAGCTCGACGTGGCTGTCGTGGCGGATGTACTGGGCCGGGGACGCGCACGAGGCGCTGTCCACCGTGATGTACGCGGCTCCGGTGAGCGCGGCGGCCGACGCCAGGCCGATCACGAGCGGGACCAGCCCGGCGGACCGGGTGGCGCGAGCCCGTCGAGCGTCGTTCCCCCGTGCCATGGTTGCTCCCTGTTTACCGTGCGTTGACACCGCCCAGGGTACCCGGCTCCCCGCCCTGTCAACCTGTGGAGTTCCTGAGTGGCATAGTCCGGGCCATGGAACTCGTCACCATCGAGCGGATCCAGGCCGCCCGGGAACTCCTAAAAGGAGTGACCAGGGTGACGCCGATGGAGCACGCGCGCGACCTGCGCAAGCTCCACGGCGGTCCGGTGCACCTGAAGTGCGAAAACCTGCAGCGCACGGGGTCGTTCAAGATCCGCGGCGCCTACACCCGCATCCACGGCCTCAGCGCCGCCGAGCGCGAACGCGGCGTCGTCGCGGCCAGCGCCGGCAACCACGCGCAGGGCGTCGCCCTCGCGTCGTCGCTGCTCGGGGCCAAGTCCACCGTCTTCATGCCGCTGCGGGCTCCGCTGCCGAAGCTCGCCGCGACCCGCGGCTACGGCGCCGACGTCCACCTGCACGGCGCCCTGCTGGAGGAGACCCTCGCCGCGGCGATCGAGTTCGGCGAGCGGACCGGCGCGGTGTTCATCCACCCCTTCGACCACGCGGACGTCATCGCCGGCCAGGGCACCGTCGGGCTCGAGATCCTCGAGCAGGTGCCGGGCGTGAAGACGATCCTGGTCGCCACCGGCGGCGGCGGGCTGGTCGGCGGGGTCGCGTCGGCGGTGAAGGCGGTGCGGCCGGATGTCCGCGTCGTCGGCGTCCAGGCCGAGGAGGCCGCCGCGTACCCGCCGTCGCTGGCCGAGGGCGCGCCGGTCCGGCTGGGCTCGACGTCGACGATGGCCGACGGCATCGCGGTCGGCGAACCGGGCCCGGTCAGCTTCGCGCACGTCGCGTCGCTCGTGGACGACGTCGTGACGGTCTCCGAGCAGTCCCTCTCCCGGGCGGTGCTGCTCTGCCTGGAACGCCGGAAGCTGGTGGTCGAGCCGGCCGGCGCGGCGACGGTCGCGGCCCTGCTGCAGCACCCCGGGATCTTCGAGCCCCCGGTGGTGGCGGTCCTCTCGGGCGGCAACGTCGACCCGGTGCTGCTCCTGCAGATCATCCAGCACGGCATGACGGCGGGCGGCCGCTACCTGCGTCTCCACCTGCGCGTCCCGGACCGGCCGGGGTCGCTCGTGGGCGTGCTGTCCCGGGTGAGCGAGCTGGGTGCGAACGTCCTCGACGTCGAGCACTCGCGGATCTCCGGCAGCCTCGACCTCGGCGAGGCCGACATCGTGCTGGCGCTGGAAACCCGCGGTCCCGAGCACTGCAAGGACCTCGAGATCGCGCTGACGGACGCGGGCTACACGGTCGTCTGACCGGCCCTTCGGGGGTTCCGGGTGGCGGAGCCCCCGGCCCGGGGCGAAGCCCCGGATGTCACAGCTGTTCGCCGGTGATCGCCGCCAGGGCGAGGTCCTTGGCGGGCTCGGGGACCTCCGACGGCGCGGTGAAGCGGCGGGCCCGGATGTGGGCGACCAGGTCCGGGTCCGGTGGCACGCCGTGCTCACGCAGGTAGTACGCGACCGCGCCGGGCCACGCCCAGGCCCCGTCGGTGCGGAAGTTCATCGGCACCGCGTCCGCGCGGTCCGGCGCGAACGCGTCCGGGCCGTTGCTGCGCGAAGCCAGGATGACCGGCGCCGCGTCGAGGTACGCGAGCACCCGCTCGGCCTCCGCCGGGACCAGCTGCGGACGGCGGATGAGCGGGCGGCCCGACGCGTCGACGCCGTCGTAGATGCGCGGCGTGCGGACCTCGCCGTCGGCGACCGGCGGGGTCAGGCCGGCGCGCTCGCGCAGCCAGGCCGGGATGTGCTCGTCGGCGCGGGGGAAGAACCGCAGCTCGTCCTGGAACCCGATCGGCGGCGGCTGCTGCCGGAACGGCGGTTCGAGGTCGGGCCGCACGAAGTCGACGTCGGGCGGCTGCGCCGGCTCGAACACCAGGATCGCGCCCAGCCACGTGCCGAAGCCGGGCTGGTACATGCCCGAGCGCAGCACCCCGAGCAGCCGCACCGCTTCCGGGTGCGGCTGGCCGGGCCGGGGCAGGCCGTCCGGCCCGGTCACCAGCAGGTCGGTTTCGACGTGCCGCCCGGCGGCGCGGTACTCCACGCGCAGCTGCCGCCACCCCGGCGGCACCTGCGACGTCAGCACCGCCCCGATCTGGCGGACGATCTCCTGCTGCTGGTCCGGGCGCAGCGGCCCCGGTGGCTGGCTCATGGCGTCTCCGGCTCAGATGGTGATCTCGCCGACGCGGGTTCCCGCGAGCAGGTGGTGGGGCAGGTAGTCCGACTCGACGTCGAACGCCATCCCGGCGTCGCGCGCGAGGCAGGCCATGGCGAGCGGCGCCAGCGCGACGATGCTCGTGGCGTCCCGCGGCCGTTCGGGATCGGCCGTCCAGTACCGCTTGTGCAGCTCCAGCGCGGTGACGAGCGACTCGGCGAACTTGCCGTCCTCGCGCTGGGTGTAGAGGTAGAACAGCTCGATCGGCGGGAAGGACAGCTGCAGCACCGCTTCGGGAACCGACGCCCGCAGCGCCTCCGGCTCGGTGCCGCGCATGGCCGCCAGCACGGCCTCGATCAGGTCGCCGTCGCCGCGGATGTGGATCTGCAGCGCCCGCACCCAGTCGAAGGTGAACTCGTCGTACTGCGGGCCCGCCTGGCGCAGCAGGTCGACCGGGACGGCCGCCAGCAGGTCGAGCCGCGCCTGGTCGCGCGCGATGATCGCCAGGTAGACCGCCTTGAGCCAGTTCAACGCGTCGCTGTCGCGCGTCGGCCCGGTCGCCGGACGGCGGATCACGTCCTCGCCGAACCGGAACTCGACCTCTTCGCCCTCGGGCCGGTTGGCGGTCGCGAACAGCGCGCTGCCCGCCTGCAGGGCCCGGGCGAACGCCAGCCACGTTTCGTTCTCCGCGGCGCGCGGGTCGGCGCCGCAGCGGTCGGCGAACTCGTTGTACGACCGTTCCAGCGCGAAACTGGGGCCGAGGGTGTCGGTTTCGATGTCCTCGCGCGCCTCGTGCCGGCGCGCGAAGAGCCGTTTGACCGCACGTTCGGCATTCGGCGCGTCGAAGTCGTGCCGTTCGACTGTGGGCACCTTTTCGTCACTCCCCACGATTCTTCGGTGGCCGGTCCGCCAGGTCGAAGTGCTTCAGGTTGTAGCCACCGTACACGGGACGTTTCTTGAACTCGCCCGGGTTCTCGGGGTCCGGAACCTTGGCGCCGGCCGGGTCGAGTTCGAACTCGTCGCGCACCCGGGCCTTGGCGACGTAATAGTCGAGATTCCCCTTCTTCATGGCGCGGCGCATGTCTTCGGCGAGGTTTTGTTCCGCTTCCGTGCCGTTCCGTTCCATGTTCTGGATGATGCTTTCCACGTACTTCGGGTGACCCTGTTCGTAGCGCAGCTGGTCGCCGGCCGGACCCTGCCGGGTGCCGAGCCCGGCGTTCGGCCCCTTCGCCTCGACGACGACGATCTTCGGCTTGCCGTCCGGGCCGGTGACCTCGTAGATCTGGTCGAACCGCCCCGATCCCGGCTTGTCGCCGACCCGCGTGTTGTCGCCGTGGAGTTCGGGGTCGGGCAGTTCCTTGATCGTGTGCGGCGGCGACGGGAACTGGTCCGCGACGGCGTCCCGCGCGGCGTGCTCCCCGAGGTCTTCGCCGAGGTTGGTCCGGTCCCGGTGCGCCTCGGTGCGCTCGCGCTCGATTTCCTTGTCGATGGTGCCGCTTTCCTCGGCCTTTTTGTAGTCCGCTTCGGCGTCCCGTGCGCGTTCGTTCGCTTTGTGCCGCCGGTCGATCAGGTCCTGGGCTTCGTCCTTCTGCGCCTGCGTCGCGGCGTGTTCCCGTTCGTGCTGCTTGTGGTAAGTCGCTTCCTCGAAGTCGTCGGACTTCGGTTCGAACCGCTCCCCGGCGGGCTTGGTCTTGTCTTCCTTGATCTTCGGGATGCGCTCGTCGACGGCGTCGGTCTGGTCGGCGTTCTTCCGCGAGTACTCGCCGTTCTTGTTCGGGCCGTCGTAGTACTTCTCGCGGTAGGCGTCGTCGTTGATCTTCTCCTTCATCGACGCCTTCGGCTCGCGGTCCGGGCGCTCGATGTCGACCGGGTCGTCGTCGATGTAGCGCTCGCCGCGGTGCTGCGCGCTGTCGGCGTCGACGTCGTGCTGGCTGCCGTGGTGGGTGTCGGGCGCGAAGCCGTCGTCGCCCGCCCGGTGCGTCGAACCGTCCGGGTGGTGGGTGTTCCACTCGCCGTCCGGTGGGATGCGGGGGCGCATGCGGCCGTCCGGGCCGATTTCGTAGTCGGAGGAGAAAACGCGGCCGTGCGAGTCGGTCCAGGCCGGCTTCGTCGGGGCCATGACCTCGGTGTCGAGCTCGCGCGAAAGCCGGTGCGCGAAGTCGTTCGAGCCGGCGTCGCAGCCGATCAGGCGGACCGGGCGGCCGTCGTAGTCACCGTTGCGGCGCAGGATGTCCGCGAACTCCTCCGGCGTGTAGAGCCGGTCGCCGATCCGGGCGTGGCCGTCCGGGGTGACGTGCACGTCGACGGTGTAGCGGCCGTCCGGGTCGGGCTGCACGCGGTGCGGCAGGTCGCCCATTTCGGGGTCGCCGGCGTGGTACGAGCTGCCCGACGGCGTGCTTTCGGCGTGCCGCGCGTTGACCTCGTCGGGGGTCAGCGGCTCGTCGTGGTGCGGGGTCGCGCCGTCCGGGTCGTGGTGGCCGGGGCCGTTCTCGTGCGGAGCGGTCCCGTGCTCGTGGGGCCGGGTGCTCGGCGCGTGGGTGTCGGGGGCGTGCGTGCCGGGGCCGTGTGTGCCTGGACCGAAGCCGCGGGCCGCGGGTGCGGGCGCGTCCGGCGTGCGCGGACGGCCGCCGGGCAGGTCGCCGCCGGTGCGGGGGCGGCCGGGCGCGTCGACGTGCGGGCTGTGCGCGCCCGGGCTGCCCGGGGTGCCGGTCCAGCCGCCACCGCCGGTGCGCGGGGAGCCACCGCCGAGGCCGCCACCGGGTCCGCCGCCGGGCGGCATGCCACCGCCGCCGCCCATCATCGGCGCGCCACCCTGCGGCGGGACGCCGGCGGCGGCGCCATCGCCCCCGCGCGGCGACGGGACGGTGCCGGGTTCACCGGTGCGCGGAGCGGCGGGCGCGGTCCCGCTGGCGGAGGTGGTGCCATCGGCCCGCGGCGGCGCGGCGCTGCTGGGTGTTTCGGTGCCGGGGTGCGAGCCGCTGTCCCCGCCACGGGACGGCGAGCTGTCGCCCGTGTGCGACGGCGTGCTGTCCGTGCCGCGGGTGGGTGAGGGGCTGGTGTCGCCGGTGTGCGAGGGCGTGCTGTCCGTGCCGCGGGTGGGTGAGGGGCTGCTGTCGCCGGTGTGCGACGGGGTGCTGTCCGTGGCGCGGGCGGGGGAGGGGCTGGTGGCGCCGGTTAGCGATGGCGTGCTGTCGCAGCCCCGGGTGGGCGACGGCCTGCTGTCGCCCGCCCGCGACGGCGTGCTGTCCGTGCCGCGGGTGGGTGAGGGGCTGGTGTCGCCGGTGTGCGAGGGCGTGCTGTCCGTGCCGCGGGTGGGTGAGGGGCTGCTGTCGCCGGTGTGCGATGGCGTGCTGTCGCTGCCCCGGGTGGGCGACGGACTGCTGTCGCCGGCCCGCGAGGGTGTGTTGTCCCCGGCGTGCGAAGGCGTGCTGTCCGCCCCGCGAGTCGGCGAGGCGCTGGTGTCGCCGGTGTGCGACGGGGTGCTGTCGCTGCCCCGCGTGGGCGACGGGCTGCTGTCGCCGGTGTGCGACGGCGTGCTGTCGCTGCCCCGGGTCGGCGACGGGCTGCTGTCACCCGCGTGCGACGGCGTGCTGTCACTGCCCCGCGTAGGCGAAGGACTGCTGTCGCCCGAAGGCGATCGAGTCGGCGAAGGGCTCGAATCGCCCGCGCGCGAAGGAGAACTGTCGCCGGTGTGCGACGGAGAACCGTCCCCGGTGTGGGATGGCGAGCCGTCGTCCGACCGCGCCGCCGACGGCGATCCGTCTCCGTCGCCGGTGTGCGACGGCGAACTGTCCCCGTCCGGCGAGCCGGATCCCTCCCGGCTCGGACTCCGGCGGGAACCCGGATCGGTGTTCATCGGATCGGAACTCGGCGAATCCCCGTCGGCGTGGCCGGGATCGCCCGGGTTTTCCCCGCTGGGCGAGGAATCCCCGTCGCCGCTGTGGGAACCGTCCCCGGAAGAACCCTCACCATCGCCGGAGTGCGAGCCGTCCCCGCCGTGGGCGCGGGTGTGGACCCCGCCGCCCTCCTTGGGGATCTTGTGGACGAAGCCGCCTTCCTTGACCTTCAGCCCGTCCAGCCCGCTGACCTTGCCCAGCACCTTGCCGAAGACCTTCGCGATCTTCTCGAAGACGTCGACCAGCTTCGACAGCAGCGGCGACACCTTGCGGATCGTGTCGGTCAGCTTCTTGAGCAGCTCGCCGATCTTCTTGCCCCACTTGGCGATCGCGGCCGACGCCTGCGCCACCACCACCGGCGTGCCGAAGCCGAGGGAGAAGACCTCCTCCATCACCCACGCGATCAGCTTGCCGACCAGGTCCGCGATCAGCTGCCGCACGGTCTCGCGCACGAACGACACGACCTGGCCCATGATCATCGTGACCGTGCTGATCGCGCCGGCCACCGTTGCCGCGCCCGACAACGCCTCGCTGTGCTCGGCGGCGAACTTGCGGTAGGCGTCCGCACCGGCGCCGGTCCAGCCCGTCGTGCCGTTCTTGACCGCGTTGTCGAAGTCGGTCTTGCGCTCGCCGAGCGCCTTGGAGACGTTGCCCCACGTGTCGGCGTAGGACTGGATCACCGGCGGGTTGCCCGCGACGGAGTCGAGCATGTCCTTCAGCGGCTGCACGTGCTCCATCAGGAACGACGCCACCGACGACATCAGGTAGCCGAACGGGTCGATCGCCGCCCCGGCGATCTCGCCGGCCAGCGACAGCATCCCGAGGCCGCCGGAAACCCAGTCGCCGTCCTTGATCCCGTTGAACGCGTCCATCGACGACTCGGCGATGCCGATGCCGCCGGCCCAGCCGTAGTCGCCGTTGCCCGCGGTGAACGCGCCCGGCCCGTCCGGGTCCTGCTTGGCGTCGACGACGAGCGGGTTCCCCTCCGGCATCACGCACCGCCCGCGGACTTGTTGAGGTCGTCGGCCACGCCGGACTCGTACTTGTGGTACGCCGCCGCGGCTTCGCGGACCTTGCCCGACACCGCGGTCATCGCCTGCACGGCGTCCTTGAGCGCGTCGATCCCGTACTGCTCCACCGGGTCGAGCATCATCCGGAACGGCTGGCAGAGGATGCCGTACGCGTCGGTCGGCATGCTGACCTGGTTCGCCGCGTCGACGGCCTGCTGCAGCCCGTCCCCGATGGCGTCGAGCTGGTGGGCGTGCGCCGTCAGGTCGGTGCTGAGTTCCACATCCGTCATCGGTTCCCCCTCAGGAAAGGATCGGTCCGCCGAAGTCGTCGTCATCGTCGTTGTCGGCCGGACGCCGGCGCCGCGGCGGCTGCGGCGGGGCAGGCGGCGCGGGCGGCTGCGGCGGGGTGCGCGGCGGCTGTTCGTCGTTGTCCTCCGGCAGGAACCGGCGGACGCGGTCGGGCTCCGGGAACGCGGGTTCGGGCTCGGGCGGCGGCTGCGGGAACGTGCTCTGCGCCTCGCGGACGATCTCCGCCGCGGCCTGGTCGCCGGTGCCGGTGGTCTCGCTCATCGCCTGCTGCAGCAGTTCGGGGATCCGGGCCTGCGCGCGCTGGACGAGCTGCATCACCTGCGCCGACACCTCGGCCATCCGCTTGCTCGTGGCGGTCTCGGCGATGACGAGGTTCTTCAGCAACCCGCGCGAATCCACGGTCACCTGGACCGTGCCGTCCTTCGACCGCTCGGTGACCGACTGGCCCTGCACGCGATCGGCCAGCGCCTGGTACCGGGCGGCGTTCTCCTCGAGCCGCTTGGTCCAGTTGTCGATCATCGCGTCGCTGGCGTCGATGCTGTCCGGCATCCCGGCCCCTCCTCTTGAGCTTCTCCACACTGACGGTTCCGGGCAACCATCGGTTCCCGGAACACGCCAAAGGCCACCATAGGGGACCCGGAGGTCTCCCACGGTGGCCTTCGCTGTGTTACCTGTCAGAGGTTGCCGCGACAGTGTCTGATGGCGCCTCGGGCGTTAAAGATTGCCTCGGCGCTCCTGCTCACGCTCGATCGCCTCGAACAGGGCCTTGAAGTTGCCCTTGCCGAAGCCGAGCGAGCCGTGGCGCTCGATCAGCTCGTAGAAGACGGTCGGGCGGTCGCCGATCGGCTTCGTGAAGATCTGCAGCAGGTAGCCGTCCTCGTCGCGGTCGACCAGGATGCTGTGCTCCTTGAGCGTCTCGATCGGCACGCGGACGTTGCCGATCCGGGCGCGCAGCTCCGGGTCGTCGTAGTAGGAGTCCGGGGTGTCGAGGAACTCGACGCCGGCGGCGCGCATCGCGGTGACCGTCGCGATGATGTCGTTGGTGGCCAGCGCGATGTGCTGGCAGCCCGCGCCGTCGTAGAACTCGAGGTACTCGTCGATCTGCGACTTCTTCTTCGCCACGGCGGGCTCGTTCAGCGGGAACTTGACCCGGTGGTTGCCGTTCGAGACGACCTTGCTCATCAGCGCCGAGTATTCGGTCGCGATGTCGTCGCCGACGAACTCCGCCATGTTCACGAAGCCCATGACGCGGTGGTACCAGTCGACCCAGTAGTCCATCTTGCCGAGCTCGACGTTGCCGACGCAGTGGTCGACGGCCTGGAACAGCCGCTTCGGCGCGCCCTCGGGCCGCTTGATCGTGCTCTCGCGCGGCTCGTAGCCGGGCAGGTAGACACCGTTGTAGCGCGACCGGTCGACCAGCGAGTGGCGGGTTTCGCCGTAGGTCGCGATCGCGGCGACGCGCACGGTGCCGTGCTCGTCGGAGACGTCGTGCGGCTCCTCGAGGATGGTCGCGCCCTGGGCACGGGCGTGCTCGATGCACTTGTCGACGTCGGTCGTCTCCAGCGCCAGGTCGATGACGCCGTCGCCGTGCTTGCGGTGGTGGTCCAGCAGCGGCGAGTCCGGCTTGACGCCGCCGGTGATGACGAACCGGGCCGAGCCGGACTTCAGCACGTAGGACTTGCGCTCGAAGACGCCGGTCTCCGGGCCCGAGTACGCGACGAGCTGCATCCCGAACGCGATCTGGTAGTACCAGGCGGTCTGGGTGGCGTTGCCGGCGATGAACACCACCGCGTCCATGGCCTTGACCGGGAACGGGTCGGTCGAGGCGTCGTGGTCCACGAGCCCGACGAGCTGACGCAGCTGGTCGTAGCTGACGTCGTCGAGCGCACCCTGGGGTTCGGCAGTCTGGGTCATACCCCGAAGGATCATCCCTTCGAGGCAAGATGCGCAATGGTCTCTGTTCTGGCTGGACAATGTGACCAGTGCCTGTCGGACATCGGCCGTCATCATGGACAATCTGTGCATGCCGGAGAACCTGGATGCGCTGGATGCGCGACTGCTGCTGTTGCTCACCGACTCGCCGCGGCTGGGCGTGCTGGAGTGCGCGCGCCGGCTGGGCGTCGCCCGCGGGACGGTCCAGGCGCGCCTCGACCGCCTGACCGAGCGCGGCATCCTCGGCGGCTTCCCGCCGGAGCTGGACCTCGCGGCGATGGGCTACGGCCTGACGGCGTTCGCGTGGCTGGAGATCGCCCAGGGCCGCCGCGCGGAGGTGACGGAAGCGCTTTCGGCGATCGACGAGGTGTGCGAAGTCCACGCGACGACCGGCCAGGGTGACCTGTTCGTCCGGATGGTGGCGCGGGGCAACGACGACCTGCAGCGCGTGATCGACGAGGTGGTCGGGGTGCCGGACGTGCTGCGGACGTCGACGTCGATCGCGTTGTCGACCCCGGTGCCACCCCGGGTCCGCCCCCTGCTCGAACGCACCGCACGGGACTGACCTGTGGACAAGCGGCACTTTCACGTGAAAGTGCGGCCCCGTCCTGTGGATAAGCGGCACTTTCACGTGAAAGTGCGCTTTTCAGTGTTCGTCGGTGACGTGGGCCAGGTAGCGCTTGGCCGAGCGCTGGACGACTTCGAAGCCGTCGGTGCGGACGATCGCGTCCCACCAGGCTCCGTAGATCGCCTCGAACCGATACCCGGCCAGCAGCTCGGCCGCGCGGCGCACGATGTGCGGGCGCTCCGGGATCAGGTTCGGGTAGCTGTACATGAAGCCGACGTGCGCCCGGTCCGGGATGACCTGCACGATGTCGCCGGACAGCAGCGCGCCCTGCCCGTTCTCGCCGTCCGGCCAGTGCAGGACCGTGCCGCCGGTGAAGTGCACGCCCAGGTTGATCAGGCGCAGGTCGTCGGCGACGTCGAGGGTCGTGCCCGACCACAGCTTGACCGCCGGGTCCGGCCGGCCGATCCACTGCTGGTCGCCCTCGTGCAGGTAGACCGGCACGTCGAACGCGCGCGCCCACTCGACCATCGTCGTGTAGTAGTGCGGGTGGCTGATCGCGATGCCGGTGAGGCCGCCCAGGTCGCGGACCTGCTTCACCAGCGCCTCGTCGAGGTAGGCCGCGCAGTCCCAGAGGAAGTTCCCGGAGCGCGCCTGGACCAGCAGCGCGCGTTCGCCGATCGCGAACCCCGGGTTCGAGCCGACGCCGATGATGCCCGGGCCCTGCTCTTCGATCCGCGGGGTGTAGGTGCCGCTTTCGCGGAGCGCGGAAAGGTTCGTCCACTGCTGCCCGGACTGCGGGACGTACTGGCGTTCGTCCTCGCAGATCGGGCAGTCGTCGCGGGCCACGGTGTACTGCATGCCGCACGCCTTACAGATCGGTTCGGTGCTCACAGCGATGTCCTCCCAGAATGTTGCTTCTGGGAGGACAACCTAGCCGCGCTTATTTGGCGTCGGTGTACGGAACCGCCTTGACGAGGGTGACCTTCTGCAGCTTGCCGTTGGGCAGCTCGTACTCGCGGGACTCGCCCTCCTTGGCGCCGAGCAGGGCCTTGCCCAGCGGCGACTCCGGGGAGTACACGTCGAGTTCGCCTTCGGCGCCCTCTTCGCGGGTGGCGAGGAGGAACTTCTCGTCCTCGTCGTCGCCCTCGTAGCGGACGGTGAGCACCTTGCCCGGGCCGGCGGTGCCGTCGTTCGCGGGCGCCTCGCCGACCTTGGCCGAGCGCAGCAGCTCCTGCAGGTGCCGGATGCGCGCCTCGGCCTGGCCCTGTTCCTCACGGGCGGCGTGGTAGCCGCCGTTCTCCTTGAGGTCGCCCTCTTCGCGGCTGTCGTTGATGCGCGCGGCGATGACCGGACGATTCTCGATCATTTCGTCGAGCTCGTGCTTGAGCCGGTCGTAGGCATCCTGGGTCAGCCAGGTCACCTTGGTGTCGCTCACGGTCACCATCTCCTCGTCGGGCCTGCCAGGCTTGCGTGTTCAAGCCGGCCCACACGGGCGTAGGTGCCCGCGTGGCTGAGATAAAGGAAAAACACGGCCCGTCGCGGGCCGTGCTGAAGGGTCAGAGTATCACGGCGCGACAGGCCGACGCCCGTTAAATCCGCACGCCGTGGGCGTTGGGCGCGCGGTTCACCCCGTTGGCCGCTATGGGGTTGACAAATACTGTGGTACCTCGTACGAGCAGCCGTAGACGTCGGCGGTCACCGGTTCCCCGATGCTCTTGATCGTCGTGCTCATCCTGCTGTACTTCGCGCCGGCGGGGATCAAGAGCTCTTTGCGGCCGCTCTCCGCGCCGGTCTTGTCGCGGACGCGCACGATGCACACGCCCGGCCTGCTGTCGTCGTCCCGCGTCACGTTGATGGTGATTTCCATCGCGTTGCCCGGTTTGCCGCTGAAGGCGACGCGCTCGGCGTCGATCGGCGCGGACCCGAGGTTGACGTACGCGACCCACGCGATCACGCCGCTGACCAGCAGGGCGATCGCCAGGAAGAGCCACCGGCGCCAGCGCCGGGGCGCCTTCGCGCGGCTGGTGCCGTACCGGCCCTCGGGCAGCGCGGGGGCTGCCGTTTCCGCCGGTCCGCCTGCCAACGCGGGGCCTCCTGCTCGTTCTTGTCGTACCCGCGGGGACAATGGTGGGGCGGGTACGGCTTCGAGTATCCGCCCGCTGGGTGGGCGGCCCGCAGGTGGGTCGCGGAATACGGGTAGAGAAGGAGTCGTTCGCAGCATGGTGGACCAGCTGACGAAGCCGCGCTTGCGCATGATGGCCGTGCACGCACATCCGGACGACGAGTCGAGCAAGGGCGCCGCCACGATGGCGCGCTACGCCGCCGAAGGGCACGAGGTGCTCGTCGTCACCTGCACCGGGGGCGAGGCCGGCAGCATCCTGAACCCGGCCATGGACCGGCCCGACGTGCTGGCGAACATGTCCGAGATCCGCCGGGAGGAGATGGCCCGCGCGGCCAAGATCCTCGGCGTGAGCCAGCGCTGGCTGGGTTTCGTCGACTCCGGCCTGCCGGAGGGCGACCCGCTGCCCCCGGTGCCCGAGGGCTCGTTCGCCGCCGTGCCCCTCGAGGAGCCGACCGAGGCGCTGGTGCGCGTCATCCGCGAGTTCCGCCCGCACGTCATCACGACGTACGACGAGAACGGCGGCTACCCGCACCCCGACCACATCCGCACGCACGAGGTGACGATGGCGGCGTGGGACGCGGCACCGGACCCGGACCGCTTCCCCGGCGCGGGCGAGCCGTGGCAGCCGCTGAAGCTGTACTACATGCACGGCTTCTCGAAGGCCCGGATGGTGGCCTTCGACGCGGCGCTGAAGGAGGCCGGGCTCGAGTCGCCGTACACCGAGTGGCTGGCCAAGTGGGACCCCGACCGCGCCGATGTGATGGAGCGGGTGACGACCCGCGTGGAGTGCGGTGAATACTTCGAGGTGCGGGACGAGGCGCTCAAGGCGCACGCCACGCAGATCGACCCGAACAGCCGCTGGTTCTTCGTCCCGTTGGAGATCCAGCGCGAGACTTGGCCGACCGAGGAGTACGAGCTGGTCAAGTCCCAGGTCGACAGCACGTTGCCGGAGGACGACCTGTTCGCCGGCATCGGAGTCGAGGAGAAGGTGAACACATGAGTCTGACGCTGCCGGCCGGCGTGGCGCTTCCGGTGACCGCGTCGGCCCTGGTGCTGACGCAGCAGCCGGGCGACGGCGACAACGGCGGGCAGGGCGAGGACTTCGGCAAGTCCTCGCCGGTCGGCTTCCTGGTGCTGATCCTGTTCCTCATCGCGGTGGCGTTCCTGGTCCGCTCGATGACGAAGCACCTGAAGCGCGTCCCGGCCAGCTTCGACGACCCGCCGGCCGAGGAACCGGTCGCGGAGGAGAAGGCCGAAGCCGGGAAGAAGGACGAGGCGGCCGAGAAGCCCGCGAAGGACTCCTCGACCACCTCGAAGGCCGACAGTTAGAGCCGCGGGTCCACCGGGTCCGACTCCAGCGCGAGCACCGCGAACACGCATTCGTGCACGCGCCACAGCGGCTCGCGCCGGGCCACGCGCTCCAGGGCCTCCAAACCCAGCGCGTACTCGCGCAGCGCCAGCATCCGCTTCCGGTTCAGCCCCCGCTTCCGCAGCCGCTCGAGGTTGTCCGGCAGCGTGTAGTCCGGGCCGTAGATGATCCGCAGGTACTCGCGCCCGCGGACCTTCACCCCCGGCTGGACCAGGCCGCGCGTGCCGCGGGTCAGGTTCGCCGACGGCTTGACCACCATGCCCTCGCCGCCCGCCGCCGTCAGCTCCTCCCACCACGACACCCCGGCCGCGACGGACGTCGAGTCCAGCACGTCCACCGTGAGCGTCCGGGTCCGCTGGAAGCGCGGGCCCGTGAGCCGGTCCAGCACCGAGAGGTGCCACGAGTGCGGCCGGTCGTGGTACGCCGTCCCCTCCGACGCCAGCAGCTGGAACGGGGCCAGCCGGACGCCCTCCAGCCCCGACGTCGGCCAGCAGTAGCGCCGGTACACCGCCCGGTACGCGTCCACTGTGGACGCACGGGACGCCGTGCGCCGCAGCAGGTCCGTGACGTCGATACCGCGCGCGGACGCCGTCGACAAGGCCGAGACCGCCGCCGGCAGCACCGCCTGGGCCGCCGCGCCGACCGACGCGTACTGGTCCGCGATCAGCCCGCCCGCCTTCGCGCTCCACGGCAGCAGCTCGGCGTCCAGCAGCAGCCAGTCCGACTTCAGCTCGTCGAACAGCCCGCCGGCCGCCGCCCGCACGTCGGCCAGGAGCAGGGCGTTCTGCGCTGCCGAGAAGAACGGCCGCCCGGTGCGCGTGTACACGGCGCCGCCGCCCTCGATGCCGAACCGCCGGACGCCGGCGGCGTCGTCCCGGCACACCAGCACCACCGCCCGCGAGCCCATGTGCTTCTCCTGGCAGACCACCGACTGCACGCCCGCCGCGCGGTACTCGGCGAACGCCTCCTCCGGGTGCTCCAGGTAGTCGGCGTGCGACGAGGTCGAACACGGCGCCATCGTCGGCGGCAGGTAGGCCAGCCAGCGCGGGTCGACCGCGAACCGGCTCATCACCTCCAGCGCCGCCGCCGACTGCTCCGCCGAAACGCCGACCCGGCCGTGGTGCGCGGTCTGCACGATCCGCTTGCCGGTGACGTCGGCCAGCTCCAGCACCGCGGGCTCACGCCCGCCCAGCGGCCGCGAAGCGTCGAGCGGGCGAGACGGCTCGTACCAGACGCGATGCGCCTTCACCGAGACGACCTCGCGCTCGGGGTAGCGCAGCGCGGTCAGCTTCCCGCCGAACACGCACCCGGTGTCGAGGCACATCGTGTTGTTGACCCACTCCGGCTCCAGCGTCGGCGTGTGCCCGTAGAGGACCATCGCGGACCCGCGGTAGTCGCGCGCCCACGGCAGCCGCACCGGCAGGCCGTACTCGTCGGTCTCGCCGGTCGTGTCGCCGTAGAGCGCCATGCTCCGGACGCGTCCGGACGCGCGCCCGTGGTAGCGCTCGGGCAGCCCCGCGTGCGCGACGACGAGGTTGCCGCCGTCGAGGACGTAGTGCGCGATCAGCCCGTCGCAGAACTCGTGCGCCGCCCGGCGGAACTCCTCGCTCTCCGCGCCGAGCTGCTCCAGCGACTCCGCGAGCCCGTGGGCGACGTTGACCTTCCGCCCGTGCAACGCCCGCACCAGCTTCTGCTCGTGGTTCCCGCAGACGACCAGCGCGCTCCCGGCCGCGGCCATCCCCATCACGCGCCGCAGCACACCGGGCGTGTCCGGCCCGCGGTCGACGAGGTCGCCGACGAACACCGCCGTCCGGCCGGCCGGGTGGACGCCGTCGACGTAGCCCAGCTCGGCCAGCAGCTCCTCGAGCTCGGCCGCGCAGCCGTGGACGTCGCCGATCACGTCGAACGGCCCGGTCAGGTCGCGCTTGTCGTTGCGCAGCGGCTCGACGACGATCTCCGCCTCTGCCACCTCGGCCTCGCCGCGCAGCACGTGCACGCGCCGGAAACCCTCGCGCTCCAACGACTTCAGCGAGCGCTGCAGCTCGCCGCGCTGCCGCCGGACCACGTGGTCGCCGAAGTCGCGGTCGGGCCGCCCGGCGTTGCGCGCGACGCACACCGGCAGCGGCAGGTCGAGCACGATCGCCGTCGGGAGCACGTCGTGCTCCTTCGCGAGCTTCACCAGGCTCGCCCGCGAAGCGCGCTGGACGTTCGTCGCGTCGATCACGGTCATCCGGCCGGCCGCGAGCCGCTTCCCCGCGACGTAGTGCAGCGCGTCGAAGGCCTCGGCCGACGCGGACTGGTCGTTTTCGTCGTCGGCGACGAGCCCGCGGAAGAAGTCGCTGGAGAGCACCTGCGTCGGCGCGAAGTGCGTGCGCGCGAAGGTCGACTTGCCGGAGCCGGAAGCGCCGACGAGCACGACGAGCGCCATGTCGGGGACGGTCAGCTTCACGCGGCCACCTCCTCACTGGTCGAAAAGACCGCCAGCTGGGTCGGCGGTCCCGATTCCTGGTCCACCGGTCCGATCGGCACGTACCGGACCTCGTAGCCACGCCGGGTCGCGACGCCGTCCGCCCAGGCGCGGAACTCGGCTCGGGTCCATTCGAACCGGTGGTCGGCGTGCCGGAAATGCCCCATCGGCAGGAACTCGAACAGCCGGTTGTACTCCGCGTTCGGCGTCGTGACGAGCACCGTGCGCGGCGCCGCGACCCCGAACACCGCGTGCTCCAGCGCCGGCAGCCGCTCCGGGTCGACGTGTTCGACGACCTCCATCAGCACCGCGGCGTCGTAGCCGGCCAGCGCCGGGTCGGCGTAGGTGAGCGCGGACTGCCGGAGCGTGACGCGGGAGTGTTCCTTCAGGCGCTTCTCCGCGACGTCGAGGGCGCTCGCGGAGACGTCGACGCCGACGATCTCGGTGAACGACCGGTCCTTCTCCAGGACGCGCAGCAGCGCGCCGGTCCCGCAGCCGAGGTCGAGCACGCGCCGCGCGCCCGCCGCCCGCAACGCGGCGAGCACGCTGCCGTGGCGCTGCGTCGCCAGCGGCTCCGGGCGGTCCGGGACCTCGGTGACGAGCGCCTCGGCGTCCGCGGGGACGTCGTCGGCGTCGGCGAGCCGCGAAAGCGCGTAGCGCACGACCGGCCGTCGCCGGTCGAGGTAGCGGTTCGTGATGAGCGTCCGCTCGGGGTGCTCGGCGAGCCAGCCGTCACCGGCGCGCAGCAGCTTGTCGGCCTCGTCCTGGCCGACCCAGTAGTGCTTGCCGCCGTCGAGCGCGGGCAGCAGGACGTAGAGGTGCCGAAGGGCGTCGACGACCCGGTGGCTGCCGGCGAGCGTCAGGTCGACATAGCGGCTCTCGCCCCACTCCGGGAATTCCGGGTCGAGCGGGATCGGCGCGGTCGAGACGCGCCAGCCGAGCGGCTCGAACAACTTGTGCACGACTTCGGCCCCGCCGCGCGCGGACAGCGACGGCACGTGGATCTCCAAGTCGAAGCGCTCGTCGACGAGTTCCGGACGCGCCGAGCAGCGGCCCGCGAGCGCGGTGGTGAACGCGGCCCGCAGCGCGACCGCGAGGTACGAGCCGCCGGCGTACGGCCGGTCGTTGACGTACTGGGTCAACGAAGTCCCACCGCCGCGGACGAGCCCGACCGGATCGATCTCGACGAACAACGCTACGGTGCAACGGTTTTCGGCCGCGTCGGGGTAGAAGACGTGCGCGGTCCCGGCCGAGAGCGCGACCGATTGGGCCTTCTCCGGATGCTTGTGGAGAAGAAAACCCAAGTCGGTGGCGGGGTTCCGCGTCGTCGTGATCGTCAGCAGCACCCGCCCAGTGTGGCCGACGGCCGGTCCCGGCGCGCCCGGTTTTTGGCAAAAACGGACAGTTGACGATCCTTCGGACGTCGGGCAAGCTGGCGTCAGCACTGGGGGAGCGGCCGGGGGGCCAATGTGACGATTCTCGAAGAAGTCGCTGCGCTGCTTGAGGAATTGGGGCTGGGGAACTACGAACCGGGCGGCACGGGCGGCGACATCTTCCTGCTCGCGATGCCGGCCACGCCGGACGCGGCCCTCGTGCTGAGCCGGCTTCCCGGCGTCGAATCCGACGCGCGGCTCCCCTACGACGAACCCGTGGTCCAGATCCGCGTGCGCGGCACGCCGGAGAACGCCGTCGCGGCCGAGGCGAAGGCCCAGGCCGTTTACGACGCCGTGCACGGGCTGGGAAACCGGCGGCTGCCCGGCAACACGTGGCTCGTCTCCAGCGTCGGCACGCAGGCCGGCCCGGTCTACGTCGGCCGGGACGCGGGCGACCGCGACGAATGGTCCGTCGCGCTGCGGATGGAGCTGCACCGGCCCGTCGGCAACCGCGCCTGAGACAGCTTTTCCGCACCGCACAAGCACCATCGAGGAGGGGAGCGCCGATGCCCACTGTCAAGATCAACGCCCGCGACATCATCATCCAGGTCGCCGAGACGAACGGCACCACCTGGACGCCGATCGGGGGCCTCAACTCCGCCGTGCCCAACGCCGGCGAGAACGAAGAGGTCGTCGACACCACGACGTTCGACTCGGCGGGCAACTACGAGCAGGAGGTCATCCAGCGCGGCGCGACGCTCGCCCTGGAAGGCTTTCTGCTGAAGGACCCCGCGAACGGCGCCCAGGACCCGGGGCAGGCGCGCGTCGAAGCGCTGGCCACGCAGGTCGGGTTCGCCAGCGTCGGCAAGATCCGCTTCCGGCACCCGGTGGACACGCAGTGGAAGGTCTGGAACGCGACCTTCAGCCTCGGCGAGCACGGCGGCGGCAACAACGACAAGTACGCCTGGGTCGCCACGATCACCCGGTCCGGACCGTCGACCACCGCCGCCGTCAGCGCGAGCGTGGCGGAGGACGGCGAATGACCGAGCCGACCGGCGTCGCCGACGACCAGCTCACCGTCGACTACGACTTCGACGAGGCCTGGCGCGAGCGCAAGGCGGCCCGCGTGGCGCCGCGCATCCGCATCCTCGGCAAGGTCTACACGCTGCCGCATTCGTTGCCCGCCAAGCTGATCCTGTTCGCGGTGTCCGCGCGCAAGAACGGCCGGTCCGCCACCGACGAGGTCAGCGCCGAGGAGGCGTTCGACATGCTGTCGGCGCTGCTGGGCGAGCAGAACCTGGTCGACATCCTCAACCGCGGCCTGGAGATCGACGACCTGCCCGACGTCCTGGGCACGTGCCAGCAGCTCTACCAGAACCGCCAGCAGGCCCCGGGAAACGGAAAGGCCCCCGCGGCGATGGTGGCGGGGGCGACGGCGAACACGCCATCCGCCTGATCCTGCGCCACTGGCGGCTGCTCTACGCGGACTGGCGGCGCGAGTACGGCCGCGACCTGATGGCCGACCTCGACGCCGGCCTGTCCTGGTGGGAGTTCGCCGCCCTCGTTTCCGGCCTGTCGCCGGAAAGCGTGTGGCGCCAGGTGACCAAGGACGAGCCGGTCGAGGTCGACGGGGAGACGGCCCGCTCGGTGATCGGCAACCTGTAGGGAGGGGGGTGTGCGATGGCGTTGACCGTCGGTGACTTCATCGCGAACTTCGGGATCAACGACCAGCTGTTCCAGGACAAGCTGGCCGAGATGCAGACCAAGTTCGGCCAGGCCAAGGAAAGGATCATCGCCCAAGCCGAGGAGGCGGGCCAGAAGATGGCCGCGGCGATCGGCAAGTCGCAGGGACCGGTCGTCGGCGCCGCGGCGGGCCTCGGCGTCCAGGCGGCCTCGGCGATCGGCGGCGGCCTGCTGTCGCTGGTCGGCGGCCCGGTGATGGGACTGTTGTCCACCGGCCTGCAAGCCGGGCTGCAGACCGCGATCGCGTTCCTGAGCGAGAAGCTCCAACCCGCGTTCGACGCCGTCGGCGCGTTCATCAACGGCACGCTGGTCCCGGCGTTCCAGGCACTGGGCAGCTGGATCGCGGCCAACCAGACCCCGATCATGATCGTCGGCGGCGCCATCCTGACGTTCTTCCTCCCCGCGCTGGTCCAGCTGGGGATCGCCGCGGCGGTGGCGGCGGCCGCGACGATCGCGTCCTTCGCGACGATGGCCGCGCAGGCGGTGGCGTCGGCCGCGGTGTTCCTCGCGCAGAGCGCCGTGGCGATCGTCCAATGGGGTCTGATGGGCTGGAGCGCGCTCGCCAGCGCCGCGCAGGTCGTCGCCGCGTGGGTGATGATGGGCGTCGAGTCACTGGTGAACGCGGCCAAGATGGCCGCCGCGTGGCTGCTGGCGATGGGCCCGATCCCGATCATCATCGCCGCCGTCGTCGGGCTCGTGGCGCTGATCATCGCCAACTGGGACACCATCGTCGCCTGGACCAAAGCCGCCTTCCAGGCCATCTGGGACTTCCTCAAGATGGTGTGGAACGCGATCGTCGCCGCGATCCAGGTCGCGATCAACGGCGTCATGGCCGCGATCGGCTGGCTCGGCCAGCTGCCCGGCATGGTCATGGGCTGGTTCGGCTCGATCTTCACCGGAGCCGTCGGCAAGCTCGGTGAGCTGGTGTCCTGGCTCGGCGGCCTGCCCGGGATGATCCTGCGCGCGCTGGGCAACCTCGGCAACCTGCTGCTCGACGTCGGCGCGTCGATCCTCGAAGGGCTGTGGAACGGCCTCAAGAACGCGGCGAACTGGATCAAGGACAAGATCATCGGGCTGATCAAGGACATCATCCCCGGCCCGATCAAGTCGATCCTCGGCATCAACTCGCCGTCGAAGGTGGCGGCCGAGCTCGGCCGCTGGGTGCCGCTCGGGCTCGCGCAGGGCATCGAGCAGACCAGCGGCGCGGTGGCCAGGGCGTCCACCCAGCTGGCCGGCCTGGTGGCGAGCCGGCTCGACGACCTCGCGCCCGCGCGGCCGCGGGTCCCGGCCCTCGCCGGCGCCGGCTTCGCGGCGGACGCGGCCCGGCCGGAGCGGGCCGTGGTGCACATCGAGAACTTCCACGCCACGCCCAGCCAGACCCCGGCCGACATCGCGGGCGACCTGGACTGGATGTCCCGAGGGGGTGGCTGAGTGAGCGCGGGGGACCTGATCACCGCCGACGGCCAGCTGGAGTGGCGGGGCACGCTGCTCGGCTCGGGCAGCCCGTTCCGGATGACGAAGCTGGAGGGCTGGCTCGACCTGCCGGAGATGCGCGCCGACAACCCCGACCGGCCCGGCCGCCACGGCGGGTTCCAGGGCAACCAGCTGGCCGGGCAGCGCACGGTCACGTTGTCGTACCTGGTCAAGGGCGTGCCGGTGGCGGAGTTCGGCGCGGTCGTCACGACGCTGCGGACGATCACCGCGCCGGCGGAACGGCCGCTGGAGGAGCCGCTCGTCGTCCGGCTCGACGGCGAAAGCTGGCTTTCGAACGCCCGGTGCGTCCGGCGGACGATCAACGTCGAGAAGTACTACGCGCTCGGCTACACGACCGGCGCGATCCAGTGGCAGGCCACGGATCCGCGGCTGTACTCGGTCGCCGAGCAGCGCGACGTCACCGCGCTGCCGTCGCCCCCGGCCGACGGGCTGCCGTTCCCGCTGACCTTCCCGCTGGTGTTCGGGCAGGGCAAGCAGGGCGGCCGGCTGCGCGCGGTCAACTCCGGCGGCGCGGCCAGCTGGCCGGTGTGGGAGATCCGCGGCCCGGTCACCGGCCCGGTGATCGCCAACCGCGACACCGGCGAACGGCTGGTCTTCGACGACACCTTCACCGTCGGGGACGGGCAGGTGCTGACCATCGACACCGATGCGCGGACGGTGCTGCTCAACGGCGTCAACCGGAGCGACAAGCTCCTCGCCCGCGGCTGGTTTCCGATCCCCGCGAACGGCGCGGTCCAGGTCGACTTCACCGCCGCGTCCTACGACCCGAAGGCGTCGCTCACCGGGCGCTGGCGGCACGCCATCATCTGACTTGAGGGGGAAAACCATGGCCGAGCGCAATTCATGGGCCGTGTCCGACTCGCCGAACGGCGTCATCACCACCGAAGACGCGCGGCTGGCGGTGAGCGCGGCCGTGCAGTCCGGCCCGAGCCCGGTGCTGTCCCGCAACGGCATCCGGCCGGCGAACGGCGACCCCGGCAAGGTCGCGGCGGCGTCGCCGACCCCGGACGGAACGGTCACCGTGCAGCCGTTCCAGATGTTCATGCGCGCGAGCCGCGGGGTCGGCAGCTACGTGCAGACGCTGGACGCGGTGAAGACGCTGGACCTGCTCAAGGACAACCCGGCGCACTCGTCCAACGCGCGCATCGACCTGATCGTCGCGCAGCAGACGGACAAGTTCTACGGCGACACCACGAACGGGTTCGTGGTCAAGCAGATCGTCGGCGACCCGACGACGTCGCAGGAGCCGACCCCCACGGGCGACTACATGCTGCTGGCGAGTGTGCGGATCCCGGCCGGCGCCAAGTCGATCGCCCCGGAGCAGATCCAGGACCGGCGGCCCGGCTGGGTGGTCGGGCTCGGCGGGGTGATGCCGAGCCGCGGCGTCGGCGAGCGCGACGCCGTGCACGCCTACAACGGGATCACCACCTACCGGCAGGACCGGCGCTGGCTGGAGATCAACGACGGCGACAAGTGGCGCGTGCCGAGCATCCCCGTGTGCACGTCGCTGGCCGACATCCGCGCGATGATCACCGACCCGCTGCCCGGCCAGCTCGTGTTCAGCACGCAGGACAACCTGGTCTACCGGTGGAACGGCGCGGACTGGATCGGTTCGGTGGCCACCGGCGGCGGCGCGGTCGGCACCACCGCGACACCCACCCGGCACGAGGCCCGCTACGAGGTCCGCGGCAACGTGCAGACCTTCCCGGCGCAGGCGAACACCCGAAGCCGGTTCCCGACCATGGTCTACGGGTCGCCGGACATCACGACCTCGGCGAACAACGACACCTTCACGCTCAACCGGGCCGGGATCTGGACCATCACCGCCAGCTTTCGGACGGTCGCCCCGCAGGGCTCGGGCGAGTACCACACTTACATGGCGATCACCGACGGCGCCAACATCGAGATCCGGTACGCGAACACGATGTCGCGCTGGCTCGCCACCTCGCCGGGCACGATGAGCACCGCCACGACGAACTTCTTCAACGCCGGGGCCACGGTGAGCGTCATCTTCTGGAGCGACAGCGCGAACCGGGTCCACGACGCGGGCTGGGCCAACGTCAACCACGTGTCGCTGACCTGGCTGCGGGCCTGAGATGGACCCCGTCCACACCTACCTGATCTCCGACCTGATGACCAACCGGACGCTGGCCGAGGTGCCGCTCACCGGCGTCAAGTACTCGAAGAAGCTCGGCGCGGCCGGGACGCTGTCCGCGACGTTGAGCCTGGGCGACGCGCGGATCAGCGCGATCGACCCGTACGACCTGAGCACGCCGGGCCGCCGCGTGGTCTACGTGCTGCGCGACAGCCGCCCGGTGTGGGGCGGGCTGGTGTGGACGCGCAAGTTCGACTCGGGCTCGCAGCAGATCTCTTTGGGGTGCGGGGACTTCTGGTCGTACTTCGAACACCGCAAGGTGCTGCCGGTGCTGCCGGCGGCCGCGTTCGACGACCCGCACTACGTGGCCCGGCAGAAGGTCGAGTGGAAGAACACCGACCAGAACACGATCGCCCGCAACCTGGTCACGCTGGCCCAGTCCCATCCCGGCGGCGACATCGGCGTCACGTTCCCCGACCGCGAGCTCTCCGGCATCCGGCTCGACCGGACGTACTTCGGCTACCAGAACGCGAGCGTCGGGGACGCGCTGCGCAAGCTCTCCCAGCTCTACGACGGCCCGGACATGATGTTCGACGTCGGGCCGCCCGACCGCAACGGCCGGCCGACGCGGCTGCTGCGGCTCGGCACGCCGCGGCTCGGGCAGCAGGGTTCGGCGCACGTCTGGGAGTACGGCGGGAACCTGCTCGGCTACGGCTGGCCGTCGGACGGCACCCGGATGGCCACCCGGACGTTCGCCTCCGGCGACGGGATCGAGAGCGGCATGCTCGTCGCCGTCGCGGAGGACCGCGACCGCTACCAGGACGGCTGGCCGCTGCTGGAGACCGAGTACGGCTACAGCTCGGTCACCGACCCGGGGCAGCTGGCCTCCCACGCGCTGTCGGACCAGGCGGTGAGCCGGCTGCCCGTCGTGCTGCCGACGTTGACCGTCCACGGTGGACTCCCGCCGACCGTCGCCGAGATCGGGATGGGCGACGACGCCCGGGTGATCATCAAGGACGACTTCCACACGACCGGGATCGACACGCTGATGCGGATCGTCGCGCTCGACGTCACCGTCGGCGACGACGGCCGCGAAGGCGTGGTCCTGACCATGAACCCCCTGTTGGAGGACGCGGCCTGATGGCACAGATCAACCAGCCGTCCAGCATCGTCGACCAGGTCGTCGCGCTGCGCCGGGAGGTCGACGAGCTGCGCAAGCGCGTCGGCATCGGCAACGCGACCATCTCCGGCGGCACGTTCACGGTGCAGGACAACGGCGTGATCCGGATGGTCGACGCCGACGGGCACACCATCCTCTACTTCGGGCCGGGCGGCGACGGCAAGCAGATCATCCGGATCCGCCGCGACGGCGGCTCGGACGTGATGTACACCTACACGACCGACAGCGGGCGGCAGTTCTGGGCGCTGACCGACGGCAACAGCAGCATCGTCGCCTCCGACGACGCCGCGTCCGGGTCCGGCCTCGCCCGGCCGTGGATCCCGGTGTCGTTCGAGCAGGTGCGGTTCGCGAACATGCCGTCGGTGACCAACGCGTCGTTCGAAACGGTCTGGGAGGCGAACTTCCCGAAGACCCACCCGTTCATCCAGCTGTTCACCGTCGAAGGCTGCGACAACGCCACGAACGGCGAGGGCCAGATCGTCATCACCGATTCGCACGGGAACTCGCGGGTCGCCGCTTCGTGGACGCTCGGGCCCGGTCTCGGCCGCAACTACCGCGGGCCGTACGCCCTGCCCGGCCAGCCGTACGACGGCGAGGTGCGGGTCGCGGTGAACTGGCGCCGCTCCAGCGGGAGCGGCAACGTCTACGCGGTCGCGATGGACGCCGTCCAGCGCCAGACCTGAGCCCGGACCTACGCTGGAGGGCATGAACCGTCTCGCGAGCGCGACCAGCCCGTACCTGCTCCAGCACGCGGACAACCCGGTCGAGTGGTGGCAGTGGGGTCCCGACGCGCTGGCCGAGGCACGCCGGCGGAACGTGCCGATCCTGCTTTCCGTGGGATACGCGGCGTGCCACTGGTGCCACGTCATGGCGCACGAGTCGTTCGAAGACGCCGAAACCGCCGCGGTGATGAACGAGCACTTCGTCAACATCAAGGTCGACCGCGAAGAGCGGCCGGACATCGACGCCGTGTACATGGCCGCCACGCAGGCGATGACCGGGCAGGGCGGCTGGCCGATGACGTGCTTCCTGACCCCGGACGGCGAGCCGTTCCACTGCGGCACCTACTACCCGCCGTCGCCGCGGCCGGGCATGCCGTCGTTCCGGCAGCTCCTGGCCGCCGTCGCCGAGGCGTGGGGCGAGCGGCCGGACGAGCTCCTGGACGGCGCGAAGCAGATCGTCGCGCACCTTGCCGAGCAGACCGGGCCGCTCAAGGAGTCCGTTGTGGACGAAGCCGTGCTCGCCGGCGCGGTCGCGAAGCTGCAGCAGGAGGCGGACCCGGTCAACGGCGGGTTCGGCCGCGCGCCGAAGTTCCCGCCGTCGATGGTGCTCGAGTTCCTGCTGCGCCACCACGAGCGCACGGGATCCGCCGTCGCGCTGTCCCTTGTGGACCAGACGGCCGAGGCGATGGCCCGCGGCGGGCTGTACGACCAGCTGGCGGGTGGCTTCGCGCGGTACTCCGTGGACGCCGAGTGGATCGTGCCGCACTTCGAGAAGATGTTGTACGACAACGCGTTGCTCCTGCGGTTCTACGCTCACCTGTGGCGGCGCACCGGCTCGGCGACGGCGTTGCGCGTCACGTCCGGGACGGCTCAGTTCCTCTTCGACGCTTTGCGGACGCCCGAGGGTGGCTTCGCGTCATCGCTGGACGCGGACACCGACGGCGTCGAAGGCCTGACGTACGTCTGGACGCCGGAACAGCTGCGCGAGGTGGTCGGCGACGACTCCGCGGCTTCGTTGTTCGGGGTCACCGAGGAGGGGACGTTCGAGGAGGGCGCCTCGACGTTGCGCCTGTTCGGCGACCTGCCCGAACCCCTGCGCGTCAAGCTCCTGGAGGCGCGCGCGAAGCGGCCGCAGCCCGGGCGCGACGACAAGGTGATCGCGTCCTGGAACGGCCTGGCGATCACGGCGCTGGCCGAGGCGGGCGTCGCGCGCGATCGTCCACAGTGGATCGAATGGGCGGTCGCCGCGGCCGAGCTGCTGCTGCGTGTCCACGTCGTCGACGGCCGGTTGCGACGCAGTTCGCGCGACGGCGTCGTCGGCGAGTCGGCGGGGGTGCTGGAGGACTACGCCTGCGTCGCCGACGGGTTCCTGGCCCTGCACCAGGCGACCGGCGAGGCGAAGTGGCTCACCGAGGCGACCCGGCTGCTGGACCTGGCGCTGGCGCACTTCGCGTCGCCGGACGTCCCGGGCGCGTACTTCGACACCGCCGACGACGCCGAGGCGCTGGTCCAGCGGCCGGCCGACCCGGGCGACAACGCGAGCCCGGCCGGGGCGTCCGCGCTGGCGGGGGCGCTGCTGACGGCGTCGGCGCTGGCCGGGCACGATTCGTCGCGGTACCGGGAGGCGGCCGAGCAGGCGCTGCGGCGGGTCGGCGTGCTGGCCGCGCGGGTGCCGCGGTTCGCCGGGCACTGGCTGTCGGTGGCCGAGGCGGCCCACGCCGGCCCGGTGCAGGTGGCGGTGGTCGGCGCGGACCCGGCGTTGCGGCTGGCCGCGGCGCGGGGCGTGCACGGCGGCGGCATCGTGCTGGCCGGCGAGCCGGACGCGCCGGGCGTCCCGCTGCTGGCGGACCGGCCGCTGGTGGCCGGCGCGCCCGCGGCGTACGTCTGCCGGGGGTACGTGTGCGACCGGCCGGTGACGTCGGCGGAGGCGTTGACCGCTCAGCTCTGAGTGAACGACCTGCTCTTTCACCTGTCTTCGGCGTAGCGTCAGTAGCGTTGTAATCATGTAATCGCGGAGGTGGCGAACATGGGACGAGGCTGGCGAGGGAGCCGAGGCTGGCAGCAGGCGGAAGTGCCCCCGGCGGACGACGCGGCGGCCTGGTTCGGCGGGCGCCTGCCCGACGGCTGGTTCACCGGTGCCCCGGAGGTGACGGTCGACCGCGAAGAGATCATCGTGGTCGGCGAGCTCCCAGCGCTGACGGAGGAGTACGCGGACGACGCGGCCCGCGCGGCGGCGGAGGAGGGCCGCATCAGCCGCTACCGCGAGGAGACGCGCGACGAGCGCATCGAGATCGCGAGGCAGGCCGAGCACCGCTATCAGCGCAAGGTGGCGTGGGGCGCGAAGCTGGGCGGCACGAAGGCGCTGTTCACGACGCATTCGGCACCGGTGATGACCCGGCTTCGCCAGCCGGAGCGGCTGGTGCTGGACACGCTGGTGGACGCGGGCGTGGCCCGTTCCCGCTCGGACGCGCTGGCGTGGGCGGTCCGGCTGGTGGGCGAGCACGCGGACAGCTGGCTGGGCGAGCTGCGGGAAGCGATGAGCAAGGTCGACGACCTGCGTTCCAAGGGTCCCGACCTGGCCTGAAGTGACGTGAATGACTCATTCATGTCGCCTGATGACATGAATGAGTCATTCAGGTCATCCGGGCCGGGCGAGCCGGCTTCTTCGCCGGCCACGCAAGCCTGGACCCGCACCCGTGTTCGCGCCTAGAGTTCGTCGTGTCCACGGTCCGTGCCGTGGTTCCGCCGTCGCACCAGGTCTTTCCCGTGAAGGAAGGCGTCCATGGACGGCAGGTTCACCCGGCGGCAGCTGATCAAGGGCACGCTCGCGGTTTCCCTCGTACCGGCGATCCCGCTCGAGCGCCGCTACCGCGTCGACGTTCCCACCCTCCCGTGGCCCGCCGCGAACGACATCGTCGCGGCCACCACCATCCCGACATTCCCGGACCGGAGCTTCCCGATCACCGGTTACGGCGCGAAGAACGACGGCAAGACCGACAACACCGCGGCGATCAAAAAGGCGATCGACGCGTGCGCCGCGGCCGGCGGCGGCCACGTGGTCGTGCCCGGCGGCACTTTCCTCACCGGCGCGATCCACCTGAAGAGCAACGTCGACCTGCACCTGGAAAAGGGCGCGGTGCTCAAGTTCAGCGGCGACGCCTCGAAGTTCCCGAACGTGCTGACGCGCTACGAGGGCATCGAATGCGTCAACCGGTCGCCGATGATCTACGCCTACGGGCAGCAGAACATCGGGCTGACCGGCAGCGGCACGCTCGACGCCGCCGCCACGTCGTCGTGGAACAAGGGCAGCGACCGCGCCTACCTGGAAACGCTGGTGGCCAAGGGAACCGCGCCGGAGAAGCGCGTCGTGCCGGGGTCCGGGCACACCATGCGCTCGGCGTTCGTCGAGCCGTACGCCTGCGAGAACGTGCTGATCCAGGGCGTCACGCTGAAGAACTCCATGTTCTGGCAGCTGCACCCGACGCTGTGCCGCAACGTCACCGTGGACGGCGTCAGCACCGACCCCAGCACCGCCCACTCCAACACCGACGGCTGCGACCCCGAGTCGTGCGACCACGTCGTGATCGCGAACTGCGCCCTCGGCGCGCACGACGACAACATCGCGATCAAGTCCGGCCGCGACGCCGACGGGCGGCGGGTGAACGTCCCGTGCCAGAACCTCGTCGTCGTGAACTGCGTGATGAACGGCAACTGGGGTGCGATCACCTGCGGCAGCGAGCAGACCGGCGGGATCCGCAACGTCTACGCGTACCGGCTCACCGTGAAGGGTGACACGAAGTTCGCGCTGTACGTGAAGTCGAACACGCTGCGTGGCGGGTTCTCGGAGAACATCAACCTCGACAGCGTCTCGGGCACCTTCGCGCGGAACTTCGTGTTCGTGACGTCGACCTACAACAGCCAGACCGGCGACCACGTCCCGTCGTTCGGGCCGTTCACGATTAGCAACTGCGCGAGCACGAAGATCGCCGGGAAGACGTTCGACGTCAGCGGGTTGCCGAACGCCCACGTGCACGGGTTCACCGTGGCGAACTCCACGTTTGAGGGCGTGTCCGACACCTCGAACACGCTGAAGTACGTGGACAACGCCAAGTTCACCAACGTGACGGTCAACGGCAAGCCGATCTGAACCTGCGCGATCGGCGCGGCTGCGGCAGGCTTACTACCAACGAGTAGGAAGCCTGCCGTCAGTCCTTTCCGGAGGTAGCCGTGGACGTTCCCGAAGTGCCCTCGAAGGTGGATCCGGACGCGCTGACCACCGTCCTCGACGGCCGCTGGGCCGAGCTGCGCCGCGGGGTCCGCGCGCAGATGGCCGGCGCGGAGTTCCGGGACCCGGTGGACCTCGGCGTCGAAGCGCACCGCGCCCAGGTGCTCGACCAGCTGCGCGCGCTCGCCGAGACCGACCGGCCCGGCCTGGGTTTCGACCCGGCGTACGGAGGCGGTGGCGACGTCGGCGGCTCGGTGACGTCGTTCGAGCTGCTCGGCTACGGCGACCTGTCGCTGATGGTGAAGGCCGGCGTCCAATGGGGACTGTTCGGCGGCGCCGTCCAGCTGCTCGGCACCGAGCGCCACCACGCGCGGTACCTGCGCGAGATCATGGACCTCCGCCTGCTCGGCTGCTTCGCGATGACCGAGCACGGCCACGGTTCCGACGTCCAGCACCTGCGCACGACGGCGACCTTCACCGACGGCGGGTTCGTCGTGCACACGCCGGACGCCATGGCGCAGAAGGAGTACATCGGCAACGCGGCTCGCGACGGCCGGATGGCGGTGGTGTTCGCGCAGCTGGTCACCGGCGGGGAATCGCGGGGCGTGCACGCGTTCATGGTGCCGATCCGCGACGAGTCCGGTGCGCCGATGCCGGGAGTGTCCATCGAGGACTGCGGCCCGAAGGCGGGCCTGAACGGTGTCGACAATGGACGGTTGAGCTTCGACAACGTCCGGGTGCCCCGGGAGGCGCTGCTGAACCGCTTCGGCGACGTCGCCGAGGACGGGACGTACTCGAGCCCGATCGAGAGCGACAGCCGCCGGTTCTTCACGATGCTGGGCACGCTGATCCGCGGCCGGGTGAGCGTCGGCGGCAGCGCGGGGAGCGCGACGAAGCGCGCGCTGGCCGTGGCGATCCGCTACGGCGAGCAGCGTCGCCAGTTCACGACGCCGGACGGCGACGAGGTCGTCATCCTCGACTACCTCGGGCACCAGCGGAAGCTGCTGCCGGCGCTGGCGAAGACGTACGCGTTGCACTTCGCGCAGGAAGAGCTGGTGTCGAAGCTGCACGACATCGACTCGTCGGCACCGGAGGAGGAGCAGCGCGAGCTGGAGTCGCGCGCGGCCGGCCTGAAGGCGCTGAACACGTGGCACGCGACGGCGACGATCCAGGCGGCGCGCGAGGCGTGCGGCGGCGCGGGTTACCTCGCGGAGAACATCCTCCCGGGCCTGAAAGCCGACACGGACGTCTTCACGACGTTCGAAGGCGACAACACAGTGCTGCTGCAGCTCGTCGCGAAAGGCCTGCTGACCAGCTACAAGCAGGACTTCGAGGACCTCTCGCCGCTGGCGACGGCCCGGTTCTTCACCGACCAGGTGGTCCACACGCTCCTGGAGCGGACGTCGGTGCGCAAGGCGCTCGAGTCGCTCACGGAAGGGTCCGACTCGGACGTCTTCTTCCGCCGCGAGTGGCAGCTGAGGCTGTTCGAAGACCGCGAGGAGCACGTTGTGGAGGGCGTGGCGAAGCGCCTGCGCAAGGCCGCGTCGGACCCGTTCGGGGTGTTCAACGCGGCCCAGGATCACGTGCTGCGCGCGGGCCGTGTCCACGTCGAGCGCCTGGTGCTGGAGGCGTTCGCGGCGGCGGTGGAGCGCTGCGAAGATCCGGACGCCCGAGCGCTGCTGGAGCGCGTCTGCGACCTCTACGCCCTGTCGGCGATCGAGGAGGATCTGGCCTGGTTCCTGGGTCACGGCCGCCTGACGGCGTCGCGCGGAAAGGCCGTGACCGCGGCGGTGAACGGCCTGTGCGCCCAGCTGCGCCCCCACGCGCGGGCGCTGGTGGACGCGTTCGCCATCCCGGACCAGTTCCTGGCGGCGCCGATGCTGCGGGCATGACGACGGGGGTGGCCGGTGTCGGGAACCGGCCACCCCCGCGCGTTCGTCAGGACCGGCGGTGCTTCTTGCCCTCGTCGTCGGTCACTTCGAACTGTTCCTTGCGGACCTTGCCGGAGACGGTCTGCTCGTCGGTGACGGTCTCCTTGCGCAGCCGCGCCCGTTCGACCGGCACGGTTTCCTTGCGCACGACGGGTTTCTCGGAGTGCAGGACGACGTCCTGTTCGGCCTCACCGATGTCGCCCCCGGCCCGGCCGTCCTTGATCGGCTCGCGCTCGATGCGCACCTCTTCGTGCCGCACGGGGACGGTGACCTGCTGCTCTTCGGTGACGACGTACTTGCGCAGCCGCACGTGCCCGGTCTCGACCTGCTCGGTGCCGACGTTCAGCCGTTCCTCCGACCTCGTCATGGCGTCCTGGTCGGACTTCCCGCGGGTCGTCCCGGCGTCCATGCCGGCCCGGCCGCGGCCACCCATGGCGGGATCCCGGCCCTGCGTCCGGTCGCCCATCCGCCCGTCCGGCGACGTCCGCGGCACGGGCAGGCCGTAGTGCTGGTAGAGCTGGGTGCTCTCCTCGGGCGAGAGGTGCCCGTCGGCGTCGATGCGCGGCGCGTCCGAGACGGCGTCCTTGTCGACCTGGACGTGCACGCCGTCCTTGTCGGTGTGCGCGCCGGAGAGCGGGACGAAGCTCTCCTTGGTGCCGAAGAGGCCGGTCTTGACGGTGATCCACTCCGGCTGGTGCGTGGCGTCGGCGAGGTAGACGTTGCCGACCTTCCCGAGCTTGTTCCCGGCCGGGTCGACCACGGCACTGTCGATGAGCTCCTGGGGCTGCATGGTCTTGGCCATCGCGGTGCTGCTCCTTTCGCGCGTCGGTGTCTGTAGGAGCCACGGTGGGACGCGCGGGTGATCACGGCAACCGTCGTGGTGTTCCCGTGGGTGACCCCGGAAAGTGGTGGTTTGAGACGCCGTCCGCTGGCAAGTTCCGGGGAATCTCCGCAGGTCGGGCGGGGTGTGTAAGCGGTGATCAAGACGGTGGGTGATGGCGCGAAGGTGTGGATGTGACCGGCGCCACTTCCAGCGTTGTCACAACGTGGTCGCGGACCTCGTCAAGGGGGTAGGCAACGACGAAGGGAAACGGTCATGGAACCGCGGTTCAACATGTTCGAGAACGAGGTCACGAGCAAGTTCTTCAAGCGCCTGATCGCGGCCTCCCGCCCGATCGAGGAGTCCTCCCTCCCGAAGGCGACGCAGGAGCTGGTGAAGATCCGCGCGAGCCAGATCAACGGCTGCGGAATGTGCCTCGACATGCACACGAAGGACGCGGCGGCGGCCGGCGAAACGGCGGTCCGCCTGGCAATGGTGGCGGCGTGGCGCGAAGCGGTGGTGTTCACGGAAGCAGAGCGCGCGGCCCTGGCCCTGGCGGAGGAGGGAACGCGCCTGGCGGACAACCACGAGGGCGTATCGGACGAGACGTGGGAGCAGATCCGCAAGCACTACGACGAAGAGCAGATCGGCGCGCTGGTGTGCCTGGTGGCGGAGATCAACACGTGGAACCGCCTGAACGTGATCGCCAAGAATCCGGCAGGCGAGTACCAGCCAGGCATGTTCGGCTGAGAAGAAGAGCAGCAGGAAAACGGGCAGCCGGCAGCAAAAAGGGGGCACCAGGAATCCAGACCCGCCCCTGCATCCCGATCCAAAGCCCGAACACGGCCGGCGACGCCGGGTCAAGGCACGCTTTCCCGCCTTGACGCGGTGCCGCCGGCCGTAGTCACAATAAGGAGATCGGGATGAAGGGCATGCCAAGGCAAGCCGCTAGGCGTACATGGCCAGCCAAATGGCAATGTAATGCGAAACGGCAGCCAAAACGGTGCAGGCATGGAAGAACTCGTGGTACCCAAAGGTATCCGGCCAGTGGTTAGGCCACTTGACAGCGTAAAAAACGGCACCAAGCGTATAAAACAACCCACCAACGCAAAGCAACACAAGCGCGGCCACCCCAGCATGCGCCAGCAACTCAGGGAAGACGAAAACGGCAACCCACCCCAAGGCGATGTAGATCGGCACCCCAACCCACCGCGGAGCATGCGGCCAAAGCATCTTGAGGGCAACCCCGAGAACAGCCCCACCCCAGACGATCGACAAGATCACATACCCAGTCGGCTGAGACATGGCCAACAACGTGAACGGCGTATAAGTCCCCGCGATGAAAAGAAAAATCATCGAGTGGTCGGCACGCTTCATCCACTTGTAAGCCCGCGGGCTCCAAAACCGCCGGTGGTACAACGCACTGACCCCGAACAAGCCGAGGATCGTCAACCCGTAGACCGACGTCGAAAGCGTCGCGAGCGGGGACACAGTGGACGCCGCGAGGACGACCAGTGCCGCCACCGCGGCCAAGGCACCGAAGAACGTCCAGAAGTGGATGTGGCCTCGCAACCGCGGGCGGAGGTCCACTACGGGCTCGGGTGGTTCCGTCTTCACGCTCACCCCTCCAGGTTACGGGACCGTAGGTTCCCCGGCAGCGGTCGAGTCACGCGCCTCACACCGGGTGCGTAGGCTTCCTCCACGTGAGCGTGCGTTCCTTCTTGTCCGACGTCGTCTACAGCGTCTACGGCCGACGCCTCATCCAGCAGGCCGCCGGCCGGCATCCCCGGCACATCGCCATCATGCTCGACGGCAACCGCCGGTGGGCCCGTGAAGCGGGTTTCACGGACGTTTCGGACGGCCATCGCGCCGGGGCGAAGAAGATCGCGGACTTCCTGAGCTGGTGCCAGGAGGCCGACGTCGAGGTCGTCACCATGTGGCTGCTCTCGACCGACAACCTCAACCGCGACCCGGACGAGCTCACCCCGCTGCTGAAGATCATCACCGGCGTCACCGACGAGCTGGCCGCGCCCGGCAAGAGCTGGCGGCTGCGGATCGTCGGCGCGCTCGACCTGCTACCCAGCGACGTCGCCAAGCGACTCAGCGAAGCCGCCGCGCGCACCGAGGGGCGGACCGGGATGGAGGTCAACGTCGCGGTCGGTTACGGCGGGCGCCAGGAAATCGCGGACGCCGTGCGCAAGCTGCTGCTCCAGCACGCCGACGAGGGCCGGACCATTCACGAACTCGCGAAGATCCTCGACGTCGACCACATCTCCGAGCACCTCTACACGTCGGGGCAGCCGGATCCGGACCTCATCATCCGGACTTCGGGTGAACAACGGCTTTCCGGATTCCTGCTCTGGCAGTCCGCGCATTCGGAATTCTGGTTCACCGAAGCGTATTGGCCGGCATTCCGCCGCGTCGACTTCCTGCGCGCGATGCGCGACTACGCCTGGCGCCACCGCCGCTTCGGTTCCTGAGGTCCCTGACGTTCTTGAAGACGCCGAAGGGGCCCCGGAGCGAACTCCGGGGCCCCTTCGCAAGCCACACTCAGTGGTGGTGGTGCTCCAGCGAGTGGAGGATCAGCGCCGGGGTGGTGGCGATGCCCGTGTAGGCACCCGCGACCAGGGAGGCCGCACCGTAGCCCAGGGCGCCGCCGCCCTCGATGAACGTGGCGTAGGCGTCGCCGAACGTCGGGTCCGGGGTGCCCGTCGTGTCGCCCGTCGCGGCGAACGCGGTGCTGCCGATCATCATGAGGCCCGCAGCGGTGGCCGCGACGAAACCAGCCTTCTTCAGCACTTCGCACACTCCTAGGTAGAACTGTTGGGATTGGGGCACCGGGGGTCCGGTGGTGTGTCCCGCAGTGAGAAAATTACCTGTCGAACTGGCGTCTCGTCCGGGTTGTACGCCCATTGTGTGAGCCTGGAGCAGGCGCTTTCACTCGGACCGGTTCTCTATTGGCCACGTGAAATGCGCCACTCGACCGAACGTGGTAGAAGCTCGTCAATCGATCTTGTGAATACGACGGGTCAGCAATTTTCCCAAGATCATTCCGACGAGTGTGCACCGTTCGAGAGGCTGATGACGCAGGGTAGTCGTCACGAGGCGTCGATGTCGGGCGACCGACAGTGAGGTGACGATCTGGCGAATCACCGTGTTGGCTCCCTGCGCGATCCCGCATTCGTGGGTACCTTCCGAGGAGAGGGCACGCGTTCCGTGCGGGTCCTCGCGGGAGGCCCTGGTCGTGACGGTGATCGAGGGGGCGGCGCAGCCGCCCACGAGACGCACGAGGGGGCCGGCACCCGGCCCTCGTGGCCGCGCCACCTGACCCACCGGTCAGAGGGAGTGGTCCAGCCAGGGAGGTGCCCGGCCCAGCGAGTGCGGGCGTGAGGTGCACACGCCCTCGAGGGAGATGCCGTCGTGACTGCGCAGCGTTTGCCCCGTAAGGCCTCTGGCCACTCTTCGACCGGTGCCGTTCCTGGCCCGGAGAAAGCCTCGACCTCGCCCGAATCCCAGCAGCACATGTACGTGCTCGACACGTCGGTCCTCCTTTCGGACCCGTGGGCGGTCACTCGGTTCGCCGAGCACGCCGTCGTGCTTCCGCTGGTCGTCATCAGTGAACTGGAGGCGAAGCGCCACCACCCGGAGCTCGGCTGGTTCGCCCGGGAATCCCTGCGCATGCTCGACGACCTGCGCCGGCAGTACGGCAGGCTCGACTCGCCGCTCCCCATCGGGGACCACGGCGGCACGCTGCAGGTGGAGCTGAACCACTCGGACCCGTCGGTGCTCCCGTCCGGGTTCCGGACCGACTCCAACGACCACCGCATCCTCGCCTGCGCGCTCAACCTGGCGGCGGAGAACGCGGCGGTCACGCTGGTGACGAAGGACATCCCGCTGCGGGTCAAGGCCGGGGCCGTCGGTCTCGAGGCGGACGAGTACCGCGCGCAGGAGGTGACGCCGTCCGGCTGGACCGGCATGGCGGACGTCGACGTCCAGCAGGAAGTGCTGGACGCGCTGTTCGGCGGCAGCACCGTCGACCCCGTCGAGTGGGGCATGGACGAGCTCGCCGAGCTGCCCTGCCACACCGGGCTGCGGCTGCTCGCGGGCACCTCCAGCGCGCTCGGGCGGATCACGGCGGACAAGCGCATCCGGCTGGTGCGCGGCGACCGCGAGGCGTTCGGCCTGCACGGCCGCAGCGCCGAGCAGCGCGTCGCGCTCGACCTGCTGCTCGACTCCGACGTCGGCATCGTGTCGCTGGGCGGCCGGGCCGGCACCGGCAAGTCGGCGCTCGCGCTCTGCGCCGGCCTCGAGGCGGTGATGGAACGCCGCCAGCACCGCAAGGTCGTGGTGTTCCGGCCGGTCTACGCGGTCGGCGGCCAGGACCTCGGCTACCTGCCCGGGTCCGAGAGCGAGAAGATGCAGCCGTGGGCGCAGGCGGTGTTCGACACCCTCGGCGCGCTGGTCAGCCAGGACGTCCTCGACGAGGTCTTCGACCGCGGCATGCTCGAGGTGCTCCCGCTGACCCACATCCGCGGCCGCTCGCTGCACGACACGTTCGTCATCGTCGACGAGGCGCAGTCACTGGAACGCAACGTCCTGCTGACGGTGCTCTCGCGGCTCGGCACGGCGTCCCGGGTGGTGCTCACGCACGACGTCGCCCAGCGCGACAACCTGCGCGTCGGCCGCCACGACGGCGTCTCGGCGGTGATCGAGAAGCTGAAGGGCCACCCGCTGTTCGCGCACGTCACGCTGACGCGCTCGGAGCGGTCGCCGATCGCCGCCCTGGTCACCGAAATGCTGGAAGACCACGGCTGAGGCGACTCCGGGGCGGCGCACTCGCGCCGCCCCGGCTCGTCACCAGCCCGAGGGGAGCGGGCGGCCCTCGGCGAAGCCGGCCGCCGACTGGACGCCCAGCAGCGCGCGCTCGTGGAACTCCTCGAGCGTGCGCGCGCCCGCGTAGGTGCAGGACGAGCGGACACCCGAGCCGATCGAGTCCAGCAGGTCCTCGACGCCCGGGCGCTGCGGGTCGAGCGCCATCCGCGACGACGAGATGCCCTCCTCGAACAGCGCCTTCCGGGCGCGGTCGAAGACGTTGTCCGTCCGCGTCCGCGCGCCCACCGCGCGCTTCGACGCCATCCCGAACGACTCCTTGTACGGCCGGCCCTGCTCGTCGAACCGCAGGTCACCGGGGGATTCGTAGGTGCCGGCGAACCACGAGCCGACCATCGCCGCGGACGCGCCCGCGGCCAGCGCCAGCGCGACGTCGCGGGGGTGGCGCACGCCGCCGTCGGCCCAGACGTGCTTGCCCAGCTCGCGCGCGGCGGCCGCGCAGTCGGCGACCGCGGAGAACTGCGGGCGGCCCACGCCGGTCATCATCCGGGTCGTGCACATCGCGCCCGGCCCGACACCGACCTTGACGACGTCGGCGCCCGCCTGGATCAGGTCGCGCGTGCCTTCCGCGGTGACGACGTTCCCGGCGACCACCGGGACCTTCGGCGACACCGACCGGACGGCCTTCAGCGCGGCGATCATCTTCTCCTGGTGACCGTGCGCGGTGTCGACGACCAGCACGTCGACGCCGGAGCCGAGCACGGCTTCGGCCTTCGCCGCGACGTCGCCGTTGACGCCGATCGCGGCCGCCACGCGCAGCTTGCCCGCGTCGTCGACCGCCGGGGTGTAGATGTCCGCGCGCAGTGCCCCGACGGCGGTCAGCACGCCCGCGAGGCGGCCGTCGGCGTCGAGACCCAGCGCGAGCGAAGCGCCGTGGCTGTGCAGCTGCTCGAAGACCTCGCGCGACGGCGTGGTCAGCGGCACCGCCACGGTCGCGGGCTGCGCGACGTCGGCGAGGCGCGCGAAGCGGTCGACGCCCGCGCAGGCCGCTTCGTCGACGATGCCGACCGGGCGGCCTTCGCCGTCGACGACCACGACGGCGCCGTGGGCGCGCTTGTGGACCAGGTTGAGCGCGTCGGCGACGGCGTCACCGCCGGTCAGCACCAGCGGGGTGTCCCAGACGGTGTGCCGGCTCTTCACCCAGCCGACGATCTCCGCGACGGCGTGACTGTCCACATCTTGGGGAAGCACGACCAGCCCGCCGCGGCGGGCGACGGTCTCGGCCATCCGCCGGCCGGCGACCGCGGTCATGTTGGCGACGACGATCGGGATGGTGGCGCCGGTGCCGTCCGCGGTGGCGAGGTCGACGTCGAAGCGGGACTCCACGTCCGAACGGTTCGGCAGCAGGAACACGTCGTCGTAGGTCAGGTCGTGGGCGGGCCGGTGGCCGTCGAGGAAACGCACGAGTCCCCAGACTACCTGCCGGGCCCGTGGCAGGATCTCAGGGTATGAGCCGCCGCGACCGGGACACCGAGGGACGGGCACGCAACGCACGGCCGCGCGACGGCCTCGGCCGGCCGCTGCCGTACGGCGCCGACGGCGTCGAGCGCCAGCCCGAAGGCATCGAGAGAACGCCGTCGCAAACGCTTGCGGAGGCGCAGCGGCTGCTCGACGACGGCAAGCCGTTCCACGCGCACGAGGTCTTCGAGGACGCGTGGAAGACGACCGACGGCCCCGACCGCGAACTGTGGCGCGGGCTGGCCCAGCTCGCGGTGGGGCTGACGCACGCGGCGCGCGGCAACAACGTCGGCGCGGTGTCCCTGCTGGAGCGCGGGGCGGCGAACATCGAGCCGTTCCGGAGCGAGCCGCCGCACGGCATCGACGTCGCCGGCCTGCAGCAGTGGGCGCTCGCGCTGGCCGAAGAGGCGAAGCAGCGCGTAAGGGTGTCGCCGAGCGCGCCACGGCTGACGTGCTGACGGCGGTCGGGGCCGCGGGCATCGCCGCGGTGGCGTCGCTGATCGGCGTGACGCTCGGCGCGCTGCTCGAACCGCTGAAGCTCAACGCGGCGCGGCGCGCGAAGCTGCGTCACGACCGCGCCGAACGCTGTGGCAAGTACATCGAAGCCGCCGCCCGGGCGCGGCAGCACCTGGTCAGCATCAACGTCAGCCACCGCCAAGACGCCGATGCCGAGCGGGTCACGGGCTACGAAGACGAGTACTACACGGTGCGGGCGGAGATGCGGTCCCTGCTCGGGCTCCTGGTGATGAGCGGGCCGGAAGAACTCGTGGAGGCGGCGAGGGAAGTGCGCCGGAAGGACATGGACCTGCACCACGTGCGGCACCAGCCGGACGACGGCGGCAAGTTCACCCGGGTCGTGCTGCCGACGGCCGTCCGGGACGCCGTGGTCGAGCTGGACCGGGCGATCGAGCAGTTCGCCCTCGTCGCCCGTAAGCACACCTCCTGAGCGGCACTTTCACGTGAAAGTGCGGCTTTCCTAAGCTGCGTCCCAGCCACTCGAGGCCGTCTTCTCCGCGCCGAGCGTCGTGCCTTCGCCGTGGCCCGTGTGGACCTTCGTCGCCTCCGGGAGCGTGAACAGCTTCTCGCGGATGGACTTCACGATGGTCGGGTAGTCCGAATAGGACCGTCCGGTGGCGCCGGGACCGCCGTGGAACAGCGTGTCACCGGTGAACAGCACGCCCAGCTCCTCCGCGTACAGGCACACCGCGCCGGGCGCGTGCCCCGGCGTGTGGACGACCCGCAGCGCCGTGCCCGCGATCGTGATCGTCTGGCCGTCCTTCAGTTCGCCGTCCGGCGCGCGGTCCGGGTGGGTCTGGTCCCAGAGGACGCGGTCGTCGGGGTGCAGCAGGATCGGCGCGCCGGTGGCCGCGGCGAGCTCCGGGGCCGCGTTGACGTGGTCGTTGTGCGCGTGGGTGCAGACGATCGCGGCCAGTTTCCGGTCGCCGACGACGTTCTCGATCGCCTTCGCGTCGTGCGCCGCGTCGATGACGATCACCGTCGTGTCGTCGCCGACGATCCACACGTTGTTGTCGACGTCCCAGCTGCCTCCGTCGAGCTGGAAGGTTCCGGACGTCACCAGGTTCTGCACGATCGCCGTCATGGGGGCGACCCTAACGGTCATTCGGCGGGTAGATGACATACCGACGGTATGCTACTCTCGCGTCACCTTACTTCGAGTAAGTTCGAGAGGGGACGCGATGACGCTCCTGGCCGAACCGCTGAAGCTGCGCTGCGGCGCCGTGCTGCCGAACCGCCTGGCCAAGTCGGCCCTGAGCGAGCAGCTCGGCGACCGGCGCAACGCCCCGACGCGCGAGCTGCACGAGCTGTACCGCACCTGGGCTCGCGGCGGCGCCGGGACGCTGGTCACGGGCAACGTCATGGTCGACCCGGCCGCGCTCGGCGAGCCGCGCAACGTCACGGCGACCGCGGACCCGGCCGGCTTCCGTGCCTGGGCGCGCGCGGTCGAAGGCACGGACGCGCGGCTGTGGGTGCAGCTCAACCACCCCGGGCGCCAGAGCCCGCGGTACCTCTCGCGCGAGCCCATGGCGCCGTCCGCCGTGCCGTTCGGCAACCGCGGCATCCGGACCGCCTTCGCCGCTCCGCGCGCGTTGACCGACGAAGAGATCGAAGCGATCATCGAGCGCTTCGCCGTCGCGGCACGGACGTTCGTCGACGCCGGCTTCCACGGCGTCCAGATCCACGGCGCTCACGGCTACCTCGTGTCGCAGTTCCTCTCGCCACTGACGAACCTGCGCACGGACGCCTGGGGCGGCGACGCGGTGCGCCGGCGCCGGTTCCTGCTGGAGGTCGTGCGACGGGTGCGGTCGGCCGTGGGCGACGACGTCCCGGTGGCGGTGAAGCTGAACAGCGCGGACTTCCAGCGCGGCGGCTTCACCGAGGAGGAGTCCCTGGAAGTCGTGCGCGAACTCGGCGAAACCGGTGTCGACCTGCTGGAAGTCTCCGGTGGTACGTACGAGGAGGCCGCGATGATGGGCTCCGGACGGGCGAGCACGCAGGCGCGCGAAGCGTACTTCCTGGACTACGCGGCGAAGGCGCGTTCAGTGTCCGACGTGGCGTTGATGGTCACCGGTGGCTTCGCGACGCGGGACGGGATGGAGGAAGCCCTGCGCTCGGGCGCGCTGGACGTCGTCGGGCTCGGGCGGCCGTTGATCGTCGACCCGGGGCTGCCGGCGCGGCTGCTCGACGGCGAGGACGTCCGCGCGGAGCGGCGTTGCCCGAAGACCGGCGTGCGGCTGGCCGACAGCCTGCTGGAGATCCAGTGGCACACCCGCCAGATGCACCGGATCGCGGCGGGCAAGCCGGTCGACCGGCGCGGCGCGCTGCCGACGCTGGTCCAGGCCGGGCTCAGCGACGGGCTCAACGCGTTCCGTCGGGTGCGGGCGTGAGCCGGCGGTCGTAGAGGAACGCCCCCGCGGCGAGCGCGGTGAAGAACAGCCCGATGAAGACGCAGTTGAGCGCGACCTGGCCGTAGCCGAGCGCGCCGGCGTCGACGAACGGGTAGGGGTAGAAGCCGGTGAGCGCGCCGCGCGGCAGGGTGAAGGCAAGCCAGGCCAGCGGGTAGAGCAGCGACCACCCGACGGTGGACCAGGTCAGCACGCCGCGCGGGGCGGCGAGGAGCCAGCCGAGCACGAACAGGATCGGCGTGACCTTGTGCAGCATGGTGTCGGAGAACAGCGAGAGGCCGTGCAGGTCGTACAGCCCGGCGAGGGCGACCTGGTAGACGATGCCGGTCACGATGATGCCGACGAGCGCGTCGAGCCAGAGCACGGTGAACACCCGGCCGCGGGCGAGGCCCAGCGCGACCAGCGCGGACGTGATGGCGACCAGCAGGTTCGAGTCGATGGTGAAGAAGCAGAGCAGGTTCGCGACCCGGCCGTCCGCGTCGGTGGCGGTGGCGACGACCTGGCTGACGAGACCGGTCAGCGCGACCACGGCGGTGACCGCGAACCAGGCGCGGGGGAGCATCTCGCTGCGCATTTCCGGAGCTTAGCTCCACTGTGGACGCCCGGCCCGGCGTCGCTCCACCGGGGTGCCCCGGTGCTGTCCGCACCGGGGCACGCGAAACGTCAGGCCGAGATGAGGGCGTCCCGGAGGGTGGTGAACGCCTCGTACTCTTCCTTCTGGTCGACGGGCAGCTGGTAACTGGCCGCGAGCAGCTTCGGCACGGAGGGGATGATGCTGAGCCGGAAGGTCTGGCCGTCGGTCGTCTTGATGACGAACCGGCCCTGCAGGTCGCGCTTCTTGACCGACGCCCGGTTCGCGTCCGTGATCGTCAGCGGGGTGCCCGCGGTGATCGCGCCGTTCTTTTCGTCGAGCGGGACGATGACGAGGTCGGTCTGCCCCGGCCGGAAACCCACCGCGAAATTGCTGACGGTGGTGGTGCGGAAAACGATGAAGTTCTTTTGCTTGATTTCCGCGGCGTACACCTTCGTGTAGCTCGTCCCGTCGGCGACGGCCGCGTCGAAAGCGGCGTGGATGGCCGCCTTCATCTGTTCCTTGCTTGCCACTTGTACTCCTCCATGACCGCTCGGGGAGGTGAGCGGGGCTTCCGAGGAGCAGCATCGTAGCGGCGGCGGGCTTCCCGTTCTGTGGGGAAAAATCTCGACATGATCATGCGTCGAACAAACCGAACTCCGCCGGTTCCGGTGAATTGCCAGCGAAGCGCTTTCAGCTCCCTTCCGAACGGTCGCCGTGCAGCAGGCCGCGGACCGTGTCGATCGTGTCGGCCTCCGCCGGGTCCTTGTCCGGCCGGTAGCGGACCACCCGCGCGAACCGCAGCGCCAGGCCACCGGGATAGCGCGTCGAAACCTGGGCGCTGTCCAGCTCGATCTCGACCACCACCTCCGGCCGGACGTACACCGTCCAGTCGTCGCGGTGGGTCTCGATCTCCTGGAACGTCCTCGTCTGCCACGCCAGCAGCTCGTCGGTCATGCCCTTGAACGTCTTGCCCACCATGATCGGCGGGCCGCCGTCCGGGTCGCGCGCGCCCAGGTGCAGGTTCGACAGCGTGCCCGTGCGCCGGCCGTGGCCCCACTCCGCCGCGAGTACCACCAGGTCGATCGTGTGCACCGGCTTGACCTTCAGCCACGCCCGTCCGCGCCGCCCCGCCGCGTACGGCGACGCCAGGTCCTTGACCATCACCCCTTCGTGGCCGGCCTCCATCGCCGCCTCCAGCACGGCGGCCGCCCCCGCCACCCCCACTTCACCGGGGATCACGTGCGCCCCGGCGACCTTGCGCAGCGCCTCGTTGCGTTCGGACAGCGGCGCGTCCAGCAGGTCGACGCCGTCGAGGTGCAGGCAGTCGAAGAAGTACGGCCGCAGCAGCAGCGCCTTGACCTGCTCCTCGCGTGTGCTGCCGAACCGGCTCATCGTGTCCTGGAACGGCCGCGGCCGCCCCGCGTCGGTCAGGGCGAGCGTTTCGCCGTCCAGCACCACCGACTCGCACGGCAGCGCCCGCACGAGCTCGACCAGCTCCTGGACGCTCCCGGTGATCTCGCGCAGCGTCCGCGTCCAGACGTGCACCTCGTCGCCCTGCCGGTGCACCTGGATCCGCGCACCGTCCATCTTGTACTCGACGATCGCCTCGGCGTGCTCGGCGACCGCTTCGTCCAGCGATTCCGCCGGCGACGCCAGCATCGGCTTGACCGGCGTGCCCAGCGTGAGCCGGAACTCGGCCAGCGCCGCCTGCCCGCCGGTCATCGCCGCGACCCCGGTGACGCCCAGCTTCCCGGACAGCATGAACGCCCGCCGCACGTCCTCGGCCGGCACCTCGGCCGCCGCCGCGACGGCGTCGACCATCACGCCTTCCAGCGCACCCTGCCGCAGCTCGCCGGTGACCAGCCGGAACAGGAACTGCTGCTCGTCCTTCGTGAGCCGCTCGAACAGCGCCCGCAGGACCTCCTGCCGCCGCGTCGCGGAGCCCGTGCCCGCCGCGACGCCGGCCGCCGCGGTGAGCGCCGCGTCGACCTCGGCCACCGTGACGACGGGTTCCGGCACCGAACCGGCGCCCAGCCCGGCCAGGGTGCGCCAGCCCGCACCCAGCCGGTCCTGCGCCGTCTGCCCGGTCAGGTACGCGATCACCACGGGCAGCTCACCGACCCCGGCGGCGCGCAGCACTTCGGCCAGGAGGGCGATCTTCGCCTTCCTGGACCTCGTCGCCGCCAGCTCGGCGGACGCCCGGACCAACTCGCTCAGCAACACCCGGACATCATGACCCGGACCACCGACAATTTCTCGTCGGTCAGATGTCCGGCCTGGTGCAGAGGGGGTCGAGCAGGCCGTCCTTGGCCACGCACGGCGTGTACCCGGCGTCCTGCAGCTCCGCCCGCGCAGTCGGGCTGGCCAGGTAGTCGAGGAACCGCTTCAGCACGCTCCCGTTCGACGGCACGCCCTTCGTGTAGAGGTACTCGACGGTCCAGAACCGGTACCCGGCGCCGACGGTCGTGACGTCGGGGTAGTGCCCGTCGAGCTGCACGACCGTCACCTGCTGGTCGCGGGCCGCGGCCGTCTTCGCCGCCGGGACGTCGGCGTACCCGATCGCGCCCGGCACCGCGCCGACCTCGGTGAGCACCTCGGCGGTCGTGCCGCGCTCGCAGCGCGTGGTCGCCGCGGCCGGGTCACGCTCGGGCTTGCGGCAGGAATCCGACGTCAGCCGGTCTTCCGCGCCGCCGAGGACCTTCTGCTCGAACGTCTTGCGCGTGCCCGACTCCTGCCCGCGCCCGACGATCCCGATCGGCACCGACGGCCCCGGCCGCAGCTGGTCCCAGTTCCGCACCCGGCCGCTGAAGATGTCCTTGACCTGCTGGGTCGTCAGCTTGTCGACGCCGGCGGCCCGGTTGACGACCAGGCTGTACACGACCACCGCGACGGCCTTCGCCTCCAGGTCGGGGCCCGCTTCGCCGGACCGGCCGTCGGAGAGCACCGCCAGCTCGTCCTTGCCCGCCGCGTCGACCGGTGCGAGCGCGCGGACGCCGGTGACGCTGCCGGTCGCGCGGGTCGTGATGGCGGCGCCGTCGCACTGGCCGTGGTACTCGGCGGCGATGCTGCCGATGATCGGCACGAACGCGCTCGACCCCTCGACCGACAGCTTCCCGGTGGCGCACTGCGCGGAGTCGCTCGGCCGCGACCACGAGACGAGCAGCGTCGCCAGCAGGGCGCCGGTGAGCAGCACCCCGACGGCCGTCGTGATGACCGGCCAGCCGAACCGGCGCTGCTTGCGGTCGTCCTTGATCCGGCCGGCGGCGAGCCGCGCGTGGTGGTCGATCTCCTTGCTGATCTCGCCGTCGTGGCCGTCGGACTCGCGCAGCACGACGACCAGCTTGAACTTCTCCTTGCGCTTCAACGAAAGCCGCGCGAACCGCACGCCGTGCCACTCCGGGGCCTCGGGTGGTGCTTCGGCCGCGGCGAGCCCGGCGAACCGCTTCGGCAGCAGCGCGCGCACGCGAGAGAGCTTCACGCCTTCGACCGGCTTCTGCGGCGTCTCGCGCGTGAAGAACTCGAGGCCGTCGCGGACGTGCTGGCGCAGGCCGTCGTCGGTCGCGTCCGACACGCGAGCGTCCCAGACGATCCGGCTGCCGAAGGTGAACGAAAGCGGGATCTCGAAGTCGCCCGGCGCGATGTCGAAGCTGCCGGTGTTGTGCACGCGGATGACGACGATGCTCATCCGGTCGAGCAGCCGCGCGACCTGTTCGAGCTGCGGGGCCGCCTGCGCGGAGCCGTTTTCGCCGTCGTCCAGGTCGATCGGGGAGAGCCCGATCTTGGAGTTGTAGAGGACGCGGAACGTCAGCCGCCGCCGGCGGATGAAGTAGCGGTCGATGAACGGCGCGGCGATCGCGACCAGCGCGGCGAGCCCGAGGACGAGGCTGCCCGAGTCCGAGCTGAGGATCTCGGCGAGGGACTGCATCGTCGCGCCGACGCCCACCGTGCTGCTCCTCTACCCCTGACTCCCCAGGTGAAGCAGCCTAGGCAGCGCTCACCCGGCGTGGGGTTGCGACGACCGAGTGTTCACCGGCCGTTCATCGGCGGCGATCCAGCTGGCCAGCAGGCCGAGCGCGCGTTCGGTATCCGACCCCGGTTCGGCGTGGTAGACGACCATGCCCTGGTCGGGGTCCTGGGGCAGCCGCAGCGTCTCGTAGCGCAGCCGCAGCTCGCCGACGACGGGGTTGCGCAGCACCTTCCACCCCTGCGCCTTCTCCCGCACCGCGTGCTCGGCCCACAGCTTCCGGAACTGCTCGCTGGCCAGTGAAAGCTCGCCGATCAGCTGCGCGAACCGCGGGTCACCGGGGTGCCGTCCGCTTTCCGCGCGCAGGTTCGCGACGAGCTCGCGGCACACGGCGTCGTACTCCGGGTGCAGCTCCTTCGCGCGTTCGTCGGTGAAGACGAGCTTCGGCATGTTGCGCTCTTCGAGGTCGGCGAAGGCGAACGCGACCGCGCCGCCGAGGGCGTTCCAGGCGAGTACGTCCAGGTACCGCCCGAAGACGAACGCGGGCGCCTGGATCGCGTCGAGCAGCTGCTGCAGCTCGGGCCGGACCCGCTGCGGCGCGCGCTCGTCCCGCCGCTTCGGCGCGGCGAGGTTGCGCAGGTAGGACTCCTCACCGGCGGTGAGCCGCAGCGCGCGGGCCAGCGCGTCGAGGACCGCGTCCGAGACGTTCTTCGCGCGGCCCTGCTCCAGCCGCGTGTAGTAGTCGACGCTGATCCCGGACAGCTGCGCCAGCTCCTCGCGGCGCAGGCCCTTGACCCGCCGCTGCGTGATCCCGGGCGGCAGGCCCAGGTCCGCGGGGTCCAGGGCGGCGCGGCGCGCCTTCAGGAAGGCGCCCAGCTCGGCTGCGTCACTCATGCCTCCAGTATCCCCCGCCTGGTACTGGCAGACCCAGGTCGAGCGTGACCTGGTCCGGTGCTTTTCCCGCCAGCAGGGTGGAGCCCATGGAACGACGAATTCTTGGCGGTACGGGCATCTCGGTCAGCGAGTACGCGTTCGGCGCGATGATGCTGGGCAAGTGGGGCAACCCCGATCACGAAGAGGGTGTCCGGATGCTGCACACGGCGCTCGACGCCGGCGTCAACTTCTGGGACACCGCGGACATGTACTCCGACGGCGAGAACGAGCAGATCGTCGGCAAGGCCCTGAAGGGCCGCCGCGACGAGGTCGTGCTGGCCACCAAGGCCTTCTTCCCGATGGGGGCCGATCCCAACCAGGGCGGGCTGTCCCGGCGCTGGCTGACCCGCGCGCTGGACGACAGCCTGCGCCGGCTCGGCACCGACTACGTCGACCTCTACCAGGTCCACCGGCCGGACCCCACGACCGACATCGAGGAAACGCTTTCGGCGCTCACGGACTTCGTGCGCGCCGGCAAGGTCCGCGCGATCGGGTCGTCGGACTTCCCGGCCGAGCAGATCGTGGAAGCCCAGTGGGTGGCCGAAAAGCGCGGCCTGACGCGGTTCCGCGCGGAGCAGCCGCCGTACTCGATCTTCAACCGGGCGATCGAGGCGGCGGTGCTGCCGACGGCGCGGAAGTACGGCATGGGCGTGCTGACGTGGAGCCCGCTGGCCAGCGGCTGGCTGTCGGGCAAGTACACGAAACCGTCCGATGTGGACCTTTCGGACGGCCGCCGGACGCTGCAGGCGCACAAGTTCGACCCGGCGCTGCCGGAGAACGCCGTCAAGTTCGAGGCGATCGCGCGGCTGAAGAAGATCGCCGACGACCTGGGCCGGCCGATGACCCACCTCGCGACGGCGTTCGTCCGCGCGCACCCGGGCGTGACGTCGGCGATCATCGGCCCGCGGACCCCGCAGCAGCTCGACGACCTCCTGGCGGGCGCGGACCTGGTACTGGACGGCGACGTGCTCGACCGGATCGACGAGATCGTCCCGCCGGGCACGGACCTGAACCCGGCCGAGAAGGACTACACCCCGCCGGCGCTGGCGGACAAGCGCCTGCGCCGGCGGTAGCGGGTCACGCCCGAAGCGTCACTTTCCCTACGAAAGATGCGGCACCTCACGCGGATTTCACTTGCCGCCGCGGGCCATGCGGAGGACGTCGAGCGCTTCGTCGAGCTGCTCTTCCGTGAGCTTTCCGTCGCGAACGTACCCGCGTTCGATGACGACCTCGCGGATCGTCTTCAGCTCCTTGAGCGCCTGCTTCGCGACCGCGGCGGCCTCTTCGTAGCCGATGTACTTGTTCAACGGCGTCACGATCGACGGCGAGCCCTCGGCGTAGGTGCGCGTGCGCTCGGTGTTGACCGTGATGCCCGCGAACACCTTGTCCGCCAGCAGGCGCGACACCGCGGCGAGCAGACGCGCCGACTCGAGGACGTTCCGCGCGATCACCGGCAGGTTGACGTTGAGCTGGAAGTTGCCGGCCGCGCCGGCGAAGGCGACGGCCGCGTCGTTGCCGATCACCTGCGCGACGACCTGCAGCGTCGCCTCCGGGATCACCGGGTTCACCTTGCCCGGCATGATCGACGAGCCGGGCTGCAGGTCCGGCAGCGCCAGCTCGGCGAGGCCGGTGCGCGGGCCGGAGCCCAGCCAGCGCAGGTCGTTGGCGATCTTGTTGAGCGACACGGCGACCGTGCGCAGGTGCCCGGACGTCTCGACGACGCTGTCCTGCGTTGCCTGCGCCTCGAAGTGGTCGCGGGCCTCGGTCAGCGGCAGGCCGGTCACGGTGGCGAGCTCCGCGGCGACCGACGAGCCGAAGCCGTCCGGCGCGTTGAGGCCCGACCCGACGGCGGTGCCGCCGATCGGCAGTTCGCCGAGGCGCGGCAGGCCCGACTTCAGCCGCTCGATGCCGAAGCGGATCTGCGACGCCCACGCGCCGGCCTCCTGGCCGAGCGTGATCGGCACGGCGTCCATCAGGTGCGTGCGGCCGGATTTCACGACGTCGGCCCACTCCGCGGCACGGACCTCGATCGCGCCGGCCAGGTACTCGAGCGCGGGGATGACGTCCTTGGTCACGGCCTCGGTCGCGGCGACGTGGATGGTCGTCGGGAACGTGTCGTTCGACGACTGCGACGCGTTGACGTGGTCGTTCGGGTGCACGTCCGTGCCGAGCGCGCGGCTGGCGAGGGTCGCGATGACCTCGTTGGCGTTCATGTTCGACGACGTCCCGGAGCCGGTCTGGAAGACGTCGATGGGGAAGTGCGCGTCGTGGGCGCCCTCGGCGACCTCGTCGGCGGCGGCCGCGATGGCGTTCGCGACGTCGGCGTCGAGCACGCCCAGCTTGAGGTTGACCCGCGCGGCGGCGGCCTTGAGCAGGCCGAGCGCGCGGATCTGGGCGCGTTCCAGGCCCCGGCCGGAGATGGGGAAGTTCTCGACGGCCCGCTGGGTCTGCGCGCGGTAGAGCGCGGCGGCCGGCACGCGGACCTCGCCCATGGTGTCGTGTTCGATCCGGTATTCCTCGTCAGCCATACCCCGATTCTGGACCTCTTCGGCGGTCATCGCGTGGTGGCGTTGCGCACCCCGGAGAGCTTTGTATACATTGGATACGTGAGTTCGGTCTACGAAGACGTGCGCGGCCTGATCGTGCTCGGCGCCTACCCGGCGGGACGGGCGGTGACGGAGCAGGAGCTGTGCGACCGGCTCGGCGTCAGCCGCACGCCGGTGCGGGAAGCGTTGCGGCGGCTGGAAAGCGACGGCCTGGTCGAGGCCGCCCGCCGCGGTGTGACGGTCGTCGAGCTGGACCCGAAAGCCCTGCAGGACGCCTACCTCGTCCGCGCCGCGCTGGAGGCGCTGACCGCCGAACTGGCGGCGACCCGCCAGCTCTCCGGAGAACTCGCGCCGGCCGATCTCGCGCGCTTGAAGGACCTCGCGGCCGAAGCCGACCGCGCGACCCGAAGCGGCGATCTCGCCGAAGGCGTCCGGCGTAACCGGGCTTTCCACGGGCACATCGCGCGGCTCGCCGACAACCCTCCCGCGGCCGAGGCCTTGGAGCGGTTGTGGGACCGGATCATCGTCTCCACCCGGGCATCACTGGCCGCGCCCGCCCGGACCGGCCAAGTCGACGACGAGCACCGGCGCCTCGTCGCGGCCATCGCCGACGGGCGGCCCGAAGACGCCGCCGCGCTCGCCCGGCAGCACGTCTTGTCGACGATGTCCGCACTGGAAGGAGCCGGAAAGTGAGCCGGGAACACCGCTACGAAGTCACGGTTCGCTGGACCGGCGAAACCGTGAGCTACCGCGGCTACGCCCGCGACCACGACGTCGAAGCGGCGGGCAAGCCGACGCTGACGGCGAGCGCCGACCCCGCGTTCCTGGGCAGCGCCGACCGCTGGAACCCCGAAGACCTGCTGGTCGCGACGCTGTCGCAGTGCCACATGCTCACGTACCTGTCGGTGTGCGCCCGCTCCGGCGTGGTGGTGACCGGGTACGCCGACCACGCGAGCGGCACCATGCGGGAGGACGGCGCTCACGGCGGCCGCTTCACCGAAGTCGTCCTGCGTCCGGAGGTGACGGTGGCGGAGGAGAGCATGCGCGAGAAGGCGGCCGCGCTGCACCACGATGCCCACGACCAGTGCTTCATCGCGAATTCGGTGAACTTCCCCGTGCGCCACGAGCCCGTCGTGCGGTGACCCGCCGATCGTGTACGCGGCTGTACACCACACCTACTCGCTGGTAGGTTACGGCGATCCGCGTGATCCACTTCATGATTCAAAGGGGAGTCATGATCGCTCGCTCAGCCGCGCTCGCCGCCGCATTGGCCCTGACCCTCGCCGCCACTCCGGCGAGCCCGGCCGCCGCCGCGTCGTCCGATTCCTTCTACAGCTACGACGGCAGCGAACCCCTGTCGTCCTACGCGCCCGGGACGGTCCTCAAGACCCGGACGCTGAACTACCACGTCGTCGGGCTCGCGACGCCGGTGAAAGCCGTCCAGCTGCTCTACCGGACGACCGACGCGCAGGGCCGCCCGGCCGCCAACGTCACCTCGGTCGTCCGCAGCATCACCGGCGACAGCACGAAAGCCGTGTCGTACCAGTCGGCCTACGACTCGCTCGACCCCGCGGACGCGCCGTCGCGCGCGATCGCCGGCGACGTCACCCTCGGCGGCCTCCTGCCCAACGGCGAGTCGCTGCTGCTCCTGCCGTCGCTGCTGCTGGGCTACAACGTCGTCGTGCCCGACACCGAAGGGCAGACCGCGAACTTCGCCGCCGGGCCGGAGTACGGCACGAACACCCTCGACTCGATCCGCGCCGCGACGAGTTCGCCCGCGACGGGGATGACCACGAGCACGAAGTTCGGGCTCCTCGGCTACTCGGGCGGCGCGATCGCGACCGGCTGGGCGGCCGCGCTGGCACCGGGCTACGCCCCGGACGTCAACGCGAACCTCGTCGGCTTCACCGAAGGCGGCGTGCTCGTCGACCCCGCGCACAACCTCAAGTACGTCAGCGGCAGCCCGGTCTGGTCCGGCGTCATCCCGATGGCGCTGATCGGCGTCGCGCGCGGCTTCGGCATCGACCTGCGGCCGTACGCGAGCGAGTACGGGCTGAAGGTGCTCGACGAGCTGGAGCACGCGTCGATCATCAACGCCCTCGGCCGGTACCCGGGGCTGACGTGGCAGAAGATCGCGAAACCCGAGTACGCGAACCCGAACTCGGTACCGCCCTTCGTCGACGCGGTGAACAAGGTCAACATCGGATCCGCGCCGACCCCGTCGGTCCCCGGGTTCATCGCCCAGGGCAACGCCGGGTTCCTCGAAGGCACCACGAGCAACCTCCCGGGCATCGGCACCGGGGACGGCGTGATGGTGGCCGGTGACGTCCGGGCGCTGGCCCGCCAGTACTGCGCCACCGGCAACGGGTCGATCGAGTACCAGCAGTACGACCTGCTGAGCCACGTCGGCGGCGCGGCGGCGTGGGCGCCGGCGGCGATCGGCTGGCTGGCCGACCGGTTCGCGGGCCGGTCGGCGCCGTCGAGCTGCGGGCGCATCCCGGCGGGCAACTCGCTGGCTCCGGAGCAGCCGGCCTGACGCACTCCGGCGGACCGGTCACCGCGACCGGTCCGCCGGGTACGGTGCCGCGGATGAGGACCCAGGACCGCCGGCTCCCCAAGGGGCCGCACAGCCTCAGCCGGGAAGAAGTGGCCGCGGCGCAGCGCGCCCGGCTCGTCGAAGCGGTGCTGGTCAACGTCGGTGAACGCGGTTACGCCGCCACGACGGTCGGCCACATCACGGGGTCGGCCGGTGTGTCCCGCACGTCGTTCTACGAGCAGTTCACCGGCAAGGAGGCCGCGTTCCTGGCCGCCTATCGGGCGGTGACCGGGCAGTTCCTCGAGCAGGGTGTCGCGGTGGCGGCCGAGGCACCGGCCCCGCTGGACGCGGTCGCGGCGTGCGGCGGCTTCGTCGTCGGCTACGTGCGCCGCCGTCCGGTGACCACCCGGGCGGTCCTCCTGGAGATCTACGCCCTCGGCGACGCCGGCCTCGAAGCGCGCGAAGAGGTGCTGCGCGCGAGTGAAGCGGTGTTCGACCGGACGGCCGCGTGGTTGCACACAACGGATCCAACGGTGCCGTTGCCGCCGCCGTTCACCGCGCGCACCGTCGTCGCCGCGACGATCGAGCTGCTCACCCAGGCCATCTGGCTCGCCACCGACGAGGCCTACGACCGGGCTCGCGAAGCGATCCGGCACACCTGGCTGCTCGGCCTGCTCGGGCACCGGAACATCCCCGCTTGAGCCGCCCGGCCGGGCTAGGATCGGCTGTGTTCTCGATCACCGCCATCCACCACTGGCTGGAGCGAGCATGACTGAAGTTCCTGGGGACTCCTACGACCTCGTGATCATCGGCGCGGGCCCGACCGGCCTGTTCGCCGCCTACTACGCCGGGTTCCGCGGCCTTTCGATGGCGGTGGTCGACTCGCTGCCCGAGCCCGGCGGCCAGGTCACCGCGATGTACCCCGAGAAGATGATCTACGACGTCGGCGGGTTCGCCGAGGTCCGCGGCCGCGACCTCGTCGACGGCCTGGTGAAGCAGGCCGCGCCGTGGCAGCCGAAGTACCTGCTGGGGCGCAAGGCCGAAAAGCTGGAGACCGTCGGCGAGCAGGTCGAGCTGACCCTCGACGGCGGCGAAACCCTGCGCGCGGGCGCCGTGCTGATCACCGCGGGCATCGGCGAGTTCACGCCGCGCCCGCTGCCCGCCGGCGACGGCTGGCTCGGGCGCGGCATGGTCCACTTCGTCCCGTCGCTGCAGGCGCACGCGGGGCAGCACGTCGTGGTCGTGGGCGGCGGCGACTCGGCGTTCGACTGGATCCTCGCCCTGCACCCGGTCGCGGCGAGCGTGACGCTCGTGCACCGCCGCGCCAAGTTCCGCGCCGCGGAGTCGATCGTGCGGCAGGCGCGGGAGCTCGGCACCCGGATCATCACCGACGCGGAGGTGACGCGGTTCGTCGAAGCACCCGACGGCTCGCTCGAAGCGGTCGACGTCTCGATCAAGGGCGCCGGTGACGAGCGGCTGCCGGCCAACGCCGTCGTCGCGGCGCTCGGGTTCACCGCCGACCTCGGCCCGATCGAAAGCTGGGGCCTGGAGATCGACCACCGCGCCATCGCCGTCGACTCGACCATGGCGACCGCGCGCGAACGCGTCTACGCCGCGGGCGACGTCGCCGCGTACCCGGGCAAGGTGAAGCTGATCGCGACCGGCTTCGGCGAGGCGGCGACGGCCGTCAACAACATCGCCGTCGCGCTCGACCCGGACGCGCACCTGTTCCCGGGCCACTCGAGCAACGCCGAATAGGTCAGGCTTTCGTCTTCTCCGTGATCCACGGCGCGTACGCGACGACGGACGTGTAGATCGACGGCGCAGTCGCGCACTGCGGGTCGTTGTTGCCCGGCCGGCTCGTGACGCCGACGAGCAGCCAGTGGTCGCCGTCGCGGACGATCTCCGGACCGCCGGAGTCGCCGAAGCACGCCCCGGACTTGCCGCCGGGGTTGTCGGTGCACAGCTCGGCCGTGCCGTCGAACCCCGACGTGCACTTCGCGCCCTCGACGATGTGCGTGTCGAGCTGCTGCAGGTTCGCCGGGATGTCGCCGCAGCCGACCTTCGGGCAGGTCTGGCCCCAGCCGAGGATCCGGGTCGCGGTGCCCGGCGACGCGGCCGTCGCGAGCGCGATCGGGGCCGCCTTGGCCGGCGTCGCCAGCCGCAGCAGCGCGATGTCACCCGCCGGTTTCTGCGTGTCGAAGGCCGGGTTGACGATGATGTCCGCGACCTGGCCGACCTCGCCGCCCTGGCCGACGTCGTTGGTCCCCGACCGCACGGAGATCGCGGGCGGGGTCTTGTCGAACGCGCAGTGCGCCGCGGTGACCACCCAGGCGGGGGCGATCAGCGCGCCGGCGCAGAACAGCTTGCCCGTCGAGGTGTGCAGCGAGACCGTGAACGGGTACGGCTGGTCGGCGTCGCCACCCCCGACGATGACGGGGCCGGCCGACGCCGTGCCGGGGACCAGGGCGAACACCAGGACCAGCAGGACCAGCAGTCGCCTGGACACGGAACTCCTTACGGCAGCGGGGGAACGACGTCGTCGGCGGGCGCGTCCAGGTGGCCGTCGAAGTTGACCGAGGAGTACGCCCGCAGCTTGTTGAGCCGGTGGTAGCCGTCGATCATTCTGACGGTCCCGGACTTGGACCGCATCACGATGGACTGCGTCGTCGCGCCGCCCTCGCGGTAGTGGACGCCGCGCAGCAGGTCGCCGTCGGTGACGCCGGTGGCGCAGAAGAAGACGTTGTCGCCGCGCACGAGGTCGTCGTTGAGCAGGACGCGGTCGAGGTCGTGGCCGGCGGCGAGGGCCTTCTCGCGCTCGGCGTCGTCCTTCGGCCACAGCCGGCCCTGCAGTTCGCCGCCGAGGCACTTCATCGCGCAGGCCGCGATGATGCCCTCGGGGGTGCCGCCGATGCCGATCAGCATGTCGACGCCGGTGGTCGGGCGGGCCGCGGCGATCGCGCCCGCGACGTCGCCGTCGGAGATGAACCGGATCCGCGCGCCTGCGTCGCGGACCTCCTTGATGATCCGCTCGTGGCGCGGGCGGTCGAGGATGCACACGGTGACGTCGCCGACGCTGCTGTTCTTCGCCTTGGCGACCCGGCGGATGTTCTCCGCGATCGGCGCGCCGAGCTCCACCTTGCCCGCCGCCTCCGGCCCGACGGCCAGCTTCTCCATGTAGAACACCGCGGACGGGTCGAACATCGCGCCGCGCTCGGCGACCGCGAGCACGGCGAGCGCGTTCGGCATGCCCTTGGCCATCAGCGTGGTGCCGTCGACCGGGTCGACCGCGACGTCGCAGTCCGGCCCGTCGCCGTTGCCGACCTCTTCGCCGTTGAACAGCATGGGCGCTTCGTCCTTTTCGCCCTCGCCGATCACCACGACCCCGCGCATCGACACCGTCGAGACGAGCTGGCGCATCGCGTCGACGGCCGCGCCGTCGCCGCCGATCTTGTCGCCGCGGCCGACCCAGCGACCGGCGGCCATCGCGGCGGCTTCGGTGACCCGGACCAGCTCCATCGCGAGGTTGCGGTCGGGCGCTTCACGACGACTCTCTGCGGCGGACATCATTGCCTCCCGGATCGTGGAACTGGCGGGTAGCCAGTCTGTCAGATACCCGCCGTGTTTCCAGATACCGTCGGCATGGCGAACCTCACTGCTCGGAGTCGTCCTCCACGGACGCCAAGGCAGCCTCGATGCGCTCGCGCGCACCTTCGAGATGGCGCTCACAGACCTTCGCGAGCTTCTCGCCCTTCTCCCACAACGCCAGCGACTGTTCGAGGGACAGACCGCCGGCCTCGAGCTCCCGGACGACCTCGACGAGACGGTCGCGGGCCTGCTCGTAGCCGAGTTCCTCGGCGGCTGCTTCACTCACGCTCGGTGTTCTCCGACCTTCCGGGCTTCCACGCTGTTCGCGCACACTACCGCGCTGGCCATCGCGTGGTCGTACCCGACGAACGCGAGGGCGAACTCCTGGCCGTCACCGTCCGCGATCGCCTCTTCGAGGTTCTCCTGCGCCCCGGCGACCCGCTTCCGGTGCCCGGCGCCCTCGGCGAACCACCAGCGCGAGCCGACCTGCATCGACGTCTCTTCGGACAGCCGCCGCAGCTGCGGGCCCAGGTCGCGCCGCGCGGCGCTGCCGCAGCCGGCGAGCAGCGCCGTCCAGCACTCGGCGGCCGCCCGGTCGGTGCGCACCGCCTGGTCCAGCAGCGGCCGCGCGCCCAGTCGCCGGGCCGCGTCCACGGTGAGCGGGAGGAACGTCGCTCTCACCCCTGCTCTCCTTCCGCCACCGCGCCGATCGCGCCGTCGCCCACGCGCACGCGCAGCTGGGCACCGGCCTCGACTTCGGAGACGGAGCGGAGTACCTGGAGGTTGCCTTCGGGATCGAGGAACTGCACGACCGCGTACCCGCGGGCCAGCGTCGCGGCCGGGCCGAGCGCGGTCAGCCGGGCCCGTGAGCTCGCGAGCTCGGCCTGGTCCTTGGCGAGCAGCGTCAGCATGGCGCGGCGCGCGCGTTCGCGGTGGACGTCGACGTCGTCCTGGCGCCGCTGGACCGGGCCGAGCGGGTCGGCCAGCGACGGGCGGCTGCGGAGCTGCGTCAGCAGCCGCGTCTGGGTGTCGACCCAGCCGTGCAGGGCGCGGCGGCCGCGGTCGCGCATCTGCCGGACGCGCTCGGTCTCCTCGCGCAGGTCCGGGACGATCCGCTTGCCGGCGTCGGTCGGCGTCGAACACCGCAGGTCGGCGACGTAGTCGAGCAGCGGGGTGTCCGGCTCGTGCCCGATCGCGCTGACGACCGGCGTGCCCGCGGCCGACACCGCGCGGCAAAGCGCTTCGTCGGAGAACGGCAGCAGGTCCTCGACGCTGCCGCCGCCGCGGGCGATGACGATGACGTCGATGTCGGGGTCGGCGTCGAAGATCCGCAGCGCCCGCATGACCTGCGGTACCGCCTGCGAGCCCTGCACGGCCGTGTTGAGCACCTTGATCCGGACGTGTGGCCACCGCCCCTGCGCGTTGGCCAGGACGTCCCGCTCGGCCGCAGACGCGCGGCCGGTGATCAGCCCGACGCCCTTCGGCAGGAACGGGATCGGCCGCTTCCGCTGGGCCGAGAACAGGCCTTCGGCGGTCAGCAGCTTCTTGAGCCGCTCGATCCGGGCCAGCAGCTCACCGATGCCGACGGCGCGGATCTGGTCGGCACGCAGGCTGATCGTGCCGCGGCCGAAGAAGAACGACGGCTTCGCGTGCACGACGACGCTGGCGCCCTCGCGAAGCGGCGGTTCCATCTCGCGGATCAGCCAGTTCGGGCAGGTCACCGACATCGAGACGTCCGCCGACGGGTCACGCAGCGTCAGGAACGCGGTCTGCGTGTTCGGCCGCGAGCTGACCTGGGTGACCTGACCTTCGACCCAGACGCTGCCGAGCCGGTGGATCCAGTCGCCGATCTTGCGCGCGACCGTGCGGACCGGCCAGGGCTTCTCGGCGGTACTCGTTTCGGTCTCGGTCACTGGCCGTTCTCTTGGCCGTCTTCCCCGGCCCGTTCGGCCTTGCGGGCGTTGGCGATCCGGCGCGAGAGCATCCCGGTGAAGGACGAGCGGTCGGCGTTCGCGCGCTCGTACTCGAGGATGGTCTCGAGCTGCTCGATCGAGAGCTGGCGCAGCCGGGCGCGCAGCTGCGGGAGGGTGAGCTGGTCGTAGCCGGTCAGCCCGGCGGGACCCTCGTACCCGGCGGCGCTGGTCCGGGGTGCCTCGGTCTTGGCCTTCTTGTCGATCGCGGGCGTGCCGGGCTTGGGCTTGTTGTCCTCCGGAGCGTCGTTCTCGCCGTCGGCGTGGTCCTCGGCGAGCGCGCGCTCCTCTTCGGCCCAGGGATCGCCCAGTTCCGCTTCGAGTTCGGCCACTGACGGAACGTGACCGTTGATCTCCGATCGTGGCTCGGGCACTTCGGCGACCGGCGCGAGGTTCGGGCGGACGTCCGGTTCGACGTCCTCGTCGAAGGTCGCCCAGCTGGGCGTGTCCTCGACGGGCCGCAGGCTGGAGAGGGCGTTGTCGCCCTTGATCGCCAGCTCGGTGACGTGCTGCTGGACGCGCATGGAGGCCTGCAGCACCTGGCTGACCACGGTCACCGGAAGCCCGGCGAGCTGCCGGGGAAGCTCGCGAACCCGCTCGGCGGTGGAGACGGCGAGGCCCGCGGCGACCCGGAGGGGGAGCGGGAATGGCTTCATGCGTCCAGCCTGCCGTATGACCGCCGTCCCTGCCCAACCGGAAGTGCGCAGCGCGTGACGGCCGGCACACTTCCGTAGAGGGACGAAGCTCACCCGAAAGGGACTTCGAGTTCGTCTCGGACCTGCCCGTACCCTGGGTGGCATGAGTTCAGCGAGTCCCGGAATCGAGCCCGCGGGTACCCCGACGATCACCGGAACCGCTTCCGGCAAGCGGGTGCTGCTCGCCAAACCCCGTGGTTACTGCGCCGGCGTCGACCGCGCGGTGATCGCCGTCGAGAAGGCCCTCGAGGTCTACGGCGCCCCGGTGTACGTCCGCAAGGAGATCGTCCACAACAAGCACGTGGTCGAGACGCTGCGCGAGCGCGGCGCGATCTTCGTCGACGAGACGTCCGAGGTACCCGAGGGCGCGCTGGTGGTGTTCTCCGCCCACGGCGTCTCGCCGATGGTGCACGCGGAGGCGGCCGACCGGAACCTGCGCACGATCGACGCGACCTGCCCCCTGGTGACGAAGGTGCACAAGGAGGTCAACCGCTTCGCGAAGGACGACTACGACATCCTCCTGATCGGCCACGAGGGCCACGAGGAGGTCGAGGGCACGGCCGGCGAGGCACCGGACAAGGTCCAACTGGTCGACAAGGCCGAGGACGTCGACAAGGTTCAGGTCCGCGACCCGTCGAAGGTGATCTGGCTGTCCCAGACGACGCTGTCGGTCGACGAGACGATGGAACGCGTCGACCAGCTCCGCGAGCGCTTCCCGGGTTTGGCGGACCCGCCGAGCGACGACATTTGTTATGCGACGACGAACCGCCAGGTCGCGGTCAAGGCGATGGCCGCGGAGTGCGACCTGGTGCTGGTCGTCGGGTCGACGAACTCGTCCAACTCGAAGCGCCTGGTGGAGGTGGCCCTGAAGGCGGGCGCGCGGGCGTCGTACCTGGTCGACTTCGCGCACGAGGTCGACGAGGCGTGGCTGTCCGGGGTGACGACGGTCGGGGTGACGTCGGGCGCGTCGGTGCCGGACGAGCTGGTCATGGATTTGCTGGCCTGGCTGGCCGAGCGCGGCTACGGCGACGTCAACGAGGTGACGACGGCCAACGAGAAGATCACCTTCGCGCCGCCCAAGGAGCTGCGGAAGGTCTGACGGTTTCAGGTCGGTTCGGCGGCGGGCCGCGGGTGCGGCTCGCCGCCGAACTGCGTCGCGGGCCGGTGCGGCTCGCCGCCGGTGATGGGCAACCTGCCGAGTGGGCGGTGCCTACCGAGCCGTCGATGCTGCGGTCTCGCCTCCGTGCGGTGTGGCGGGTGCTCCCGCCGGCGATGCCGCTGAGCTGCCGGCATAGCCGCAGCCTCGGTGCTGCCGACCCGGCGCCGGTGCTGGGCAGCATGCCCGGCGGCGCGGTGCCGGCGAGCTTGCCGAACGCCAAAGGGATGGTTCGCTCCCGTGCTCGGGGTCGCCAGTACTGTCCACCGGTACGGCCCGGCAGCGCGGTTGTTCAGCCGGCTGNGTGCTGGGCAGCATGCCCGGCGGCGCGGTGCCGGCGAGCTTGCCGAACGCCAAAGGGATGGTTCGCTCCCGTGCTCGGGGTCGCCAGTACTGTCCACCGGTACGGCCCGGCAGCGCGGTTGTTCAGCCGGCTGCCGGTGCCGCTGGCATGCCCTCCGTGCCGTGCGGCCGGTGCGCATCGGCCGCCCGCACTCGCGCATGCGAAAGGCCGGTCACCATCGCGGATGGTGACCGGCCTTTTCGCTGGTCGTCAGCGCTCTTCTTCGTCCCAGGGACGGTTCCGGCGCGGCGGCGCACCTCGCCCGCCGGAGGGGCGGCGAGGCGGTGGCGTGTCACGGCTGTCTTCCGCGGGTGGACGCGGACGCCGTCGAGGCGCGTCGCCGCGCCTGTCCGCCGGGGGCGGCGTCCGGCGGCCCGCCGGCGGCGGCTTGCGCGCACCACGATCACGCTCGGCGGGCGCGCCACCGCGGGACGCTCGGCGTTCGCCGTCGGCCGGGGCGCGGCGTTCGCCGTCCGCGGGCGGGCGGGGGCGTCGCGGCGGTTCGCCGTCGCGGGGGCGGCGCGGGGGCACCGGGGTCTGGCCGGTGCGGCTCGACCCGGGCGGCCGCGGCCGGCCCCCGGCCGACGTGGCCGCGGCCCGCTTCGACGGCTTCTCGTCGTCTTCGTCCGCCCGCCGGCGCTCGGCCACCTTGCCCTTGGCCTTCTTCGGGGCGTCCGGGTCGCGTTCGCGGAAGATCCGGACGAACCCGATCAGCAGCGTGATGCCGGTGGTGATCGCCATGGTGGGGAAGCCGTTGATCAGCGGCGTGCCGATGTTCAGGGCCTTCGACAGCATGTCGTCGCCCTGGGAGCCCGAGGTCAGCAGGATCACGCCGGGCACGACCACGGCCAGCACGAGCGGCGGCATCACCATCGGCCCGAACAGCCCGCGCCGCCGCACCGCGCAGACCGCGATGACGGCCCCGGCGATGTAGCAGACGGTGAAGATCACCGGGATGCTGCCCTGGCTCGGCTTGCCGATGAGCGCGCCCACGATCGCCAGGCCGAAGCCGACGAGCACCGCGGCCCACCACGGCAACCCACGCCTCGAACCGACGACAGGACGCTCGTCCCACGGTACGGGGGCGTCGTCGGCATCTGGATCGCTCTGGCGATCGCGAATCGCGGTCACGAGACAACACCGTATCTCGTGGTTGTGAAGATCTTGCCAGCACCGCCGCCGACGTGGGCGTACCGCCACCCGGCGGCGTGACGCGAGTGGCCCCGCCGGGTGCTGCCGTGATGTGGTCCGGTCCCCTTGCTCGCGCTGCCGGTTTGTCTCCTTTTCGTCGCCGTGACGTTCGGGTCGTCGCAGGTGAGAGGTCTACGACCAGGTCAGCCGCCCGGTGCCGGCGGGCCGGCCGGCCGCCGGGACATATCGGACAACCGGCACCGACGACGGGCGACGCAAGATCTGCGCCGACTCGCGAAGCCGACGCGGCCGACGTCACCGACGCGCCGGGATACCCGTCGAGCCGAGGTTCAGTCGTCTCAGGTCGGCAGCGGCCCGGCCGGCTCACCCTTCACCGCCGAAACCGGCGCACTCAGCTGGCCGCCAGCTCGTCCCCCTTTCGCACCTGAGCGACCGCGGACGGACTCCCCGCCGCGTCCGTCAGCGGTGCCACCGTCGCCCGGAACACCTCCAGCGCCTCCAGTTCCCGCCGGCGCGCCGACAGGAACCGCTGCAGGTGCGTGCTCGACAGGTTCAGCGCCTCCACCGCGCCGCCCGCCGCCCGGTGCGCGGCCGCCGCCCCGGCGCGCACCTGCTCGACGTCGGCCTCCAGCGTCCGGTCGCTCGCCGCGAACAGCGCCGCCGAGGCCAGCACCCCGAACCCAGTCGGGCCGCACAGGAACACCCGCCGGTCGATGAGCCAGCGCAGCAGCTCCGGGTCGGTGTCCAGCGCCGCGACCACGGCGGCGTCGGACGGGACGAACATGATCGTCCCGTAGATCGCGTCGGCCCAGCGCTGGTAGCCCTTGCCCGCCAGCTCGGCCGCCCGGGACCGGATCTGCCGGACGTGCGCGCGCAACGCGTCGATCCGTTCGGCCGGGTCGTCGGTCTCCACCGCCTCCGCCCAGATCGCCATGCTCGCCTTCGCGTCCACCGGCACCGTGCGGTCGCCGCCCACCCGCAGCACCATGTCCGGTTTCGCCGAGCCGCCGCCGCCCACGTCCGTCTGCAGCGTGAAGTGCAGGTTCTCCCGCAGCCCCAACGCCCGTGCGGTCTCCACCAGCACCTGCTCGCCCAGTTCGCCGCGCCCGCTGATCGAGGCGAACGCGACCTCGTAGCGCCGCAGCGCCAGCTGCTGCTGGTCCGACTTCGCCCGCTCGGCCGCCACCTGCCGGGCCGCCGCGTCCGCCCGGCGCATCCCGTCGTTGTACAGCCGCCACAGCACCGCGACGGCGAACAGCAACAGGACCGCGAGCACGATCGCCGCGGTGGTCAGCACCGTCGCCACTTCCGCCTCCTCCCTCCGGGCCGCCTGGTTCGGACCGCGCAGACATCATGGCGGACGGCACCGACAAAAACCGCAGCCGAACCGTCGCTCTGGGTAGCTGACCTGCGAACAAATGAAATTCCGGCAGGGCGTGTCCGGTCCGGCCGGACCGCTCCGACCCCTTCGGCACCACTCGAAGAAGAGAACGGAGCACGCCATGACGTTCCCCCTCGTCGGCGTCGGCCTACCGATCATCGAACCGCTCGCGGGACCTGATGCGATCCGGCGCATCGCGCTCGCCGCCGACCGCTTCGGCTTCCACAGCGTCGGCACCTACGACCGTCTCCTCGTGCCCGCGACGCCCGGCTGGCGCAACGACGCCGGCCTGCCCGAGCACGCGGCCTTCGACGCCCTGGAAACGCTGACCTTCGTTGCGGCGGTCACCGAGCACGTCCGGCTCGTCCCGGGCGTGGTCAACGCGCTGTTCCAGCCGCCCGTGCTGCTCGCGCGGCGGCTGGCGACCCTCGACCGGCTTTCCGGCGGCCGCGTCTCCGCCGGGCTCGGCCAGGGCTGGCTGCCGGAGGAGTTCGCGGTCAGCGGCGTGCCCCCGGCGCGCCGGGGCCGCGGCTTCGAGGAGTACCTCGAAGTCCTCCGCGCCTGCTGGGCGCCCGACCCCGTTGAGCACGACGGCCCGCGCTACCCGGTCGCGCGGGCGCGCATCGGGCCGAAGCCCGAGCGGCCGCTGCCGATCCTGCTGGGCGCCGTCGCGCCCGAAGCCGTCGAACGCGCCGCGCGGCTCGCCGACGGCCTGATCGTCGCCTTCCTTTCCTGGGAGGGCACGGAAGAGCAGCTGCGGATCTACCGCGACGCGGGCGGCGCCGGCCGGATCGTCCTGCGCGCGGGGCCGCCGGGCACGGCGTTCGTGGAGCCGACGATCGTCAAGGACCTCGGCCGCGCGGCGGATCTCGGCGTCACGGAGGTGATCTGGGACCTCAACGTCGCGGGCCTGGGCGTGGACGAGCAGCTGGCGGCCTTCGAGGACCTCGCCTTCGAACTGGGTACCTGCTAGTGTTCGTACACACGTTCGAGTGAGTCCGCGGCGAGTCGCCGCCATTTCGTCGGGGCCGGGTCGTACCTTGGCCCTCGTGAGATTCCTGCACACCTCCGACTGGCACGTCGGCCGCACGTTCCACGGCGCCGATCTGCTCGCGGAACAAGAAGCGGTGCTCGGGCACCTCGCCGGCCTCGTGGCCGGTGAGGCGATCGACGCCGTCCTGGTGGCAGGCGACATCTACGACCGCGCGGTGCCGTCTGCCGAGGCGGTCAGGGTGGCCACCGCGGCGGTCGCGCGGATCCGCGCCGCGGGCGCGCAATTGATCGTCACGCCCGGGAACCACGACTCCGCGCCGCGGCTCGGCGCCTTCGCGGAGTTCGCCGCGGCGGGCGGGCTGCACCTGCGCACCACCGTCGGCGGGCTGGCCGAGCCGGTGCTGCTGGACGACGCCCACGGCCCGGTAGCCGTCTACGGAATCCCCTACCTGGAACCGGAACCGGCGCGCCACGCGCTGGGCGTGCCGGACGCGCGCGGCCACACCGGCGTGCTCACCGAGGCCATGCGACGCATTCGCGCGGATCTCGAGACCCGCCCCGGGGTCCGGTCCGTCGTGCTGGCGCACGCGTTCGTCACCGGTGGCGAGCCGACCGACTCCGAGCGCACGATCGCGGTGGGCGGTGTCGAGCAGGTGCCCGGCTCCGTCTTCGACGGCGTCGACTACGTGGCGCTCGGCCACCTCCACGGCCCGCAGACGCTCGCCGAGCAGCTGCGGTATTCCGGCAGCCCCCTGGCGTACTCGTTTTCCGAAGCGCGGCAACGGAAATCGGTCTGGCTGGTCGACTTCGACGCGGGCGGGCTCGCCGACGTCCGCCGGCACGAGCTGCCGGTGCCGAGGGCACTCGCCACCCTGCGCGGCGAGCTCGAAGACCTGCTCGTGGCGCCGGAACACGACCAGTTCCTCGAGCACTTCCTCTCGGTCACGGTCACCGACCGGGTGCGCCCGGTGGACGCGATGCGGCGGCTGCGCGAGCGGTTCCCGTTCGCGGTGCACCTGGAGTGGGAACCCGAAGGCGGGCACAGCGGCGCCCCGCTGCGGTACTCCGACGCCGTCCGCGGCCGGTCGGACATCGAGGTCTCGCGCAGCTTCCTCGACGACTGCCGCGGCGCCCCGCCCACCGAAAGCGAAGAGCAGCTCCTCTACCGGGCCCTGGAAGCGGCCGACCGGGGGGCGCTCGCGAAATGAGGCTGCACAGGCTGGAGGTCGAAGCCTTCGGGCCGTACTGCGCACGCGAAGTGGTCGACTTCGACGTGCTCGGCGCCGATGGTCTCTTCCTCCTGCACGGCGAAACCGGCGCGGGCAAGACCACGTTGCTCGACGCGATCGCGTTCGCCCTGTTCGGCGTGGTTCCCGGCGCCCGCAACGAGGCCAAGCGGCTGCGTTGCGACTTGGCCGAGCCCGACCAGGTCACCGAGGTCGCGCTGGAGCTGACCGTGCAGGGCCACCGGCTGAAGATCCTGCGCAACCCGGAGTACCAGCGGCCGAAGCGGCGCGGCGCGGGCACGACCACGCAGCAGGCGAAGGTGTCGCTGAGCTGGGTCGGCGCCGCGCCCGCCGGCCTGCCGCCGGAGGGCCTGATCCGGATCGAGGAGGTCGCGCGCACCGTCGAGCGGCTGCTGGGGATGACGGCGGCCCAGTTCTTCCAGGTGGTGCTGCTGCCGCAGGGCGAGTTCGCGCGGTTCCTGCGGTCCGACACCGCCGAGCGCGAGAAGCTGCTGGAGCGGCTGTTCGGCACCGAACGCTTCGCCGACGTCGAACGCTGGTTCGCGGACCTGCGGGTCGAGCGCGGCCGGGAACTCGAGCAGCGGCAGGGAAAGGTACGCGAGCTGCTGGCCCGGTACGCGCAGGAAGCACAGCAGGATCCGCCCGAGGCCGACGTGGCGGAGTGGGTCGATGTCGTGCTGGCGGCGTCCGCCGAACGCGTCGGGCAGGTCACCGCCGAGGAGGAGCGGACGCGGTCGGCCGCGCGGCGCGCCGATGTCTACCTGCAGGAAGAACGCGCGGGCGCGGAGAAGATCCGCCGGGTGCGCACCGCCCACCTGCGGCTCGTCGAGATCACCGAGCAGGCGCCGCAACGCGCCGAGTGGGCGCAGGAAGTCGCGGCCGCGCGGCGGGCGGCCGGGGTCGCCGTGGAGGCCGACCTGCTGGACCGGCGGGCCGCGGAACTGACCGAAGCCGAGCAGGCGGAGAAAGAGCGTGGCGCCCGGCTGCGGGAGTTCGGCACCCGGGCGACCGGCGACCTCAAGGCGCGGGCGGCCGCCGCGCGGGAAGAGGCCGGCGCGGTCGCGGAGCTGGTCGCCGAAGCCGAGCAGCAGCAGCTCGACGTCATGCGGCGGGACGACCGGAAGCTGGCCGCCGTCACGGCTCGGCAGCAGGTCGAAGCGCTGACCACCGAGCTGGCCGCCATCCCGGGGCAGCTGGCCAAGCTGCGCGCGGACGCTCTCGCGGCGGCCGAAGCCGAAGCGAAGCTCGACGGCGCGCGTGCCCGGGTGGACGAGCTGCGGGGGTTCGCGCGTGACGCGGCGGAACTCCCCGAAGCACAGGCGAAAGTCGGGCGAGGCGAAGCGAAACTGCGCGAGGTCGTCGACGCGCACCAGGCGGCCCGGCAGCGGCGGCTCGACCTGCGCGAGCGGCGGCTCGACGGAATGGCGGCCGAGCTGGCCGCCGCGCTGCCGGCCGGCGCGCCCTGCCCGGTCTGCGGGTCGGCCGAGCACCCGGCGCCGGCGAACCGGGACGCCGAACTGGTCGACCCGGCCGAGGAACGAGCCGCCGAGGAAGCCGAGCAGGCGGCGGACGCGGTGCGGCAGCGGGTGGTCGTCGCGCTGGAGGAGGCGAAGGCCCGGCTGGCCGGGTTGGTCGAACGGCTGGCCGGGCGCACGCCCGAGTCGATCACCGCGGAGCTGGCCGAAGCGCGGTCCACGGTCGCCGGCCTGACCGAGCGGGCGGCCGGGAAGGCGAAGCTCGGCGAGCAGGTCGTCCTCCTGGAACGCGATCTGGAGCTGCGGACCGAACGCCGCCGAAAGGCCGAACAGGCGGCGACCGAGGCCACGACCGACGTCCGGGCCCTCGAGGAACGGCTGGCCGAGCGCGAACGCCGGCTCGTCGCCGGGCGAGGCGAGTTCGCGGACGTCACGGCCCGGCGGGAGCACCTGGTCGGGCTGGCCGAGGCCCTCGAAGGGGTCGCCGAGGCCCGGACGGCCGTCGCGGGCGCCCGGGAGCGCGTCGCCCAGCAGCGCGCGCTGGTCGAGGCCGCGGTCAAGGCGAAGGGGTTCACGTCGCTGAAGAAGGCGCGGGCCGCGATGCTGCCGGACGAACAGATCGAGAAGCTGGAACAGGGCATCGCCGAGGCCGAAGCCGCCGCGGCGGGGGCGCGGGCCCTGCTGTCCGAGCCGGACCTGTTCGGGATCTCGCCGGACGACGTCGCGGACGTCGACCGCGCGGCCGACGCGGCCCAGCTGGCGCGGGCGCGCGCCGACTCCGCGTACGCGGCGCTGCGGGTGGCGACCGCCCAGCACGAAGAATTGACGCGGCTGGCCGGCTTGCTGCGCGACGCGCTCGCCGGCCTCGCACCGGCCGAAGCGGCGTACGCGGAGCTACGCGCGCTCGCGGACGTCGTCAACGGGCGCGGGCAGAACAGCCGGAAGATGTCGCTGCGCTCGTACGTGCTGGCGGCGCGGCTCGAAGAGGTGGCGGTCGCCGCCACCCACCGGCTGCGCACGATGAGCCAGGGGCGGTACTCGTTCGTGCACTCGGACGCGGCGGGGGCGCGCGGCACCCGCGGCGGGCTGGGCATCGACGTGCTGGACGACTACTCGGGCACGATCCGCCCGGCGAAGACCCTGTCCGGCGGCGAGTCGTTCCTGGCGTCGCTGGCCCTGGCGCTGGGCCTGGCCGACGTCGTGGCGGGCGAGACGGGCGGCGCGTTGCTGGACACGCTGTTCGTCGACGAGGGGTTCGGCACGCTGGACGCCGAAACCCTGGACGTGGTGATGAACATCCTCGACGAGCTCCGCGCGGGCGGCCGGGTGGTGGGCCTGGTGTCCCACGTCGAGGAGCTGCGGCAGCGCATCCCGACGCGGCTGCGGGTCCGGAAGTCCCGCACGGGCTCGACGGTGGAGGTGCGCGCCGGTTGACGACTCGGACAAGATGAAGCCATGACCGACGTGCCCCCGAACGGCCTGCCCCGCTACCGCCTGCTCACCGGCCCGGACGACGCGAAGTTCTGCCACCGGGTCAGCGAGGCTTTGGAGCTGGGCTACCGGCTGCACGGCTCCCCGGCCGCGACGTTCGACGGCAACCAGGTGATCGTGGCCCAGGCGCTGCTGTGGCGAGGCGAACAAGGCTGACGCCGGGCTCGGGGTCGGCCGGCGGGCGGGTTCGGGCGGCCAGGCGGCGACCGCACGCGCTGAAGCCGGAGGCGTGCACCCCAGCCGGGGCGCGAACTCAGCAGTCCTTCGCCGCGCGCCGGAGGTACATCCCGGCGTACGAGCACCACGGGGTCCAGGCGCGCGCACGGACCGGCAGCGAGTCCGGCGGGATGCCCAGCGCCTCGGCGCCACGCCGGATCGCGGGGTCGCCGGTCAGCAGGACGTCCGGCGCCCCGAGGACGCGCATCACCACGTAGTCCGCCGTCCCCGCGTCGATGCCCGGGCACTCCAGCAACTCCGCCCGTAGCTCGGCCGCGTCCCGGCCCACGTGCACGTCCAGCTGCCCCGAAGCCAGCGCCTCTGCCACCGGGTGACCCGTCGCGGCGATCTGGGCCGCCGTCGGGAACAGCCGCGTCACGCCCCACTCGCCCGGGACCTCCTCGCCGGGCGGCAGCGGGACCTCGGGCAACGCCCGGAGCATCAGCTCCTCGCCGTCCACCGTGCCCGGCACCCGGATCCCCGGCGCGGCCGCCACCGCCGGGGCCAGCGCCGGGTCCGCACCCAGGACCCGGGTGACCGCCGCCGGGTCGGCGTCGAGGTCGAGCAGCCGGCGCACGCGGCTGACCGCGCTGCCGAGGTCGCGCAGGTCGGTGAGCGTCAGCTCGCAGCGGACGTGGTCGGACGAAGGTGTCAGCCGGACGACGCCGGTGCCGTGCGCGAGCCGCAGCGTCCGCGCGTAAGACGTCGAAGTCACCTCTTCGACGCCCGGCAGCGCGTGAGCCGCGAAGAAGCGAAGCAACCCGACAGCGTCGAAGGGTGGCCGGAACGGCAACCGGAGGCTGAGCCGGGTTCCGCTCACGTCGTGTCGACGCCGTGACGCGGCGAAGGCGCGAAGCTGCGACGGCGTCGTCGCGAACACCTCGCGGATCGTCTCGTTGAACTGCCGCACGCTGGAGAAGCCCGCCGCGAAGGCGACGTCCGTCAGCGGCAGCCCCGACATCTCGATCAGCAGCCGGGCCGAATGCGCGCGGTGCGCCCGGGCCAGCGCGAGCGGCCCCGCGCCCAGCTCGGCGGTGAGCACCCGGCCGAGCTGGCGTTCCGAATAGCCGAGCCGCCGCGCCAGGCCCGGGACGCCTTCGCGCTCCACCGTCCCGTCGGAGATCAGGCGCATCGCCCGCGCGGCGAGGTCGGCGCGCACGTTCCAGTCCGGCGAGCCGGGCACCGCGTCGGGCAGGCAGCGGCGGCAGGCGCGGAAACCGTTGGCCTGCGCGGCCGCCGACGTCGGGAAGAAGCGGACGTTCCGCTCCTTCGGCGTCGACGCCGGGCACGACGGCCGGCAGTAGATGCCGGTGGTGCGGACCGCCATGATGAACTGGCCGTCGAAGCGCGAGTCGCGGGCGGTGACCACGCGGTAGCAGCGCTCGGCGTCGCGCCAGAGCGCCGGCGCCTCCGTCGATGTGACCATGGATCCGAGCATGTCAGCAGGTCGGCGCGCCCGCTGGCGGAAATCCGACGCGGCGTTGGGTGCGTGGGGCCGGGGCGGAACAGCCACGTAGACTGCGGGGTCGTGAGCCTCACCCTCGGTATCGTCGGCCTGCCCAACGTCGGCAAGTCCACCCTGTTCAACGCGCTGACCCGCAACGACGTGCTCGCCGCGAACTACCCGTTCGCGACGATCGAGCCGAACGTCGGCGTCGTGCCGCTGCCGGACCCGCGGCTGGACAAGCTGGCCGAGCTGTACAAGTCGGAGAAGACCGTCCCCGCCGTGGTGTCCTTTGTGGACATCGCGGGCATCGTGAAGGGCGCGTCCGAGGGTGCCGGACTGGGCAACAAGTTCCTGGCGAACATCCGTGAGGCCAACGCGATCTGCCAGGTCATCCGCGTGTTCGACGACCCCGACGTGGTGCACGTCGACGGCCGGATCGACCCGTCGAGCGACATCGAGACGATCAACACCGAGCTGATCCTCGCCGACCTGCAGACCCTGGACAAGGCGCTGCCGCGGCTGGAGAAGGAAGCGCGGACGAAGAAGGAGAACAAGCCCGCGCTCGACAACGCCCAGAAGGCGAAGGAGATCCTCGACGCCGGGCGCACGCTCTTCCAGGCGCAGAAGGAGGTCGACTTCGAGGCGCTGCGGGAGCTGAGCCTGCTCACCACGAAGCCGTTCCTCTACGTCTTCAACGCCGATGAGTCGGTGCTCACCGACGAGGCCCGCCGCGAGGAGCTGACCAAGCTGGTCGCGCCGGCGGACGCGGTGTTCCTCGACGCGAAGGTCGAGGCTGAGCTGCTGGAGCTGGACGACGAGGAGTCGGTGCGCGAGCTGCTCGAGTCGGTCGGCCAGCCGGAGCCGGGCCTGTACTCCCTGGCCCGCGCGGGCTTCCACACGCTCGGCCTGCAGACGTACCTGACGGCGGGCCCCAAGGAGTCCCGCGCCTGGACGATCCCGCAGGGCGCGACGGCTCCCCAGGCGGCGGGCGTGATCCACACGGACTTCGAGCGCGGCTTCATCAAGGCGGAGATCGTCTCCTACGACGACCTGATGGAGGCGGGCACGATGGCCGCGGCCCGGGCGGCGGGCAAGGTCCGCATGGAGGGCAAGGACTACGTCATGGCCGACGGCGACGTGGTGGAGTTCCGCTTCAACGTCTGATCACTGGTTGTTACTTTCATTGAGCGCAGGATATGCTGCGTCCGATGAAAGTGTCGCCGAGTCTGCTGCCGCTGCTGCGGTCGCGCACGCAAGGTGAGCTGCTCGCGCTGGTCCTGCTGCACCCGGACCGCGAGTACAGCATCACCGAGCTCGCCGACGCTTCCGGCGTCACACCGACGGCCGCGCTGCGCGAGGTCGGGCGGCTGGTGGACGGCGGCATCCTGGAAGACCGGCGGGTGGGCCGGAGCCGGCTCGTCAAAGCCCGCACGGACACGCCGATCTACCGGCCGCTGAGCGACCTCATGGCAGTCACCTTCGGGCCGATGCCGTTGCTGACCGAGGCGTTGTCCGGGCTCGCGGGCGTCACCGAGGCCTACATCTACGGGTCCTGGGCAGCGCGCTACAGCGGAGAACCTGGGCCGCCGCCCGGCGACGTCGACGTCCTCGTCGTCGGCTCGCCCGATCCGGACGAGCTGTTCGACGTGGCCGAAGGCGTGTCGCGCCGGCTGGGCCGCGAAGTCAACGTGCACCGGATCTCGCCGCAGTCGTGGGCGGCGGACACGACGGACCCGTTCGTCACCAGCGTTCGTGACCGGCCGCTGACCCGGCTGAACCTCGACCAGGAGGCTTGATGCCCCAGTGGAACCAAGGGCGCGAACGGATCGACGCCTTCATCGCGCGCGGCGCCATCGAGCACGTCCCGGCGTCGCGGGAGGCGGCCGAGGCCGAGCTGGTCCGGGCCCGTACCCACCTCGCTTCGGCGCGGCAGCTGCAGGACACCGATCCGGAAGGCGCTTACACGCTGGCCTACGACAGCGCGCGCCGGGCGCTGGCGGCCGTGCTGCAGAACCAGGGCCTGCGGGTGACGAGCCGGGGTGGCCACGTGACCGTCTACGAGGCCGTCCTCGCTCAGCTGGACCCGCCACTGGGGCCGGTTTTGCGGCCCTTCAACCGGATGCGGGCCCGGCGCAACGAAGTCGCCTACCGGTCTTCGGAGGCTCCGTCGATGACCGCCGAGGACGTGGCGGCCGACGTGCCGAAGGTGCTGGCGCTCATCGAAGTGGCCGAAAAGGCGATCCCGAACATGCCGCGCTACTGATCGGCGCGGCAGCCGGCCTGGCTCGAAAGCCAGGCCGGCGACCAGCTCAGCCGAGGAGGCCCAGCAACGCGATCGTGATCAGCACGACCGCGGGGGCGAGGGCGTTGATCCAAGCGCGCTGGGCGGGGGTGAGGGTGGCGGTGCTGTTCATGGCGTTTCCTAGGGCCGAAACCGATGCTTCCGCCCTGCTCAGCGCGCTGATCATGCCCTTTGTTAGCGGCTGTGATCGAACTCACGGGCATCCGGGTGACGGCGGCTCCGGGCGGTGAACCAGAGCACCCCGCCGGCCGCTGCCACCATCGTCGCGAATGCCGCCGTACCCACCACGATCGCCTGCGTCATACCGTCCCTCCATAGCAAATGCCGTTTACCGAGAGACGTCGAAACCGCGAAAAGGTGCACTCAGAGTTACCGAGATCACAGAGATTCGAGCACCGAGTCGATCTGCGCGGCCAGTGCGAAGTCCTTCTCCGTCAGACCGCCCGCTGAATGGGTCGAGAGCCGGAACGTCAGCGTGCGCCAGCGGATGTCGATGTCCGGGTGGTGGTCGGCCGCCTCGGCGAGCACCGCGACCCGGTCCACCACTTCGATCGCCTGCGGGAAGCTCGCCAGCTCCGCCTCGCGCGAGATCACCGCGCCGGCCCGCGTCCAGCCGGCGCCCAGCCGTTCGTCGGCCTCGGCGTCGCTCAAGATTTCCGTCATGTCTCCATGGTCGTACGTCCTGGACTACGCTGCACGGTTGCCACGGGAGTCCGGTCAGCCGGGCTGAGAGGCGGGTCACCCCGCGACCGTTCGCACCTGACCGGATCATGCCGGCGAAGGGAGGGCTTTCCCTCCTCGTCCGGAGAAGTGCAGGAGGGTAGATGAAGAGCAGGGCTGTTCGCGCCGCGACGGCCGTCGCCGCCGTCAGCGTCGTCGCCGCGGGGTGCTCGCTGTCGGACGGTGACGGTGGCACGCAGCAGACGCCCACCGTCACCCTCGTGACGCACGACTCCTTCCTGGCGCCGCAGGAGGTGCTCGACGCCTTCCAGAAGCAGTCGGGCATCAAGATCTCCGTGCTCAAGCAGGGCGACGCCGGTTCGCTGACCAACAAGCTCGTGCTGACCAAGGCCAACCCGATCGGCGACGTCGCGTACGGCGTCGACTCGACGTTCGCCTCCCGCGCGCTGCAGGAAGGCGTCTTCGAGCCCTACACCAGCCCGGAGGCCGACCGCGGGCCGCAGCGCTACGCCGTCGACCCCGAGCACCGGCTGTCCGCGGTCGACGTCGGTGACGTCTGCGTCAACGTCGACACGAACTACTTCACGAGCAAGGGGATCGCGGCGCCGGAGTCGTACGACGACCTCGCCGACCCGAAGTACAAGGATCTGCTGGTCGCCGAGGACCCGGCGACGGCGTCGCCCGGGCTGGCGTTCCTCCTCGGCACCATCGCGAAGTACGGCGAGGCCGGCTGGAAGGACTACTGGACGAAGCTGAAGGCCAACGGGCTCAAGGTCGTCAGCGGCTGGGAAGAGGCCTACACCAAGGACTTCTCCGGCTCGTCCGGCAAGGGACCGCGCCCGATCGTCGTCTCGTACGCCTCTTCGCCCGCCGCCGAGGTGGGTGACGACGGCAAGCCGCGCACCAAGGCGCTGCTCGACACCTGCTACCGGCAGGTCGAGTACGCCGGCGTGCTGGCGAACGGCAAGCAGGCGGAGAGCGCGCGCAAGGTCGTCGACTTCCTGCTGTCGCAGCAGTTCCAGGCGACGGTCGCGGCGAACATGTACGTCTACCCGGCACGCCAGGGCGTCGACCTGCCCGCGGGCTGGGCGCAGGTCGCGCCGCTGCCGCAGAAGCCGCAGTCGCTCACGGCGGACCAAGTGCAGGCCGGGCGCGAGAAGTGGATCGGCGAATGGCGCACGCTCGTGCAGTGACATCCGGGGCTCCGCCCCGGGCCGGGGGCTCCGCCACCCGGACCCCCCGAAAAACACCAGTCCTAGCCCCACCCCGGACCACCCGAGGCCTCGGCCTGGCGCTGCTCGGATTGGCGCCGATCGGGTTCCTGGTGGTGTTCTTCGCCTGGCCGGTGCTCGCGATCGTCGGCCGCGGGTTCGCCGACGGCGGTCTCGACGTCGTCCTCGGCGACGCGCGGACCTGGCAGCTGGCCGGGTTCACCGTCGCGAGCGCGGCCGCGTCGACCATCGTCGCGGTGCTGGCCGGCCTGCCGGTCGCGTTCCTGCTCGCGCGGGTGCGGCTGCCCGGCGTCGGCCTCGCGCGGACGCTCGTGCTGGTGCCGTTCGTGCTGCCGACCGTCGTCGTCGGCCTGGCGTTCCGGGCCCTCTGGCCGGACGGCGGCGTGCTGCCGATCGTGCTGGCCAACGCGTTCTTCAACGTCGCCGTCGTCGCGCGGACCGTCGCCGGGCTGTGGGCGCGGCTCGACTCGAGGACGACCGACGCGGCCCGCGCGCTCGGCGCGTCACCGTGGCGCGCGTTCCGCTCGGTGACGCTGCCCGCGCTGGCGCCGGCGATCGCGTCCGCCGCGGCCGTCGTGTTCCTGTTCTGCGCCACCAGCTTCGGCGTCGTCCTGATCCTCGGCGGGGCGCGCTACCGGACCCTGGAAACCGAGATCTACCTGCGGACGGTCGACCTCCTGGACCTTTCGGGCGCGGCCGCGCTGTCACTGATCCAGTTCGCTGCCGTCGTCGCCGCCTTGGTACTCGGCGGTCTGGCGCGCCGGCGCAAGGACGGCGCCCGGATCGGCTCCGGCGGGGCGCGGCGGCCGCGGGGCGGTGAGTGGTGGGTCGTCGGTGCGGCGGGGGTCGTGCTGGCGTTGCTCGTGACGCCGATCGTCGCGCTGCTCGCCGAGTCGGTGTCCACTCCGGACGGCTGGAGCTTCGCCGGTTATCGAGCGTTGACGAGCACCGGTGAGAAGGGCGCGCTGCAGGTGTCCGGCTGGGACGCGGCGGTGAATTCGCTGAAGGTGGCGATCGACGCGACGCTGCTCGCGATGGTCGTCGGCGTGCTCGCGTCCGTGGTGCTGGTGGCGCTGCGCCGGTCGCCGGCGCGGGCCGCGCGCGGGCTCGGCGAGACCATGGACGCCGTCCTGATGCTGCCGCTCGGGGTGTCCGCGGTGACGGTCGGGTTCGGCTACCTGGTGACGCTCGACGCGCTGCCCGGCGATCTCCGGACGTCGCCCTACCTCGTCCCGCTGGCCCAAGCGCTGGTGATCATCCCGCTGGTCGTGCGGATGGTGCTGCCGGTGCTGCGCTCGGTCGACGTCCGATTGCGCCAGGCCGCGTCGACGCTCGGGGCGAGCCCGCTGCGGGTGTGGCGGGAGATCGACCTGCCGCTGACGCTGCGGCCGCTGGTCGCGGCCGCCGGGTTCGGGTTCGTCGTCGCGCTCGGCGAGTTCGGCGCGACGAGCTTCCTCGCCCGGCCGACCGCGCCGACGCTGCCGGTCGCGATCGCGTCCCTGATGGGACGCCCAGGGGAGCTGAACAACCAGATGGCGTACGCCGCGTGCGCGCTGCTGATGCTCGTGACGGTGCTGGCGGTCGCGCTGATCGACCGGCTCGGGCGCGGCCGGGTGGGGGAGTTCTGATGGCGCTGTCGGTGCGTGACCTGACTGTCCACTACGGATCGTTCGCGGCGGTCCGCGACGTCCGGCTGGACATCGCCGACGGCGAAGTCCTGGCCCTGCTGGGGCCGTCCGGCTCGGGCAAGTCGACGCTGCTGCGCGCGATCACCGGCCTGGAGCAGTCGGCGCGCGGAACGGTGAGCTGGGACGGCGACGACCTCGGCGCGGTCCCGGTCCACCGGCGCGGCTTCGGCCTGGTGTTCCAGGACGGCCAGCTGTTCAGCCACCGGGACGTCGCGGCGAACATCGCGTTCGGCCTTCGGATGCACGGTATACCGCGGACACAATGGGCACCGCGCGTCGCCGAGCTGCTGGAGCTGGTGGGCCTCTCGGGCTTCGAGAAGCGGCGGGTGACGGAGCTGTCCGGCGGGCAGGCCCAGCGGGTCGCGCTGGCCCGCGCGCTGGCACCCAAGCCGCGGCTGCTGCTGCTCGACGAGCCACTGTCCGGTTTGGACGCCGGATTGCGCGAGCAGCTGGCGATCGACCTGGCGGACCTGTTGCGGCGCAGCAAGATCACGGCGTTGCTGGTGACGCACGATCAGGAGGAGGCGTTCACGCTCGCCGATCGGGTGGCGGTGCTGGACGCGGGGGAGGTCCGCCAGGAGGGCGCGGTCCGCCGAGTGTGGCGCAACCCGGCGGACGACGACGTGGCCCGGTTCCTGGGGGTGACGACGTTCGTGGACGGCACCGCGGCGGACGGGCACGTGCGCACGTTCCTCGGCGAGGTGGTGCTACCCGACATCGCCGACGGACCGGTGCGGCTGGGGTTGCGGCCGCACGCGCTAAGGGTCGCGGCCGAAGGAGTGCCGGGCGAGGTCGTGGCGGCGGTGCACCGCCGGGAACACGTGCGGCTCGTCGTGAAACTTGAAGAGTCCACTGTGGACGCAGTCGCGCCAGCGGCTTCGGACCTGCGGGCCGGGGACGCGGTGCAGCTGGAGTTCGACCCGGACGGCGTCGCGCTCGTCGGCTGACGCCGTCCGGGAAAGAAGCTCAGCCGTCGCGGGTGGACAGGCGGGCGTAGGCCAGCGACAGCCCGATCACGATGTAGCACGCCGCCCGCAGCGCACCCTCGCCCAGCAGCTGGCCGCCCATCGGGTCCTGCAGCACCTCCGCCGGCGCCATCGACCAGTTCTGCGTCAACAGGAACGGGTGCAGCCAGTCCAGCGACGTCAGGAACCCGAGGATCGTGAACACGATGTCGGCCGCCAGGACCGACGCCACCACCAGCATCGGGTGTTCCGTCCAGCTGGAGATCGCCAGCGCCACCGCGCCGACCGCCCACAGCTGCAGCACCACCCAGCCCGCCACCAGCAGGATGCGGGCCAGCGCGCCGCCCAGGGACAACGTCGTGCCCGACAGCGTGAACAGCGAATCCGTGCCGTTGATGATCAGGCCGGTCACCACGCCCGTCACGCACATCGCCAGCACCGAGACCACCGACACCGTCGCGACGCCGAACGCCTTGACCGCCAGCAGGCGACCGCGGCCGACCGGGGCGATCAGCCAGCCGCGCAGCGTGCCGTGCGCCGTCTCGCCCGCGATCGCGTCCGCGCCCGCCATCGCCGACGCCAGCGGCAGCAGCAACGCCAGGGACATCACGATCGCCGCGATCGGCAGGACGAACGCGTTGTTCACCGCGGACGCCAAGAGCGCTCCGCCGCCGTCGTCCGGGCCGCCGCCCTGCGAACCCGCGTCGTCCACCAGCGTCAGGCCGACGCCGATCACGATCGGGATCAGCGCCAGCAGCCCCAGCACGGCCAGCGTGCGCGGCCGCCGGAAGATCCAGCGCAGTTCCGCGGCCAGCAGCCGCGGCAACGGCACCGTGTCGTGGCCCGTGCGGGCCGCCGGTGCCTCCAGGACCGCCGTCATTCCGCCCCCTCCGTCAGCCGCGCGAACAGGTCTTCCAGCCCGGTGCGGGCCCGCGTCGCCTCGTGGACCGCGACCCCCGCGCCCACCAGGACCTGCAGCACGCGCGGTGCCTCCGTCGCCGTGAGGTCGGCGCGGACGCCGTCCGGGGTGAGCCGGGCGCCGATCCGGTGCTCCCGCAGCACTTCCACGGCCTTCTCCGCGTCCGGCGTGCGGACCAGCAGCGCCGCGTTGCCGGACTCCAGCAGCTCGGCCAGCTCGCCCTGCGCGACGACGTTGCCGGCCTGCAGCACGGCCACGTGCGTGCACGTCGCCTCCACCTCGGCCAGCAGGTGCGACGACACCAGCACCGTCACGCCGGCGGCGTGCAGCTCGGCCACGATCCTGCGGATCTCCCTGGTACCCGCAGGATCGAGGCCGTTGGTCGGCTCGTCGAGCACGACCATCTTCCGCGGCACGAGCAACGCCGAAGCGAGCCCGAGCCGCTGCTTCATGCCGAGCGAGTAGCCCTTGTAGCGGCGCCGCGCCGCGCCGGTCAGCCCGACGCGCTCCAGCGCGGAATCCACCGCCGCCGGGATGCCGGCCGACGTCAGCCGCGGTTCCGCCGCGGCGAAGCGCAGCAGGTTGTCGCGCCCGGACAGGAACGGGTGGAAGCCCGGCCCCTCGACCAGCGCGCCGACGTCCGGCAGCGCGTGCGCCGCGGCGTCCGGCATCGGCCGGCCGAGCAGCTCGACCTCGCCCTCGGTCGGCCGGACCAGGCCGAGCAGCATCCGGATGGTGGTCGTCTTGCCTGAGCCGTTCGGCCCGAGCATCCCGACGACCGCGCCCTCCGGGATGTCGAGGTCGACGTGGTCGACCGCGACGGTGCTGCCGTAGACCTTGCGCAGCCCCCGCGTGCGCGCGGCCAGCGGGACCGCCGGGGCGGACGCCTCCGAAGAGACGTCCGCCCCGGACTCGACAGCTGTGCTGGTCACTTCTGACCCAGCGCTTCGTACAGAACCTGCTCCGGCACCGCGCCGGCGGCGAAGCGGCCGTCGTCGGTCAGCACCGCGCTGCCCACCTTCGTGGTGACGAGGTAGCCGCTGCCCCACGCGCCGTTGACCTTCTTGGCGAACCGCTCGAGCAGCGCCTTCGGGTCCGTGTTCCGGCCGTCGCGGCCGTTCTGCTGCTTCGGCGCCGCGTTCAGCGCGTCCGCCGGGACCTTGCCCGTGACGACGGTGTCCCAGCCGTCGCCGACGACCTTGACGTCGTCCTTCGCCTGCTCGGCGAGGGCCTTGTCCTTGTCGTCGATCGTCGGCGTCTTCTCCTGCACCTTGGCGCCCTTCGGCGGGGTGAAGGTGAAGAGGTCGGCCGGCTGCGGCGTGAACTGGATCTCGCTGAACGCGACCTCGAGCGCCGGCGTCGACGTGCCGTTGCTCAGCACCGACACCCGCAGCGGCATCCGCGTCTGCGAGTCGACCGCGACGCGGATCTCGCGCAGCAGCGTCCGCTCGCTCGGCTTCGGCGTCAGGACCAGCTCGTAGGCCGGGCGGTCGGCGACGGTCGCGGTGCCGTCGACCGACACCGTGCTGCTCTCGCGGACCTTCGCCAGCAACTCGGTCGACGCCGCGACCGGGTCGGCCAGCTTCTCGCTGCCCGCGCCCTTCTGCTTGGCGACGTCGGCCGGGATGGTCACCTTCGTCGCGGTGTTGGTCTTGGAGCTGTAGTCCCAGACGGTCGTGCCGTCGTGGACCACGGTCTCCTGGCTCGCGCCCTGCGTGGCGGCCAGGCGGCTCTTGCCGGCGCCGTCGCTGAAGATGTGCGCCGAGTCGATGTTCAGCGCCGACGCCCCCGGCAGCGCGCTCCCCACCGACGGCAGCCCCAGGTCGTTGCTGACCTTCACCGTGCCGTCGAACGCGCCCGGCTTGGCCTTCATGACCGACTGCACCAGGTCCTCGGCGCTCACCTGCGGCAGCGCCGGCTTGTCGTCGGCGCTGGCCGGCATCGCGATGAACGCGAGCCCGCCCGCACCGAGCGCGGTGCCGACGACCGCGGCGGTGATGCCCTTCGTCTTCGGTTTCATGCGTCTCTCCCTGTGGTGTTCCCGGGCTCGAGTGTGCCCGGCTTCCCGGCACCGACGCTTCCCTCTCGAGACTGAGATACCCCTGAAGGTTCTCCCTCTCCGGCTGAGATCGTGCTGAGAGCTGACGCACGACCTGCGCAAACCGGCCATGATGAACCTCGTGAAACCTCGGGTGCTGGTGGTCGACGACGAACCGGGCGTGCGGAAAGCACTGCAACGCGGGCTGCGGGCGGAGGACATGGACGTGGTCACCGCCGCGGACGGCCCCACCGGGCTGCAGCTGGCGAGCACGGGCTCGTTCGACGTCATCCTGCTCGACATCATGCTGCCGGGCCTGTCCGGCTACCGCGTGCTGGAACGCCTGCGCAAGGACGGCGTCATGACGCCGGTGCTGCTCGTCTCGGCCAAGGACGGCGAGATCGACCAGGCCGACGGCCTCGACCTCGGCGCCGACGGCTACCTCGTCAAGCCGTTCTCCTTCGTCGTGCTGGTCGCGCAAGTCCGCGCGACGCTGCGCCGCGCCGGGCCGGAAGCGGGCCGCGGCACGCTGCGGCTGGGCGCGCTGGAAGTCGACCGCGGGCTGCGGCAGGTGCACTGGAACGGCGAAGAAGTCGGGTTGAGCCCGCGCGAGTTCGCGCTGCTCGAGGTGCTCGTCGGGCGCGCCGGCACGGTCGTCACGAAGGACGAGCTGCTGCGCGCGGTCTGGGGCGAGGAGCAGGCGGTCACGCGTAACCTCGTCGAGGTATACGTCGGATACGTCCGACGCAAGCTGGACGCCGTCGGCGCCGGCGCGCTGCTGCGGACGGTGCGCGGGCACGGCTACCTGGCCTCCGACGCGCAGCTCGACGAGGTCATCACCCCGTGAGCTCCTGGTGGCGGGGCCGGTCCCTGCAGGTCCGGATCACCCTGCTGGCCGCGACGATCACCCTGGCCTGCCTGCTCGGGCTGGCCGCGCTGGCCGCGTCGAACCTCTCCCCGCTGCTCATCGGCTCGGTCGACCGCGAGCTCTCGGCCGCGCTCGGCCCGGCCGGCGCCGACGTGAGCGCCGGGCGCCCGCTGTCCGGCGCGGCGCCGGTGACGCTGCGGGTGCTCGACATCGCGGGCGCGCCGGTGGACCGCGGTACCCCCACCGGCCTTGCGCCGTCGGACATCTCGACGCTCAAGGCGGGACAGCCGGTCCAGCGCGACGGCGCGCGCTACCTGGGGACGGTCGTCAGCGCGCCCGACGGGTCGCAACGGCTGGTCGTGGCCGGGGCCGGGCTGGTCGGGTTCTCGGCGGCGGTGCACTACGGCGGGGTGTGGCTGGTGGTCGTCGCCTCGGTCGGGGCGCTGGTCGCCGGGTTCGCGACGTGGCTGGTGGTCCGGCTGTCGCTGCGGCCGGTGGCGCGCATGCGGGGTTCGGTGCGCGCGCTGCCGCCGGGGGCGAGGCTGGCGCTGCCGGACTCGCACGACGAGCTGCGCGCGCTGGCGGAGGAGTTCAACGCGCTGCTCGAGCGGCAGGAGCAGGCGAGCGACCGGCTCCGGCGCTTCACCGGCGACGCGGCGCACGAGCTGCGGTCGCCGGTCGCGTCGATCCGAGTACAGGCCGAGGTCGCGGTGACCAACCCGGATCCGGAGCTGTCCCAGGAGACGCTGTCGGACATCCTGACCGAGGCCGAACGGCTGTCGTCGCTGCTGGACGGGCTGTTGTCGCTGGCCCGGTCGGACGCGGGGGAGGTGCCCGCGGCGGAACCGGTCGAGCTGGTCAGCGAGGTGCGCGCGGCGGTCGCGCGGCTGCCGGCGGGGGCGCCGGAGACGCGGGTGAGCAACGCGGTCGCGCAGGCGTGGGCCTCGGCCGCGCACGCCGAGGTCGAGCTGGTGCTGGACAACCTGCTGCGCAACGCGTGCCGCTACGCGCGCGGGGAGATCGTGGTGTCGGTGCTGGCGTCGCGGTCGTCGGTCCGGGTGGTGGTCGACGACGACGGCCCGGGCATCGCGCCGGAGCACCGCGAGAAGGTGTTCGACCGGTTCTACCGGATCGCGGACGACCGGGCGCGGTCGTCGGGCGGGACGGGACTGGGGCTGGCGATGGTGGCGGAGACGGTCCGGCGCCGGGGTGGCCGGGTGCAGGTGGGCGAGTCCCCGGACGGCGGGGCGCGGTTCGTGGTCGTCTGGCGCGCGGCCGCGGGTGGAGACCCGGTGCCCGGCTGAGGGCCCGGGTGCTTGGCTCGCCATGCCGCAGCTGCCGGAGGAGGGCTTCGTCGAGTCGCTGCGGGGCGGTGATCGAAGCCGGGTTGCCCACAGCCTGGCCGTGATGTGGACAACCGGGCGCCCGCTGCGAACTTCGAGCGGGTTTCGTCGGACCGCCCCGATACGCTGGAGCGGGGCGGACCCCCAGGGAGGGTGGGCCTGGCTGGGTGGGACTGGCTGGGTGGGACTGGCTGGGTGGGACTGGCTGGGTGGGACTGGCTGGGTGGGACTGGCTGGGTGGCCGCGCGCGGGGAGCGATCGCAAAACGCAGCCGAGGCTGGGCGCGGGTGGCGGCGAGACGGCCCGCGGTGGGGCTTCCGGGTAGATTCCGGGGCTGTGAACGGTGTGATCGTGGGTGCCGCCCTGGTGCGGGACGGCAAGCTGCTCGCCCAGCAGCGGGCCTGGCCGCCGAAGCACACGGGGCAGTGGGAACTGCCCGGTGGCCGCGTCGAACCCGGGGAGTCCGAGGCCTTCGCGCTCGCCCGCGAGTGCAGCGAGGAGCTCGACGTCGTCATCGAAGTCGGGCGGCGGGTCGGCGAGGACGTCGAACTGCCCGGCGGGAAGGTCCTCCGCATCTACGCCGCGAAGCTCGTTTCGCCCGGTGAAGAACCGCGGGCCGTCGAGCACCTGGCCGTGCGGTGGCTCGGGCCCGACGACCTCGACGAGGTCGACTGGCTGCCCGCCGACCGCATCCTGCTCCCGGCGTTCCGGGAACTGCTCTCCTGAGCCGGGAGCAGGCCGCCGCTCTTCAATTCGCGCCGATCATCCGCAACGCCGCGTCGAGCCGGTGCGAGCCGCGCTCGCGAGCCCGCTCCGCGCCCGCCTTGCGGACCCGGTCCAGCTCCGCGACGTCGTCGAGCAGCGCCGACGCCCGCGAGCGCAGCGGCCGCAGCTCCTCGATCACCGCGTCGGCGACGGCGTCCTTCACCGCGCCGTACGACGTGAACTCGTCGGCCAGGTCGGCCGGCGAGCCACCCCGGCACGCGGCCAGGATCTCCAGCAGGTTCGCCATCCCCGGGCGGGTGTCCGGCGCGTGCACCGGGACCGTCCCGCCGTCGGTGACCGCGCGGCGGATCTTGCGGCGGACCTGGTCGGGCTCGTCGAGCGCGAACACCACGCCCGCCGCGTCCCGCGCCGACTTCGACATCTTGCGCGTCGGGTCCGCGAGGTCCTTCACCCGCGCGCCCGCCGGCGGGAGCACCGCCCGCGGGATGGTGAACACGTCGCCGTACGTGCCGTTGAAGCGCTTGGCCAGCGTGCGCGTCAGCTCGACGTGCTGGCGCTGGTCCTCGCCGACCGGCACCTCGTCCGCGCCCTGCAGCAGGATGTCCGCAGCCATCAGCGCCGGGTAGGTCAGCAGCGACAGCCGCACCCCGGCCTGGCCCTTCGACTTCTCCTTGAACTGGATCATCCGCGCGGCCTCGCCGTAGTTGCAGGTGCACTCCAGGACCCACGTCAGCGCGCCCAGCTCGCGGGCGAGGTCGGACTGGACGAACACCCGCTCGGGATCGATGCCGGCGGCGATCAGCACCGCCAGCTGCTCGTGCGCCAGGGATCGGAGTTTCGCCGGGTTGTGCGGCGTCGTCATGCCGTGCAGGTCGGCGACGAAGTACAGGTCGTCCGCGCCGCCCTCGCGAGCCCAGCGGCGCACGGCCCCGAGGTAGTTGCCGAGGTGGACGTGGCCGGACGGGGTGATGCCGGACAGCTTGCTCATGAGACTTCCTTCCGAGGTGGGGCCACCCCGGAGAAGGCATGAAAAAGGCCGCCCGTCCGGGGCGGCCGCTGGTGATCAGCGCAGGACTGGGACGGCCGCCGAGGGCGGCCACCAGCTGGCGGTCTGCGCGTGCATGGCACGACTATAGCCCGGTCCGTCACCACTTCGCATCGTCCGGACGCGCAGGCGCGCGAACGGAGTTACGGTCTTAGCCATGTATGTCGTCCTGCTGAACTACACGGCCCCGATCGAGGAAATCGACCTGGCGCTCCCGGACCACGCCGAGTGGCTGAACAAGCAGTACGAGCACGGCCACTTCCTGGCGTCCGGGGCGCGGAACCCGCGCACCGGTGGCGTGATCATCACGCGGCCGATGTCCCGCGGGAAGCTCGACGCCATCCTGGCGTCCGACCCGTTCTGCGTGCAGCACCTGGCGAAGTACGAGGTCATCGAGTTCTCGCCGACGAAGACCGCGCCGGAGCTCCGGCTGGTCAACGAGGCCATCCCGCACTAGGCCGCCAGATCCAGCTTCGCCTTCTTCAGAGCCAATACCGGGCACTTCTTGCAGCGCGGCTTCGACCGGCAGCACTTCTTCTTGACCTTGCCGGCCTTCATCAGCTTGCGCACGACCTTCCGCGGGTCGTCGTGCTTCTTGCCCACGCGCACGCACCTTCCGGATCGGCGACCTTCACCGGGTTTCCACGTTAGGTCAGCCTAACCGTCCAGGGGGCGTGGGGCCGCTCACAATGGGGTGGCAGGTATCCTGAGTGAGGTCCGCGTGTGACCAGAGCCGGTCACGGGATGCCTGAACGGCTTGCGCGGCCACCCACCCCTTGAAGTTCAGGAGTTCTCGCGTGCCCGCAGCCAGCGCTACCGTCGAAACCGGCCGGCCGACCGGTAAGACCCGGCCCGACCTGCGCAACGTCGCGATCGTCGCCCACGTCGACCACGGCAAGACCACGCTCGTGGACGCGATGCTGCGCCAGTCCGGCGCCTTCGCCGAGCGGGCCGAGCTCGTCGACCGCGTGATGGACTCCGGTGAGCTCGAGCGGGAAAAGGGCATCACCATCCTCGCGAAGAACACCTCGATCCACCGCCAGACGCCCGAGGGCCAGGTGACGATCAACGTCATCGACACCCCCGGCCACGCCGACTTCGGCGGCGAGGTCGAGCGCGGCCTGGCCATGGTCGACGGCGTCGTCCTGCTCGTCGACGCGTCCGAGGGCCCGCTGCCGCAGACCCGGTTCGTGCTGCGCAAGACGCTCGAAGCCGGCCTGCCGGTGATCCTGCTGGTCAACAAGACCGACCGCCCGGACGCCCGGATCGCCGAGGTCGTCGAGGAGACCCACGACCTGCTGCTCGAGCTGGCCAGCGACATCGAGGACGCCGACCACGACGCGATCCTCGACCTCCCGGTCGTCTACGCCTCCGCGCGCGCCGGCAAGGCGAGCCTGGAGCAGCCCGCCGACGGCGAGATCCCCGAGAGCGAGAACCTCGACCCGCTGTTCGACACGCTGCTCCGGCACGTGCCGCCCCCGGCCGCCGACCTCGACGCGCCGCTGCAGGCGCTGGTCACCAACCTCGACGCGTCCAACTTCCTCGGCCGCATCGCGCTGATCCGCATCCACGCCGGCAAGCTGCGCAAGGGCCAGACCGTGGCCTGGATGCGCGAAGACGGCACGACGCAGAACGTCCGCATCTCCGAGCTGCTCGTCACCGAGGCGCTCACCCGCGTCCCGGCGACCGAGGCCAGCGCGGGCGAGCTCGTCGCCATCGCCGGCATCCCGGACATCACGATCGGCGACACCCTCGCCGACTCCGAGAACCCGGTGGCGCTGCCCCGGATCACCGTCGACGAGCCCGCGATCTCGATGACCATCGGCGTGAACACCTCGCCGCTGGCCGGCCGCAACGGCGGCGACAAGGTCACCGCGCGGCTGGTCAAGGCCCGCCTCGACCAGGAGCTCATCGGTAACGTCAGCATCCGCGTGCTGCCGACCGAGCGCCCCGACACCTGGGAGGTCCAGGGCCGTGGCGAGCTGGCGCTGGCCATCCTCGTCGAGCAGATGCGCCGCGAGGGCTTCGAGCTGACCGTCGGCAAGCCGCAGGTGGTCCTGCGCACGATCGACGGCAAGCTGCACGAGCCGTTCGAGCGCCTCTACATCGACTCGCCCGAGGAGCACCTCGGCGCGATCACCCAGCTCCTGGCGGCGCGCAAGGGCCGCATGGAGGACATGAGCGGCAACGGCACCGGCCGCATCAAGCTGGAGTACGTGCTCCCGTCGCGCGGCCTGATCAGCTTCCGCACCGACTTCCTCACCGAGACCCGCGGCACCGGCATCGCGAACCACGTGTTCGAGGGCTACTTTCCGTGGGCGGGCGAGATCCGCACCCGGCACAGCGGCTCCTTGGTCGCCGACCGCACCGGGCCGGTCACCGCGTACGCGATGATCCAGCTGGCCGACCGCGGCACGTTCTTCGTCGAGCCGGGCGCCGAGGTGTACGAGGGCATGGTCGTGGGCGAGAACCCGCGCTTCGAAGACCTCGACATCAACATCACCAAGGAGAAGAAGCTGACCAACATGCGTCAGTCCTCCGCCGACGTGATGGAGACGCTGGCCCGCCCGCGCAAGATGGGCCTGGAAGAGGCGCTGGAGTTCTGCTCGGTCGACGAGTGCGTCGAGGTCGCGCCGGACGTCGTCCGCGTCCGGAAGGTCACTTTGGACGTCAATACCCGCGCGAAGGAGCGTTCGCGCGCGAAGAGCCGCGACAACGGCTGATCGGCGAATAGCGAAAAAACCTCCCGGTGTTCCCCGCCGGGAGGTTTTTTCGTTGCCCATCCGTCACCGTGGGTGGAGAATAGGCCGACGGGACGTCACGAATTCCGCCGTTCTTCTCCTTATATCTTTATAGGGGTCGATGGCTGGTGCGCACCACCGCGTGAATCCCGCACCGTGTCCCGCGCGTGTTCGTTCCGCCGTTCCGGAACGGTCCGGGAACCCGGACGGTGCTCCGCGCGTCCTTTCCCATAGCGGCACCCAGGGGTGCCGGACCCGGCCGATCCGGGTGTGGGAATCTCGGTTCCGGCGGCGGACTCGGTCGTGGGAGCATGACTGACCCGATCGGGGAGATTCTGGGGAGGAACGGGGCGTGCGGGTGAATCGCAAGGCGGTGCCGGTGCTGGCGCTCGCGACCGTGCTGGTCACCGCCTGCTCGAACACCCCGCCGCCACCGGTGGTGTCGTCGTCGGTGCCCCCCGCCTCGACCACCGGGAAGACGCCGTCGCAGATCGTCGTCGGGGTCGACGACGTGCTCGGCGGGTACAACCCGCACAACCTGGCCGACTCCTCGCAGGTCACCTCGGCGTTGTCGCAGCTGCTGCTGCCCTCGGTGTTCCGCCAGAAGGACGACGGCAGCACCCAGCTCGACAAGAACCTCATGAAGTCCGCCGAGGTGGTCTCGCAGCAGCCGTTCGTGGTCGCCTACGAGATCCGGCCGGACGCGTCCTGGTCCGACGGCGCGCCCATCGCCGCCGAGGACTTCGACTACCTGCGCACCCAGATGCGCGACCAGCCCGGCGTGATCGAGCCCGCCGGCTACCGGCAGATCACCGACCTGCAGTCCCGCGAAGGCGGCAAGCGCGTCGAGGTCACCTTCGCCAAGCCGTACCCCGGCTGGCAGACGCTGTTCTCCGACCTGCTGCCCGCCCACCTGCTCAAGGACGCGCCCGACGGCTGGCGCGGCGCGCTCGCGTCGAACTTCCCGGCCATCGCCGGCCCGTTCTCGATCAAGAGCCTCGACACCGCACGCGGCGAAGTCATCCTCGAGCGCAACGAGCGCTACTGGGAGAAGCCCGCCGCGATCGACCGGATCGTGCTGCGCCGCTCGGACCCGCAGACGCTGCTGGCCGCGCTGCAGAGCGGCAACGACCAGTTCGCGCTGGCCAGGACCACCGGCGACCAGCTCAAGCGGCTCGGCGACCTCGGCCCGGCCGTCAAGCTGCACACCGTGGCCCGGCCGCTGGTGGCCGACGTGCTGCTGCGCCCGGTCAGCGCCACCCTGCAGGACGCCCAGGTGCGGGCCGGGATCGCCGCGCTGATCGACCGGACCAAGCTGATCACCGAAGGCGTCAACGGCGGCCCGTCGTCGCAGCTGCACGCGGACGCGCAGGTGACGGCCCCGTCGGTGAAGGGCTACACGGCGACCATCCCGCCCGGCCCGCCCACCGCGCCCGACGTCGCGAAGGCCGAACAGTCGCTGAAGGCGGCGGGCTACGCCAAGACCGCGGGCACCTGGCGCAAGAACGGCAAGGCGCTTTCGCTGGTCATCGCCTCACCAGGCACCCAGGAGCCGTACGCGACGATCGCCAAGGAGCTCACCGGCCAGCTGGCCGCGCAGGGCGTCGAGGTCAACGCGATCACGCCGCAGCCGCGGGACCTGTTCAGCGGCCTGCTCGCGATGCCGGTCGTCTCCGGGGTCCAGCAGCCGACCGGCGACTCGGCGGGCATCGTCGGCGTCGACATCGCGGTCGTGCCGCAGGCGGTGGGCGGCGACACGGCGTCGGTGCTCGCCTCGACCTTCGGCTGCCGCCCCGAGCAGACCGCCGCGGGCGCCGACCGGACGAAACCCGTCGTTCCGGGCAATTCCGCGGGGTTCTGCGATCCGGCGCTGCAGCCCTCGATCGACGCGGCGCTGTCCGGTTCGACGCCGATCACCGAAGCGCTCACCACCCTTGAGCCTGAACTTTGGCGCCAGAACGTGGTGATTCCGCTGTTCCAATCGGCTGACACCCTGGCGATCGGTTCGGGCATCTCGGGCGTAACCCCGGGTCCACCGATGGTGGGCCCGTTCGGGTCCGCCGTGAACTGGACTCGCGGCCCGAAGTAATCGCTCGGCTACGCATTCAGTACTACCGGGTGATCTTGACGCACGCCTTCGAGTGGGACCCGATGAATCCGTGAGGTAACCGTCGTATTTCTGGATGTCGGCTGGAAGTCACCCTTTGGTCACGATCGACCCTGAACTGGTGACTGTCGGTGCTTTTCCTTTCTAGCGTGCTCCCGCAGTGCGCCAGTTGAGTGTCGCTTGGCGTGTCGTAGGCTCCGGCACCAAACCGGAGCGGTGTGGGTCCTTGTCACAATTCAAGGGCTCAGTGCTAGGAGGGCACACTTCATGAGGAGAACCAAAGCAGTCTCCGCCTTGTCGCTCGTCGCAGGCGCCTCGCTGCTGCTGAGCGCCTGCAGCGGTGGCGACTCGGGCTCGGGCAGCACGGACCAGAACGGGTCGTCGACCGACGTCAAGTCGATGGCGGTCGGCAAGGCCGAGCAGGGTGACACGTTCAAGCTCGCGGACGTCAAGGGCTGGGACGGCACGGTCACGGTCGGGATCGACGACGGGTACTCGGGGTACAACAACAACACCCCGGACACCAACAGCTCGTACAACACCTACATCTTGACCGCTGTCCTCGAAGACTCCTTCGTCCTCGACGGCAACAACAAGATCCTGCTCAACAAGGACATGTTCGACTCGGTCGACGTGACCTCCAAGGACCCGCAGGTCGTCACCTACAAGATCCGGCCGAACCTCAAGTGGTCGGACAACGAGGCCTTCGACTGCAAGGACCTGTACCTGAACTGGCTGTCGCAGAGCGGCCAGGCGAAGGGCACGGACGGCAAGAACCCGTTCAACGCCGCTTCGACCACCGGTTACGACAAGATCAAGACCGCCACCTGCAAGGACAACCTGACCTTCGAGACGGACTACAGCGAGCCGTACCTCGACTACAAGGGCCTGTTCTCCGGCGTCTCGATCCTGCCGGCGCACATCCTCGAGAAGCAGACCGGCATCCCGGACATCACCAAGCTGGCGCCGACCGGCGACCCGGCCCTGCTGTCCAAGGCCGGCGACTTCTGGACGAACAAGTGGAAGGGCTTCGACAAGGCCCTCATGCCGGCTTCCGGGCCGTACATGATCGACTCGTTCGACGCGAACCAGAAGTCCGTCACGCTGGTGAAGAACCCGAACTGGGCGGGCGGCAAGGGCGGCCCGGCCAAGATCGTGGTCCGCGCCATGGAAGACACCAAGGCCATGGCGACCGCGCTGCAGAACGGTGAGATCGACGTCGCGGCGTCGACCCAGCCGGACGCCACCGCGGCCAACACGATGAAGGGCCTCGCGGCGCAGGGTGTGACCTACGGTTCGGCCCCGCAGCTGACCTACGAGCACCTTGACCTGCAGTTCAACCGCATGTTCAAGGACGACGCGCTCCGCAAGGCGTTCTTCGAGGTCGTCGACCGCAAGGCGATCACCGACAAGCTGCTCAAGGAAGTCCAGGCCGACGCGGCCCCGCTGAACTCGATCGTGTTCTTCCAGGGTGAAGAGGGCTACACCGACCTGTACGGCAGCAAGGCCGGCCTGGGTGCCGAGGCGGCGGCGAAGACGCTGACCGACGCGGGCTGGACGAAGGGTGCCGACGGCATCTTCGCCAAGGGTGGCCAGCGGGCTTCGTTCAAGATCACGCACAACCAGAACGCCCGCCGCAGCCAGACCGTCGAGATCATCATCTCGCAGGCCAAGGCGGCCGGTATCGAGGTCAAGGACGAGACCGACGCCAACTTCCTCAAGGGTGGCCGCGTTTCGACCGGTGACTACGACATCGCGCTGTTCGGCTGGTCGTCGGCTCCGTACAAGTCGCAGTCGCGCTCGATCTACGTCTGCCCGAACAACGGTGGCGACCAGAACTACCAGAACCTGTGCGACCCGAAGATCGACGCGGCCTTCACCGAGGCCGTGAAGGCGACGGACGAGCAGGTCAAGCTCCAGAGCTACCAGGCCGCCGACAAGGCCATCGCGGACAAGTACGCGACGCTCCCGCTGTTCCAGACGCCGAGCATGTGGGCGTTCAAGGGCATCGACCGCGTGTACATGCAGTCCTACAACGGTGTCCTGTGGAACGCCGGCGAGTGGGAGAAGAAGTAAGCAGGGCCTAGCCCCGCGGCTTCTTTCCCCTCGTTCCAGATGACCTGGGAGGTACCGGGGCCCGGCCACGAGCCGGGCCCCGGTACCCACCGGAAGTAGCTGTTGACCGTAGGGTTACCCCCACTACGGTAGACAACCGGGTAGCGGTCCAGCGCACTTCTGACGACCAGGCCCGGATGAGGAGCAGTTCGTTGAACCTGGTGATCTACATCCTTCGCCGTCTGGCGATATCGATTCCCGTCCTGCTGGTCGGGACCTTTTTGTCGTTCGTGATGGTCGCCGCCACCGGTGACCCGCTGGGCGAGCTCCGCAACAACCCGCAGCTGAGCAAGGACGCGATCGACGCGCTCTCCCACAAGCTGGGCCTGGACCAGGGTGTCGTGCCGCGGTACTTCAGCTGGCTCGGGGACTTCCTCCAGGGCGACTGGGGCACGTCCATCGCGCAGGGCAACGCGCTGCAGCCGGTCGCGCCGAAGGTGATGGCGGCGTTCGGCGTCACGTTCAAGCTGGTCGTCGGAGCCGAGATCCTCGCGCTGATCATCGGCATCATCGTCGGCGTCCTCGCCGCGGTGAAGCAGTACTCGATCGTCGACTACCTGGCCACCACGCTGGCCTTCCTGCTGTTCTCGATGCCGATCTTCTGCATCGCGATCGTGCTGAAGAACTACGCGATCGAGATCAACGGCTGGGTCCGCGACCTCGGCCTGCAGGACGTCCTCGGCAATCCGTGGCTACGCACGACCAGCCCGGAACAGCTGAAAACGGACGGCGTCGGCGACTTCATAACGAGCACCATCGGCGCCTACCTGCTCCCGACGCTGTCGATCATGGCGATCAGCTTCGCCGCGTACAGCCGGTTCCAGCGGGCCTCGATGCTCGAAGTGATGGGCTCGGACTACGTGCGCACCGCGCGCGCCAAGGGTCTCGCGAACGGCCGGGTCATCTTCCGGCACGCGTTCCGCAACGCCCTGATCCCCGTGACCACGCTGTTCTCGGTGAACTTCGGCTCGGTCCTCGCCGGCGCGATCATCACCGAGACGGTGTTCAACTGGCACGGTATGGGCACATTGCTGGTGGAAGCCGTCAACAAGAACGACACTCAGGTGATGATGGGCTGGCTCGTGGTCATCGCCACCAGCGTGATCATCGCCAACCTGATCGCCGACCTGGTGTACGGCATCCTGGACCCGAGGATTCGCGTTGGCTGACTTGAACTCCCTCCTCGCGAGCGAAACCGCCACCAAGGACGGCACGCTCCCGCCGGAAGCGCTGCCCGAGCCCCGGAGCCAGGGCAAGCTGGTGCTCCGGAAGTTCCTGCACCACAAGCTGGCCATGGCGTCGACCGCGGTGCTGGTGCTGATCGTGCTGCTCAGCATCATCCTGCCGCTCTTCTGGAAGCACAGCTACGAGGACAGCTCCTTCCCGTCCTTCGCCAAGCCGAGTGGCGACTTCCCGCTGGGCACCACGCAGGTCGGCAAGGACATGGTGTCGCAGATCCTGCGCGGCACCCAGTTCTCGCTGCTCATCGCGCTCACGGTGTCGATCCTGTCGACCGTGGTCGGCGTCGTGCTGGGTGCGCTGGCGGGCTACCTGCGGAGCTTCACCGACTCGGCGGTCTCACGGGTGACGGACCTGTTCCTGATCATCCCGCAGATCGCCGCGGCGGCGATCCTGGCGAAGGTGTTCGGGAGCGGCTCCTGGTACATCGTCGCGCTGGTGCTGGCGGCGTTCGGCTGGATGCAGATCGCCCGGATCACCCGCGCCGAAGCGATGTCGCTGTCCCAGCGCGAGTTCGTCGACGCGGCTCGCGCTTCGGGTGCCGGCACGTTCCGGATCATCTTCAAGCACCTGGTGCCGAACATGGTCGGCAGCATCACGGTCAACGCGACCCTCGCGGTCGCGCAGGCCGTGCTGGCGGAAGCCGCGCTGTCGTTCATCGGCCTCGGTGTGCAGCTGCCGGACACCTCGCTCGGCCGCGTCATCCTGGAGAACTACGCCCAGCTGCAGACGCGGCCGGCGTTGTTCTTCGGGCCGTTCATCGTGCTCGTGCTGATTTCACTGACGATCAACTTCATCGGTGACGGTCTTCGCGACGCCTTCGACCCGCGGCAGCGGAGAATGAAGGCCTGAACGCCGACGCGGGGGTGACCGGTTCCGGTCGCCCCCGCGTCCGTTTTCGCGCGACGATCGCCGGACCTGGGGGTTTCGGATGAATCTCGTGCTCTACGTGCTCCGCCGGCTGGCCATCTCCATCCCGGTCCTGCTGGTCGGCACCTTCCTCTGCTTCGTCATGGTGGCCAACACCGGCGACCCGCTCGGCGAGCTGCGCAACAAGCCGGGGATCAACCTCCAGGCGATCGCCGACACCGAGCACAAGCTCGGTCTGGACCAGGGCGTGGTCGCGCGGTACTTCACCTGGCTCGGCCACTTCCTCAGCGGCGACTGGGGCATCTCCATCGCGCAGGGCAACGCCTTCCAGCCGGTGGCGCCGAAGGTGATGGCGGCGTTCAAGGTGACGCTCGAGCTGGTGCTGGCCGCGTCGGTCCTGGCCCTGGTCTTCGGCGTGCTGGTCGGGGTCCTCGCGGCCGTCAAGCAGTACTCGATCTGGGACTACCTGGCGACGACGCTGGCGTTCCTGATGTTCTCGATGCCGATCTTCTGCATCGCCATCGTCCTCAAGGGCTACGCGATCCGCCTGAACGGCTGGGTGCGCCAGCTGGGCCTGTCCGACGTCCTCGGCGACCCGTGGCTGCGCACGACGAGCCCGGAGAGCCTCTCGGCGACCGGAGTGGGCGACGCGCTGGCGAAGTACGTCGGCGCGTTCCTGCTGCCGACGCTGTCGATCATGGCCATCACGTTCGCCGCGTACAGCCGGTTCCAGCGGGCGTCGATGCTGGAGGTCCTGGGCGCGGACTACGTCCGCACAGCGCGGGCGAAGGGCGTCTCGAACAGCCGCGTGATCTGGCGGCACGCGTTCCGCAACGCGCTGATTCCGGTGATGACGCTGTTCTCGGTCAACTTCGGCGCCACGGTGACGGGCGCGATCATCACGGAGACGGTCTTCAACTGGCACGGCATGGGCACGCTGCTGGTGGAGGCGGTCAACAAGAACGACCCGCAGGTGCTGATGGGCTGGCTGGTGGTGATCGCGGCGAGCGTGGTGATCGCGAACCTGGTCGCGGACCTGATGTACGGCATCCTCGACCCCCGCATCCGCGTGGGCTAGAAGCGCCCCAATGTGGCCTTCGGTGCGTCAGACGCAACCAAGGCCGCCTTGGGGCGCTTCGGTCCGGGACTGGCGAAGGGCCCGCACCCAGCCGGGTGCGGGCCCTTCCGCGTCTTCAGTGCCTCAGTCGGCCACGGGGGCCAGCTTGCCGGCCTCCCAGGCCGCGCGGCGCTCGGCCTGCAGCACCGGGTCCGCCACCGGCGCCGCCGACAGGAGCCGGCGCGTGTAGTCCTGCTGGGGCGAGTGCAGCACCTGGTCGCGGGTGCCGACCTCGACGAGCTTGCCGTGCTGCATCACCGCGACGCGGTCGGCCAGGAGGTCGACCACCGCCAGGTCGTGGCTGATGAACAGGCACGCGAACTGCAGCGACTGCTGCAGGTCGAGGAACAGGTCCAGCACGCGGGCCTGCACCGACACGTCCAGCGCCGACGTCGGCTCGTCCGCGATCAGCAGCGCCGGGTCGAGCGACAGCGCGCGGGCGATCGCCACGCGCTGGCGCTGGCCGCCGGACAGCTCGTGCGGGTAGCGGTTCATGTAGTGCCCGCCCAGCTCGACCTTGTCGAGCAGCGAGCGCACGCGGGCCGACAGCTCCTTGCCGGACAGCACCTTGTGCAGCACCATCGGCTCGGCGATCGACTCGCCGATCGTCATCTTCGGGTCCAGCGTCGACGCCGGGTCCTGGAACACGATCGAGAAGTACCGGCGAAGCGGGCGAAGCTCCTTCGCCGACATCTGCGTGATGTCCTTGCCCGCGATCGCGATCGTGCCCTGGGTCGCCCGGAGCAGACCGACGGCGCAGCGGCCGACCGTCGTCTTGCCCGAGCCGGACTCGCCCACCAGGCCGACGATCTCGCCCTTGGCGATGGTCAGCGAGACGTCGTCGACCGCGCGGTTCTTGCCCTGACCGCGGCGGCCCGGGTACTCGAGCACCAGGTTCTTGATCTCGAGGGCCGGCGCGGCCTCCTCGATCACGGCCTCGAGCTCCTCGTCGGCCAGCCGGATCTCCTCGGCGATCTTGGCCGCCTCGGTGCTGTCGGAGGCGATCCCGGCGTCGTCGAGCAGGCGGCGTCCCTCGGGACGCTGGCCGAGCACCGGCACCGCGGCGAGCAGCCGCCGGGTGTAGTCCTCCTTCGGCGACGCGAACAGCTCGCGCACCGGCGCCTCTTCGACGATCTCGCCCTGGTACATCACGATGACGCGGTCGGCCATGTCGGCGACGACGCCCATGTCGTGGGTGATCAGCACGATCGCGGTGTCGAGGGTGTCCCGCAGCTTGCGCAGCAGGCCCAGGATCTCCGCCTGGACGGTGACGTCGAGCGCGGTGGTCGGCTCGTCGGCGATGATGACCTTCGGGTCGCACGCGATCGCCATGGCGATGACGACGCGCTGGCGCAGACCGCCGGAGAGCTGGTGCGGGTACTGCTTGAACCGCAGCGGCGGGTTCGGGATGCCGACCATGTCCAGCAGCTCGACCGCGCGCTTGTCCGCGGCGGCCTTCGAGATGTCCAGGTGCGAGCGCAGGGCCTCGCGCAGCTGCCAGCCGACCGTGTAGACCGGGTTCAGCGCGGTCATCGGCTCCTGGAAGATCATCGCGACCTGGTTGCCGCGGATCTTCTGCATGTCCTTCTCTTTGAGATCCGCCAGGTTGCGCTCGCCGAGGCGCAGCTCGCCGGCGATCTTGCTGGTCTTGGGCAGCAGGCCCAGCACCGACATCGACGTGACGGACTTGCCGGATCCCGATTCCCCGACCACGGCGACGATCTCGCCGGGCTTGACGTCGAAGCCGATGCCCTTGACCGCGTCGACGACGCCGTCTTCGGTCCGGAACGACACGCTGAGGTCGGAGATCGACAGAACGGATCCGGACACGCCGGCGACGTCCGCCGAAGTTGCTTCAGTGCTCACCAAGATGCCCTTCGTGGGGGTACAGACGATCGCGACGCGGCGGTCGCGACTCGCGCGAGGATAACCGAGGGTGTCCCCGACTAAGGTCGGAGCACGGGAATTACGCTCAACCCGTGATCTCCCCGGTACCGCGCAGGCTGCTGCTCGTCCACGCCCATCCCGACGACGAGAGCATCACCACCGGCGCCACGATCGCACGATACGCCGCCGAAGGCGCCGAGGTGACCGTGGTGACCTGCACGCTCGGTGAGGAAGGCGAGGTCATGGCCGGCCTCGGCGAGCTGGCCGGGCTGGGCGCGTGGGCCGCCGACCAGCTGGGCGGCTACCGCGTCGCGGAGCTGCGGCGCGCGTGCGCCGAGCTGGGGGTGTCACGACATCGTTATCTGGGCGGGATCGGCCGGTGGCGCGATTCGGGCATGGCGGGCACGCCGTCGGCGTCGCACCCGCGGGCGTTCACCGGCGGCAGCGCCGAGGAGCAGGCCGCACAGCTGGCCGAGATCCTCGACGACGTGCGGCCGCAGGTCGTCGTCACGTACGACGCCTTCGGCGGCTACGGCCACCCCGACCACATCCGCGCCCACGAGATCACGATGGCCGCGGCGCCGCGCGCGGAGTCGGTCGCGCGGGTGTTCCACACGGTGACGTCGCGTGACGCCGTCCGGGCCGGCCTGGCCGCGCTGCGTTCCCAGGGCGACACGGCGTTCACCGTGCCGCCGGACGACGAGCTGCCCACGACGCCGGACGAGGAGATCACGACGACGCTCGACGTCGCCGCGTACGTCCCGGCGAAGCTGGCGGCGCTGCGCGCGCACGCGACGCAGCTGGCCGTGGTCGACGGCGCCGTCCCGTACTTCGCGCTGACGAACGAGGTGGCCCAGCCGATCCCGGCACGCGACTCGTTCGTCCTGGCGCACGGCCCGGCCGAGGGCGCCGCGGACGACCTGTTCGGCGGGCTGTGACCGTGCCGGAGCCCCTGACCTGGGACCAGCGGCTGCTCCTGTCGCTGCTCGTGCTCGACACGGTGCTGCTGGCCGTGCTGGAGCTGTTCTTCCTGCCGCTGCGGATCGGCGTCGTGCCGCTGCCGGTGACGGTCGTCGTCGGCGCCGTCACCACGCCGTGGCTGGTGTCGACGACGGCGAAGCTGGTGCGGCCCGGGCTTTCGTGGGTACCCCTGGCGGTGTGGGTGGTCGTCGTGTTCGGGCTCGGCCTGCTGGGCCCGGGCGGCGACCTGGTGCTGATCCAGGATTGGCGGGCTCTGGTGCTGCTCGGCGCGAGCGCGTTGCCGGGCGCGCTGGTGCTCGGCGGCGGGCTGGGCCAGGCGGCGGGAAGGAAACCGGGACGTGGCTGAGGCGATCTCCGACAAGCAGGTCGTGGCGGTGCTGCGGCCGTTCGTGCGGGCGTGCGGGCCGATGCTCGACGCGCTGCGCGAGTCCGACCCGTTCGGCCTGCAGGCGCGCGCGAGCGACGACCTGGCCGAGGTCGAGTCCGGTCTGAAGGCGAAGCTGATCCACGGCGTGACGTCGGTGAAGGTGCCGGGCACGGCGGCGTGGGCGCGGATGACGGGCTACGACCGGTCGAGCTGGTGGATGAACCGGGTGGGGCGCTTCACGGCGCTGCTGACGTCGATCCCGGGCTTGGGCGGCGCGCTGGCCGACCGGCTCCCGGTGCAGGACACGCTGGGGGCGGCGTCGCAGGGGCTGCTGCTGTGCGCGATCGCGGGCGAGTACGGCGTGACGGACGTCGGCACCCGCGTCCGGCTCATCGCGTGGGTGCTGTTCGAGCGCGACATCGACGCGGACCTGGCGGCGGGTAAGCACCCGGAGCACGACGAAGCGGCGGAGGCGGACGAAGCGGCTCGCCTGACCGAGGATTTGACGGCGTCGGAGAAGAAGCACGGCAAGGCGACGATCAAGGCGGCGGGCCGGACGCTGTGGCGGCTGGGCCGCGGACTGCTCGGGATCACCGAGGAGCTGGAGAAGCGGCCGCGCGGGAACTTCCTGCATCGCGCGATCGGCATGTTGCCGGTCGTGGGTGCGGCGGGTGACTACCTCAGTGAGCGGTCGGGGTTGCGCGTGGTCTGGAAGCGGGCGCACGCCTGGCTGACCGAGCACCGCACGTGATCTTCCCGCGCGGTGCCCGGCGCGGACCTCAGTTCCAGAACTGGAAGACGCTGAACCCGATCTGCGCACCGTCCACATAGCCGCCGAAGGCGCCGAAGATCGAGTACGACGCGTCCCACAACGCCGCGTTCGCCGGGCGGAAGAACCACAGGATCGCGAACAGGATGATCGGCGCCCACGGGCGGACCTTGGCGCCGATCTCGCGCGCCTGCGGCGGCAGGTACGGCTCGATCGCGCCCCAGCCGTCGAGGCCCGGGATCGGGAGGATGTTCAACAGGAACGTCACGATCTGCAGCAGCGCCAGGTACGACATCGCGATCACCAGGCCGCCCGCCATCGGGACCAGCGCCACCACCAGCGCCAGCGCCGCGCCGACCGCGAGGTTGCTCAGCGGCCCGGCCAGCGACACCCACGACGACGTCGCGCGGTTGCGCAGCGCGCCCCGGTTGATCCAGACCGCGCCGCCGGGGAGCGGGATGCCGCCGATGATCAGGAAGATCAGCGGCAGGATGATCGACAGGACCGGGTCGGTGTACTTCCGCACGTCCAGCGTCAGGTAACCCTTGTGGGCGACGCTGTAGTCACCGCCGCGGTAGGCGACCATCGCGTGGCCGAACTCGTGCAGCGACAGCGACGCCACCCAGCCGGCGGCGACGAAGATCACGACGCCGGCGATGAGCAGCGGGTCGCGGTCGCGGACGAAAACGGTGTTGATGTCACCGAACGCGGCCATCGCGCCGCCGGCGACGGTGAGCGCGAGGATGCCGAGGAAGACCGGGCTGGGGCGCACTGCTGACTTCTGCACGCTTCCAGTCTTCCGTATGCCCGGTGTGAAGTTACCGGCGTGTCCCCTTGCGCGATCGGGCCCGAAGGTCCCCCGAACTCGCTACTCCGCTTGACCTGACCGCACTACACGGGTGTAATCACAGTGATGTCATTCGTCGCCTAGAGGGGACGGCGAGTGTCGTTTCACCACCGCCAGCCTGGGGAGTGCTAGGGAGCGAGGAGGCGGACGTGCGGTTGGAAGCCGATGGTAAGGAATGGGGGCACGTCATGAGTTGGGGCGAGATCCCGGAGCAGGCTCTGGGAGATCTCACCGAGCTCATCGATGCCACCGAAGAAGAGCAGGATTGGCAGGAACGCGCTCTGTGCGCGCAGACGGACCCGGAGGCGTTCTTCCCCGAGAAGGGCGGTTCCACCCGCGAAGCCAAGCGGATCTGCCTGGGCTGCGAGGTCAAGGACGAGTGCCTTGAGTACGCGCTGGCCCACGACGAGCGCTTCGGCATCTGGGGCGGTCTGTCCGAGCGGGAGCGCCGCAAGCTCAAGAAACGGGCCATCTAGAGGGGGAGTCACCGGTGATGCGTGGCGTCACCGGTGATTCCACGAGGTGAACACGCGTGGGTTCACCACCGGGTGACGGACCGGGGCCGTAGGGTGGCCGCACCGACTCCCCGCCTGAACCGGAGTGTTCGTTGCCCCGCACCGCCGCGCCGCCCGTCCTGCGCACCGCGCCCGTTCTGGCCATTGTGGTCTGTCACAACGGCGAAAACTGGCTACCGCTGGCGCTTTCTTCGTTGCGCCGCAGCACCGTCCGGCCCCGGCACGTGCTCGCCGTCGACACCGGATCCACCGACGCCACCCCGCGGCTGCTCGCCGAAGCGGCCGCCGATCCCGGCCCGGACTCGGCACCCGTACTCTCCGGGGTCATCACACTTTCGAGCGATACCGGCTTCGCCGCCGCGGTCGCCGAAGCCGTCGCGCACGCCACCGAGCGCTGGGGCGACCCCGGCTCATGGCTGTGGCTGCTCCACGACGACTGCGCCCCCGAACCCGACTGCCTCGACGAACTCCTGCGCGTCGCCACGAAAACCCCGTCGGCGACCGTGCTCGGCGCGCTGGGCCTCGACTGGACCGACCCGCGGCTGATCGTCGAAGCCGGCCTCTCCACCGACGCCTCCGGCCACCGCCAGCAGATCGCCGCCCTCGGCGAGGAACCCGCCGAGGTGCTCGCCGTGCCCAGCGCCGGCTCGCTCGTGCGCCGCGACGCCTGGGACGACCTCGGCGGCTTCGACCCCGGATTCCCGTTGCTGCGCGAGGATCTCGACTTCGGCTGGCGCGCCAACGCCGCCGGCGGGCTCGTCCTCTCGGTGCCGACCGCGCGGGTGCGGCACGCGCGCGCCGTCACCACCGGGCAGCGCGCGGCCGACGCCGTCGCCACCCCGCTCGCGGCCGCGAACCGCGCCCACGGGCTGCGCGTCTTCCTCGTGAACTGCTCGCCTTTTTCCTTCTGGCTGGGCATGATCCGGCTCCCGCTGCTGTCCCTCTTACGCGCGCTCGCCTTCTTCCTGCTGCGCCGCACCGGCGAAGCCCGCGCCGAATTCGCCGCGGCGACGTACCTCCTCAGTGGACGCGGCGGATTGCGCGCCGCCCGGGCCCGGCGACGGCGGAATCCGCGGCCGGGCACGGTTCGCGGGCTCTTCACCGGACGCGGGACGCGCTTGCGCAACGCCGTGCGCGCGGGCGTCGTCGGCCTGGTCCGCCGGGGCGTCGAGGAAGACGTCGCGCTCGGCCGCGTGCCCGAGACCGTCGAAACCGAATCCGCGTGGGTGACGCCGGAGGCGCTCGACGCGCGCGAGACCCGGCCGGTCGGGCCGGACGCGTTGCCGGCGGGCGCGCTGCGCGGGCTCAGCTCGCGCGGGTCCGGGCTGCGCAAGCCCGGCACGCTCGTCGCCGTCGCGCTGCCGGAAACCCCGGCGCCCGAGGCGGCCGCCGAAACCGAGGAGCCCGCGGAAGAACCCGAACTCGTCTTCGTCGAGGTGAACCGGCGGCGCGTGCTCGCCGCGACGGTCTTCGCGCCGCCGGTCGTGCTGCTCGTCGTGATGACCGCGCTGGGCCTGGTCGTCAACCGGGCCCGGCTCGGCCTCGACCTCTTCGGCGGCAAGCTGCTGCCGGTCGGCGGGCTGGGCGAACTGTGGTCGTCGTACCTCGCGCCGTGGCACGCGGTCGCGGGCGGCACCGGCGCGCCCGCGTCGGCGACGCTCCCGGTGCTCGGCACGCTCGGCGCGGTGTTCGCGCCGATCGGCGGCCCGGCCGCGCTGGTGGCGATCCTCCTCCTCGGTGACATCCCGCTGGCCGCGCTGAGCGCGTACGCGGCGACGCGCCGGCTGCGCGTGCGCCGCTGGGTCCGCGCGGTCGTCGCCGCGACGTACGCGCTCCTGCCCGCCGCGACCGCCGGCGTCGCGCAGGGCCGGCTCGACGTCGTCGTGGTGCACCTCGCGCTGCCGCTGGTGGCCGCGGGCATCGCCGGGCTGCTGGTCCGCGCGGACACGCGCTGGCTGCACGTCTCCGCGCTGTCGGCGATCGGGGTGGCCGTGCTCGGCGCGTTCTCCCCGCTCGCGCACGGGCTCGCGCTCGCCGGGCTGCTGATCGGCTTCGTCGTGCTGCCGGCGCCGACCGGGCTCGCGCGGCGCATCGCGTCGGTCGGCATCGTGGTGCTGCTGCCGCTGGCGCTGCTGCTGCCGTGGCCGACGGTCCTGCTGCGGCACCCGGAGCTGTTGGTGCAGGGGCTCGGCGGCGCGGCGGCGGCGGTGTCCGGCACCGACCTGGCCGGCCTCGATCCCGGCGGCCCGGGCGCGTGGCCGATCGGCGTCGCGGTGATCGCGGCGGCGCTGATCGCGATCGTCGTCCGCCCGACGAAGCTCGCCGCGGGCGGGCTCGCGCTGGCCGCGCTCGGCGCGGGCGGCCTGGTCCTGGTGCGGCTGGTGACGGCGACGCCGATGCAGGGCGGCGCCGCGGCGCACGGCTACGCGGGCGTGCCGCTGCTGATCGCCGGCGCCGGGCTGCTGTGGGTCGTGCTCGGGTCGTGGCAGCGCGGCGGCTCGGCCGGGGTGCCGTCGCCGTGGCTGCCGAAGGTGTTCGCGGTCGCCGGGGTCGTGGTGTTCCTCGCGCTGGCGGCGGGCGCGGTGGCCGTCGGCGGTCAGGGACCGCTTCGCGCCGGCGAACGGCCTTCGCTCGCGCCGGAGGTTTCGGCCGAGCTCACGGCTTCCGGCCGGTCGATCCTCGACCTGGAGTCCGACGCCACCCGCCAGCTCGGCGGCCGCCTGCCCCACTACGGCGACGACGAACTGGCGCCGACCCCCGGCACCCCGGCGCGGCTGGCGACGTGGCGCCGCGACCTCGGCCAGGGCGACGCGGCGGCGGTCCAGCGGACGTTCGCCGCCGCCGCGGCCGCGGGGGTGCAGTTCGTGGTCCTCCCGGCGGGCGTCGACCCGCAGGCGTACCCACCGCTGGCGAAGGACCTGGTCTCGGTGGCCGCGCCGACGTCCGACGGCCGGGGCGTGCTGCGCCTGCTCCCGCCGGCCGGCCAGGTGATCCTGATCTCGCCGGAGCAGGCCAAGGCGGCGGTGACGGGCGGCGGCGCGCCCGGGAACGCGCCGGGCGTGGCACCGGTCCAGGCGGGGCTGCCGGACGTGCGGGTCCGGGTGTCCGACGGCCCGACCGGCCGGCTGCTGGTCCTGGCGGCGGAGCAGGAAGCGGGCTGGAAGGCTTCGGTGGCGGGAAAGAGCGTGCCGATCGTGCCGGCATGGGGGCACCAGGTGGCGGTGTCGGTGCCCCCGACGTCGTCCGAGGTGACGGTGGAGTTCCCGGGCACGGAACGGAACCTGCTGCTGCTGGCCCAGCTGGCGGCGGTGCTGTTCACGCTGCTGACGGCGGTCCCGGCCCGGCGCCGCTTGCCCCAATAGAGGAGCGAGGTGGTCATCCCGCCGCCTGAGGCCGTCAAATCACTTTGAGCCGGGCCCGCAACGGACTGCCCAAGGCGAGGGAGCATGCCAGGCTTGCGGGCCCGGCTCAAAGTGATAGGCCTCGTCCAGGCGACGGGATGACCACCCCGCGGCCCACGTCCCAAACGAGAGACCGCAGCGAAACGGGTGGCCATCCCAGAGCCTGCCCGTCCGGCGAGGACAGTCTTTTGCTTTTGAGCCGCGGCAGAAAACCCGGCTGTTCGGGTCTGGTGACGTCGTTGGTCGGCTTGCGTTGCCGGCCTCCGGTGCGCAGTGAGCCGCAGCCCAGTGCTACTCGCCTTCGATGACGTCCGGTTCCACGCCGAGGTACCCGGCCACCTGCTCCACTAGCACGTCGTGCACCAGGTCCGCCAGCTCCGACGGGTCCTTCGCGCGCGCCTCCAGCGGCCGCCGGTACAGCACGATCCGGGCCCGCGTCGGCAGCCCCGTGCGGTCCACGCCGGCGGGGACCAGGCGCGACAGCGGTACCGCGCCGTCGTGCAGCACGCCGTCGGATGGCGCCCGGCCGTTCTCGCGGACCTCGGGCACGTCGTCGACCGCCACGTCCAGCTTCGTCAGCTCGTGGCGCCAGCGGGCTTCGATCGGCTCGAGCGCGTCGAGCACCAGCGCGTCGAACCGCTCCGCGCGGCTCGCGGCGGCGGGCAGGGTCGCCGGGTACAGCGTCCCGCGCAGGCCCCGGCCGTGCCGGTCCCGTCGCGAACGCCGCCGCTGTCGGTAGTCACGAGCCGTCGCCACCCCGGAAGTCTATGCGGTCGGCGCGTCCAAGCGCGTGTCGCTCCTACTAGCTTGCGGCGACGCGCTATCGTTTCGGATCGTGCGGAACGTACGGAAGTGTTCGCGTACCGGCTGCCTCGAGCCGGCTGTGGCCACGCTGACGTATGCCTACAGCGACTCCACCGCCGTCGTCGGCCCCCTCGCCACCGCTTCCGAGCCGCACTCGTACGACCTCTGCGAAGCCCACGCGCTCCGGCTGACCGTCCCCAAGGGCTGGGAAGTCGTCCGGCACGAAGGCGCCTTCGCCGCGCCGGACCCGTCGGCCGACGAGCTGACCGCGCTGGCCGAGGCCGTGCGCGAGGCCGGCCGCCCCGGCAAACCGGCCCCCGCGCCCGAGCCGGAGGGCCCGTCCGGGCGCCGCGGCCACCTGCGGGTCCTCCCCGGTCGCGCCTGAACGCGTAACCCACCTGCGCCGCCGGTAGGCTTTCCGCGCGGCGCAGCGGGCGCCGGGACGACTATTCGCGGGGAGACGGCGTGCCAGACCTTTCGGGCATCGTGAAGGCCTACGACATTCGCGGCGTGGTCGGCGAGCAGCTCGACGCGGACCTCGTCCGCGACTTCGGCGCCGCGTTCGCCCTGCTCATCAAGCCGGAAGCGCCCTCGGTGGTGATCGGGCACGACATGCGGGACTCGTCGCCGGGGCTGGCGGCGGCCTTCGCCGAGGGCGTCACCTCGCAGGGCCTCGACGTCGTGAGCATCGGGCTGGCCAGCACCGACCAGCTGTACTTCGCCTCGGGTTCGCTGAACCTGCCGGGCGCGATGTTCACCGCGAGCCACAACCCGGCCAAGTACAACGGCATCAAGATGTGCCGCGCGGGCGCGTCCCCGGTCGGCCAGGACACCGGGCTCGCCGAGATCCGCGACACCGTCGAGCAGGGGGTGCCCAGCTTCGAAGGCCAGCGCGGCACCGTGAGCGAGCGGGACGTCCTCGCCGACTACGCCGCCTACCTGCGCAACCTCGTCGACCTGTCGGGCAGCCGGCCGCTGAAGATCGTCGTCGACGCCGGCAACGGCATGGGCGGGCACACCGTCCCGACCGTCTTCGACGGGCTGCCGATCGAGGTCGTGCCGATGTACTTCGAGCTCGACGGCAGCTTCCCGAACCACGAAGCCAACCCGCTCGACCCGAAGAACATCGTCGACCTGCAGGCGAAGGTGCGCGAGGTCGGCGCCGACGCCGGGGTGGCCTTCGACGGCGACGCCGACCGCTGCTTCATCGTCGACGAGCGCGGCGAGCCGGTTTCGCCGAGCGCGATCACCGCGCTGGTCGCCGTGCGCGAGCTGGCGAAGGACCCGGGCGGCACGATCATCCACAACCTGATCACGTCCAAGGGCGTGCCGGAGATCGTCGCCGAGCACGGCGGCAAGCCGGTCCGCACCCGCGTCGGCCACTCGTTCATCAAGGCCGAGATGGCCCGCACCGGCGCCATCTTCGGCGGCGAGCACTCCGCGCACTACTACTTCCGCGACTTCTGGCGCGCCGACACCGGCATGCTGGCGGCGTTGCACGTGCTCGCCGCCCTCGGCGAGCAGAGCGGTCCGCTGAGCGAGCTGACCAGCGCGTACTCGCGCTACGCGGCTTCGGGTGAGATCAACTCCACAGTCGACGACCAGGTCGCGAAGATGATGGCCGTCAAGGACACCTTCGGCACCCGGTCCGGCGTCGAGCTCGACGAGCTGGACGGCCTGACCGTGCAGCTGCCGGGCGGCGCCTGGTTCAACCTGCGCCCGTCGAACACCGAACCGCTGCTCCGGCTGAACGTCGAAGCCGCGAACGCCGAGGCCGTGCAGGGCCTGGTGGACGAAGTGCTCGCGATCATCCGCAACTGACCGTCCACGGTGAAGGGCGCAACCGTGTCCGGAAGGTGCCCTTCACCACACCCCTCTGCGTGGTATGGAGGAACCATGGCCATCACGCTCGACGCCCAGCTCCTCGAGATCCTGGCGTGCCCGTCGCCCGATCACGCCCCGCTGCGTCCCGGAGCGCCGGACGACCCCGAGGCCGACGCGCTGACGTGCACCGAGTGCGGCCGGGTGTACCCGGTCCGCGACGGGATCCCGGTCCTGCTCCTCGACGAGGCCACCGTGCCCGGGAACTCCGATGCCGACAGTGCTTGACGACACCCTGCTGGACGACCCCGCGCGGCTGGCCGAGGCCGACAGCGCGGGACTGCTCCGGGCCGCCGCGATGGCGGGCGCCCAGGTGCGCGCGACCGCCGAACTGGCCGCCGAGCTGGAGCTGTCCGAGCGGCTCGACATGGGCCGGCCGCGCGCCGTCGTGCTGATCGACCGGCCGGGCGTGAGCCGGACGCTCACCCGGCTGCTCGCGGCGCTGCTGGCGCCGTCGTGCCCGGTCCCGGTCGTCGTCGCCGAGGTGGTGCCGAGCTGGATCGGCGCGCTCGACGTCGTCTTCGCGCACACCGACGACCCCGGTGACCGCGAGCTCGCCGCGTCGCTGGAGCGCGCCGCGCGCTACGGCGCCTCGGTGGTGCTCTCGGCGCCGGCGGAAGGTCCGGTCGCGGCCGCTGTCGCGGGCAAGGGTGTGCTGCTCGCGCCGCGGATCCCGGTGCCGCCGGAGCTGGCGTTCCCGCGTGGCCTGGCCGCCGGGCTGCTCACCGCGAACGCGCTGGGCCTGCTGATCTCCGACGTCCAGGTGCTGGCCGACCAGCTCGACCTGGAGGCCGAGAAGGACTATCTGGCCCGGGACTCGTTCGCGAACCCGGCCAAGGCGCTCGCGCTGCGGGTCGCCGACCGCGTGCCGCTGCTGTGGGGCCTGGACCCGGTCGCGGTCGCCGTCGGCGAGCACGCTGCGCACGCGTTCGCCGCCCATGCGGCTACGGTGTGCGACGTCGAGGACTATCGTCAGGCTCTTGCGCGTCCCGCGTTGCGGCGGGCCGCGCAATCGAGTGGCGCGGAGCGTGACATCTTCGCCGATCCGGACGATCCATCAGGTGACATCCCGACCCGGGTGCTGCTCCTCTCGGTGCGGACCGGTCCGGCCACGGACGCGGCGCGCTACCAGGCCGAGGATCTGCTGCCGGGCGCGGACGTCATCGCACCCGCTGAGGAGATCGAGGCGGACGAAATCGTGCGGGCCGCGGTGCTGGCGCTGCGGTTCGAACTGGCGGCGGTCTATCTCGGGCTGGCGGCGGGCAGCATCGGCGGCGCGGGCCGCTTCGCGCCCGCGACGGCGTGAGACCCGCCGAGCACCGGCCCCGGCCGGCGCCGAAGGAGTGGAGTTGAGGTGACAGTGGAGCTGCTGCGCAACGCGGTGCGGCCCTACGCCTGGGGATCGCGGACGGCGATCCCCGAGCTGCTGGGCCGGCCGGTACCCGCGCCGCACCCCGAGGCCGAGCTGTGGATGGGCGCCCACCCGGGTGACCCGTCGCACGTCATCGGCCCCGACGGGACCGAGCGGAGCCTGCTCGAGCTGGTGGACGCCGACCCGGTGACCCAGCTCGGCGAGCGGTGCGCTAAGCGGTGGGGCGGGCGGCTGCCGTTCCTGCTGAAGATCCTCGCGGCCGAGGAGCCGCTGTCGATGCAGGCGCACCCGTCGGCGGCGCAGGCCGCGGAGGGGCACGCCCGCGAGGAGAAGCTGGGCATCCCGCGCGACGCGGCCAACCGCAACTACCCGGACCCGACGGCGAAGCCGGAGCTGGTCTGCGCGCTGACGGAGTTCCACGCGCTGGCCGGGTTCCGCGAGCCGGACCGCACGGTGAAGCTGCTGAAGGCGATCGAGACGCCCGGGCTGGCGAAGTACACGGGGCTGCTGGAGGCGCAGCCGGATCCGGACGGGCTGCGGGCGCTGTTCACGACGTGGATCACGCTGCCGCAGCCGTCGCTGGACTCGCTGCTGCCGGAGGTGCTCGACGCGTGCGTCCGGCACGTCCAGGAGCACGGCGAATTCGCGGTCGAGTGCCGGACGATCCTGGAGCTCGGCGAGGCGCACCCGCGCGACGCGGGCGTGCTGGCGGCGTTGCTGCTGAACCGCCTGACGCTGCGCGCGGGCGAGGCGATCTACCTGCCGGCCGGCAACCTGCACCTCTACCTGCACGGCACGGCCGTGGAGATCCTGGCGAACTCGGACAACATCCTGCGGTGCGGGCTGACGCCGAAGCACGTGGACGTGCCGGAGCTGCTGCGCGTGGTCGACTTCGCGTGCGGCGAGATGCCGGTCCAGTGCGGCGACGGCGGCGACCGCCTTTCGGTGTACCGGACGGACGCGCCGGAGTTCGAGCTTTCGCGCGTCGAGTGGGCACCGGGCCAGGACGACGAGATCTCGGTCGACAGCGCGGGCCCGCAGATCCTGCTGTGCACGGCGGGCGACCTGCTGGTGACGGCCGACGACGGCGAGAAGGTCGAGCTGCGGCGGGGTCAGTCGGTGTGGCTGCCGGCGGCGGACCCACCCGTCCACGTGCGCCCGCTGGGCGGCGAGCGGGCGCAGCTGTTCCGGGCGACCGCGGGAACCTGCGAGGACTGACTTCCGCGCGGTTCTGTGTGCGTTCCGTGTGGTGCTCTTCTCCACTATCGCTCGTAGGGGTGGTTGTTAGGCCCCGTCGTGTCGATTTTCGAGGAGAACGAGCTTGTGACTTCCTATCCCGATGCCGCGACCGGGCTGCCCCGGCCTGCCCCGGTCGCGGCACCGTCCCGGCCCGGAGCGCTGCCGGCGCTGGTGGGGGTGGCCGTGCTGTCGGCGCTGGCGGCGATCGTCGACGGGGTCCTGTACTTCGTCGGCGGCCGTGACATGGCGCTGGACGTCTCGGCGCAGACGATCGCGTCGATCACGGGAGCGTCGGCGGACTCGGTGAAGGCCGAGGGCGGCGCCCTCCTGCAGGCGGCCGCGGACGAGGTGCAGAGCACCCTCCAGGTCCGCGGCGCGCTGGCCATCTTCTTCGGCGTGGTGCTGCTGGTGTGGGGACTGCTGGCGCTGCGGGGAGCGGCGTGGGTGCGGGTGCTGCTGACGCTGGCGGCGCTGGCCAACGCGGGGGTGGCGTTGCGGCTGGCGACGGACATCGAGGGCGGAACGGCGGCGATCCGCGGAGTGGCGTGGCTGGTGCTGGCGACGGGGCTGGTCGCCGTGGTGCTGTCGTGGCTGCCGGCGGTCAACCGGTACGCGAAGGCCCGCAAGGGTCAGTAGGCCCCCTGGGGGTGACGCCGGTCGCGGGGCCCGGCGTCCGTGGGCTTGGGGTGGTGCCGTGAGGGGGCGGCACCACCCCGTTTCGGTGACTGGATCTGCGCGTGGATTGGGAGGGACGCGGCGGCAGCTGCGGCGGTCAAAAAGGGAGGGCAGCGGAGACCCAAGTTCGGTGAGGGCGAGGGGCACTCACCGAAGCAGCCGTGAGCCAAGCCTCAAGCGGGCTCGGTCAGCGCCAGCAACGCCCGCCTCACCGCCGCCGCGCTCGCGTCTCGTGGGTCTGCCAGCTCGTCCGCCTCCGCGGTCGCCTCCACCGCCCCAGCCGTGTCGCCCACCGCTTCGCATGCCCGGGCGAGGACCAGCCACGTCAACCCCGTCGCCGACCGGCCGCCCATCGCACGGAACTCCGTCAAACACCCTCGCAGCACCGGGATCGCCTCCGCCGCGCGGCCTTCGCCGATCCAGCTCGCCGCGATCGCCCGCGTGCACGACAACTCGCGGGGACGCTCGTCGAGGTCGCGTGCCAGCGCCCGGGCTTCCTCGAACGCCGCCGTCGCGCGGGATCTGGCTCCCGTTGCCGCCGCGATCGCTCCCAGCGTCCGCAACGACTTCGCCAACGCCGACCGCGCCACCGTCCTGCGCAGCAGCTCCACCGACTCCGCGATCGCCGACGCCGCCTCGACGTCCGAGCCCGTCAGCAGCGACGACCACGCGAACCCGTGCAGTGCCATGCCGATCCGGCGCGGGTCACCCGTCGCGCGGGCCGCCGCCAACGCCAGCTCGTCCACCTCGTGCGCGTCCGTCACCCGGCCCAGCCGCAGCAGCGCCGCCGATTCCGCCGCCCGGACCAGGTGCGCTTCCTGTTGACCGTCCACAATGAACAGTTCGCGGGACTCCGCCGCCGTCTGCAACGCCTCTTCGGCGCGGCCCAGCCCGATCAAGCAGTGCGCCAGGTTCGCCAAAACCCACGCGTGCGTACGCCGGTCGCCACTCGCCTCGAGCTCCTTCGCGCACGAGCGGTACGCCGACGCCGCCTCCAGGTACTGCCCGCGCGCGTGCCGCAGGAGGGCCAAGTTCGCCTCCGCGATCACCGCCGTCGCGCGGTCGTCCGCGGCCGCCAGCACCGTTTCGCACGCCGCGCGCATGTCCGCGTAGTGCCCGTGCAGGTATAAGTACACGCTCAGCTTGTCCAGCAGCAGCAACGCTTCCCGCGCACCGAGCGAGCCGATCAGCCGCATGAGGTTCGCGCGCTCGGCCGAAAACCAGTCCTCCGGACGCTCCAGCAGCCGTGACACCAACGCGTCCGGCAACGGCTGCGGCAACGGCGAATGCGCCACCGCCGGCATCGGCACCGTGCGCGGCAGCCGGGCCGCGGCCGCGTCGGCGAGCGCGAGGGTCGCCGCCAGCACCGTCGAAGAGCCACCTTCGACAGCCGGCCCCTCCGCCGCGTAAAGCCGGACGAGGTCGTGCATCCGGTACCGGCCCTCGCCCGTCGCGTCCGGTCCGCGCGCCTCCAGCAGACTCGCTTCGACGAGCTCTTCGACCGCTTCGTCGGCGTCCGGGGTGCCGATGAGCGTCGTGACCGCCCACGCCGGCAGGTCGGCCAGCCGGCACCGCCCCAGCAGCCGGAACGCGCGCCGCGCCGGGGGCCGCAGCCCTTCGTGGCTCAGCGCGATGCTGCTCCGGACGGCCAGGTCGCTCACGGTCAGCTCGTCGAGCCGGCGGACCTCGTCCTCCAGCCGGTCGGCCAGCTCGCCCAGCCGCAGGTGCGGGCGGATCGCCAGCCTGCTGCCGGCGATCCGCAAGGCCAGTGGCAGCCGCGCGCACGCCGCGATGATCCGGCCCGCGTCCGCGCGCTCGCGGGTCACGCGCGCCCCGGCGAGGCGGTTCAGCAGCTCGGCCGCTTCGTCGTCGGACAGCGGGCCGAGGGCCAGCCGGTGCGCGCCCGCCAGCCCGCTCAGCCGCTGCCGGCTGGTCACCAGCACCGCACAGCCCGGCGTACCCGGCAGCAGGGCGCGGACGTGCTCGGGGTCGCCGGCGTCGTCGAGCACCACCAGCACCCGCCGGTCGGCCAGCCTGCCGCGGAACACCGCCGCGCGGGCGCGGACGTCGTCCGGGACCGCCGGGCCGGGGACGCCGAGCGCGCGCAGCAGGTCGGCCAGCACCTCGCCGATTTCGCGGCCGCTCAGCGGCACGTACAGCTGGCCGTCCGGGAACCGCGCTCGCAGCCGGTGCGCGGCGCGGACGGCCAGGGTGCTCTTGCCCGCGCCCGGTTCGCCGGTGAGCACGGCCACCGGGACGCCGGTGTCGCGGCCCAGCACGCCGGTCAGCTCGGCCAGTTCGGCGTCGCGGCCGGTGAAGTCCGCGATGTCCGGCGGCAGCTGGCACACCGGCCAGACCGGCGGCGGCATCCGCGGCACCGGATCCTCACCGCGCAGGACGGCGGCGTGCACCCGGCGGGCTTCGGCGCCCGGTTCGACGCCGAGCTCCTCGATCAGCGTCGTCCGCAGCCGCCGGTAGATCTCCAGCGAGTCGGCCTGCCGCCCGGCCCGGTGCAGCGCGATCATCAGCTGCGCGGCCAGCCGTTCGCGCAGCGGGTGCTCGGTGATCATGGCCTGCAGTTCGCCGGTCAGCTCGCCGTGGCGTCCCGCGGTGAGCTCGGCGTCGACGCAGTCCTCGAACACGGCGAGCCGCTCGGACTCCAGCCGCGCGACGTCGGCGTCGAGCCGCGGGACGTGCAGCCCGGCCAGCACCGGCCCGCGCCACTGCGCGAGCGCCCGCCGGTAGTGCCGCGACGCGGTGACGGCGTCCCCGGCCCGCTGCCCGTCCGCGACGGCCGCCCGGAAGGCGAGCAGGTCGAGCTCGTCCGGTTCGACGCGCAGCCGGTAGCCGGGCGGCCCGTGGTCGACGCGCAGGCCGTCGATCCGCTCGCGCAGCCGCGAGAGGTAGGTGTGCAGGTTCGACGCGTAGGACTTCGGCGGCTGCTCCGGCCACAGCGCTTCGACCAGCACGTCGACGTGGACGTGCTGGTTGGCGTTGAGCAGCAGCACGGCCAGCAGCGTGCGCTGCCGGTCGCCGCGCAGCGTGACCCAGTGCCCCGGCGGCCCCTCGACGGCGAGCGGCCCGAGCACGCCGAAGTGAGCCATGTCCACCTTCCCCAGTGCCGGAGCGGTCACCGTAGCGAAGGGATCCGACAGAAACCGGGGGGTTCGCCCGTAACCCGGGCGGGCACGGCCAAGCCGGACGCGCCCCATTAGGCTCCACCCGGACATACAGGACCTACCAGGGGAGCGGTCGTGTCAGCTGGAGGCGGAACCAAGGCGATCATCGCCGCGCTCGGGGCGAACGCCGGGATCGCGGCCGCGAAGTTCGTCGGCTTCCTCGTCACCGGGTCGTCGTCGATGCTCGCGGAGTCCGTGCACTCGCTGGCCGACACCACGAACCAGGGCCTGCTGCTGCTCGGCCAGAAGACGTCGAAGCGCGCGGCCGACAAGGAACACCCCTTCGGCTACGGCCGCGACCGGTACTTCTACTCCTTCATCGTCGCCCTGATGCTCTTCACGCTCGGCGCCGCGTTCGCGATCTACGAAGGCATCCACAAGATCGGGCACCCCGAGCCGCTCGAGTCGCCGATCGTCGCCGTGATCATCCTCCTCGTCGCCGTCGGCCTCGAGGGCTACAGCTTCTACACCGCCATCGGCGAGTCGAAGAAGATCAAGGGCGACGCCACCTGGTGGGGCTTCATCCGCCAGGCCAAGGAACCCGAGCTCCCCGTCGTCCTCCTGGAGGACGCCGGCGCGCTGCTCGGCCTGGTACTGGCGCTGTTCGGCGTCGGGTTGTCCGTCGTCACCGGCGACCCGGTCTGGGACGGCGTCGGCACCCTCGCCATCGGCGCGCTGCTCGGCGTCATCGCGATCATCCTGATCGTCGAGATGAAGAGCCTGCTCATCGGCGAAGGCGCCAACGAGCCGATGCTCGCGACGATCGTCGACGAACTGGCCGCGGGCAAGGTCGAGCGGGTCATCCACATCCGCACCCAGTACCTGGGCCCGGACGAGCTGCTCGTCGCGGCGAAGCTCGCGATGGTGCCCGGCCTCGACACCGCCGAGCTGGCCACGGCCATCGACGACGCCGAAGCGCGCGTCCGCGCCAAGGTGCCCGTCGCGAAGCTGATCTACCTCGAACCGGACCTCGACCGCAGCCTCGCCAAGTAGGTCTCCTCGCTCGGCGAGCCGTCACGCGTCTGACCCGATAGGGTGACCTACCGCGATACATGCAGGCCAGCCGCAGGGAGGTCAACGGTGCCCGGAACGGGATTGTGGCGCACTAAATCCATCGAGCAGTCCATTTCGGACACCGATGAGCCGGACACCAAGCTCCGGCGGAACCTGAGCGCGTGGGACCTCACGGTCTTCGGGGTCGCGGTCGTCATCGGCGCCGGCATCTTCACGCTCACCGCGCGCACGGCCGGTGACTACGCCGGCCCGTCGGTCTCGCTGGCCTTCGTCTTCGCCGCGATCGCCTGCGCACTGGCGGCGCTGTGCTACGCGGAATTCGCGTCGACCGTGCCGGTCGCGGGCAGCGCGTACACGTTCTCCTACGCCACTTTCGGCGAGTTCATGGCGTGGATCATCGGCTGGGACCTGATCCTGGAGCTCGCCGTCGGCGCGGCCGCGGTGTCGAAGGGCTGGTCGGTCTACCTCGAGACGGTGCTCGGCTACCTCTTCGGCAAGGGCACCAAGACGACGTTCGACATCGGCAGCGTGACCGTCGACTGGGGGGCGCTGCTCGTCGTGGCGGTCCTGACGACGCTGCTGGCGGTCGGCACGAAGCTGTCTTCGCGGGTCTCGATGGTGATCACCGGCATCAAGGTCGCCGTCGTGCTGTTCGTGATCATCCTCGGCATCTTCTACATCAAGGGCGCCAACTACTCGCCGTACATCCCGCCGGGCTCGACCGGCGGCTCGGGCGAGACCGGCGTCGACCAGTCGCTGTTCTCGCTGATCGCGGGCGGGGCGAGCAGCTCGTTCGGCGTCTTCGGCCTGCTGGCCGGTGCTTCGCTGGTGTTCTTCGCGTTCATCGGTTTCGACATCGTCGCGACCACCGCCGAAGAGACGAAGAACCCGCAGAAGGCCGTCCCGCGCGGGATCATGGGCTCGCTGGCGATCGTCACCGTGCTGTACGTCGCGGTGTCGCTGGTGGTCGTCGGCATGACGTCGTACAAGGACCTGGCCACCTCGGCGGGCGACGGCAGCCACAAGACGCTCGCCACGGCGTTCGCCGCGAACGGCGTCGACTGGGCGGCCAACATCATCTCCTTCGGCGCGCTGGCCGGCCTGACCACCGTCGTCATGGTGCTGATGCTCGGCCAGGTCCGGATCATCTACGCGATGTCGCGCGACGGCCTGATGCCGCGCGGCCTGGCCAAGACCGGCGAGCACGGCACGCCGAAGCGCGCGACGCTGATCGTCGGTGGCCTGGTCGCCCTCGCGGCCGGCTTCTTCCCGGCGGACAAGCTCGAAGAGATGGTCAACGTCGGGACGCTGTTCGCTTTCGTTCTGGTCTCGGCGGGCGTGCTGGTCCTGCGCCGGACGCGGCCCGACCTGCCGCGCGCGTTCAAGGTGCCGCTGGTGCCGCTGATCCCGATCCTGGCGATCCTCGCGTGCCTGTGGCTGATGCTGAACCTGACCGTGCTGACGTGGCTGCGGTTCGTCGCCTGGATGGTCGTCGGCGTGCTGATCTACTTCGCCTACAGCCGGCGGCACTCGCTGCTCGGCAAGCGGCAGGCCGAAGGGCTCGACGAGCCCGTCAAGGCACCCGAGGCGTAGCAACCCGCAACCGCCCCGCCGACCTGGTCAGCAGGTCGGCGGGGCTTTTTAGCGGGAACTTCACACCAGGCGATCTTGCTGTTCGTGCCGATAAGGGGACCCCGTGTAGCAGGGGAAGTGACGTGCGATACCTTTCGATCCTTCGCGCACCACTGACGGGTGAATTACAGCAGCGTGATTCGCACGTTCGGTGGCGCCGCGACCCCCCAGATTTCGCAAGTGCTCTCTTCCCGCCGGTACAGGAGTTCTGAATGCGCAGACGTACCTTCCGCGGCGCCGTCGCGATCATGGCGCTGACCACCGCTGCTCTCATCGGCACCGCCGGCTCCGCGCTGGCGTGCGTCCCCGGTGACGACCGTGCCGAAGGCACCGTGGGCAACGCCACGAAGTGCTCCGACATCGGTCTGGGCAAGGCCATCGACGTGAGCGACCTCCTCGAGGTCACCGGTGGCACGAACAAGGACCAGTACCTGACCGTCAAGAGCGTCCCCAAGGGCGTCACGGTCGCCGCGATCGTGGTCAAGGGCGGCAACGAGTACAACACGTACCGCCCGGGCAAGAAGGGCCTGCCGGCCACCCCGCCGTGGGAGAAGCTGCACGCCCCGATGGTCGGCAAGAACTTCCAGAACGTGCCGGCCATCAGCCACTGGTTCGCCTGCGGCAGCAAGACGGAGACCCCGCCGGAGTCCACCGTCACGACGAAGCCGACCAAGCCGACCGAGACCACGAAGCCGAGCGCTCCGGCCTCCTCGGAGACCACGGTCGCGCCGACCAGCACCACGGGTGCGGCCGTCGTGCCGGCGGGCAACGAGTCCGGCACCGGCGGTGGCCTGGCCAACACCGGTTTCGACAACATGTGGCTCGTCTGGATCGCGGCCCTGCTGATCCTCGGCGGCGGCGGCCTGCTCGCGCTGCTGAAGTTCCGTCGCAAGGCTTCCGAGTGAAGCTGAGCTAGCTCGCGGTCGAAGGCCCCTCGCTCCGGCGAGGGGCCTTCACTGTTTCGAGGGGAAGTCCCCGAAGAGCAGGCCCTGCTCACCGACCGACGGCTTGCCGAGCCCGGCCGCCATCGCGACGGCGTGGTCCCACTCCGCGTCGACCACGTAGTCCTGGTGCTTGAGCACGCCCGGCGCCCAGCGGTGCCGGCCGGTCGGGCCGCGCAGCGGGTCCGGCAGCCAGTGGTCGCCGCCGAGGATGAGGACGCCGTTCTCGTCGGCCCGCGCCTTCAGCGGCCCGGAGCCGCCCTCGGGCTGGAACCCGACACCGAAGAGCTGCCGGTCGGAGACCTCGTGGCGCCACGTCGTCACGCCGCCGCCGAAGATGTCGGTGCCGCGGCAGAGGGCGCGCCACCGGCCGTCCAGGTCGGCGAAGAGCGTCTCGAGCGCTTCCTGGGGGAGCAGCGCCGGGAAGGCGCGCTGGTAGCCCCACTGCAGCGGTGAGCCCGCGGTGAGCACGCCGACGCGTTCGAGGTCCGCTTCCGGCAGTTCGGCCGCGAGCCGCGCGGCGGCCATGACCGTCAGCAGGCTGCCGAGGTTGTAGCCGGAGAGCACCACCCGCGTCCCCGGTTCGGCGAGGTGCTCGCGCGCCCGCGCGGCCAGTTCCGGGACGACCTTCAGCGCGTAGCAGGGCGGCACGGTCGGGTGCGCGGCCCGCGGCCAGAAGCAGACGAGGTCGGCGAGCGCGCCGAGGTGCCGGCTGCGCTGCGGCGTCCGCGCGGCCGTGTAGACGACGCGCAGCAGGCCCGCGGCCAGCGCGCCGAGCGCGACCACGCCGATCGCGGACAGTGGCCCGAACCAGCCGGGGACCAGCCCGAACCCGAACCGCAGCACCAGCAGCGCCGCGCCGCCCGCGGACATCGCGCTGGCGACCGTCAGCGCCAGGTGGTGCAGGTGCCGCCGTTCCCACGCCGAGCGCGCCCACGCCGCCGCGGCCTGGGCTTCCTGCCGCTCGTCGTGCTCCATCAGCGTGACGATCTCCGGGACGCCCCGCCGCAGCCGGCGCAGCGGGACGGCGACCGCGAAGCCCAGCACGCCGAGCACCGCCGCCAGCGCCAGCCCGGCGCCCCACAGCACGGTGACCAGCAGGTACGTGTCGGGCACCCGCAGGAATTCGGCCCCGGAAAGCCGCCGGACGGCTTCGGCGAGGCCGGCGCCGAACCCGCCGCCGAGCAGCCCGGCCAGCGCGAGCACCGGCGCGGCCGCCCAGCCGCCGAGCCACGGCCGCAGCCGGCGCGGCTTGTGCTCCCAGCCGGGCCGGGCCAGCAGCGCGGCCGGGAGCAGGAACAGCGCGAACAGGACCGTGACGGCGACCAGGGCCGCGCCGAGCCCTTCGACGACGCCGTTGGTGCCCGGCAGCGGGCCGGTGCCGGGCCGCAACCGGACCGCGGCCAGGACGACGAGCACCACGGCCAGCCCGATCACGCCGGGCCGGGCGAACCGCCCGGTGTCGACGCCGATCGCGGCGGCGACGACCGTCGCGACGACCAGCGCCAGCGTCACGATCCAGACCACCAGGTCGAAGCCGTTCCCCGGCACCCGGAACGGCCCGCCGAGCAGCAGCAGGGCGACCGAGGCCAGCGCCGCGACGGTGTGCAGGCAGCGCAGCGCCGGCGTCTCCGGGTCGGCGCGCATCCGCAGCGGCCCCCCGGTCAGGTCGCCGTCGGCGTGCACCGCCCAGGTCGCACTCGAAATCCGGTGCAGGACGAAGATCACGAGCAGCAGGGGCAGCACGCCGACCGCGATCCGCGCGGGCACCGAGCGCAGGACGTCGGGGATCGCGGGCAGGCAGCCCGACCCGGGCGCGAGGCACTGCGCGGCGAACAGGTCGAGCGCGATCGTCGCGAGCTGGCCCATCAGCAGCATGGTCAGCAGCAGCGCGCTCACGCGCAGCAGGCCGCGGCACACGGCGCCGAGCACGTGCGCGAGGCGGCGGTCCGGCGGGGCGGGTGGCAGCATCCAGAACGCGACGTTGGCCAGGGAGAACGGGAACAGGAGCGCCCAGGTCGCCTTCGCGGCGCCCCCGGACGTCATGCCGCTCCAGAGGTAGCCTTCGAGGGTCCGCGGGATCGACCGGCCCAGCGCCGGCAGCACGGGCCCGGGCGCGGGCCGCCGCAGCCGGTCCGCCGGGCGGATCACGCGGCCCAGCCCGTCGCCGGCGACGTCGACGGTCGAAACCGCGTCGAGCAGCGTCTCCCCGCTGGTGCCGACCAGGCCGGCGACGCGGATTTCGACGACGCGGGTGTCCGGGCCGGGCATGGGCACGGTGCAGGCCTCCTACGCGATCCTAGGGAAGGTCGAGCGGACAACGGTAGTGTTCGGACGTCATCGAGTCTTGGAGGAATCGCCACTATGACCCCCGAAAGCGTTGCCAAGCGGCACCAGACCCGCGGCGGCATCGAGTTCGCCGTCGCCGACCTCGACGCCGCCGAGTTCGGCCGCAAGGAGATCCGCCTCGCCGAGCACGAGATGCCGGGGCTGATGGCGCTGCGGCGCGAATACGCGGAGGTCTACCCGCTGCGCGGCGCGCGGGTCTCCGGCTCGCTGCACATGACCGTGCAGACGGCGGTCCTGATCGAGACGCTGGTCGCGCTGGGTGCCGAGGTGCGCTGGGCGTCCTGCAACATCTTCTCGACGCAGGACCACGCGGCGGCCGCGGTCGTCGTCGGCCCGCACGGCACGGCCGAGGAGCCCCAGGGCGTCCCGGTCTTCGCGTGGAAGGGCGAGTCGCTCGAGGAGTACTGGTGGTGCACCGAGCGGATGCTCACCTGGGACGGCGAGGGCCCGAACATGATCCTCGACGACGGCGGCGACGCCACCATGCTGGTCCACAAGGGGACCGAGTTCGAGAAGTCGGGCGTCGTGCCGACCCCGGACGAGAACACCTCGGACGAGTTCCGCGTGTTCCTCGAGCTGCTGCGCGACTCGGTGGCGGCCGACACGGGCAAGTGGACGAAGATCGGCGAGGGCATCCGCGGCGTCACCGAGGAGACGACCACCGGCGTCCTGCGGCTGTACCAGCTGGCGGCGGCCGGTGAGCTGCTGTTCCCGGCGATCAACGTCAACGACGCGGTGACGAAGTCGAAGTTCGACAACCGCTACGGCATCCGCCACTCCCTGATCGACGGCATCAACCGCGGCACGGACGTCCTGATCGGCGGCAAGGTCGCGGTGGTCTGCGGCTACGGCGACGTCGGCAAGGGCGCGGCGGAGTCCCTGCGCGGCCAGGGCGCGCGCGTGATCGTCACGGAGATCGACCCGATCTGCGCCCTGCAGGCGGCGATGGACGGCTACCAGGTCCGCACGCTGGAGAACGCGCTGCCGGAAGCCGACATCGTCATCACGACGACCGGCAACAAGGACGTCGTGCTGGTCGAGCACATGGCGAAGATGAAGCACCAGGCGATCCTGGGCAACATCGGCCACTTCGACAACGAGCTCGACATGGCCGGGCTGGCGCGGTACCCGGGCATCCGCCGCATCAACATCAAGCCGCAGGTCGACGAGTGGATCTTCCCGAACGGCAACACGATCATCGTGCTGTCGGAGGGCCGGCTGCTCAACCTGGGCAACGCGACCGGGCACCCGTCGTTCGTGATGTCGAACAGCTTCTCCAACCAGGTGATCGCGCAGATCGAGCTGTTCACCAAGCACGAGGAGTACGACAAGGAGGTCTTCCGGCTGCCCAAGAAGCTGGACGAGAAGGTCGCGAAGATCCACCTCCAGGCGCTCGGCGGTGAGCTGACGAAGCTGACCAAGGAGCAGGCCGAGTACATCGATGTGGATGTCGAAGGGCCGTTCAAGCCGGAGCACTACCGGTACTGAGATTTCGCTGGTCAGGGGCCGCCTCGAAGGTGTTCGGGGCGGCCCCTCCGGCGAATGTCGGAACTGTCCGATCAGCGGCGATAAGCTGCTCGGTGTGAGCGTCGAACTCTTCGCCGGCATCGCCGTCCGGGACTACGCCGGGGCTCTCGCCTGGTACGAACGCCTCTTCGGCTCGCCGCCCACCTACGTGGTCAGCGACACCGAAGCCCTCTGGGAAGTCACCGGGCACGGCTCGATCGTCGTCGAACTGCGGCCGGACCGGGCGGGTCACGCCTTCCACACCCTCTTCGTCGACGACCTCGACGAGCGCGTCGCCGCCATCTCCGCGCGCGGCATCGAACCCGCCGATCGCGAAACCTACGACAACGGTGTGCGCAAGATCATCTACCGCGATCCCGAAGGAAACGAACTCGGCATCGGCGGCGGACCCGCGTGACCTCTAGCACCTCACGGCCCGGTAGGTAGTCCGGCCGGCCCTCTCGCGCGGGCTCGTTGTCCCGGCAAGGGAAACCGGTGGCGTCAGGCTGATCCGTCACGCCTGGAGGTTCCCGATGCACGGGGTGTTCACGCTGTACCACGACGGCCGGTTCCGGGTCGGCGCCCAGTCGCGCGCCAAGCACCGCGGGCGCTGACTCAGTTCCACTCGACGGCGACGCCGGCCAGCCCCGGTCCGGCGTCGCTGAAGAACGCGCTGCTCACGCCGCCCATGTCGCACGCCAGCTCCTCCGCCACCACCGGCAGGGCGTCGTCGCGCGCCCGGACCTGGCGGGTGCACCGCGCCGGCAGCGCGTTGCGGTCGAACCGCAGCTGGACCAGGTAGCTCGCGCACCGGTCACGCAGCATCCGGTAGTACCCCGGCGACGCCGACCCGGAGTCGTCGCGGACCTCGAAGCAGAACACGTGGATGTCGCCCTCGGCGAGCTTGCGGTCGAACAGCAGCTCGGTCGCCATCGTGTCCGCGTCCGGGTTGCGGCGCATCCGCCCGACGCGGCAGCCCTCGTCCGTGATCAGCTCGACGTCGTCGATCCGGCAGCCCGGATCGCCGTTGTACACCGTCAGGTACCGGTCCGGCCCGTGGCGCCGGGCGCGCGTCACCAGCCGCGTGCGCAGGCTGACCTGGCGGTGCTCCGCGTCGAACGTGATCGTGTCGTGCACCGACAGCAGCTCGAGGTCGGCGTTGTAGTGGTTCGACGACGGGTACGCGCCGAGCTCGGCCAGCAGATCCTCGACGATCGACCCCATGTCACCGGAACGCAGGTCGTGGAACGACGCCGCCGGCTGGTGGCCGCGGCGGACCAGTCGCGGGCCGATCAGCACCACCAACGCGTCCGCGGGCAGCTGGAGGACCGATTCCAGGGCCCGGACCGCGGGCAGCGCCTTCGGCACCTCGGGCTGGCGCAGCCCGCGTTGCCAGTAACTCAGCGTGGACTGTCCGATTTGGACCCCGCGCAGCGCGAGGTGCGCGCGCAGCCGGGCGAGCGAGAGGCCGCGGTAGGCGATCGCCAGTCTGAGGGCGTGGTGGAACTCGCCGGTGCGGAGTGCCTCGGTCAGCTCTTTCGGCAGCTCGGCGACCGATGCCCGGGTCGTGCGGGCGCCATCGATGATCAGTGGGAGGTTCCCGTCTTGTGCCACCGCTCGTCCCTTCACCCGACCAGTGTGTGCGCTGGGCGTGAACACCGCGGAACGTTCACGTTAGCAGCGTAGAGTGCCCACGCCGACCCCCGTTCAGGGTGGTTGGCCTCGTTATGGTGACTGTTCCGCGTTCCGGCTGTGCCCCGGAACGGTCCGTTCCGCCGGATGGCGTTCTTGCTCCTTGTGACCGCGTTGTTCACCGTTGTGACCACCGCTGGTTCGCCCACTCCTCAGCAGGAGGCCGTTCGTGCTGGTGAAGTCGAGTCGGGTGCACGCCGTACTGGCCGTGAGCCTGATGTTGTGCCTGGTCGCGCCGGTCACCGCCGGAGCCGCGCCCGGAGTGCCGTCGACCTACCGGGCCCAGATCACCATCCAGGCCCAGCAGCGGACCCAGTGGTGCTGGGCCGCCGCCGGAGCCGCCATCGCGGCCGTCCACGGCGTCGCCGTCGACCAGACGCGGTTCTGTCAGCTTGCTCACGGTGAGACCGGGCAAGCCTGCGCGAACCTGCCCGGCACCCTCGCCGGCCCGCAGCGCGCCTTCGCCGAACTCGGGTTCGCTTCGCCCGGCCGCTACCTCGACCGCCGCATCTCCTATGCCGACGTCCGGACGCAGACCGCGGCGAACCGCCCGGTCGAGACCCGCGTCGGCTACCGCTCGGGCGGCGGCCACGCACACGTCCTCTACGGCTACGACACCCGCGGGAGCTGGGTGTTCTGGGGTGACCCGGGGCCGGCCAAGCGCTACAACTGGTCGACCTACGGCTACTACACCCACAACTCGTCGTTCACCTGGACGCACACGCTCACCGGGATCGCCCGATGAGCAGGCGAGTGCTGGCGCTCGCCGTGCTGACCGGCGCGGCGCTGCTGATGACGGCTCCGGTGTCAGGCGCGGCCCAGGCCGCCGGCATCAGCAGCGCCGACGCCGTGGCGGCGCACACCGCAGCCGCCGCGCCCGGTCTCCAGGACACGCTGGTGCGGTTCTTCGCGCAGGCCCCGGACGCGCACGGCCCGGTCTCCGTCGAGATCACGCCGGACGCGTACCCGGTCTACGAGCTGTCGCCGGACTTCGTCGCGGGCAAGCCGGGCGCGGCGCCGGGTGACTTCGCCTACTTCGCCGTTCCCGTCCGCGCGTCCGACGGCCGGACCGCGACGCTCTGGTCGGTCCGCGACGACGACGGTGCGTGGCAGGTCGGCAACATCGCCTCGGGCGACGTCGAAGGCGGCTACGCCCGCACGCTGCCCGCGGGCGCCCAGCTGCTGCACGAACCGCAGGCCGACGCGTGGTACGCCGTGCGGGACGGCCGGCTCACGTCGCTGTCGGAGCGAACGACCGTCGACGTCGCCGCCTACCAGCGCACGGTCTCGCAGCGGTACGCGGACAAGCTCCCCGGCTCGGACTACGCCCGCGAAGGCGAGGCCGGCGGCTACGACTCGACGTCGCAGGTGATGCCCCGCGGCGACGGCGGCCCGGCCCCGGCCGGCCACGACACCGGCTGGGTGCCGCTGCTGATCCTCGTCGGCGTCCTGGCGGTCAGCGGCCTCGGCTACGTGCTGCACCTGCGGCGGGTCTCCGCCTGAAGACGAACCGGCGGGCTCGGCGTCGATCCCCTTCCACCGAGCCCGCCGGTCCACCAACGGCACCGTTACTGTGACGTCCGTGGGTCGACTGGTGGTCATCGAAGGGCTCGACGGCGCGGGCAAGCGCACGCTCGCCGACGGGCTGACGGCGCAGCTGCGAGCGAAGGGTGCGAGCGTCGCGTCGCTGGCGTTCCCGCGCTACGGCAAGAGCGTGCACGCGGACCTCGTCAAAGAGGCGCTGCACCGCGGGCACGGTGACCTCGCCGACTCGGTGTACGGCATGGCCGTGCTCTACGCGCTGGACCGCAGCGGCGCGGCGGACGACATCCGCGCGCTGCGGGAGGCGCACGACGTCGTCCTGCTCGACCGCTATGTCGCGTCCAACGCCGCGTACGCGGCCGCGCGGCTGCGGCAGGACGCGACGGGCGAGGTCGTGAAGTGGGTTTGGGAGCTGGAGGTCGACCGCTTCGGCCTGCCGCGCCCGGACGCGCACCTGCTGCTGCGGGTGGCACCCGCGGTGGCGGCCGAGCGGGCCGAGCGCCGCGCGGAGGCGGAGACCGACCGCGAGCGCGACGCGTTCGAGACCGACGACGGCCTGCAGAGCCGGTGCGCGGCGGTGTACGACGAGCTGGCGGCGTCGGGCTGGCTGGCGCCGTGGCACGTCCTGGACGGCGTCGCGGGCGTCGACCTGGAAGCCCTCGCGACGACGCTGCTGGGGCAGTAGCCGGACGGCTGCCCGAGCCCGGCCTCGTAGGGGTCGTGTTCGCTGGTGAAGCCGACGCCGGCGACCGGGCCAGCGCCCACACAGGTCTCCTCGGCCGAAGAGTCCGTTGTGGACAGTTCAGGCAGGACGGTGCCGTGCGTTCCCTCCCGGGAAACACGATCCGCGCGATGATGCGGCTGTACCCCTAGGCGTGCGGCTTCGCCTGGCACCGGCGCACTTCGGCGACGAGGTCGTCGAGAGCGTCGAGGGCATCGGCCGGGACGTCGAGGCGGTAGACCCGCTGCGCGCCCGCCCGGCTGACCGTCACGAGGTGCGCGTCCAGGAGGATCCGCAAATGGCGCGACACCGTGGACTGCGGCAGCCCCAGTGCCGTCTGGATTTCGCCGACCGTCGCGGAGCCGCCGCGTTCGAGGAACACGCCGATGATGCGCACCCGCGTCTCTTCGCCGATCGCCCGCAGGACCGGCAGCGCGGTCGTGAGCGCGTCGTGGATCATCCGGCCACCGCCGTCGAGGAAAGCAGTCCTTCGAGTTCGTCCACCGGGAGGCCGTGCCGGTGTCCCAGCTCGATCCAGTCGCGCAGCATGCGGACTGTCTGCGCGCTGTGCCCGCCGAAGTGGTTTCGCAGGTACTCCGGCACGTCGAACGGAGCGAGGCGCGGCAACACCGTCAGCGCGGCACGGACAGCGGCCGGGCGCACAGCCTTCGGCCGACGGCCTCCGAACTCCGCCGCGACCGCGTTGCGAGCCTGGGTCGCCGCGATCGCCAGCGGCCGCGCAGCCCGGCGAGCCGCCGCGAGGTCGAAGTCCGCGGCCTGCAGCCCGGCCACCACCGGCATCATGCCCGCGGCGGAGACCAACGGTGCGGCCGAAGACGCGTCGCGCGACCGGGCGAACAGAGAGCGGAGCGAAGCGGGACCGGTGGTCGTGAACCGGAACCGTCCCGGCTGCCACCACCAGTCCGCCGCCGCGAAGAACTCCGGGACCACCAGGCCCCACGGCCGCCCACCCGCCAGCTCACGCAGCCGCGTCACCTCCGACGGCACCTGCGTGACCGCGGCGACGATCGCGGAAGACCCGCCGAGCAGCCGGGCCACCCCGGGCTCGGCGGGCGACGCCGTGCTGATCACCACGTCCCAGTCCCGGTCCGGGCCGTCGACCGGCGTCACGCCGACCCGCCGCTCGACGCGCCGGGACCCACGCAGCCGGTTCGTCGCGACGACCAGGGAATCGGCGGCCGGCTCGCGCACCGCGAGCGTCACCCGGTGGGCCGGCGCCATCGACGTCACCAGCACCCGGGCCACCGGGCCGCGCCCGACCACGAGAACACGCATGCCGACAACATATCCGGATATCCGGATGTACGGCTACTCCCGGAAGTAGCCCAGCTGCGCGGAGAGCTCGTCCGCCGCCTCGGTCATCGGGCGCACGATCTGCTTCACCCGCTGCTTCGAAAGCCGGTACGACGGACCGGACGCGCTCATCGCCGCGACGACGTCGCCGCCCGGGCCGTGGATCGGCACCGCGACCGCGTGCATGCCGAGCTCGAGTTCTTCGTAGCAGGCGGCCCACCCGTCGGCGAGCACCCGGTCCAGCTCGGTCATCAGCTCGTCCGGCTCGACCGTCGTGCGCGGCGTGTACTGCTCGAGCTTCCGCTTGAGCACCCGCTTGCGCTCGGTTTCGCCCATGTACGCCAGCAAGATCTTGCCGCTGGACGTCGCGTGCAGCGGTGTGCGCTGGCCGGTCCAGTTCTGCGTCGTGATCGCCGCCGAACCGCGGGCCTGGCTGATGTTGATCGCGACGCCGTCGTCGGCGATGGCGATGTTCACCGTCTCGCCCAGCTCCTCGGCGAGCGACTGGCAGCTGGCGCGCCCCAGCTTGGCCAGGTCCATCCGGCCGGTCGCGGCGCCGGCCAGCCGCACGATGCCGAACCCGATCGCGTACTTCCCGCGTTCGCCGAGCTGCTCGACCAGGCCTCTCGCCTCCAGGACGCTGAGCAGCCGCGACGCCGTCGACTTGTGGACGCCCAGCTCGCCCGCGATCTCGGTGATGCCGGTTTCGCCGTTGCGGGCGAGCAGCTCCAGCACGCTGATCGCCCGGTCGACCGACTGCACCTGGCTTTGAGTTGCGTTGCCCGAGTCCTGGTTCCGCATAGCGCAACGGTATCCGTTTCGCGCCGTTCCTATCGGCTGAGTGGGCGAATCTCTTGACGCGGACACCGGTGAAGGCGGCCTTCACGGACCGTCCGGGGGCACCCGGATGGAGCAGGCACCCGTCCCGATCTTGATCTTTCTGGTGGTCAAACACGCGGGTCGTGCGTGCGGGCGTCGGAACTAGTGCGAATATGTGGACATGAAGGCACGTGTTCTCGTGGTCGACGACGACCCCGCACTCGCGGAGATGCTCACCATCGTGCTCCGCGGGGAGGGGTTCGACACGGCCGTGGTCGCCGACGGTTCCCGCGCGCTCCCCGCGCTGCGCGAGCTGAAGCCCGACCTCGTCCTGCTCGACCTGATGCTGCCCGGGATGAACGGGATCGACGTCTGCAAGGCGATCCGCGCCGAGTCCGGGGTGCCGATCGTCATGCTGACCGCCAAGAGCGACACCGTCGACATCGTCCTCGGCCTGGAGTCCGGCGCGGACGACTACGTCGTGAAGCCGTTCAAGCCGAAGGAGCTGGTCGCCCGGGTCCGCGCCCGGATGCGCCGCACCGAGGCCGAGCCCGCGGAGTCGCTCACCATCGGCGACCTGGCGATCGACGTGCCGGGCCACGAGGTCACGCGCGAGGGCAAGGCCATCCCGCTGACCCCGCTGGAGTTCGACCTGCTGGTGGCGCTGGCCCGCAAGCCGCGCCAGGTGTTCACCCGCGAGGTGCTGCTCGAGCAGGTGTGGGGCTACCGGCACGCGGCCGACACCCGGCTGGTGAACGTGCACGTCCAGCGCCTGCGTTCCAAGGTGGAGAAGGACCCGGAGCACCCCGAGGTGGTGTTGACCGTTCGCGGTGTCGGGTACAAGGCCGGCCCGCCGTGATGAGTCGATGACCTCGGAGACTCCGAGAGGGCTCCGCGCGTTCGCGCGTTCGACGGCACGCCTGGTGCGGCGTGTCGTCGTTTTCGCGCGCCGCCGCGCGGTCGCGTTCAACGAGCTGTGGAAGCACTCGCTGCAGTTCCGCGTCACCGTGTCGACGCTCGCGCTGTCCTCGGCGGTCGTGTTCGTGCTGGGCATGGTCCTGCAGAACCAGATCACCGAGCGCCTGCTGGACACCAAGCGCGAAGCCGCGATCGCGCAGACCCGCGCGGCCGCGGACACCGCCGCCGGTGAGCTGGTCGGCCTCGGCGGCGAGACGCCGGAAGCGCTGAGCAACCGGCTGCAGAACGCGCTGAAGAAGATCGCGATCACCCCGACCAGCCAGGACGCCGCGGGCTCGGCGGCCGGCACGTTCGTCCCGGTGCTCGCCAGCGGCGGCCGCGACCAGTCCGGCGAGGACCCCGCGTCCGCCGGGCCGTTCGACAGCGTGCCGCCGCGGCTGCGCCAGTTCGTCGAAGCCAACGAGATGAGCTGGCTCGAGCACACGGTCACCGACCCCGACGGCGGCCGCACGACGTACCTGATCGTCGGCACGCCGCTCAACACCGTCGCCAGCCCGTTGCAGCTGTACTTGCTGTTCCCGCTGACGACCGAGCAGAACACCGTCGCGACCGTGCAGAACACGCTGCTCGTCGGCGGGCTCGTGCTGCTGCTCCTGCTGGCCGGCATCACGAACCTGGTGACGCGCCAGGTGGTCCGGCCGGTCCGGCAGGCCGCCGCGGCGGCCGAGCAGTTCGCCGGCGGCGACCTCGACCAGCGCCTCACCGTGCTCGGCGAGGACGACCTGGCGAAGCTCGCGGTGTCCTACAACGGGATGGCCGCCAGCATCCAGCGCCAGATCCGCCAGCTCGAGGACTTCGGCGGGCTGCAGCGGCGGTTCACCTCCGACGTCTCGCACGAGCTGCGCACGCCGCTGACCACCGTCCGGATGGCCGCGGACGTGCTGCACGCGTCCCGCGAGCAGTTCCCGGCCGGGCTCGCCCGGTCGACCGAGCTGCTGGTGGACGAGCTCGACCGGTTCGAAGCGCTGCTCGGCGACCTGCTGGAGATCAGCAGGCTCGACGCCGGTGTCGAAGACCTGTCCGCGGAGTTCATCGACGTCCGCCCGATCGCCACCCGCGCGGTCGAGCAGGTGCGGGTGATCGCCGGCAACGCGGGGAGCTCCGTGGAGCTCGTGCTGCCGGACGAGGAGGTCGTCGCCGAGGTCGACGCCCGGCGCGTCGAACGGATCCTGCGCAACCTCCTCGGCAACGCCGTCGACCACAGCGAGGGCAAGCCGGTGGTGCTGACCGTCGCCGCCAACGAAACCGCGGTCGCGGTGACCGTGCGGGACCACGGCGTCGGCCTGCGGCCCGGCGAGGCCGACCTGGTGTTCAACCGGTTCTGGCGCGCCGACCCGTCGCGCAACCGGCGCACCGGTGGGACCGGACTTGGCCTGGCGATCAGCCAGGAGGACGCGCGCCTGCACGGCGGCGAGCTCGACGCGTGGGGCGAGCCCGGGCAGGGCGCCTGCTTCCGGCTCGTGCTGCCGCGCCGCCAGGAGGTGCCGGCCGGCGACCCGCCGCTCGTGCTGCCCCCGCCCGACCGCGTCGCCGCCGAGGTGCCGCTCGGGCTGATCGAGATCACGCCGGCGCCGGAGGCGATCTTCGCGGAACGTGAGGAAATCGGGCAGTGAAACGCGTTCTTCTGGCTTTGCTGTGCCTGGTTCTGGTGGCGGGGTGCGCGAACGTCCCCCTGGAATCCCAGCCCGTCGTCGTCTCCGGTGAACGTCAGGGCCAGGGCTCCGGCGACGTCGTCCCCGAGCCGGACAAGGACATCGACCCGCTGACGCTGGTCCGCGGCTTCATCGGCGCGACGCTCAAACCGGGCCAGAACAACGCGGCCGCCCGCGCCTACCTGGACGACCAGAGCCGCGCGGCCTGGCGGCCGAACCGCAGCTTGACGATCATCCAGAACACCTTCGGCACGGTCTACGACCCGGCCCCGCAGCCCGACCCGAACACGCTGGTCGTCAACGTGCGCGGGTTCGACGTCGGCACGCTGGACCAGAGCAGCGCGTTCGTCCCGGACTACAGCGCGGCGGCGCTGCGGATCAAGGTGCGCAAGCAGGCGAACGGCCAGTGGCGGATCACGGACCCGCCGCCCGACCTGTACGCGACCGAGTCCGACTTCAGCGAGAACTACACCGCGGTGCCGGTGAACTTCTACTCGGAGCAGTCGGCCACGTTCGTCCCCGACCGGCGCTACGTCGTCGCGAAGCCGCAGTCCGGGTTGCCGAGCCGCGTGGTGAACCTGCTGGTCAGCGGGCCGTCGACGAGCCTGGCCGGGTCGGTGAAGAACCTGCTCGCCGAGCCGATCGAGGTCGACACGAACGTCAAGAGCCTGGACGACGGGACGCTGGTGGTGCCCCTGACCGGGCTGTCCGGGGCGGCCGACGACATCCGGAACCTGATCGCCGCGCAGATCGTCCTCACGCTGCAGTACGTGACGTCGGCGCGGATCCGGATCCTCGCCGACGGCGCCCCGCTGGTCGCCAACCACCCGGACTGGCGGGCGAACGAGCTGCCCGCGTACGACGCGACGCTGTCGCCGCGCCGGGAACTGCCGGGGCTGATGACGGTCGGCGGCCGGGTCCGGTCGCTCGACGACGGCGCGCCGGTCGGCGGCCCCGCGGGCAACGGCGGCTACGACGTCGTGAGCGCGGCCCAGTCGATCGACGGCAAGCGCCTGGCGGTGGTGGAGCGCGACGGCGACAAGGTCCGCCTCCGGATCGGCGACCTGGGCCACGACCTGGCGCTGGTCAACCTGGGCGGGACGACGCTGAGCCGCCCGACGTGGCGGCCGGGCACCGGCGAGGTGTGGACGGTCGTCGACCAGGCGTCGATCGGCCGGATGGTGGTCAACCAGAACAACCAGTGGACGGCGCTGTCGGTCAACGCGACGGACCTGATCCAGCAGGGCGACATCACCGAGCTGCGGTTTTCCCGCGACGGCGCCCGTGTGGCGGCCGTGGTGAACGGCCAGCTGTGGGTGGCGTCGGTGACCGGCAGTGGTGACTCGGTGGCCCTGCGCGAGCCGAGGCTGCTGCAGCCGCACGACCTCAAGGACGTCGTCGACGTGGACTGGCTGGCCCAGGACATGCTGGTGGCGGCGACGAAGTCGACGTCCCAGCCGGTGGTCCGCGTGACGGTGGACGGCCAGCGGATGGACGCGTTCAACAGCTCCAACCTGACGCCCCAGGTCCACGGCGTGACGGCGGCCCCGAGCCGCCCGATCGTGGTGGCGGACGCGAGCGGCCTGTGGACGGCGTCGGTGCTGGGCGAGGTGTGGCGGCCGCAGAACCACTCGATGAAGGACGCGGATCCCTTCTACCCGGGCTGATTTCGGAAACTGTCGGTGGTGCCGGGGACACTGTCCGTGTGGTGTTGCTCGATCTGCTGATCCCCGCCCGGTGCGCCGGCTGCGGGGCCCGTGGGGTGCCGTGCTGTGACCGGTGCGCGGCGGTGTGGGGTTCGGTGTCCGAAGTCGTGCGGGTGCCGGTGGCGGGGCTGGCGCGGGTGTTCGCGCTGTCCCGGTACCGCGGGGTGGGGCGCCGGTTGCTGATCGCGTTCAAGGAACGCGGGCGGCGGGATTTGGCCGTTCCATTGGGATTGGCGTTGGCTCGGGCTTTGGTGGTGTTGCCCGTTCCGGGTGCCGCGCTGTGTCTGGTTCCGGCGCCGAGCCGCCGGTCGGCGGCGCGGGTGCGCGGAGGTCCGCACGTCGAGCTGCTGGCTGCCGCGGCCGCTTCCGTGCTGGCCGGGTGGGGGTTCGAGGTCGCGGTGGCTCCGGCGTTGGAGCTGGCGGGTGGCGCGCGGGACGCGGTCGGGTTGGACCGCGCGGCGCGGGCGGCGAACTTGGCGGGGCGGCTGCGGTTCCGCGAGGCGGGGCGGCCGCCGCCGGGGATGCCGGTGGTGGTGCTGGACGACGTGATCACGACGGGAGCCACCGCCGCGGCTTGCGTGCGGGCTCTGGCGGCGGAGGGGATCGAGGTGGCGGCGGTTTTGACTTTGCTCGCGGCCGGGTGAATTCCGGGCGGGCTGCGGTTGCGGCCGCGGATTGCCCGCGGTGCCGGCCCGGATGGCGTGCCGTGTCCGGCGGAGTGCGCCCGCGCTGGTCGCGGTGTTCTCATCCGGCCCGCGCTGCTCGGCCGGCGTGCCATGATCGGCAAAAGTGCTCCCACGCCAACAGAAATTGCCCAGTGTGAACTCACCGGCCCGCCGCCCAACCCCGACAACCGCAACCGAAGCCACCACCCGCGTCCGCGCCCGGCCAACCCTCACTTCACCCGCCCCCGGGTGAACCGGCACGTCACCTACACGAGTGACATCCGCCGGGAACGCACCCGGCCTCCCGGCCGTTGTCCGGGCATGAGGGTGTCGATCAAGACCACCTGGCCGCCACACCACTCCACCGGAGTGGCGGCTACCGGGAACCTGGCCGTCACCCTCGGCGTCCACCAGCAGCCGGCGCTGCGCCGTCCGTGTGAAAGCGCGACAACGGCGGCGCCTCCGACCAGCGGGTGTTTTCCGGTGTTCACCCTCCGCTCACTGCGTGGCGTGACGGAGTCTCATTCCTCGACATCCCCCGGCTCGGGGGCTGTTGCTCCGGGCGTGAGGAAGCTAACGTGCACCGCAATCAGCAATCCCCGCAGGCAGGGAGGTGACGAGCCCATGTCCCTGGCGCCGGAGGTGCGCTGAGTCCGCGCTCGGGCTCCCGGCACGAGACGTCGTGAACCGCTCCCGAGTTCCTTCTCAGCCCGCGATCGGGCTTACGTCCCCGCAATACCGGCGCCGTGTGTGAACTCAACAGCTCGCAGTCATCGAAGCGAGGGAGGTCGTGTATGGATATCGTCGTCAAGGGCCGCAACGTGGAGGTGCCCGACCACTATCGGGCGCTTGTCAGCGAAAAGCTGGCCCGGCTCGAGCGCTACGACAGGAAAGTCATCCGGTACGACGTGGAGCTGTTCCACGAACCCAACCGGCGCCAGGCCAAGAGCTGCCAGCGCGTCGAAATCACCGGAAAGGGGCGGGGCCCGGCCGTACGCGCTGAAGCGTGTGCCGCCGACTTCTACGCAGCGCTCGATTCCGCAGTCACCAAGCTGGAAAACCGGCTGCGGAGGACACACGACCGGCGGCGCGTGCACTACGGCCGCAGCCGCCCGGAATCGGTCGCCGAAGCGACCTCGGCACTGCCGGGTGGCGCAGCCCCGGCCGCGGCCAGTCCCGTCGCGGGAACCGCGGTGCTCGAAGCACCGGAACCGCAGGCGAACGGCTTCGCGAGCGCCGACGAGATACACCTGCCCCAGCAGCAGAGCTGGGCCGACGACGACCTGGGTCACCAGCCCGGTCGCGTCGTTCGCGAGAAGCAGCACACCGCGGAGCCCATGACGGTGGACCAGGCTCTCTACGAGATGGAGCTGGTCGGCCACGACTTCTACCTCTTCAACGACTCCGAAGCGGGCCGGCCCAGCGTGGTCTACCGGCGGAAAGGCTTCGACTACGGCGTTATCCGGCTCGGCTGAGCCGGTCCAAGGAGGCCCGCCGGATGGCCCGCACGCGGCTCGCGTGCGGGCCATCCGCATGTCAGAACCTTATTCTGGTTAGGTCGGCGCTACGGACCGCAGGCCGCCCGCCCGCGGTGACATTCGCGCCGGCCGACGGCTGAATAAGGTTCTCAGGACGTACGGCGTGTGCACACGACGGCCACCGTTCCCTACGATGGGGGTGGGAAGGTGGCGCCGAACACGGCCGCCACCGCGGGAGAACCTGCCCGGGACCGGCCTGGGCGTGCTCATATTCAGCTAGTGAGGTCGACCGGATGGTGCTGAACCGCCTGCTCCGCGCGGGTGAGGGCAAGATGGTGAAGCGGCTGCGCAACATCGCCGATCACATCAACACCCTCGAAGACGACGTCAAGGACCTGACCGACGCCGAGCTGCGGGCCAAGACAGACGAGTTCCGCAAGCGGAACGGCGATGGCGAATCCCTCGACGACCTGCTGCCGGAGGCCTTCGCGGTCGTCCGGGAGGCGGCCAAGCGGGTGCTCGGCCAGCGCCACTTCGACGTCCAGCTGATGGGCGGCGCGGCGCTGCACCTCGGCCAGGTGGCCGAGATGAAGACCGGTGAGGGCAAGACGCTCACCTGCGTCCTCCCCGCCTACCTCAACGCCATCCCGGGCAAGGGCGTCCACGTCGTCACGACGAACGACTACCTCGCCAAGCGCGACTCGGAGTGGATGGGCCGCATCCACCGCTTCCTCGGCCTCGAGGTCGGCGTCATCCTGTCGGAGCAGCAGCCGGACGTGCGGCGCTCCCAGTACAACGCCGACATCACCTACGGCACGAACAACGAGTTCGGCTTCGACTACCTGCGCGACAACATGGCGTGGAGCCTCGACGACTGCGTGCAGCGCGGGCACAACTTCGCCATCGTCGACGAGGTCGACTCGATCCTCATCGACGAGGCCCGGACGCCGCTGATCATCTCGGGCCCGGCCGACCAGTCGTCGCGCTGGTACGTCGAGTTCGCCCGCCTCGCCCCGCTGATGCAGGGCATCGACACCACCACGATGGGGTCGCGGGAGCGCACCGAGAAGGCGAACCTGATCAACTCGAAGTACCACTACGAGGTCGACCAGCGGAAGCGCACCGTCGCCGTCACCGAGAAGGGCGTCCGGTTCGTCGAGGACCAGCTCGGTATCGAGAACCTGTACGAGGCCGCGAACACGCCGCTGGTCGGGTACCTGAACAACGCGCTGAAGGTCCAGGAGCTCTTCCACCGCGACAAGGACTACATCGTCCGCAACGGCGAAGTCATGATCGTCGACGAGTTCACCGGCCGCATCCTGGTCGGCCGCCGCTACAACGAGGGCATGCACCAGGCGATCGAGGCCAAGGAAAAGGTCGAGATCAAGGCCGAGAACCAGACGCTGGCCACGATTACGCTGCAGAACTACTTCCGCCTCTACGACAAGCTGGCCGGGATGACCGGTACGGCCGAGACCGAGGCCGCGGAGTTCCACCAGACCTACAAGCTGGGTGTGGTGCCGATCCCGACGAACCGGCCGATGGTCCGCGTCGACCAGGCGGACCTGATCTACAAGACCGAGCAGGCCAAGTTCGAGGCCGTCGCCGAGGACATCGCCGAGCGGCACGAGAAGGGCCAGCCGGTCCTCGTCGGCACCACGAGCGTCGAGAAGTCCGAGCACCTGTCGAAGCTGCTGGTCAAGCTGAGCGTCCCGCACGAGGTGCTGAACGCGAAGCACCACGACCGCGAGGCGCTGATCGTCGCGCGCGCCGGCCAGAAGGGCGCCGTCACGGTCGCCACGAACATGGCCGGCCGCGGTACCGACATCGTGCTCGGCGGCAACCCCGACCTGATCGCCGACCAGGTGCTGCGCGAGCGCGGCCTGGACCCGGTCGAGCACTCCGAGGAGTACGAGGCCGCCTGGCCGGAGGTCCTGGAGCAGGTCAAGGCGGAGTCGAAGGCCGAGGCCGAGGAGGTCCGCGAGGCGGGCGGGCTTTACGTGCTGGGCACCGAGCGGCACGAGTCGCGCCGCATCGACAACCAGCTCCGCGGTCGTTCCGGCCGGCAGGGCGACCCGGGCGAGTCCCGCTTCTACCTTTCGCTCGGTGACGAGCTCATGCGCCGCTTCAACGCGACCATGGTCGAGCGCGTCATGACGACCATGCGGCTGCCCGACGACGTGCCGATCGAGCACAAGATGGTCTCCAAGGCCATCAAGAGCGCGCAGACCCAGGTCGAGCAGATCAACATGGAGCAGCGCAAGGACGTCCTCAAGTACGACGAGGTCATGAACGAGCAGCGCAAGGTGATCTACGCCGAGCGCCACCGCGTCCTCGCCGGCGAGAACCTGCGCGAGCAGATCGAGGGCATGCTCGTCGACGTCGTCAACGCCTATGTGGACGGTGCGACCGCCAACGGGTACGCCGAGGACTGGGACCACGAGAAGCTGTGGTCGGCGCTGAAGCAGCTCTACCCGGTCAGCATCGAGTGGGACGACCTGATGGAGGACGGCGACCTCGACGAGCACTCGCTGCGCGAGGCGCTCGTCCAGGACGCGCGCGACGCCTACGACAAGCGTGAGGCGGAGATCAACGCGCTCGTCGGCCCGGACGGCATGCGGACCCTGGAGCACCAGGTGATGCTGACGGTCCTCGACCGCAAGTGGCGCGAGCACCTCTACGAGATGGACTACCTCAAGCAGGGCATCGGCATGCGGGCGCTGGCGCAGCGCGACCCGCTGATCGAGTACCAGCGCGAGGGCTTCGACATGTTCCGCGCGATGCTCGACTCGCTGAAGGAGGAGGCCGTCGGCTTCCTGTTCAACCTGCAGGTCGAGCGGGCGGAGGCGCCGCCGGCGGAGGCCGCGGCCGCGGTGCCGACGGGCGTCGCTTCGGGCAACGGCCAGGCGGCCGAAGGGCGGCACGCGCGGCCGGCGCCGCCGCAGCCGCCGACGACCGACACCGACTCCGTCCCGGCAGCGCTGCGCGGCAAGGGCCTCGGCGGCGGTGGCCAGCAGCCGGGCATGACGCTGTCCGGCCCGGGCGAAGACGGCGAAGTCGAGTCCCACGCCGAGGGCGGGGCGCAGGCCGCGGGCGGTGGCGCCGGCGGGACCCGCCGGGACCGTCGCGCCGCGCAGCGTGACGCCCAGAAGAAGGGCAAGAAGGGCCCGCGTCGCTGACGTGGTTTTCCGGGGCCGGGGTGCACGCACCCCGGCCCCTTTGTGTGACGGGGAGCAAGCTGGTGGATCCGCAGGAGTTCTTCGCGCTGTTCGCCGCCGAGCGGCGGCCGGACCCGTACCCGGCGTACCGGCGCTGGCGCGAACGCTTTCCCGTCGCGGAGCTGGCCGAGCGGATGTTCGCGGTCAGCGGCTTCGCCGAGGCGACGCAGGTGCTGCGCGACCCGGCGTTCGGCCACCCCGAACCGGAGTACCTGGATCCCGCGGACCGGCTTCCGGACCAGCCGGTCGACGAGTCGGGACGCGTGGTCCGGGCGTTCCTGTCGCTGAACCCGCCCGACCACACGCGGCTGCGGCGGCTGGTGGCGAAGGCGTTCACGCCGCGGATGGTCGAGCGGCTGACACCGCGGATCGAGCAGATCACCGCGTCGCTCCTCGACGGCGTGGGCGGGTCCTTCGACGTGATGACGTCGCTGGCGAAGCCGCTGCCGGTGGAGGTGATCGCGGAACTGCTGGGCGTGCCGTTGAACGATCGCGAGCGGTTCGCGGCGTGGTCGCACGCGATGGCGCGGGCGCTGGACCCGCCGTTCCTGCAGCACCCGGACACGATCGAGCCGGCGGTGAAGGCGCGGCAGTCGTTCGTCGCGTACTTCCGTGAGCTGGCGGACGAGCGGCGGCGCGAGCCCGGCGAGGACCTGCTGTCGGCGCTGGTGGCGGTGTCGGACGCGGGCGACGTGCTCAGCGAGGGCGAGCTGCTGGTGACGTTGACGTTGCTGCTGATCGCCGGCCACGAGACGACGACGAACCTGATCGGCAACGGAGTGCTGGCGCTGCTGCGCAACGGCGGTGTCGACGCGGCGGATCCCTCGCGGGTGGTGGAGGAAGTGCTCCGCTACGACTCCCCGGTCCAGCTGACCGCCCGGACAGCGTTGCGGGACACGTCTTTGGGGTCCGTCGCGGTGCCGGCGGGCAGCCAGGTGATCGTCCTGATCGGAGCGGCCAACCGCGACCCGGCGACCGGCCCGGCCCCGGAGTCGTTCGACCCAGCGCGGGTGCCGGGGCGGCATCTGGCGTTCGGCCAGGGAATCCACTTCTGCTTGGGCGCACCCCTGGCGCGGCTGGAGGGCCGCATCGCGTTCCGCGAGCTGGCGCACCGGTTGCCGGGGTTGCGGTTGGCGGGCGACCCGAGTTGGAACGCGACCACGACTCTGCGCGGCTTGGCAACGCTGCCGGTCGCGAGCGGAAAATAGGGCCGGAACCCCCACTCACCACTCACGACCCGAGCGCCCCAATGTGGCCTTGGTTGCGTCTCACGCACCCAAGGCGGCCTTCGGTGCGTGAGACGCACCGAAGGCCGCCTTGGGGCGCTCGGGTCCGGCGGTGCGCGGGCCGAGCGGGCGGGTCTCACGCCGCCGCCTGGCGGTTCGCCCGCCGGTCCGGACGGCTCGGCTTCAGCAGGGCGAACCGCACGCACTGCCACCCCGCCGGGGTGCGCGTGAAGCGGGCCGCCAGTGCGAACGACCGGCCGTCCGCCTCCACGCGGGTGCACGCCTCGATCACCTCCGGCGCCGGCGTGCACGTGTGGACCCGGCACAACCGGTGCCGCGGCCGCGTCCCCCGTGGCCCGCTCAGGCCCGCGTACACCTCCGGGGCCACCAGCCCGCGGATCTGCGGCACCGGGCGGCGCCCGTCGTACGCCTCCAGCAGCATGGCCAGCAGCCGGCCCACCTCGCTCGCCTCGAACTGCCTCGGCGTCGGCCACCGGGCGTCACCCCCGCGGTTTCCGTGCGGGGGCACCGCCGGCGGCCGCTCGGCGCGGCGCGGTACTTCGGCGTGGATCAGCGTTCTCACGCGGTGTTCCTCGGACATTTCCTCCCCTCCCGGGCGCGGCATTTCGCCGTCGCCGGTGCTTAGAGGCGGGAACCGGCCGGAAAGGCGACGGGAATCGCCCGATTCGGCAAAGAACCGCCGAAGCTGTGGATTCGCCCGAGTACGTGCGGTAAGCGCCGGGTCGCGTTGTTGCGCTATGCGAGACAACGCGTCGCCGCCCCGGCTATGGTGTGCCGGGTGCTGAAGGGGTTATTGGTCGATTTCGCCGGAGTTCTCACGGATCCCGACGCCGGCCGCTTCTACGACTACCTGGCGGCCGCGCGCGAGCGAGGCGTCCGCACCGCGCTGCTGTCGAACGCCCCCGGGGCGTCGGACGAGGTCAAGAACACGATGTTCGACTATTTCGACGCCCTCGTGTTTTCCGGTGAGGTCGGGGTGGCCAAGCCGGATCCGGCGGTCTACCTCATCGCGGCCGAGCGGCTCGGCCTGCCCGCCGTGCGCTGCGCGTTCGTCGACGACTCCGCCGCGAACATCCGCGGCGCCGTGCAGGCGGGCATGGTCGGCGTGCACCACCGGTCGGTCGGGGAAACGCTCACCGAGCTCGACGTGCTTTTCCCGGACCGGTGAGGGTCAGCGGGCGCGGCGGACCAGTTCGAACGACAGGACCGCCGCCGCGGCTGAGACATTCAGCGACTCGACGTCACCCGGCATGGGAATCGACACCCATTCCGTGACGAGCTCGCCGACTTCGGCGCCGACCCCGGCCGTCTCGCCGCCGAGCACGAACGCGGCGCGCTGCGGCAGGTCGACGTCGAACACGGTCGTGCGGGCCGACGCGCCCAGCGCGTAAAGGCCGTAGCCGGCTTCGCTGAGCATTTCGGCGGCTTCGCGCGCGGAGCCGCACCGCAGCACCGGCGCGCGGAAGGCGACGCCGGCCGAAGCCTTGACCACCAGCGGGTCCAGCGCCGCGACCCCGCGCCGGGGCACGATCACGCCGTCCAGTCCGGCGGCGGTCGCCGTCCGCAGGATCATGCCGACGTTCGCGGGCGTGGTGATGCCGTCGAGCAGCAGCACCCGCGACGGCGGCCGCCGGTCGGCCAGCGCCGCCGAAAGCGCGCGCATCCGTGGCGCGACGACGTCGGCGAGCACGCCCTGGTCCTGCTTGCCGTTGCCGGCGAGCACCTTGACCCGGTGCGCGCTGGCGCGCTGCACCGGCACGCCGGCGTCCTTCGCAGCGCGCTGGATCTCCGCGGCGCCGGGGCCGCGGGCGGTGTCGGCGAGGATCACCTTGTCCACGCGCAGGCCGGCGTCGGCCAGCGCTTCGAGCACCGGCTTCCGGCCGTACACCGTAAGAAAGCGATCCTTCGGCGAGATCGTCGACTCATCACCCACACCGGGCAGTCTCGCACTGTGCGACGATCGGCTCATGCCCGACCGCCTTTCCGCGCTGGACGCCTCGTTCCTCTACGTCGAGGACCACGCGACGCCGATGCACGTCGGCGGGGTGGCGATCTTCGAGCGCCCGCGCTCCGGGTTCAGCTACGCGCAGCTGCTCGACCTCGTCGGCGCGCGGCTGGCGTACCTGCCGCGCTACCGCCAGCGCGTGGCGGAGGTGCCGGGTCACCTGGCGCGGCCGGTCTGGGTGGACGACGTCGACTTCGACCTGAACTACCACGTCCGGCGCTCGGCCCTGCCCCAGCCGGGCAGCGACGAGCAGCTGTTCGACCTGGTCGCGCGCCTGATGTCCCGCCGGCTGGCGCCGGAGCGGCCGCTCTGGGAGGCGTACTTCATCGAGGGACTGGCCGGCGACCGGATCGCGCTGGTGACGAAGACGCACCAGTCCGTTGTGGACGGTGTCGGCACGATCGAGCTCGGCCAGCTCATCCTCGACCCGACGCCGGCCGAGCCGGAGCCGTTCGAGGACATCTGGACGCCGCGGCGCGAGCCGAGCCGCACGCAGCTGGTGCTGGACGCGGTCAGCGAGGGCGTCCAGCGGCCGGGCGAGGTCGTGGAGAACGTCCGGTCGGCGGCGAACGACGCGTTCGCGGCGGCGGGCAAGTTCGCCGAGACCGTCGGCGGGGTCGCGACGACGCTGCGCACGCTGGTGAAGCCGGCGCCGACCGGGCCGCTGAACGTCAGGGTGTCCGGCGGCCGCGTGTTCTCGGTGGTCCGCACGCGGCTGGAGGACTTCCGCAAGATCCGCGCGGCGCACGGCGGCACGGTCAACGACGTCGTCCTCGCGGCGATCACGGGCGCGCTGCGCGAGTGGCTGCTTTCGCGCGAGGAGCAGCTGACGCCGACGACGACGATCCGCGCGCTGGTGCCGCTGGCGGTCCGCGACGCGGAGACGGCGGAGTACTCGACCCCGGCGCTGGTCGGCAACCAGGTGGCGGCGTACCTGGTGGACCTGCCGGTCGGCGAGCCGAACCCGGTGCTGCGGCTGCAGCACATCGGGCACGCGATGGCCGAGCACCTCGACTCGGGCCGTCCGGTGACGGCGCGCGGGCTGCTCAAGGTGGGCGGCTTCGCCCCGGCGACGCTCCATTCACTCGGCGCGCGGGCGGCGGGGTCGCTGTCCGGGCGCATCTTCAACGTCATGGTGACGAATTCACCGGGCCCGCAGGTGCCGATGTACGCGGGAGAGGCCAGACTGGTCGAGATGTTCCCGGTCATGCCGCTGATGCGCACCCAGGCGCTGGCGATCGGGGTGACGTCCTACCACGGTGGCGTCTACTTCGGACTGAACGGCGACCGCAAGGCCGCCTTCGACGTGGACCTCGTGGCCGGGATGATCGAAGAGTCCCTGGAAGAGCTGAAGGGTGCGCACTGGTGAGGGTCTATCTGCCTGCGACCATCGCGATGCTTCGCGACCTCGAATCCTCGGGGGAGTTCCGCGCCCGCAGCGGAACGGCGTTCGCGTTGACGCCGGCGTTGCGCGAGGCGTACGTGAGCGGTTCGGACGAGGAGCTGGAGTACGCGGCGTTGCTGGACGCGGCCCGGGCCTCGTTGCGCTTGATCGCGGCGGAGGAGAAGGGCGAGCCGCGGCGGGTGGTGATCTCGGCGGACGTTTCCGGGGTGACGCTGCGGCCGGATCTGGACGCACCGGTGGTCCGCATCGGCGGCCCGATCCCGTTGTCGGCGGTGGCGGCGATCCACGTGGACGCGGCGGAGGCGGCCGACGCGGTGGCGGCGGCCGCGGCGGTGATCGACGCGGCGGATCTGGGGGATCCGGACGCGGAGTTCACTCTGGGGGATGCCGAGGACCATGAATTGGCTTGGTATGCGCCGCAGGAATTGCCGTTCTTGCTGGAGTTGCTCTGAGTTGTCCACAGGTGGGTTGGGCTGTGGACAACTCGGCTTGAGTGGGGGTTGCTCCGGCAAAGTCGTGGCCGCGCGGTCTGCCCGGCCTCGCGGCGATGTCATGAAAGGGTCGTTCATGTCGTCTGACGAGGTGAACGACCCGTTCATGACATGCGGGCGACCGGATCGGCCGCGCT
>NZ_JBDLYJ010000016.1:0-175342 GCF_051337345.1 Amycolatopsis sp. MEPSY49 | reverse complement strand
GTTGCTGGGATTGGGTGTGCGGGTGTGGGTTTGCTCGTGGTGCCCGGCGGTGCCGTCGGGGGTGCTGGTTCGATCGGCGCGATCGCGGGCGTGGCTGGGGGTTCGGTCGGCGGGGTCGCCTGCGTTGCCGGGATCGGGTGCGCGGCGGCCGCCGGCTCGACTACCTGCTGCCGCAGTGGTTCCGTCGCCGGCTCTACGCGCGGCGGCAGCTGCGCCGCCGTCGCCGGTGGTTCGACCGGAATGGGCCGTCGCGGTGCCTCCAGAGGCGTACCCGGCTCCGGCGACCGCGGCCGGGGAACCGCTCCCGCCCGACGGAACCGCAGCCGGCGGCGCGCCCGCGGCACTCCCACTGCCGGGGCTTCCTCCTCCACGGGGCGGACCGCCCGCGGCCGGGGGCGGGGCTGGGGCAGCCAATCGACGCGCGCCGGTTCAGTAGGCAAGGCCCACGCTCGCGCACGCCGGGCCCGGGGCCGCCGCCGACCGGGGGTACGCCACCGTCGACGGGTCGCCGTCGGACGTGTAGCGGTGGCCGTCCGGGGCGGCCAGCACGTCGAGCCAGTGGGACGATCCGTACTCCGCCTCCTTGCCACTCGACTGCGACCGGATCCGCGGGATCGCCCCCGGATCGAAGCCGTCCGAACACGGCGAAGGCGCCGGCCCGGCTCCCACCAGGAGCGCGCCCTCGTACGAATAACCCGGCCCCCGCAACGCCGACTCCGCGCGCCGCGGGTGCGTCCCGTACGGCAGCGCCAACGTCCGTGGCTGGTAACCGGTCGCGCGGATCGCCGCGTCCTCCTCCGTGATCGCCGCCGTCACCTCGCTCTCCGACGCCGTGCGCAGGTTCGTGTGGTGCCGCGTGTGGTTGCCGATCTCGAAGCCGTGGGCGGCCAGCCAGCGCAACGCCGGCCCGTCGTCCGGCGTCCCGAACGGGTGCTCGTTGACGTAGAGGCTAGCCACCGGGCGGAACCGCGGGTGCGCCGCCGCGACGTCCATGAGGATCCGCACGGCCGTGCCCGGCGCGGGCTGTCCCTGCGGCGTCAGGGCGAACACGCTCGGGTCGCCGTCGTCGAAGGTCAGGACCACCGGGTGCGCGCCGGCCGGGAGGTCGAGCCGGCGGGACACCAGGTCGGCCGTCGTCACCGGGACGTAGTCCTCCGCCGCCAGCCGTTCGAGCTCCGCGGTGAAGTCCGCCGGCGTGCGGTCGTACACCGACCGCGGCCGCTCGACGATCCGGTGGTACATCAGGACCGGCACCCGCCCGAGCTCGTCGGCACCGATCTGGCGCGCGGACGCGGGCGTGACGCGGCTGGGCGTGGCGGCGACGGGCGCCGGCCGGGGCGCCGGGGTCTCGACGGGCGCCGGACCGCCGCACGCCGTCACGGCGGCCACCGCCGCGAACCCTGCACCGAACCGGAAAAGGCTACGCATGGGGGGAGTGTGGGGGCGTTGCCGCCGCGGCGCGGCCCGGCCCACCGGGTCGGGTGAGCGGGGGATTCCCTGCCACGGGCTGAAAATCCACGTTTCCGCAGGCCGCGGGCCTGGTCACGAAACGGCCTCGGGCACGATGCGGTGATCGTCGCGGACAGCGTTTGCGCGAAGATCACGGCGGGTATTTCCCTGCGATGGTCCCGAAAACGGCGTCCGCCGCCGAACGTACCCTCGATCGACGTCTGGTCCTCATCGCCGCTCTCGCGGGTCTGGCGACGAGCGCGTGCGGCGCGCGCCGGGCGGGCAGAGCCCTCGCCGTGCCGGTCACCGCGACGCCGGCCCCGCCGACGCCACCGCCGAACCCTCTTGAGAAGAATCTGCTCGTCGGCTTCTGCGGAGCGCCCGGGTCGCCGGCGCTCGGCCGGATGACCGGCGACCTGGCGGCGGCGAGCCGCGAACTGCGCCAGCGGATCCGTGCCTTCCCGGCGGGCCGGCCGGTCACCCCGGTCGTCGAGCTGATCGCGACCACTGTGCACCGCTCGCCCGGCGAGGACGGCATGTACCGCAGCCGCTGCACGGAGGAGACCGTGCGGGACTACCTCGACGCCGCCCGGGCCCTGAACGGCTTGCTGCTGCTGAACATCCAGCCCGGCCGCGCCGACTTCCTGCCGGAGGTGCAGGCGTACGAACGCTGGCTGACCGAACCGGACGTCGGCGTCGCGCTCGACCCCGAGTGGGCCGTGGAGCCGGGTGTGGTGCCGGGGAAGAAGTTCGGCCGCACGACCGGGGACGAGCTCGACGGCGTCGCGCGCTACCTCGGCGGCCTGGCCGAAGCGCACCGCCTGCCCGCCAAGGTCATGGTGTACCACCAGGTGGCGTCGTCCGTGGTGCGCGACGAAGAGCTCCTGCTCGCGCACCCCGGTGTCGCACCGGTGAAGGTCGTCGACGGCATCGGCTCGGCGGCGGCCAAGAAGGCGACGTGGAAGACGCTCATGACGACCCGGCCGGACCACGTGCGGCCCGGGTTCAAACTGTTCTTCGACGAGGACACCCGTCGCGGCGCGGCGTTGATGACCCCCGCGGAGGTGCTGGCGCTGACCCCGGTGCCCGCCTACGTCGTCTACGAATAGCGGCAGCGGCGCAAAAGCCCGGTGCGGAATCCGCACCGGGCTTTTGCGCGAGTTCGGCGAAGACGACGAAAGCCCGGTGCGGGGAGGTGAGCCGCACCGGGCCATCGCCGGCTGTCCGTCCGGGGTTCCGATCGTTCCCTAGCCGATCGGGACGGGCAGCCCGCCGAGAAGGTCGTTCACGAGAGCGGACAGCGAGATCAGCACGCGCTGCAGCAACGCGTTGAGGAGCGCGGAGACCGGCGGGAGGCTCTGGCGGGCTTTCAGGTCCGCAGCCAGCCGGTCGACGCCTTCGCGTGCTTCGGTGGTCTGTTGCTGGGCCGTGGCCGCCTTGTCGCGGGTTTCGGCCTGGATGGTGTACCGCTTGCCCTGCGCCAGATCCGTGAGGACCGGATCGAGGTCGGTCAGGGTGACCCGCGTGCCGGCGACGTCGCCGTTGTCCGCTCGCGAGACCAGCTGGTCGCGCAGCGTTTGGACCTGGGCCGCCGCGCTCGTCGTGCTCGACGAGCCGCTGCCGCCGGGTCCGCCCGCCGACGCCACGCCCACCCCGGTCAGGGTCACCGCCGTCGCGGTGAGGAAAACCGTGACCGCCCGGGCCAGTGCACTTTTCATGTCGTACTCCTCCGGAATTCCGATACCGACTGGAGATCATGGTGATCGCGTGCGGCGATTACCGCGAGCGGATCCCCTGACCTCGGCTGATCCGCCGATTCCGCTCGGTGCACGGCGGCTCGGGAACCGCGGAACAAACATCAAGTTCGCGTGAAGCCGGTGATCGACAATTCCGCGCCCTGGTCACTTATCGTGACCGCATCACTCGTTGGTGAGGGTCGGTTACGATGAACGGCTGAAATGGGCCGGGTTTCTTCACGGAAGGTATGACTGGGGTGGTTCTCGCGTGGCACGCGAGTTTCACCCGATTGTGAGGTTTGTCGGGAGAATTAATGGGTAACCATGCGCATTTGCCTACGGCCGGAAAGCCACTCTTAAGAAGGTTACGACGCAAAAGCACTTCTTGCGCACTGAGCGCTTCGCTAATCTGGGTGGCGGCCGCCGGGATCGGTTTCCGGTCCTCCGGCGGCCTCCTCGGTGCCGAGACCTGACAACTGGGCGCCATTCGGAGAACACGAAAACGCAGAACGTCCCGGCGCCTGGTGGTGCCGGGACGTTCTGTGCGGGAGAAGAGGGGATCAGGTGCGGCGCGCGAGGGGAACTCGGCCACCGGAAGCGGTGTGCGAGAAGGGTCCCGCCGCGCTCGGCCGTGCCGACGCGCTTGGCGGCGCCGGCCCGGCCGATCCTGCCGCCGCATCTGGCCTGGCGTGGCTGAGACTTGAGGAAACCGGTGGGTTCGGCCGCGGCGTGCGTGGCTGGGTGTGGCCGAGGCTTGAGGAAATCGACGAGTTCGGCGCCTGCGTGCGTGGCTGGGCGCGGCCGAGGCCTCGGGAGACCGGTGGGTTCGGCGGCGACGCGCGTGGCTGGGCGCGGCCGAGGCCTCGGGAGACCGGTGGGTTCGGCGGCGACGCACGTGACTGGCCGCGGCCGAGACCTCGGAAGACCGGTGGGTTCGGCGCCGGCGCCGTGGCTGCGTGCACGGCCGCGACCGAGTCTGGCTACAGTATTGCGCCCCGGCCGGAACCTCCGGAAACCGGCGGAACCGGCCGTGGGACAATGGGCGTCCGCTTGGCGCCCGGCGAATCCGGCTGCGGTGTCGCGCCCCGGCCGAGACCTCGGGAAACCGGCGGGCTCGACCGCTCCGCCGGATCTCCCGGGTCCCGGCCCGAACCTCAGGCGCCCGGCGGGTTGCGTCGCGGCTCGGCGGGCGGGTACGTGTTCATCGGCGGCGCCTGCCCGGCCCGCGCGGTCGGCTCCCCGTGCGGAGCCACCTCGGGTCGCGGAGTCCGTCCCGCGGCGGGATACCCCGCCATGGCCTCGGACTTCGGCCCGCGTCGCGCCAAGCCGGCCAAGCCCAGCAACCCGACCAGCCCGAGCAGGCCCCACAAACCGTTGTCGTCGTTGTCGTCATGGACGGTGTTGTCATTGTTGTCGTCCTGCGCCGTGAATGGCGGGTCGGCGGGCGCCGCCGAGGCCGGAAAAGCCCCGGTCAGTGCGATGGCGGCCGCCGCGGTGGTGCCGGCCAGGAGTTTTCGCGCCGTTCGGCTCATTTCGTTTCTTCCTTTCGTTCGGGTCGACGGTCACCGGCCGCGTACCCCGGTCACCCGCGTTCACACCCGCTGTCACGGGAACGGGCGACGCGACCCGGTTTCCCGCGCCCGGAAGCCGTTTGTAGAATGGCCGAAGGTTCAAGCAGGAGCCGGGGAAGGACGCGTGCGTCCGCCACCGGCGTCCTTCCCCTTTTCGCGCTGGTGCGCATCCGTATTCGGGAAAACACCGTCCACTGCCGTGGACCCGGGGGAGTAATGAACAGTCAGCTCGTGGTCGCCCCGCTGGGCGCGACCTTCTCCGCACGTTTGATCTGCACCACCGGCGACCGCCTGATCCACCCGGCGGACGGCCGCAACGACCTCGCCCGCATCGTCGTGCGCTGGGCCCGTGCCTGGGTTCCCGAAACCTGGCCCGCCCGGCAGTACTTCGCCGCGCTCGGCATCGGTGACGACGAAAACCCTTGCTACACCGACGAAGATGTCACAGGTTGGCACCTCCTCGAGCCCAGACCCGGCTCGCTCGCGTGGCGCGTGCGGTCGGGCGAGATCGACGTGACCACGGCCCTCACCGCCGAAGCGGAGGCCTGGCNCTCGGCATCGGTGACGACGAAAACCCTTGCTACACCGACGAAGATGTCACAGGTTGGCACCTCCTCGAGCCCAGACCCGGCTCGCTCGCGTGGCGCGTGCGGTCGGGCGAGATCGACGTGACCACGGCCCTCACCGCCGAAGCGGAGGCCTGGCCCGGCTAGGAAACCACCGCGGATCAGCCCTGCGCCGCCTTCACCTCGGCGGCGCAGGGCTCTTCGGCGTGCCCGGGATCTTTCTTGCCGGACAAGCGATGCGGGCGCACCATGGTCGGCAAAGAGTTGCGGGGAAACAGATCCGCGTAACCCGATCGGACCACTGATAGGCCGGTCAGGGGCTTGCGGCACCCACACGATGGTGGCATGGAGTGGAACCGGTGCTGCGACATCAGTACGTTTCCCTCACACCAGGCGGAGAACACACCTTCACTGCCGCCCCATCCGACGCAATTGTCGATCGAGGAGAAATCCATGCTGAAGAAGCTCGGCTTCGTCACGGCCGCCGCCGCGGCGGGCGCTTTCCTGGCCGGTGGCGTCGCCGCCGCCGGCACTCCGGACGAGCACGGCCACCACGGCCACCACCACGGCGGCTACGACTACTCGGGCCAGGTCGGTCTCGTGAACCTGAACAACACCGACGTGCTGCACAACGTCGACATCACGCCGGGCCTCTGCGGCAACGACGTCAACGTCCTCGGCGTCCAGGTGCCGATCCGCGAGTCGCTCAACGGCATCGGCGTCCCGGTCCTGTCGCCCGGCGAGCACGAGGCCAGCGGCGACGCGCCGTACAACTGCGCCTCGAGCGCGTTGTCCGACGGCGGCACGAGCCAGGGCAACTGAGTTTCCGTGCCGCCGCCGCCCGCTGTGTGTGCGGACGCCGGCGGCCGGCACGGAAATCCGGCGATTCGCGTCGACGTCGCGACGCGGGCCCGGAACGCGGAGCGAGCTGCACACTCCGGTTCCGCGTCCCGGGCCCGCCGCGACGCCGGACGTCGCCGGCACGGGTGGGACCGGTCACGACCTGGAGAAGTGCGCCGGTCCCACCCGGCGTGAACCGCACCCTAACCGACTTGCCGCCGCCCGGCGAACCGAAGCCGGGCGCGGCTGCCTTCCCCGATCTCCCACCGGACGGTCCGGTGGGTCGCTATAAGGAGTTCTTCAAGTGATCAAGCAGCTCGGCTTCGTCGCCACCGCTCTCGCCGCCGGGATGGCGGTGCTCGGCGGATCGGCGTCCGCGACCGGCATCACCGTCGGCGGGCACCCGATCGACCACAGCGACCAGGTCGGCCTCGGCAACGTGCAGAACCTCGACGCGGTGCACAACGTGAACGCGGTCGGCGGCGTCTGCGACGACAACGTCAACGTGCTCGGCGTCCAGGTGCCGGTCCAGCACGTCGCCGACGGCATCGGCGTCCCGGTGCTCTCCCCGGGTGAGCACGACGCCGAGGGCGAGACCCCGTTCAACTGCGCCAGCGGTGCCATCTCCGACGGCGGGACCGCGCAGGACAACTGACCGGTCCTGGTCGAAGCCGCCGCGCGGTTGCCCCCCGCGCGGCGGTTTCACGTCCGGTCGAGCCGGTGCACGGCCACTTCCCGCACCACCAGGAGGACGGCCGCCGCGACCGGCACCGCCACGAACGCGCCGACCACGCCGAGCAGCTCGAAGCCGATCAGCACCGCGACGACGGTGACGAGCGCCGGGATCCGCACGGCCCGCCCGACGATCTTCGGCAGCAGCACGTAGTCCTCGAGCACGCGGTAGCCGACGAAGAAGCCGGCGGTCGCGAGGCCGACGGGCACCGAGACCGTCAGCGCGACGAGGGTGGTGCCCGCCCCGGCCGCCACCGACCCCGCGACGGGTACCAGGTCGAGGACGGCGACGAGCAGGGCCAGCACCAGCGGGTACGGCACGCCGAAGCTCCAGAGCCAGGCGAACGTCAAGGCGCCGGCGATCAGCGACACCACGACATTGCCGACCAGGTACGCGCCGACCTTCCGGAAGACGGCGTCACCGATCAGGATCACGCGCGGCCGCCGCGACCGGGGCGCCAGCCGGTAGAGCGCCGTGCGGACCCGCGGGAAGTCGGCGACGAAGTACGTGCTGAGCACGACGACGATCGCGGCGTCGCCGAGCACGGCGGCGAGCGACTTCGCCACGTCCGTCAGGTGGATGCCCCGGAGGGCGGCTTCCAGGCCGAAGGCTTCGTTGGCGCGGCCGATGAGCGTGCCGGGGTCGCGCAGCAGCGCCAGGAAGTGCGGCGCGCCGTTACGCAGCTGCCCGATCTGGTCGGACAGCGGAACGGCGGCGCCGGCGACGGCGGCGGCGAAGACGGCCACCCCGGTCACGACGACCAGGCCGGCGGCGAGCGCGCGGGGCAGCCGGCGGGTGAGCCGGGCGGTCACCGGTTCCAGCCCGACCGCGATGAAGAAGGCGATGCCGATCAGCAGCAGCGCGTCGGACGCCGCGAGGACGACTTCGACGACCGCGACCGTGACGACCACCCCGGCCGCGGCGGTCAGCCCGGCGAAGAACGGCGACCGGCGATCGAGCGGCTTCCCCGGCGTGCCCAGGGGTTTCTCCTGGCGCGTGGCCGCACCTTCGGCTTCCCCGACGGCGTGGCCGGCGCGGTAGGCGCCGCGGCCCTTCGTTGCGTGCATGCGACGGCGGCTACCCCCGGGTGGGCGGCCGAATCCACCCGATCCGGGCACGCGGGCAAGTGCACGCTTCCCGGTGACCACGTCCCCTTGACACTGCCGGATTCCTCCTCCCGCCAAGAGAATCGCCTATGAGCACCAAGCACCTCCTGCTCGCTCCCGTGATCGCGCTGCTGGCCGCGTTCGCGGTCTGCCCGGCGGCTTCGGCCGTCGGCGAGCCACGGCTGCTGATCAACCAGGACTTCCCCGACCCGGACGTCGTGAAGACCCCGGGCGGCTATTTCGCGTTCTCGACGAGCACTGGCTCGGGCCGGGTCCCGGTGGCGACGGCGCCGGCGCCGGAAGGACCTTGGCGCATCACCGGTGACGCGCTCGGGGCCGTTCCCGCGTGGGCCAAGCCGGACGGCGGGTTCTGGGCGCCGGACGTCACCCAGCTGCCGAACGGCACCTTCGTCCTGTACTTCTCGGCGGCGAAGACGGCGGGCGGCGAGATGTGCCTCGGCGCCGCGACCGCGGCCACGGCGGCCGGGCCGTACACCCCGGCCGGCGACCAGCCGCTGGTCTGCGTGCCCGAGGACCACGGCGACATCGACCCACAGACGTTCCTCGACGCGGACGGATCCCGTTACCTGCTCTACAAGAGCGACGGCGCCGCGACGGGGGCGCCGGCGGCGATCTGGCTGCAGAAGGTCGAGGCCGACGGGCGCACGCTCACCGGCCCGCGAACGGAGCTGCTGCGCGCCGACCTGAACGCGGAGAAGGCGGTCGTCGAAGCACCGTCGGTGGTGAAGACCGCGAGCCGCTTCCTGCTGTTCTACTCGGCGGACACGTTCCAGAGTTCGGGCTACCACACGTGCTACGCGTCGGCGCCGACGATCACCGGGCCGTTCGTGAAGGCGGACGCGCAGTTCCTGTCGACGGAGCTGCTCGGCGCCAAGGTGGACGCCCCGGGCGGCGCCGACGTCGTGGACGGGCACATCTACTTCCACGGCTGGCTGGGTGGTGGCCGGACGGCGCGGGGGATGTACGAGCTGCCGATTTCGTTCCCGGGTGATGTGCCGCAGCTGGGCTGAGCCGTCACTCACACGGGTAGTGGTCCGGTTGGGGTCCGCGCGGCGGGCTATCCGAGGTGGGAGCGTGGAAAGGGAGGACGGTCATGACGGTGTTTTGGGGTCTCGTCGGCCTGATCGGGCTGCTGGGGTGCGTGGGGTTGCTGCGGAGCCGCGCGGTGCCGGCGGAGGCCGACCCGCTGGCCCGCTACCCGGAGGCGCAGGAGCCGGCGCGGCCGAACGCCGATGCCGCGCACACGCCGCTCATGACGCCGGTGGTGACGCCGGAGATGCTCGGGTCGGAGCAGCCGCTGAACCAGGTCCGGGCGCAGGCTCCGCGGCCGGTCGAGTCCCAGCCGCAAGTGCAGGCTCAGTCCCACGTGCAGCCGGAGGTTCAGCCGGTGGCCGAGGTTCGGCCTGGCATCGAGTCGCAGCCGGAGGTTCAAGCTGAGCCGCAGCCGGAACTTTCGTCGCGGGGCGAGGTTCGGGTGCAGCCGCGGCCTGTGGTCGAGATTCGGCCTGGCATCGTGTCGCAGTCGCGGGTTCAAGCTGTGCCGCAGCCGGAGCTTTCGCCGCAGGGCGAGGTTCGGGCGCAGCCGGAGCCTGTGGCCGAGGTTCGGCCTGGCATCGTGTCGCAGTCGCGGGTTCAGGCTGAGCCGCAGCCGGAACTTTCGCCGCAGGGCGAGGTTCGGGCGCAGCCGCGGCCTGTGGCCGAGCCTCAGCCTCGCACCGAGCCACAGTCGCGGGTTCAGGCTGAGCCGCAGCCCGAACCTTCGCCGCAGGGCCAGTTTCGGGCGCAGCCGCAGTTCCGCGCCGAGCCGCCGTCTCAGCCTCAGCCCACGCACGATCGTGAATTCCCTCCGCAGGGCCAGATTCACGCTGAGCCGCAGCCCCAGCCTCAGCCGCAGGTTCAAGTCCAGCCGGAGCCCGAACTCCCGCGCCAGCCCCGTCGCGCTCCGGCACACGCCGCCGGCCCCGCGCGATCAGCGGCCACCCCGGCCCGCGCCGCCCAGCCGCAGCCTGGTGAACCGCGGCCGGAGCCCTCAGCGCTCGAGTCGGGAACCATCGCCGGCGAGATCCCCGCGCCACGTGCCCAGTCCGCCGAAGAAACGCCCGCCGAGCCTGCGCCGAAGACTCCTCTCGGCCGCAAAGCCGTGCAGGGCCTTCTGAACCAGGCCAAGCGCGTCCTCAACCGGCACTAAGGAAGCGGCGCCCGGCTCTCGGCCAAGCCGGCGAGCAGATCACCCTGCTCGTCGACGCGGTCGAGGACTTCCTCCGCCGTGAACGTCAAGTGGTTCACGTGCCGGCACGCGCGGACTTCGTCCCACGTGACCGGTGTCGAGACTGTCGGGTGGTCGCGGCCGCGCAACGAATACGGCGCGACCGTCGTCTTCGCCGGGTTGTTCTGACTCCAGTCGATGAACACCCGGCCGCCGCGCTGCGCCTTGGCCATCACCGCCGTCACCGCGTCGGGCGTCTCCCGCGCGAGCTGTTGCGCGAGCTGCTTGGCGTACCCCGACGGCGCCGCCGGGTCGCCGGTCCGGATTCCGCAGTACAGCTGCATTCCCTTCGACCCCGACGTCTTCGCGAACGGGGTCAGGCCGTCGGCCACCAGGACGTCGTGGAGGCGTTCGGCGACGCGGGCGCAGTCGACGACCGTCGTACCCGGGCCGGGGTCGAGGTCGAACACCAGGCGGTCGGGTGGCTCCCGGCGTGCGTCCGACGTGACCGTCCACTGGGGAACGTGCAGTTCGAGCGCCGCCATGTTCGCCGACCAGACCAGCGCCGGGAGGTCGTCGAGGAGCGGGAAGTCGATCGTGTCGCCACTGCCGCGCGAACCCGTGCTGGGCAGCCGGACCGTGCGCAACCACGGCGGCGCGCCGTTCGGGACGTTCTTCTCGAACCACTTCTCGCCGCCGACGCCGTTCGGGTAGCGGATGAACGTCACCGGCCGGCCGGCGAGGTGCGGCAGCAGGACCGGCGCGATCCGCGAGTAGTAGTTGATCACCTCGCCCTTGGTGAACCCGTCCGCCGGGTACAGCACCTTGTCCAAATTGGACAGCGTGAGCCGGCGGTTCCCGGCCTGCACGGTGATCCGCTGACCCACCGGTTCAGGTGGGGGAGGGGTGACGGCGGGTTCCGCCGCGCGCGGGGCGAGGACGTCCGCCGGCTTCTTGTCGGCCCGCAGGCCGCGCCAGGCGGTGTGGCGGACGCGGCCGCCGCGCGTGAACTGGCGGTAGACGATCTCCCCGACGAGCCGCGGCTCGACCCAGCGCGCGCGGACGGTGTCCTCGCGCGGCGGCGTCGTCGCGAACGGGTGGGTGCGGCGCTCGAGCGGCTGCAGCTGCGCCATCAGGTCGGCGCGGGTGGCCTGGCTGAAGCCGGTGCCGACGTCGCCGATGTAGACCAGGTCGCCGGTGCCGGGGTCGTGCGCGCCGAGCAGGAGCCCGCCGAGAGTGCCGGTGAAGCTGCGCTGGCCCGGGCGCCAGCCGCAGACGATCACTTCCTGCGTCCGGATCAGCGGGTGCTTCAGCCACGAGTCCGGCCGCTGCCCGGGCACATAGGCGGAGCCGCGCAGCTTCGCGACGACACCCTCGTAGCCGGCGGACGCCGCGTGGTCCAGGAAGTCCGCCGGCGTGCGGCGGTCGGCGGCGAGCTCGTCGAAGGTGACGGCGCGGACCACCGACACGCGGTACGGATCGGGCATCGGCAGGCCGGCCAGCAGGCGGCGCCGCTCGTCGTACGGCTCCTTCAGCAGGTCGCGGTCGCCGAGCCGCAGCAGGTCGAAGGCGAGGAACCGGACCGGGACGTCGTCGAACGGCCGTCCTTTCGGCCCGCTCTGGTGCCGGACCCAGCGGCCGCGGCGTTCCTGCATGAGCTCGAAGTCGATCCGGCCGTCTTCGCCGTAGACGACGACCTCGCCGTCGAGGTAGGCGGCTCGGCCGTCGAGCGCGGGGGCGAGCACCCCGGCGAGCTCGGCGAACTCGGCGGTGAAGTCGATGTTGTTGCGGCTGGTCAGGACGGTGGTGCCGTCCGGGGCGATCCGCATGGCGGCGCGGTAGCCGTCCAGTTTGTACTCGTACACCCACTCGGCGCCGCTGCGCAGCCGGCCCCCGTCGGCCTTGGCCAGCATCGGCTCGACCCACGCGGGGACTCCGGGTGCGTCGTGACCAGCCATGCCGAACCTCCGTGTGTGCCTTCCGAAGGTAACCCGTTCGGCCTAGCCTCGCTGGGTTTGTGCAGGTGAAAGCTACCGGAACGCTTGTTCCCACTCGTCGGCGAGCGGCGCCGGCGTCCAGCACGCGGCGAGCAGGTCGTAGCCGCGGTGGACGAGCTCGGCGTGCGCGGGCCAGTGCCGGCGCGTCCAGGCGAGGTCGTTGTGGGCCGAGTCGGTGGCGGCTCGTCTCGTGCCTTCGAGCTCGAACTGCAGGTCACGGCGGAGGTTCATGGCCGCGGGGCCGGCCGCGAGCAGGGCCAGCGCGGCGGCGCGGACGCGGGATTCGGTCCAGTGGAACGTCGCGCGGTGGGCGTGCGGGGCGAGCAGGTACTGGGCGAGGACCGCGAGCGCGACGCCGATCAGCGTCTCGACCAGGCGGTCGCGGACGACCGGGCCGATCGCGCCGGACGCCGCGGCGCCGCCGGCCAGCAGCGCTACCGGCGTGATGAAGACGACGGCCACCGCGTAGTTGCGCGGGACGAACAGCTCGATGCAGAACTGCAGCACCGCGACCGCGGCGACCAGTGCGATCCCGGTGGGCGCGAGCAGGGAGAGCGCGGCGAAGAGCGCCAGGCCGACGGCGGTTCCGGCGAAGCGCTGCAGGCCCCGCACGTTGGCGTGGAGGCGGTCGGTGCCCTGCTGCAGGACGACGAGCGCGCTGAGGATCGCCCAGTGCGGGCGCGCGAGGCCGAGCGACGCGCCGAGGGTCCCGGCGAGCACGCAGGTGCCGCCGACGCGCAGGGCTGTCACCGTGGCGTGGGAGCGGAGGGACGCCGACCGTCGCAGCCGGTAGTCGACGCTGGGACGGGGGAGGGGCAGGGGCCCGGCTTCCTCGTCGGTCGCGGCGGTGAAACGGCGGTGGGCGGCGATGAGGGTCGTGGCCAGTTCGGAGCCGGGGCCGTGCCCGGCGTCGTGGACGGCGTTCCAGGCGGCCGAGATGGCCGAGCCGGCGGCGTGGCGGGTGGTCGTTTCGGTGTCGAGGAAGGCGTCGACGGTCTTGACGGCCTTGCCGACGGCCGCGCGTTCGGGCTGGTGGCGGTCGGCGAGGGCGCCGGCGATGGACACGACGGCGGAGGACGCGCCGCCGAGCGCGGTGCAGAGAAGAAGAGACAGCGGATCGGCGCCGGCTTCGGTGGCGATGAGGGCACCGCCGCAGACGAGGGCGAAGAAGAGGGCTCCGGGCGGCCCGAGCCGCAGGGCATCGACGGCGTAGACGGCGAGGACGGCGACGGCCGTGACGACGATGACGACGCCGGCTTTGGTGCCGGTCGTGCCGACGGCGGTGCCGAGCCCGGCGGCGAGGAGAAGCAGGGCGGCGGCGGTGAGGACCACGCGGGCGCGAACGCGGTAGGGGCGGCCTTCGCCGTAGAGGACGGCGAAGGCGCCGAAGGTGACGAAGAGAGCTTCGGTGGGGTGGCCGGTGAAGACGACGATGGAGCCGGAGAGGAGGACGGCGGCCGCGGCCCGCAAGCCGGCGCTCCACCGCCGCCCGGCGGCGGGGAGCGCGAAGAGCAGGGCCCGGGGGTGGGCGATGCGGGGAAGGGGGTCTTCGGGCGGCACGGCTGTCATTCCAAGCACGCCGGGTGGGGCGGGATCGGGTGGACCGAGCGCCGGGGTGAGGTGGGTCGCTACCCGGGTGGGCGTGGTGCGGACGGGTGGCGCGGGGTTGGGGCAGTGCAGGGTTGGCGGGCGTGCGGGCTCTGCCGTGTGGATGCGGTGGGACAGTGGCGTGGGGTTCGGGCGGTGCAGGGTCGGCGGGGCGCGGGCTCTGCCGTGTGGATGCGGCGGACGGGTGGCGGGGTTCCGGCGGTGCAGGGTTGGCGGGCGTGCGGGCTCTGCCGTGTGGATGCGGTGGGACAGTGGCGTGGGGCTCGGGCGGTGCAGGGTCGGCAGGGCGCGGGCTCTGCCGTGTGGATGCGGCGAGCGGTGGCGCGGGGTTCCGGCGGCGCAAGGTGGCGGGCGCGCGGGTTCCGGCGTGTGGGTGCGGCGGGACGTGTCGGCGGCGTGGAGCCGACCGCCGGGAGCGGACTCGCTCAGGCCGGGAGGAAGTCCTCGACCGCCCGCCGCAGCGTCGCCCGCACCGTCTCCGCGTCGTCCAACTCGCCGCCGTGCAAAGCGCCGTCGCGCAAGAGCACCAGCACCCTCGCCGCGTGGCTGGGCTCCGGGTGGCCCGCGGCCGCCGCCTCGGACCTCAATACCTCGAAGAACCACTTGCGGTGATCCTCGATCACCTTGCGAACCTGGTGGTCCGGGTCGGGGTACTCGGCCGCCGCGTTGAGGAACTGGCAGCCGCGGAAATCCTCGCCGCACGTTGCCTCACCCACCACCGACAGCGCCGCCGCCAGCGCCTCGCGCGGGGGCTTTCCCGACCGCGCGGCGTCGACCGCTTCGCGGATCTGGCGGCTCGTCTCCGCCAGGTAGGCCGCCACCAGGTCGTCTTTTGTGGGGTAGTGCCGGTAGAACGTCGCCCGCGTCACCGACGCCTCGGAGACCAGGCGCTCCACCCCGACCGCGTGGATGCCCTCCGCGTAGAACAGCCGGGACGCGGTCGCCAGCAGCCGGTCCTTCGGGTGCACGTCGGCAGTCGCCATCCACTCAGCGTAGAGAAAGAACAGTCGTTCTGCAAGATCGCCTACGTCACGTTGCGACGCCGCCCCCGAGCGGCCAAAGTAGGGAGACAGAAAGACTGATCGTTCTCCCAAAGGAGCCAGCCATGAGCAAGCCCACCATCGTCCTGGTCCACGGCGCTTTCGCCGACTCGTCGAGCTGGACGGGCGTCGTCGCGAAGCTGCAGGAGCAAGGCTTCCCCGTCGTCGCGGTGGCGAACCCGCTGCGCGGCGTCGAGTCCGACGCGGCCTACGTCGCGGACGTGGTCAAGGGCATCGAAGGTCCCGTCGTCCTCGCCGGTCACTCCTACGGCGGCGCCCTGATCTCCCGCGCGGCAACCGAGACGCCGAACGTCCGCGCCCTGGTCTACATCGCCGCGTTCCAGCCCGACGCGGGGGAAAGCGTCTTCGAGCTGTCCGGCCGCTACCCGGGCGCCAAGCTCGGCCCGGAGACCACGAACGTCCTGGTCCACGAAGGAACGCCCGAGCTGTCGATCAAGCCGGAGGACTTCGCCGAGGTCTTCGCGGCCGACGTCCCCGCCGAGACGGCCGCGATCCTGGCGGTCACCCAGCGCCCGGTGGCGCAGCAGGCCCTGGCCGCGCCGTTCGAGGGCACCCCGGCCTGGTCGAAGCTCCCGTCGTGGACGCTCATCGCCAACCAGGACAACGCCATCCCGGCCGCGGCCCAGGAGTTCATGGCCGAGCGCGCGTCCTCGACCGTCCGGCGGATCGACGCTTCGCACGCCGTCGCGGTGTCGCAGCCCGGCGTCGTCGCCGAGGTGATCGTGGCGGCCGCCGGCGCGTGACCCTCAGGTGATCGGCGGGAGGCCGGCGCGCGCCGTCCGGTACTCCCGCACGATCCGGGTCACGATCTCGGCCGCGGGCAGCACGGAGTCGACCAGTCCGGCCGACTGGCCCGCCTCGACCTTGCCGTCCACGACCTCGCCGTGCAGCGCCGCGTCCTTCAGTGACGATGCCTCGAACGTCTTGCGTCGCAAGGATTCCTCCGCGCCCGACGACTCCAGCGCGGCCATGCGCGAGGTGAAGTCGTTGGCCAGCGCCCGGATCACGCCCAGGCCGTGGCCGACCGTGCGGGTGCCGTCCACCCCGGCCGAGACCACGGCCTCCTTGTACGCCGGATGCACGGAAGCCTCGACGCTGGCCAGGAACCGCGTGCCGAACTGGGCCGCGCCCGCGCCGAGTGCGAGCATCGCCGCCAGGCCGGCACCGTCCGCGATCCCGCCGGACGCGATCACCGGCAGCGAAACCGCGCGCGCGACCGCCCGGACCAGCACCGACGTCGTCACCATCGCGGGTGGCGGGTGCCCGCCGGCCTCGGCGCCGACGACGACCAGACCGTCGGCGCCGGCCGAAGCGGCCTTGAGAGCGTGCGTAACCCCGGCCACCACGTGCAGGCAGCGCGTCCCGACGTCGTGGAACCGGGCCAGGTAGCGCCGCGGCCCGCCCTGGGACGCGATCAACACCGGCGGCCGGTGGCGCAGCACCAGGTCCATCACTTCGTCGACGCCGGCGCGGTACAGCGGCAAGTTGACCGCCCACGGCCGCGAAGTGCCCGCGGCCATCTCCGTCAACACGGAGTCCAAATCGGACAGTCGCATCGGGCCCGCGGCCACGACGCCGAGCCCGCCCGCGTTCGACACGGCCAGCGGAAGCGCCGAACTCGACGAGGCCCACGACATGCCCGCCTGCACGATCGGCAGGTCGATCCCCAGCAACCCGGTCACCGACGTCGAAATGCGCGTCATGCCTGCTCCAGCAGGGAACGCGCATGGGACGCCAGCCGGTTCTTCTGCACCTTCGAGCTCGCCGTCATCCCGATGCCCTCGAAGCCGTCGACGATCCGCAGGTGCCGCGGCACCTTGAACCCGGCCATCCGCTCACGCGCCCACGCCAGCAGCTCGGCCTCGGTGACCTCGGGCGAAGTCAGCACGACGAAGGCGAACGGCACCTCCACCAGCCGCGCGTCCGGGACGCCGACGACGGCCGCCTGCCGGACCAGCGGGTGCCGGTGCAGGGTGTCCTCGATGTCCGCCGGGGCCACGTTCTCGCCGCCGACGCGGATGATGTCCTTGGTGCGGCCGGTGAAGTGCAACCGCCCGGAGGAATCCAGGAGGCCGACGTCGCCGGTGGACAGCCAGCCGTCGGCGTCGATGGTCTCGGCCGTCTTCACCGGGTCGTCGAGGTAGCCCACCATGACGTTCCAGCCGCGCACCAGCACCGCGCCCGGCTCGCCGGGGCCGCAGTCGCGGTCGCCGTCGAACGCGCGGATCCGCACCTCGACCCCCGGCTGGACGGCCATCGCCCCGGACGCGCGGACTTCCGGAGGCTCCCACCACGCCGACTGCGCGACGTTCGGCGACGCCTCGGAAAGCCCATACCCGGCAACGCATTCGGAAGCGCCCAGTTCGTCGATCACCCGCCGGATCACGGTCGGCGACGCCGCCACCCACGCGCCGCGCAGTGACAACCGGCGTTGTGCCAGGGAAGGATGGTTGAGCAGCAGCAAAGCGATCGTGTCGTTGCCGGAGAAGTGCGTGCACCGCTCGGTTTCCAGCAGCCGCAACGCTTCTTCGGGCTCGAACTTCGGCATCGTCACGAGCGTCGTCGCGTGCTGGATCGAGGCAAGCACCGACAGCGTGCTGCCGGCGACGTGGAAGAACGGCCGCGCCGACTGGAACCGGTCGCCGGGCCGCAGGCCCATCCGCGCGCCGGAGAAGAAGGCGTCCGCGCACATGCCGCGGTGGGTGAGCAGGACGCCCTTCGGCCGCGACGTCGTCCCGGACGTGTACTGCACCAGCAGGATGTCGTCCGGCGAAGCGGCAGCGGGTGGCGCCTCGGAAGAACCGGACAAGAAGTCGTTCCACGCCACGGCGAACGAAGGGACGTCGTCGCCGAGCACGACGACCTTTTCGAGCGAGGGAACCGACGAGACGTCGAGTTCCCGCAGCATGGCCGAGAAGTCCACATTGAGCACACGGGACGCGAGGAACAGCGTCCGCACGCGGGCGTGGTCGAGGGTGTAGCGCACTTCGTCGGCGGTGAACCGGGTGTTGACCGGCACGGCGACCGCGCCCGCCGCCCCGATCGCCAGGAACAGCGCCACCCAGTCCGGCCCGTTGCCCAGGCAGATCCCGACGCGGTCGCCGCGGCCGATCCCGGCGTCGGCGAGCCCGGCGCGGATGCGCGCGACGTGCGTCGCGAGCTCGCCGTAGGTGATCCGCTCCGAGGCGGTGACGACGGCTTCGACGTCCGGCGCAAGCAGAGCCGCCCGCGCCAAGGCCTCGTGCGTGGTCAGCGGGCAGGCCGTGCGCAAGTCCGTCATCGCGGTTCTCCGTTCCCGGCGGTGAAGCGGGCGACGCCGTCGCGCCAGCCGCCGTCGGCGAGGCACTGTTCGATCGCGGCCAGCTCGATCCGGATCCCGCGGTCCAGGTCGGTTTCCGCGCCGAGGTCGACCGCGCGCTTGGTGAGCGCGATGGCCAGCGGCGGCGCCTTCGCGATGCTCGCGGCCGTCTCGTCGCCGGCCGCGAGCAACTTCTCAGCCGGGACGACGCGCGTGACGACGCCCAGGTCGGCGGCCTCGGCGGCGTCGAGCGCGCGGTTGGTGAACAGCAGCTCCTTGGCCCGGCGCTTGCCGATGGCGCGCTGCAGGCGCTGGGTCGCGCCGACGGTACCCCAGTGTGGCTCGGGGAACCGGAAGACAGTCCCCGAAGCGGCCAAAGCGAAGTCGGCGGCCAGGGTGATCTCGCCGCCCGAGCCGACGGCCGCGCCCTGCACCAGGGCGACGACCGGCACCGGGCACGCCTCGATGGCGGCGTACGCGGCGAAGGAGGCGAGACGCCGGCGCCGCACCCACGCGGCGTCCTTGCCGGTGCGCTCCTTGAGGTCGGCGCCCGCGCAGAACACCGGCCCCCGCCCGCTCAGGAGCACGACGCGGACGTCGTCGGGCAGCGACTCGAACGCCTCCCGCAGCTGGTGGCACATCGGCAGGTCGAGGGCGTTGCGGGCCTCGGGCCGGGCCAGCTCGACCCGGGCGATGCCGGCTTCGACGGAGACGCACACGCGCTCGGTCATCCGATCACCCCTTCGGCGCGCAGGGCCTCGATTTCGGCCGGGGCGAGCCCCAGCTCCGCCAGGACGTCGCCGGTGTCGGCGCCGAGCAGTGGCGGTACGCCGAGGCCCGGTGGCTCTCCCGCAGTCTCGCGCAACGGCGTCCGCAGCGCCGGGAACGTCCCCTCGACGGGGTGGGTGAACTCGCCGACGACCCCGCGCGCGACGGCGTGCGGATCGGCCAGCGCTTCCCGCACCGAGCGGACGGCCCCGGCCGGGACGTCGGCGGCGCGCAGTTCCTTCACGAGCGGGTCGCGGTCGCGCTGGGCGATGGCACCGCGCAGCGCCTTCATGACGCGGGAACGGTGTTCGACGCGACCGGAATTGCCCTGCAGCAAAGGATCCGCGGCCAGGTCGTCGAGCCCGAGGACCGTGCACAAGGGACCCCAGTGCTGGTCGCTGCCGCTGATGTGGAGCCATTCGCCGTCGCCGGCCTGGAACGCCGCCGACGGCACCCTCCCGGGGTGCTCGGTGCCGGTCCGCACCGGGTCCTCGCCGAGCGCGAACAGCCGGGCCGCGTTGAGCGCGTGCAGGCTCAATTGGACGTCCATCATGGACACGTCGAGGTGCCGGCCCCGCCCCGATGCCGCGCGTCCGGCCAGCCCGGACAGCACCGCGATGACCACCCAGAGCCCGGACGTCAGGTCCGCGACGGGAATCCCGGTCTTCGACGGCGGCCCGTCCGGCTCGCCGGTCATCGCCATCACGCCGGACAGCGCCTGGAAGACGGTGTCGTAGCCCTTGCGGTCGCGGTCCGGGCCGGTCTGCCCGAACCCGGTCGCGGACACGTAGACCAGACCCGGATGGTGCGCGGACAGGTCCGCGTAACCGAGGCCCATCCGGTCCATCGCGCCGGGCAGGAAGTTCTCGACGAGGACGTCCGCCCGGGACGCCAGCCGTCGCGCCACCTCTTGGCCGCGCGAATCTTTGAGATCCAGGGTCACGGACTTCTTGCCCCGGTTGAAGGCGAAGAAGTACGCGCTTTCGCCGTGGGGCAGGCGGGGTTCGAAGCCGCGGGTCTCGTCGCCGGAGCCCGGCCGCTCGACCTTGACGACGGTGGCGCCCAGTTCGGCGAGGATCTGGGTGGCCAGGGGAGCGGCGAGGACGCGCGAGAAGTCCAGCACGGTGACGCCGGTGAGCGGGCCGGTCATGCGCGGAACCCCCGCATCAGCGCGTTGACGTCCTGGCCGGCGCGCATCGCGGCTTCGGTCGGCAGGTCGGCGACGCGGTAGAGGAGGTCCTTCGCGGCGGCGATCGCGCGCGGCTCGACCTCGGCCCACCGGTCGGCGATCTCCAGGGCCGCGGGAAGGATTTCGGACGGCTCGACGACCCGGTTGACCAGGCCGTGTTCGAAGGCTTCGGCGGCGGTGAGCAGCCGTCCGGTGCTGACCAGCTCGAACGCGAGCTTGCGGCCGAGGTGCTGGACGAGCCCGGTCATCACCAGCGCCGGGACGATCGAGTGCTTCAGCTCGGGGTAGCCGAACTTCAGGTCCGTCCCGGCGACGACCATGTCCGCGCCGATCGCCAGCCCGGCGCCGCCGCCCACGGCCGCGCCGCGCACGGCGCTGACCACGGGGATGCGCAGCTGACGGGCCTGGACCTGCAGTTTCGCGGTCAGCGCGGCCCGTTCGAGGACGGCGTCGGCGTGGCCGGGCGTCAGCGAGGAGAACTCGCCGAGGTCGGCGCCGGCGCAGAAGCCGCGTCCCGCGCCGGTGAGCACCAGCGCGCGGACGTCGCGGTCGGTGTCGGCCGCGGTGAAGGCTTCGCTGAGCGCGCGGGTCAGTGCGGTGTCGAGGGCGTTGAGCTTGTCGGGCCGGTTCAGCGTCAGGACGCGGACGGGGCCGTGGTCCTCGGCGATGACGGTCACGGGGTCTCCTGGTTCGGGGTCGGGGTGAAGCCGGCGCGGGCCACCATGCTGTGCAGGGGACGGCCGAGCGCGTCCTCGCAGGCGGCCGAGGCCTTGGCGAGCAGGTCCAGGTCGAGGCCGGTGTCGACGCCCATCGCGGCGAAGAGCGACACCAGGTCCTCGGTGCAGACGTTGCCGGTGAGCCCGGCGCCGTACCGGATCGCCGAAGGATGGCCGCCGACGCCGCCCATCGCGGTGTCGAAGTTGCGGCAGCCGGCGTCGAGGGCCGCGACGGCGTTGGCGATGCCGGTGCCGCGGGTGTTGTGGAAGTGCGCGACCACCGGAACCTCGGTGCCCAGCCGCTCGAACAGCGCCCGGACCGAGCGCGGGGTCGCGACGCCGGTCGTGTCGCCCAGCGTGACGAGGTCAGCCCCCAGGTCGGCGAACCGCGCGACGTCCTCGGCGACGCGGCCGGGGTCGACCGCGCCCTCGAACGGGCAGCCGAACGCCACCGAGACGACCCCGACCAGCTTGAACCGGCCGCCGGCCAGCGCGACCATCTCCTCGACGCGCTCCCACTGCCCGGCTCTGGACGTCCGCAGGTTGCGTTCGGTGTGGGACTCGGTGGCCGAGACCAGCAGGCTCAGCTCGTCGGCGCCGTGGCCGGCGTCGAGGTCGGCCAGGGCCCGCCGCACCGCGCGCGGGTTCGGGCAGGTCGCCTTGAACGCGACGCCGGGGCGGCGGCCGACCCGTGTCAGGACTTCCGACGCGTCCGAGAAGCCGGGCACCCGCTCCGGGTGGCTGTAGCTGGTCGCCTCGAGCCGCCGGAACCCCGCGTCCGCGAAGGCGTCCAGCAGCGCGACCTTCGTCGCGGTCGGCACGAACTCCGGCTCGTGCTGCAGCCCGTCGCGGGCGAAGCACTCGCAGATCGTGACGGCGTCGGGCATCGGGCCACCTCCTGTTCGGTGGCTCCAGAACTACGCGGCTCTGTTGATAAAGTCAACAGTCGTCGGCAGCCGGGTGGGCGCGCTCACGTTCCTCGACGGCGAGCGCCAGGTCGGCGAGCTTGTCCAGGGCGCCGCTCAAGGTGGTCGCCTCTTCGGGGGTGAGCGCGGCCAGGAACTCGGCGTCGCGCTCGTTCGCCGCGGCGATCAGGCCCCGGTAGATGCGGGTGCCCTCGGCGGTCAGGGCCAGCTGCGAGGTGCGGCCCGAGCCGGCCGTCCGGTCGACCAGGCCGCGCTCGGTCAGCCGGGTGACGACCCGGCTCATCTGCGCTTTGTCCAGTCCCGCGCGGCGGGCGAGCCGGTTGAGGGTCAGGGTGGGGTCGGCGGCGATGAGCGAGATCGCCCGCCATTCGCCGAGGCTGACGTCGAATTCCCGCCGGTAGCGCAGCGCGGCGCTGCGCGACATCGCCGACGACGTGCGGGAGAGCCGGTAGGAGAGGAGTCCGGAGATGGGCACCAGGTCTCGGCCGTCCACGCGTTCCGCCATGACGGTCATCGTAGCCGTTGCCGATCCGGTGTTGACAAACTCAACACCGGATGTCGAGACTGACGCCGCACGCCCCGCCTGACGAAGGAGTCGAGTAGCCGTGGCCGAACACCCCGCCGTCACCGGACGGCCCCCCGCGGTCGCCGGCCGCGCGTCCACCTACCGGACCATCGCGCTGCGGGTCATGCCGCTGCTGGTGGTCTGCTACGTCGTCAGCTTCATCGACCGGACGAACATCGGCATCGCGCAGCAGGGCCTCAAGCGCGACCTCGGCTTCGGCTCGGCGGTCTACGGGCTCGGCGTCACGCTGTTCTTCGTCGGGTTCATCCTCTTCGAGGTCCCCAGCAACGCGCTGCTGGCCCGGATCGGCGCCCGCAAGACGCTCGTCCGGATCATGGCGACCTGGGGCGTCGTCACGATCGCGACGCTGTTCGTGCGGGACGAGTTCACGTTCTACGTCGCCCGGTTCCTGCTCGGCGTGGCCGAAGCGGGCTTCTTCCCGGGTGCGCTCTACCTGCTGTCGCGGTGGTTCCCGTCCGCGCGCCGGACGCGGATGACGGCGGTGTTCTTCATCGGCGTCCCGGTGTCCGGGGTGCTCGGCTCGCTGGTGTCGGGCTGGATCATGCATGCGCTCGGCGGCGTCGCCGGCCTGGCCGACTGGCAGTGGCTGTTCCTCATCGAGGGCATCCCGCCGATCCTGCTGGCGGTGCTGGTGGCGTTCTTCCTCGTGGACGAACCGGAGCAGGCGAAGTGGCTGACGCCGGCGCAGAAGGCGCTGGTCCGGGCCGACCTGGAGGCCGAGCGGTCGTCGAAGGAAGCTCCCGGGAAGCGGCACGGCGGCATGCTCGCGGCGTTGCGGGACCCGAAGGTCTGGATCCTCGGCCTGTGCGCGTGCGGCGCCTACACGCTGGCCAACGCCGTGTCGTACTGGACGCCGCGGATCATCGCCGAAGCCGGGGTCGGCGACGTGCTGAACCTCGGGTTCTTCTCGGCCATTCCGCCGCTGCTCGGCATCGCCGTGATGCTGCTGGTCGGCCGCCACTCCGACCGGACACTGGAGCGTCGCCGGCACGCGGCGATCAGCTGGCTCGTGGCGGCGGTGGCGATGCTGGCCCTGGCGTTCTCCGGCGGGAGCGTGCTGGTGGTGGTCGTCCTCCTCGCGGTGATGGCGGCGGCGCACTACTCGGGGTTGACGGTGTTCTATTCGATCCCGTCGATCTACCTGAGCGAAAGCGCGGCGGCGACGGGCATCGCGGTGGTGACGTCGATGGGCTCGTTCGCGGCCGCGGCTTCGCCGTCGTTGCTGGGGTTCATCCAGTCGGCGACCGGGAGTCTGTCGCTGGGGCTGGTGATCAGCTCGGGGATCGTGCTGCTCGCCGTCGTGGTGCTGCTGGTCGGGGTGAAGGCGAAGGACCTCAAGGAGACGCGGGACTAGGCGCGGGATTCGAGCCAGAGGCACTCGAATTGCCCGACGCAGCAGCGGACGAAGTCGGGTTGGTCCATCCGGAAGGCAACGAGCTGCTGAGCGGAGCCGGCCGTGAAGGCGAGGAGGGCCACGGAGTCGTCGAAGATCGCCATGTTCACGGCATCGGTGGCGAACGGCCAGTCGACGACGCGGATTTCGTGACGCATGTGCCTGGCCGTTTCGCGGCGGAACTGCTCGGCCCAGTCCTGCATCTCGGCGTTGGGCGTGCAGATGAGGCGCCGGACCGATCGGGGACCGGGTCGGTCCGACCAAGCCAGAATGCCCTCGAAGTAGGCCGCCGCGGCGCGGCTGGTCTCCTCGTCCGTGAACCCGAGAAAGTACGCCGGCGGCCGACGCCGGAGGAAGGTCGTCATGATCCGGTGCCGGGCACGGTCCACCTCGTCCAGCATGGTGCGATAGAACTCGCCGCCGGACAACGGCCGCGGAGAGGAAAGGCCCGGCTGGGCTGACGCTGCATTCGAAGCCGTCGTGTCGGAGTCGATCTCCCTGCTCACCTGCAGCCAACGCCGTTTCCAAGAGGCCAGGTCGCCGTCACAGGCGAGAACGAGCGCCTCGGTCTGCTCCCACGAAGGAAACCGGTGGCCGTTGAGAATGGCTGAAACCGTGGCGTGGCTGGTGTGCAGCGAGGTGGCCAGGACGCGTTGCTTCGGCCGCCCTGCCTGCCGGTGGAGATCGCGGAGCGCGAGAGCGAACCGCTCGACGGGGAGATCCGGGTCCAGGCGACGTGGCTGTGCCGGCATGGTGTGGCCTCCGAAAACGGCGGATCCGCCTTTGCCCGTCATTGTCCGCGAGGTCCCCGGAAGCCCGGGCATGCCCGCGGAAAATCGTTGTAGTCCGGTCACTCCACGGCATTGCCCGGATCTCTCCTCGGCGGCCGGATGCGCGGCTATACCTCGAACTCGAGCCCCGGCCGGGGCCTGCGCAGAGGGAAGGTCGTGCATGGTGAGCATGTATGGAGGTACTTCCGGCCGCCCCAGCTTGGGGGCCGTTGTCGAGATCGTCTCCGTCCTGGTGGGTGCGAGCAACACCGCCCTTGCCCCGTGGGTGGTAGTCCTCCTCGTCGTGGTCGTTCACTTCCCGCTGAGGCGGTGCGGTCGCCGGCGCTCCGGCTCACCGCCGCAAGGGCGTCTCTTCGTCCAAACGCGACAGTTTCGCCGGGTTGCGCACCGCGTACAGGCCCGTGACGAGCCCGTCGTCGATGCGCAGCGCCAGAACCGTGTCGACCTCGCCGTCGCGGCGGAGGACCAGCGCCGGGTGGCCGTTGACCTGGGCCGCCGTCAGGGAGCCGGTCGCGAAGTTCCCGACGCCGGCCGTGAGCAGGCGGGCCACCGCCGAAGAGCCGACCACCGGTTCGAGCACGGCCTGGACCACTCCGCCGCCGTCGCCGAGGAACACCACGTCCGGGGCGAGGATGTCCAGCAGCTCCCGCAGGTCGCCCGTCTCCACCGCGCGCCGGAACGCCACCAGCGCGTCACGGGACGTCGCGGGGGACACGTCGCCGCGGGGCCGGCGCGCGGCGACGTGGGAACGGGCGCGGTGGGCGATCTGGCGGACCGTCGCCGCGGGCTTGCCGACGGCTTCGGCGATCTCGGCGTAGTCCAGGGCGAACACCTCGCGCAGCACGAACACCGCGCGCTCGGCCGGCGTCAGCGTCTCCAGCACCAGCAGCATCGCCATCGACACGCTCTCGGCCAGCTCGATGTCCTCGGCGACGTCCGGCGCGGTCAGCAACGGCTCGGGCAACCACGGGCCGACGTAGGACTCCTTGCGCCGACCCAAGGTCCGCAGCCGCATCAGCGCCAAGCGCGTGGTGATCCGGACCAGGTACGCGCGGTCGTCGCGCACGACGGCGCGGTCGACGTCCGCCCAGCGCAGCCACGTCTCCTGCAGGACGTCTTCGGCGTCGGCCGCCGAGCCGAGCATCTGGTAGGCGACGGTGAACAGCAGGTTCCGGTGCGCGACGAACGCCTCGGTCACGGGGTCGGCCATGGGTGGCTCCTCAGTCGGCGTCGAGTTTCCCACCAGATGCCGCCCGACGCCGACGTGTGACAGTGACCGTCGTCACGCGCCGGTGGTGTCACGGCCACCGGGTGGCCCGGCATCTCCTGGCCGACCGTTCCGCGATCCCGAAGTGAGGAACCATGGAACCCCGGTTCACCTTGACCGACAACGAAATCGGCGCGAAGTTCGCCAAGCGGTTCGGCACCGCGAGCCTGGCGATCATCCAGTCGCCGCTGCCGAAGATCACCCAGGAGCTGGTGTCGCTGCGCGTCAGCCAGATCAACGGCTGCGGCTGGTGCGTCGACATCCACACGAAGGAGCTGGCCGCCGCCGGGGAGTCCGCGGTGCGGATCAACCTCGTCGCGGCGTGGCGCGAAGCCACGGTCTACACCGAGCCCGAGCGGGCCGCGCTGGCGCTGGCCGAGGAGGGCACCCGGCTCGCCGACGCCGCCCCGGGCGTGTCCGACGACACCTGGGAGAGCGTGCGCAAGCACTTCGACGACGATCAGACCGCGGCGCTGGTCGCGCTGGTGGCCCAGATGAACTCGGCCAACCGGCTCGCGGTGATCCTGCACCAGCGGGGCGGGGCCTACGAGCCCGGCATGTTCGGCTGAGCGGTTTCCCGGCCCGGGATCACCCGATCCCGGGCCGGTTCGTGCTTCGCTGGGGACATGACGAAGGCGCAGCGGTGGAACCGGTACTGGGACCGCAAGTCGGCGACCTACGACGCGGAGATGGGCGTCTGGGACCGCCGCCTCTTCGGCGACTCCCGGGAGTGGGCCTGCGGGCAGGCGACCGGCGAGGTGCTGGAGGTCGCCGTCGGCACCGGGCTCAACCTGCCCTGGTACCCCGCGGGGGTGACGCTCACCGGCCTGGACCTCAGCACCGGGATGCTGGAGATCGCCCGCACACGCGCTCGTGACCTGGGCCGCGAGGTGACGCTCCGGCAGGGCAGCGCGCACGAGCTGCCGTTCGCCGAGGCGTCGTTCGACACGGCGGTGTGCACGTTCGGCCTCTGCGCGATCCCGGACCCCGCGGCGGCGGTGGCGCAGATGCACCGCGTCCTGCGCCCGGGCGGGCGGCTGATCCTGGTCGACCACGTGGCGGGCTCGCCGGTCCTGGTCCGGGCGGCGCAGTGGCTGGTGGAGCTGGCGAGCGTCCCGCTGGCGGGCGAGCACTTCCGGCGCCGCCCGCTGAAGCTGGTGGAGGCGCTCGGGATGCCGATCGAACGGCGGGAGCGGTTCAAGCTGGGGCTGGTCGAACGGCTGGTGGCCCGCAAGGTCAGCTGAACAGCTCCGCCAGGGGGCTCTGCTCGAGGTCGGCCAGCAGCGCGGCGACGTCGTCGTAGGTCGCGATCGCGCCCGCCTCTTCGAGTTCGGCCGCGCCGACCCCGCCCGACAGCACGCCGATCGTGCGCACGCCGGCCTTCGTCGCGGCCCGGACGTCCCAGACCGCGTCGCCGACGAAGATCGTGTCCTCCGGCGCCGTGCCCGCCTTCTCGAGAGCCACCCGCACCGGTTCCGGGTCGGGTTTCGTCGCCTCGACGTCCGAACCGGCGACGATGTCCTTGACCACGTCGTCGACGCCGAGGGTCTTGCGCAGCACGTCCAGCTCGTCGGGACCCGCCGACGTCGCCAGGACCACCCGCACGCCCTTCGCGGCCAGCGCCTTGACCAGCTCCGGGGCCTGGGCGAACGGCCGCAGCAGCTCGGCGTCCTCGAGGTAGTAACGGGTGTGCAGTTCCTTGACCTCGTCGCCGACGCGCTCGGCGTCTTCGTCGCCCAGCAGGGTGCTCAGCAGCTTGCCGGACCCCTTGCCGATCGCGCGGTGCACGCGCCAGGAGTCGACCTCCCGGTCCAGCTCGTGGAAGGCCCGCCGCCAGGCGTGGACGTGGAGGTAGTTGGAGTCGACGAGCGTGCCGTCGACGTCGAACAGGACCGCGGTGGCGATGGTGGTCTCCTCGGGTTTCGGCGGGCTCCGGACGGGTATCGCCGGGGTACCCGACGGGAGAGGACCTACACATGACGACACCGGACGACCGCGACGCCGCGACCGAGCTGGACCGCGAGCTCGGCGGCACGGACGAGCTCGAGCCGGGGGAGCAGCGCGAGGCGGCCGAGCGCGAAGCGACCGAAGACCGTTGACCGGCTTGGTGGCGGCCGGCTTCCGCGGGCTGGCCGCCGTGCGCCGCGCCCGCGCTTTCCACCCGGCCGGGCTCGTGTTGCGCGGCGAGCTGCGTCCGGTCGACGACGACCTGCCGTGGCCGGCCGGGCCGACGGCGGTCGTCGCCCGGCTGTCCAAGGGCGCGGGCACGCCGGGCCGGCTGCCGGACGCGCTCGGGCTGGCGGTGCGCATCCCCGGCGCGGGCCGCGACGGCGGGCCGTGGGATCTCACCTTGACGACGTCCGGCCGCGGCCACCTCGGCCGGATGCTGCCCCGGCCGGCGGCGACGTGGACCGGCGGCGCGTACAGCAGCCTGGTGCCCTACCGCCGCGCGGATCGGCTGATCTGGCTGGGGGCGTGGGCAGCCGCGGAGTCGCCGCGGCTGGACGCGTCCCTCGAAGCGGTGGTGGCGGCGGGCGGCCTGGGGTTCGTGCTGCGGACCGGCCGTGAGGACGGGCGCTGGTGCGACAGCGCGGAGCTGACCCTGTCGGAGGTCGGGGGCGACGCGCCGGCGTTCGATCCGATGCGGCACCGTCCGGACGGCCTCGAAGTAGCGCCGGAATGGCTCGCGGCGGTGCGGGAACGGGCTTACGCGGGGAGCCGGGCCGGGCGGCCGTGAGGGCCGCCCGGCCCCGCGGGCTCCGCGCGAGTCGGCGATGGGGCGGCGGGGCGCGCCCCGCCGCCCCATCGCCGACTCGCGCGGAGCCCGCGGGGCCGGGCGGCCGTGTGGGCCGCCCGGCCCCGCGGGCTCAGCGCGAGTCGGCGATGGGGCTGCGGGTCGCGCCCAGCGGGATCAGGCCGAGCGCGACCATGCCGACGCCCAGGCCGAAGTGCAGCCAGTTGTCGGCCGTGTTGACCGGGACGAAGTTGGCCGCGCTGTCCTGGTCGATCACCAGGCCGTACAGCCACAGCACCAGGTAGATCACGCCGCCGCCGACGAGGAACGCCTTGGCGCCGCCCGGGGTCCGGGCCAGCACGAGCCCGGCGACGCCGAACGCCAGGTGGACGATGTTGTGCAGGATCGAGACGTTGAAGATCCCGAGCAGCAACGCCCCGGAGTGGTGCCCGGCGCCGGTGAGCATGTCGTAGTTCGTCGTCACGCCGGGGATGAACCCCAGCACGCCGACCAGCAGGAAAACCACTCCCACGATCGCCGCGAGCAGCTGGCGCGGGGTCCGCCGGACGGCGGTCTCCGTCGATGCCATGGTGGTTCCTCCGATTCGGATGGGACGGGCCCTCGGCCGGGGGCCCGTGCCGGGGCGGCATGCCCGGCGCGGGGCCGGGCAAACGCGTTTCGCCGCACCGGCCGCCGGGTATGCGCCGGTTTCGCCCGAATGGAGGAAGCGATGAGCACTCCCGAAATCGACCCGGTGACCGCCGAAAGCATGGAAGAGGACGCGGACATCGGCGGCGAGCACACCGAGCCGACGTTCCGCGACCAGGAGCCGGGCCCGGCGCCGACCGACGAGCAAGACGCCGACCACGGCGGCATGCCCACCGGCTGAGGGACGTCGTGAACGACTCGTTCAGGACGTCCGGCGCCAGGGTCCCGGCAAAGTCAGGTCTGCGCGGCCGATCCGGTCGCCCGCAGGTCATGAACGGGTCGTTCACCTCGTCAGACGACATGAACGACCCTTTCATGACATCGCCGCGACGCCGGGCAGACCGCGCGGCCAACGACTTTGCCGGAGCCCTGGCGTCCGGCGCGCTGAACGAGTCGTTCATGACGTGGGCAGCCGGCGGGTCAGCGGGCTCGCGGGTACGTCCGGCGCTCGCCGACCCGGCCGTCCTTCGTGTGGATGAAGTGGGCCGTGCCGCGCTTGATCGCCAGCTTCCGGCCCGCCGCCACCGCGTCCGACTTCTTCTCCGCGCTGCCCGACGCCCGCGAGTTGCCGACCACCTTGTTCTTCCAGACTTCCCCGTCGTGGAACGTCTCGACGTCGCCCTCCGCCGGTTCGAGCGGCGACGACTCCGCCGGGTACGTGCTGTAGAGCGCCGGGTCCGGCTTCGGCGCGGTTCCCGGGCCGCCCAACGGCTCCGGGTCCATCAGGTACTCGAGGTCCGTGGTCACCGCCGGGCCGTCCGGACCGTCGGACAGGTGCCAGATCGTGCGGTTGTGCGTCTGGTCCTCTTCGTCGAACAGCGCGGTCGGCGCGATCGGGCCTTCGAGCCCGTCGGCTTCCAGCTCCTCGATCGCGGCCAGCCATTGCTTCTGGTGGACGGTGTCGCGGGCGAGGTTGAACTTCAGCATCGCCTTGACGCCGGGGTCGTCGGTCATGTTGTAGAGCCGGGCGGTCTGGAGGCGTCCTTGGGCTTCCGCGGCCGCGTTGGCGCGGAAGTCGGCGAGCAGGTTGCCGGAGGCGACGATGTACCTGCCGTTCCACGGGTAGCCGTTGCTGTCGGCCGGGAGTGCGCCGCCGCCGGCGACGATGGCCTGCTGCGGGTCCATCCCGCCGATGACGGCGGCCATCACCGGGTCCTTGACGGCCTCGGCAGTGGCCGTCGCCGGTGCGCCCTCGAGCAGCCGCGCGACCATGGTGGCGAGCATCTCGACATGCCCGATCTCCTCGGTCGCGGTGTCCATGATCAGGTCCTTGTACTTGCCCTCGACGCGGCAGTTCCAGCCCTGGAACAGGTACTGCATCGTCACGCTCATTTCGCCGAACGCGCCGCCGATCAGTTCCTGCAGCTTGTGGGCGTACACGGGGTCCGGCTTCTCGGGTTTGGCTTCGAACTGCAGCAGTTTCGTGTGACGGAACAAGGTCGTCTCCCTTCCGAGCCGCCCGGGTTCCCCCGCCGGGAGCGATCAACCGGAAACCGGCCGTTTGAGTGGTCCCTGACCGGATATCCGATCGAAGTCCTTTTCACCAGGAGGTGGTCCCGGTGCTCGCCCGGCACAATTCCGTGTGGCTGGTTTCCCCGGCGGCCTCGGCCGTCACCGCTTCCGTCGTCGGCGTGCTGGACCGGACGACCTATCCGCGGCTGCGCGACGGCCTGCTCGAGCTCGCCGCCGAATCCGAAGGCGCCGTGTTCGTCGACATCGAACGCCTCGCCCTGCGCGACCCGGAGCTGCTGCGGGTGTTCGCGCTGGTCGCGCTGCGGGTGGGCGACTGGCCCGCGGTGCCCTTCGCCCTCATCACCGGACGCGCCGAGCAGCGGGCCGTGCTGGCCGGCCGGCGGGTGCCCGTGTACGCCGACGTCGCCGCGGCCGAAGCCGCGCTGAGGCGCCCCGCGGGCAAACGGGCCCGGCGGCTGCTGGTCCGGTCTTCGCGCACCTCCGCGCGCGCCCGGGAGTTCGTCCGGGGGACGTGCGCCGAGTGGCGGGTGCCCGAACTGATCGAGGACGCCGAGCTGATCGCCACCGAACTCGTCGAAAACACGCTGCGGCACACGGATTCGACGCCCCGGCTGCGGCTGGAGCTGCGCCGCGGGCGGTTGTCCGTCGAGGTGACCGACGAGAGTTCGCGCCCGGCCGTCGTCCGCGAAGGGCTGGACCTCACCGAGACGGGACTCGGCCTGCGGATGGTCGCCAAGGTCGCGAAGACGTGGGGGAGCAGCCGGTGCCGGTCCGGCGGCAAGACCGTGTGGGCCGTGCTGGCCCGGCGCTGAGGCCCGCGTCACGTCGGGGAACACCGCTGCTTTGCCTGCGTTGTAACGGGTACAGGCTCCCGCTTCCGCTCGCAGGTAACCCCCAGCCTTCGCCGGGCGGAAGCGGGTCTTCGTCTACTGTGGACGCTTGACCCGCGGCCGGTAGTCGCGCTCGGTCTCGACGTCGCCCTCGGGTGTGTGGACCACGTGCCCGACGCGCCGCTTCTTCGCGATCAGCCGGCCGGACAGCACGGCGTCGGTCCGGCGGGGCGAGGTGTTGGACGCCCGGCTGCCGCCTTCGACGCGGTTCTTCCACAGCCCGTCTTCGAAGTAGGTGTGCACGTCACCCTCGGCCACGACGTCCGCCTCCGTCCGCACTGTGCCTATGGTTACTGAGCCGACCACAGTCACGGCCGAACGACTTCGTAGCCACGTCGCGCGCCACTCGGGGGTCGGCCTACTTTTGGTCGGCTCAGTAACTGCGCCAGACCCGCCGGGTGCCCGGGGACGGACCGGACAAACGTTCAGCCCAGGCCGAGTACCCGGACGGCGTTGTCCTTGAGGATCAGCGGGCGCACCTCGTCCTTCAGGTCGAGGGCCGCGAAGTCGGCGAGCCAGCGGTCCGGCGTGATGACCGGGAAGTCCGAGCCGAACAGCACCTTGCGCTTCAGCAGCGAGTTCGCCGCGCGGACCAGCTGCGGCGGGAAGTACTTCGGCGACCAGCCGGACAGGTCGATGTACACGTTCGCCTTGTGCGTCGCGACGGAGATCGCCTCGTCCTGCCACGGCACCGACGGGTGGGCCAGGATGATCGTCAGGCCCGGGAAGTCCGCGGCGACGTCGTCGAGCAGCATCGGGTTCGAGTAGCGCAGCTTGATGCCGTGCCCGCCCGGCAGGCCCGCGCCGATCCCGGTCTGCCCGGTGTGGAACAGCGCCGGGACGCCCAGCTCCTGGATCGCCTCGTACAGCGGGTAGTACCGGACGTCGTTCGGCTCGAACGCCTGCAGGCTCGGGTGGAACTTGAAGCCCCGGACGCCGTGCTCGGTGACCAGGCGCCGCGCGCGGCGCACGGCGGCCTTGCCGGCGTGCGGGTCGACCGAGCCGAACGGGATGAGCACGTCGGCGTGCTCGGCGGCCGCGTCGGCGATCTCCTCGCTCGAGAGCGCGGGGTGCCCGGTCGCGGCCGGCGCCTCGACCGTGAAGACCACGGCGGCCATGTTCCGCGCCCGGTAGTGCTCGGCGATCGAGGTCACCGTCGGCGTCCGGTCCTGGTCGGCGCGGAAGTACTTCGCCGAGGCGTCCAGCAGTTCCTGGTCGAGGGCGAAGCAGCCGTGCCCGTCCTGTTCGACGTGGGTGTGGACGTCGATGGCGGTCAGTGCGGAAAGGTCCACGGGAATCTCCGGAGCTCAGGGCAGGTCGGGCTGCGCGGCCTTGGCGGCCAGCAGCTGGTGCAGGACGGCGTCGCGCGCGGCGACGAGGGAATGGTCGTCGGTGCCGGCCAGTTCGGCGTCGACCCCGGCGACGAGCGTTTCGGCCAGCTCGGGGGTCAGGTGGACGCGGCCGAGGTCGCGCCACCACTCTTCGGTCGGCGGGCCGAGGTGCGCGAGGACGTGCGCGAGCCCGCCCGCGCCGCCGGAGAGGTGCTGGTTGAGGAACGGGCCGAGCACGGCCCAGCGCAGCCCGGGCCCGTTCGCGATCGCCGTGTCGATGTCGGCGACCGTCGCGATACCGCGCTCCACCAGCGAATACGCCTCCTGCCACAGCGCGGCCTGCAGCCGGTTCGCGACGTGGCCGGGCACCTCGCGCGCCAGCCGGATCGGCCGCTTCCCGACGGAGGTGTAGAACGCCACGGCCCGGTCGACGACCTCGGGCGCGGTGTCGCGGCCGGGCACGACCTCGACGAGCGGGATCAGGTGCGGCGGGTTGAACGGGTGCCCGACGACGACCCGCTCGGGGTGGCGCGGGCAGCCGCGCGCGATGGCACTCGGCAGCAGCCCGGAGGAGCTGCTCGCCAGGACCACGTCCGGCCGCGTGGCCTCGTCGAGGACGGCGAACAGCGCGTGCTTGACGTCCTCGCGCTCCGGACCGTTCTCCTGGACGAAGTCCGCGACCGAAGCCGCTTCGCCGGGGTCGGCGACGAACCGCAGCCGATCCGTGTCTTCCAGCGCACCTCGCAACCGCTCCTCGGCGTCCGGCGCCGGATCGGTGGCCACGACGTCGAGGCCGTTCGCGAGGAAGAGCCTGGCCCAGCTCGCGCCGATCACGCCGGTGCCGACGACCGCGACGGTGGTCATGCGGACGTCCCGAAGTGGTCGAGCGCGGTGGGATCGGCGAGGACGTCCCGGCCGACGACGTCGTCGGCCCGGGCGCCGAGCAGGAGTCTCTTCACGGGCAGCTCCAGTTTCTTCCCGGTGCGGTTGCGGGGGATCACCGGGACGGCGGTGATCGTGTCCGGCACGTGCCGCGGCGACAGCGCGCTCTTCAACGCCGTCGCGATCTTCTCGCGCAGTGGCGCGTCCAAGACGGCGTCGCGGAGCACGACGTAGAGGCGAAGGTCGCCGTTGCCGCCCGCCGGGTCTTCCAGGTGCACGACGAGCGAGTCGTCGACCTCCGGCAGCTCCTCGACCACGGCGTAGAACTCGGCGGTGCCGAGCCGGACGCCGCCGCGGTTGAGGGTGGCGTCCGAGCGGCCCGCGATGACGCAGCCGCCGCCGGGGGAAAACCGGATCCAGTCGCCGTGGCGCCAGACGCCCGGATAGACGTCGAAGTACGTGTCGCGGTAGCGCGCACCGGTGTCGTCGCCCCAGAACCCGACCGGCATCGACGGCATCGGCGCGGTGATCACGAGCTCGCCCAGCTCGCCGACGACCTCGGTGCCGTGCTCGTCGAACGCCTTCGCGTCGACTCCCAGGCAGGGCCCGGAGATCTCGCCGGCCAGCACGGGCTGCAGCGGGCCGCCCTGGACGATCCCGCTGCAGACGTCGGTGCCGCCGCTGCCGACGTTGAGCAGCACGTCCGGCCCGAAGACGGCCCGCACCCAGTGGTAGCCGTCGGCGGGCAGCGGGCTGCCCGCCGCGCCGATCTGCCGCAGCGCCGACAGGTCGAACTCCGCGGCCGGATCGAGCCCCGCCTTCCGGCAGGCCATCAGGAAACCCGGGCTCGCGCCCATCAGCGTCGCGCGGGTCTCGGCGGCGAGCCGCCACTGCCACGCGAGGTCCGGGTGCAGCGGGTTGCCGTCGACCAGCACGATCGACGCGCCGGTGAGCAGCCCCGAGACCAGCGCGTTCCACATCATCCAGGCGGTGGTGGAGAACCACAGGATCCGGTCGCCGGGGCGCAGGTCCCAGCTGAGGCCGTGGTTCTTGAGGTGCTCCAGCAGGATCCCGCCGTGGCCGTGCACGATCGCCTTCGGCTTGCCGGTGGTGCCGGAGGAGAACAGCACGCACAGCGGGTGCGCGAAGCCGACTGGCTCGAACCCGGGCGCGCTCTCGGTCAGCAGGTCGTTCCAGGCGAGGGTGTCCGGGAGGTCGTGCTCGCCGTAGGGGACGTGGACGACGTGCTCGACGGTCGGCAGGCCGGCGCGGATCTCGGCCACCTCGGCGCGGCGGTCGACGTCCTTGGCGCCGTAGCGGTAGCCGGACACGGTCAGCAGCACGCGCGGCTCGATCTGGCCGAACCGGTCGACGACCGAGCGGGCGCCGAACTCGGGCGCGCAGGACGCCCAGACCGCACCGAGGCTCGCGGCCGCCAGGTAGGCGACGACGGTTTCGGGGATGTTCGGCAGGTACGCCGCGACGCGGTCGCCGCGTCCGACGCCGAGCCGGCGCAGGCCCGCACGGGCGCGGGCGACCTGGTCGCGCAGCTCGTCCCACGTCAGTTCGGTGCGTTCGCGCGTCTGCGAGTACGCGATGACGGCGACTTCGCCGGCGGGGCCGCCGAGGGCGTGCTCGGCGTAGTTGAGGGTCGCGCCGGGGAACCACTCGGTGCCCGGCATCCGCCGGTCCGGCACGACCGCGCTCGCCGGGGAGTGGAAGCGCACGCCGAAGAAGTCCTTGATCGACGACCAGAAGCCGTCGAGGTCGGTCACCGACCAGTGGTGCAGCGCGGCGTAGTCGTCGAACCGGCGGCCGCGCTCGGCCAGCCAGGTCAGGTACCGGCCGATCTCGGTGGTTTCGCGGACGTCGGGCGCGACCGGGCGCAGGATCATCGGCCGACCTTCCCGGCGCGCTTGTCCAGGAACGCCCGCATCCGCTCCTTGGCCTCGGCGCTGCCGCCGGCGACGGCGGCCATCAGCGCTTCCAGGAGGTACCCCTCGGCGGGGTTGGCCTCGGCGATGCGGGGCAGTGCCTGCAAAACGGCGAAGTTCGTGATCGGGGAGTTGGCAGCGATCTTGCGGGCCAGCTCGAGCGCGTGCGCGGAGCCGTCGTCGACGCGGTAGTGCGACAGCCCGGCGGCGTGGCCTTCGTCGGCGTCGAGGACGCGGCCGGTGAGCATCATGTCGGCCATCCGGTGGGCGCCGATCAGGCGCGGCACCCGCACCGACGCGCCGCCGCCGACGAACAGGCCGCGCTGGCCTTCGGGCAGCGCGTAGAACGCCGAGGGCTCGGCGACGCGGATGTGCGCGGCCGCCGCGAGTTCCAGGCCGCCCCCGACGACCGCGCCGCGGAGCACGGCGACGACCGGGACGCGCCCGCGTTCGAGCCGCTCGAAGGCGCGGTGCCACATCATCGAGTGCTCCAGGCCTTCGAACGTGTCGCGCTCGGTCAGCTCGGACAGGTCGAGCCCGGCGGAGAAGTGCTCGCCCACGGCGTCGAGCACGACGGCCTTGACCCCGCGCGGTGGCGCGCCGAAGAACGCTTCGAGGCCGAGCACGGTGGCGTCGTCGAGGGCGTTGCGCTTCTCGGGCCGCGCGAGCCGCAGCACGGCGACGTCGTCGTGCAGCTCGAGGCGCAGGGACGGGGGCAGGAGAGCGGTGGTCATGCGGGTCCGTTCGGGAAGGCTTCGGCGGCCCGCGCGCGGAGTTCGACGCGGCGGATCTTGCCGGTGGCGTTGCGGGGCAGGGCTTCGGTGAACTCGATGTGCTTCGGGATCTTGTAGCGGGCGAGGTGCTGTTCGAGGTGGGCGCGGAAGGCGGCTTCGTCGAGCTCGGCGCCGGCCCGGCGGACGACGAAGGCGGCGCCGACCTCGCCCCAGCGCTCGTCGGCCACGCCCACGACCGCGCAGTCGCCGACCGCGTCGAGCCGGACCGCGACGGCTTCGATCTCGGCCGGGTAGACGTTCTCGCCACCGGAGATGATCATGTCCTTGACGCGGTCGACGATGTGGGCCCAGCCGTCGTCGTCGACCTTGACGACGTCGCCGGTGCGGAACCAGTCGTCGTCGACGAAGCTCGCCTTCGACTCCTCGGGCCGGTTCCAGTAGCCGCCGAAGACGTGCGGGCCGCGCACCAGCAGCTCCGCGGGCGTCCCGGAAAGCGGCGCGGGGGTCAGGTCGGGGCCGAGACCGGCCACGTCGGTGAAGAAGTGCGGCACGCCCGCGGCGACGGGGTGGTCGAGGGTCCCTTCGTGGGTGGCCATCGAGACGCCGGGGGAGGCCTCGGTCATCCCGTAGCCCTGAAGGAGTTTCACCCCGCGGTCGAGCCACGCGCGGGCGACGCGTTCGGCGACCGGCGAGCCGCCGTAGAGCACGCACGTCAGCGAGCTCAGGTCCGTGCGGTCCCAGTCTTCGTGGCGGCACAGCATTTCCAGCATGGTGGGGACGGCGGAGAAGCTCGTGATGCCGGCCTCGCCGATCCGGCCGAGGATCGTGCCGGGGTCGAACTTCGCCACCGGTTCCACGCTGCCGCCCTTGAACAGCGTCGGGAGCGTGATCTGGCCCAGCCCGACGCAGTGGAACAGCGGCGCGATGCACAGCGCCTTGTCTGTGCCCAGGACGTCGAGGTGGGCGAGCTGGTTGACGGTGTTCCAGGTGAGGTTCCCGTGAGTGAGGACCGCGGCCTTCGGCCGGCCGGTGGTGCCGGAGGTGTAGAGCAGCAGGCAGGGGTCCTCGAGCCGCACGCCGGTGGCCGGCGGATCGTCGGCGGCGGCGAGTTCGGCTTCGTAGTCCAGCCCGCCCGCCGGGCAGGACGCCGGGTCCGTCGCGACGACGTGGCGAAGCGTTTCCGGCAGGGGGCCGGCCACGAGGTTGTCGGTATCAGGGCTGTGCACGAGCACCGAAGCGCCGCTGTCTTCGAGCATGTAGCGGATCTCGGTGGGGGAGAGCCGGTAGTTGAGCGGCACGAAGAGCGCGCCGAGGCGGGCGGTGGCGAAGAGCGTCTCGAAGACGGTGACGTCGTTGACCCCGAGGTACGCGACGCGGTCGCCCGGCCGGACGCCGAGCCGGGCGAGCGCGCCGGCCAGCCGTTCGACGCGCTCGGCGAGCCCGGCGTAGGTGCGCGTGCGGCCGGGCTGGACGAGCGCGGTGCGCCCGGGGGAGATCCGGGCCCGGCGCGCGGGCCAGCTGCCGAGGCCGAAGTCGGCCGGGCCGTGCGGCGATCGGGTCACGCCGGCACCTCCGTCTGCTATATCAGGAACCCTGAGACGTGGTCGAGTCTGACTGTCACCCGCGCGGGCTGTCAAGGGCGGGCCGTCCGGCGGCGGGTTTTGGTGCCTACGCCGGGAAGACGTGCTTTCGGCCGACAGTGATTCACCGCCGGTTCGGCCGTTGGCGGGGTTGCGCCGTTTGGATCAAGGACTAGGCTGCGAGGGGCGGTTCAGGAGCAGCCGCCCTCCCCCAGACTTGCCGGCGTTCGAGCGGGCAGTGGACACCGCTCGGCACGCCATCCGCGACTGAAGGCGTACAGAAGATGTTGGTCGTGCAGCACTCCGCGACGGCGATCCCCGTGCCGTCCCCCCGCGTGGAACGAAGTTCCTCCGCCATCAAGGTCATCCGCCCGTACTTCGGCGCGGTGATGGTCCGGATCAGCGGCGCCCTCGACGAGGACAGCGCCGCCGAGCTCGGCTCGGTCCTCGCCACCTGGGCGCACCGGCGCTTCCCGACGCTGGTGCTCGACCTCTCCGAGGTCGACTTCCTGGACTCGGCCGGGCTTTCCGTCCTCGCGGACATCCACGTCCGGACGGTCCGCGAGAACACCACCCTCCGGATCGTCACCGGCGACAACCGCGTCGTGCGCCGGGCCCTGGCCGGCAGCGGCCTCGACCACGCGCTGAACCTGAGTCCGCTGCCGTCGGGCTGGGAGCGGGCGACGGAGATCCCGAACTAGCGGGCCTTCCAGTACCCGCAGAACATGATGTCGTTCTTCGGGATCCCGGCACGCACCCAGTGTCGGCGCAGGTTCACGGCCAGGCCGGACTCGCCGACGACCCAGGCGTGCACCGGTTCTTCCGGCGTGCGCAGACCCTGGGCGGCGGCCAAGGCCGTCCGTCCGGGCGCGGTCCCGCGGCCGCGGGGCAGCCACCCGACCTCGACGCCGGGCGGGGCCTGCAGGTCCTGCCGGTCTTCGGTGTCCGGGATTTCGATCAGGGCGTGCCCGGTGGCGGTGTCCGGCAGCGAGTTCAGGACGCCCGCGATCGCCGGCAGCCCGGTTTCGTCGGCCACGAGCAGGAAGTGGTCCGTGCCGGGCGCGGGGTTGAAGCCGATCCCTTCGTCGAGGATGGCGACGGCGTCCCCGCGCTCGCACCGCTGGGCCCAGATACCGGCCGGCCCGTCGCCGTGCAGGACGAAGTCGACGTCGAGCTCGGGACCGTCGGGCCCGAGCGGGCGGTAGGCGCGGACGGTGTAGTTGCGCAGGACCGGCCGGGTGGTCTTCGCGATGGTCAGGTACTTGGCGTAGGAGAGGGCGTTGAGCCGCTTGGGGAGCCGGGACAGCGAGTTCTCGGCGACCGGGATGAAGAGGCGGAACCACTGGTCGAACCCCATGGGGGTGAAGCCGCCGACGTCGTCCTGGCCGAGGGTGACGCGCGAGAAGTGCGGCGAGATCCGGTCCCGGCGCAGGACGCGGAGGGTGAGCAGCTCGGCGGTGTCGGGCTTGATCCGCGTGGCGGTCAGGTTCTGCCGGGCCATCGATCCTCCAGTTTAGGTAAGGCTTGCCTAATGACTGGAGGGTAGCAAACGCTGTCCTGGGGTCATGGGGGATCCGGACGACCCGATGCCGGTCTTGCCGGCCGAGTACGCGGCCCTGCGCACCGAAGTCGAGTGGCGCGCGACGGTGCAGTGGAACGTCTTCGCGCTGCAGTCGGCCTCGGCGGGGCGATCGCCGGGCCCGCGTTCGAAGGCGTCGGGCTGCTCGCCGTCGCCGCGGCCGGGGTTTCGGGTGGGTACCAGTGGTGGCTCGCGTCCCCGCCGTGGCCGGTGGTCGCCGGGTTCGCCGCCGGCCGGCTGGTCGGGCCGACCGTCACCGTGTTGCTGCGCCGGGCCTTCCGGCGTGCTTCCGACCGGTGAGCCCGTCGATCGTCTCCCGCAACGCGTCATCGGTCGATGTCGGCTCGATGCCGAACGCCGCCGTCGCCGCCGCCGAGTCCAGCACGAACGGCCCGCGCAGCTGGTACTCGACTTCCGGCATCTCCCGCGCCGTCGGGTTGAAGACCCCCGCCAGCCGCAGCGCGATCCGCGGCATCGTGGTCACGCGGGCCGCCGGGGCTCCGGCCAGCTCCGCCGCGCGCGTCGCCAAGCCGCGCACGGACATCGGCGGTGCCGTCGGCGCGTGCCACGGCCGGCCCCATGCTCCTTCGTCCGCCGCGACCGCCACCAGTGTGCGGGCGACGTCGCCGACGTACGTCCAGCTGTGCGGCGCGTCGAGGTCGGCCGGCGCCGCCGCGCGCTTGCCCGCCAGGGCCTTCGGCAGCACCAGCGCGGTGAACGCCGACAGCGCGCCCGCGCCGAGGTAGTCCGACCCGCGGACCTCGGCCGTGCGGATCCGGCCCGCTTCGTGCGCCGCCAGCGCGTCGGCCCAGAGCTTCGCCCGTACTGCGCCCTTGACCGAGTTCGGGCGCGCGGGCAGCTGCTCGGTCATCGGGCCGTCGACCGCGCCGTACGCGTACAGGTTCCCGGTCGTGACGAGCACCGCGCCGCTCGTCTCGGCCGCGTGCAGCAACGCCGCGCCCAACGGCGGCCAGTCGGTGGGCCAGCGGTGGTACGCCGGCCCGGCGCAGCTGTACAGCGCGGCCGCGCCGGCCGTGTGCCGCGCGAGCGTGGCGGCGTCGGTCGCGTCCGCGGCCACGAGCCGGACGCCGTCGACGGCCGGGCCGCCGCCGCGCCGGCTGAGCAGGCGGACTTCGTCGCCCCGGGCGGCGAGCAGCCGCGCGGTGGCCGCGCCGACCGGACCGGCGCCGACGATGACGTGCAGAGCCATGGAAACCCCCCAGGGGGAGAACACTGTTCTCGGACGAGAACACCGTATGAGATCCGGCGCCGTCGAGTCAAGAACAGTGTTCTCGCCTGTGCGACACTGGGGCCGTGTCCGCCTCGTCGCTGCGTGCCCGGGTCCGCTCGGAGATGCACCAGGAGATCAAGGAAGTCGCCCGCCGGCGCCTCGCCGAAGAGGGCGCGAACCTTTCGCTGCGCGCCGTGGCCCGCGACATGGGCATCGTCGCTTCGGCGCTGTACCGGTACTTCCCGAGCCGCGACGCGCTGCTGACGGCGTTGATCATCGACGCCTACGACGGCCTGGGCGACGCGGCGGCCGACGCCGAAGCGGCGCTCCCGCGCGAGGACCTGCGCGGCCGGTGGCTGGCGACCTGCCACGCGGTCCGGTCGTGGGCGCTCGCGCACCCGGCCGAGTACGGCCTGCTCTACGGCAACCCCGTCCCCGGCTACGCGGCGCCGCCGGACACCGTGGCCCCGGCGTCCAAGGTGATCCTCCTGCTGGCGGCCATCGTCGCCGAGGCGCCGGAGGTCCCGGCCGGGCCGCCGGTGCCCGCCCCGGTTCGCGCCGACCTGCGCCGCCTGGTCGACGAGCAGGCGGGCGACCTCTCGGAAGAGCGCCTGGACCGGGCGCTGCTCGCCTGGACGCACCTGTTCGGCCAGGTCAACTTCGAGGTCTTCCACCGCCTCGACGACATGGTCCAGGCGCGCGCGGAGTACTTCGAGCACCACATGACGCTGCTGGCCGATCTCGCCGGCCTGCCCTGACCTCAGGCGCGGAAGTACGCGCGGAACGTCGTGCCGTGGTCGCCGGTGTGCAGGCGGACCAGGTCGGCCAGGTAGTTGACCAGCAGCAGCCCGCGGCCCCGGGGCTGCTCGGGCGTCGCCGGGTGGCGGCCGGCCAGCGGGTCGGCCAGGGTGCCGCTGTCCTGGACTTCGCAGACGAACTCGCCGGCTTCGCTCCACAGCCGGACCGTGCCCGTGCCGCCGCCGTGTTCGACGCAGTTGGACAGCAGCTCCGTCACGACCACCTCGACGTCGGCGATCTGGTCGGCGCTCAGGCCGCCGGCCGCCGCGTGCGCGTGGGCCAGTGCCCGGGCCGCCGCGAGGTCCGTCGTGTCCGCCAGCTCCACCACCCGCTCGGCCGCGGGCCCCGGCAGGGGCCGGTTGTAGCGGGTGAGGACGTCGTCGGGGGCGTACGCCGTGCTGGCGCGGCGGCCGGCGCCGTCGATCAGGACCGGGTGCGTGGCCTCGGCGTCGGCCAGCGCGGCCGGGTCGAGCCGCGAAACGTCGTACGGGCAGAGGATTGTCACGTCCCGGCCGGCGAACGCGTGGTTGATCAGCGCTTCGTGCTGCACGCATGCCGGGTACTCGACGTCCGAGCGCCCGGCCCAGATCGGCTCGCCGATGATCCGCACCGGCCCGGCCGGGTGCTTGTCGGCGAAGGCGCGCAGGACGCGCGGGATGATCCGCCCGGGATTGCGCCCGGCCTCGGTCATGTCCAGCAGCAGGACCTGGTCCGCGTCCGCGCCCAGCTCGCGGCGCAGCAGCTCGAGGTTGGGGCCCGGCACGGCGACGGCGACCGGTTCGCCGGCGGCGAGGCCGCCCCACACGAACGGAACCGTCCCGGCCACGTACTCGGCGTCGTCGCGGTAGAACAACGCGGGGTGCACGAAGGGATCGGCGGACGCGCTCAACTGGCCTCCTCCCATTCCGAGGACGCCTCCCAGTATGCGCGACCGCCGTCACCGGTTCGGGGGAACCCCGTCAGAAGAGCCGCTGGGCCGCCTCGAGCAGCATGGCGTGGACGAACGCCTGCGGCAGGTTCCCCCGCAGCTGCCGCTGCCGCACGTCGTACTCCTCGGCGAACAGCCCCGGCGGCCCGCACGCCGCCCGGTTGCGTTCGAACCAGCGGAACGCCTCGGTCCGGTCGCCCTGGTGCGCGCACGCCAGCGCCATCGTGAGCCCGCACAGCAGGAACGCGCCTTCGGCCTCGCCGAGCGGCCGGTCGTCGGGGGCGAAGCGGTAGACGTAACCGTCTTCGGCGAGGTTTTCGCGGACCGCGGCCAGGGTCGCGCGCGTCCGCGGGTCGTCGGCGGGCAGGGCGCCGCGCACGGGTGGCAGCAGCAGCGCCGCGTCGGTGCCCGGGTGCGCCGGGGCGCGCCGCCAGAACCCCCGCGCGTCGAGGCACCGGGACGTCGTCTCCGCCAGCAGCTTCTCGGCGAGGCCGGACAGCCGCGCCCCGTGGTGGGCGGGCACCTCCCGCGCCAGCGCGTTCAGGCCGGCGACGCAGGCGAGCCGCGAGTGCGTCCACCAGTCGTCTTCCAGCTCCCAGACGCCGGCTTCCGGCTGGTCCCAGCGCTCGGTGATCAGCCGGACGACGACGTCGGAGGCGCGCTGGACGTCGCCGTCGAAGCGGTCGTGGCGGGCCGCGGCGGCGTGGAGCTGCAGCAGCTCGCCGAGCGCGTCCAGCTGGAACTGGTGGGCGACGTGGTTGCCGACGACGTCGGAACCACCGGGGTAGCCGGGCAGCTTCAACGTCTTCTCGTCGGGTGGCGGGGTGCCGTCGGTGCGGTAGGCGGGCAGCAGCCGGTCGCCGTGGTCGAGGACGCGGGCCGTGCTGAACCGCAGCGCGTCGTCGAGCAGCGGGTGCGGCTCGTCGACGGCCGCGGCGAGCCCGGCGTAGCACTGGTCGCGCAGCCAGACGTACCGGTAGTCGTAGTTGCGGCCGGCTTCCGAGCGTTCCGGCAGGCCCAGCGTGGCCGCCGCGACCATGCCGCCGGCAGCGGTGGTCAGGCCGCGCAGGACCGTGTACGCGTGCCGCGCGTCGCGGGGCGCGACGGTGTCGCGCAGCTCGGGAACCGCCCGGTGCCACGCGGTTTCGGTCGCGAGCCACCGCGAGTCCGCGTCGACCGGATCCGGCAGGACTTGGTCACCGAGCTCGAGGACGAGGTCGTGGTGGCCGCCGGCGGGCACGGTCAGCTCGAAGCCCAGGCCGCCGTCGCCGGGCACCGCGTCCCCGGCGCCGGTCCACCGCACCCGCAGGTCGCCGGTGCGGCCGGTCCACGTGCCGTCGCCGGCGCGCCGCAGCTCGCGCAGCGACCGGCGGCCGAAGCCGTCGGCCAGGTCGAGCCGGACGCGCACCCGGACGTCCCGCTCGACCGCCTCGACCCGGCGCAGCAGCACGACGTGGTGCGGATCGCCGGGGAAGGCGAGGGCGTCCCGGCACTCGACGGCGGTCGACGTCGTCACCCAGCGGTTGCGCCAGATCAGCGTGCCCGGCTCGTAGAAGCCGCCCCAGACACAGGTTTCCGCCGGGCTCACGGTGTAGCTGCCGGTTCCGCCGATCAGCGAGGACAGCACGGCGCCGTCGGACCAGCCGGGCGCGCAGAGCCACGCGATGTCGCCGCGCGGGCCGCAGAGGGCACCGCGCTCGCCGTCGGCCAGCAGGGCGTACTCCCGCAGGACGTGCGGGGCGAAGCCGGTCACGACCGCGCTCGGCGCCAGACCGCCAGCGCCGTCGCGGCGAGCGCGCTCCCGCCGGCGGCGAGCAGACCGTGGTGCCGGCTCGCCCACAGCTGGAAGCTGCGCGGGGTGGCCTTGGCGTCGAACTCGCCGTGCGCGCCGAAGTCCCGCGTCCGGTCGGCGGGGGCCCACAGGTTGGCGGGCTGGTTCGCGGGTTTCGGGTCGCCGGTCTGCTGGGACTTGAAGCCGGTCTTCGCGAGGTAGCGGTCGAGGATCCCGGGGGCGACGGCGTTGGCGACGAGCGTCCCGACGGTGCTGCCGCCGACCCAGTACTCGCGCCGGCGCGGGTGGTCGGCGGCGTGCACGACGGCCCGCGCGGCGACCTCGGGCTGGTAGATCGGCGGCACGGGCTGCGCGTGATCGGGGAGTTTCGAGAGGACCCACGAGAACTGCGGCGTGTTGACGGCCGGCATCTGCACCATGGTCGTCCGGACGTGGCTGCCTTCGTGCAGGAGCTCGCAGCGGAGGGATTCGTTGAAGCCCTGGATGGCGTGCTTCGCGCCGCAATAGGCGCTCTGCAGGGGGATTCCGCGGTAGGCGAGGGCCGAGCCGACCTGCACGATGGTGCCGCGGTCGCGCGGTTTCATGCGCTTGAGGGCGGCCATGGTGCCGTGGACGTAGCCGAGGTAGCTGACTTCGGTGACGCGGCGGAACTCGTCGGGCTCGATCTGGTCGAAGGGCGCGAAGACCGAGGTGAAGGCGACGTTGACCCAGACATCGATCGGACCGAGCTCCTTTTCGGCCCGTTCGGCGGCGGCTTCGACTTGAGCGAAGTCGGCGACGTCGGTGGCGATTTCGAGAGCGGTGCCACCATTGCGGGTGACGTCGGCGGCGGCCTCGTGCAGGCCTTTTTCCCCGCGGGCCAGGAGGGCGACGCGGGCTTGCCGGGCCCCGAAGGCCCGCGCGACGGCCCGGCCGATACCTCCGCTGGCCCCGGTCACGACGACGACTTGGGTGTTGCCGGACATGACTACCTCCGTACTCCGGTGCGGTCGCGGGCCGCACGAGCCCAGGCGGCCGCGACGACCGCGTTCGTCAATGCCGCGGCCCGCCATCGGGGGGACACCGCGGCCAGGCCGAGCATGCTCACGCTGTGGGCGGCATCGGCGGTCCAGCCCCACCGCGCGACCACCCCGTCCGGGCGCCGCAGGGTGGCCGCGCCCTGCGCGAGGTGGCGCACGGCGAGCACCACCGCGAATTTCCGCGGGACCGGCAGGTGACGCGAGGCGATCAGCACCCCGCCGGCCCAGACCATTCGCGCCGCCGCGATCTCGCGCGTCATCGGGAACCTCGCCGTGCCAAGGCGATCCCCGCCGCCGCGGCCACTCCGAGTGCCGACCACGCCGCTGTGTGTTTCCGGCGTCGCGGGACCTCGGCCGGCTCCGCCAGCCCGCTCGCCAGCAGCTCCGCCAAGTGCATCCCTTCCCGGCCCCCGCTGTCCAGCTGGTGCAGCTGAGTCCGGCAGCTGAACCCATCGGCGAGCACCGCGGTCTCCGGCGCGGCCGAACGCACCCGCGGCAGCAACACCCGCTCCGCGCAAGCCTCCGACACCCCCAAGTGCCCCTTCTCGAACCCGAAGTTCCCCGCCAGCCCGCAACACCCGGAATCCAGCCGCTCGGCGTCGACCCCGGCGGCGGAAAGCAACCGCGCGTCAGCGTCCCAACCGAGCACCGCGTGCTGGTGGCAATGCACCTGGGCAATGGCCTTGGCGGACACGCGCGGCGGCCGATACCCCGGAGAATGGCCGGTCAGCAACTCCGCCAGCGTGACCGTCTGCGCACGAAGCCGCCGGACGTCCTGGTCACCCGGGAACAACTCCGCCGCGTCGGACCGGAACACCGCCGTGCAGCTGGGTTCCAGCCCCACCACCAGCCCACCGGAACGCAGGTGCGGAGCCAGCGAACGGACCGTGCGCGCCAGGATGTGCTTCGCCACGCCCAGCTGGCCCGTCGAAATCCACGTCAACCCGCAGCACAGCGCCGCCTGCGGCATGGTCACCCGCCACCCCGCGTCCTCCATCAGCCGGACCGCCGCCTGCCCGACGTGCGGGTGGAACGAATCGGTGAACGTGTCCGGCCACAGCACCACCGTCCCGCGCGCGCCGGGGCCGGACGGCCCGCGCCGCGCGAACCACTGCCGCAGCGTTTCCCCCGCGAACAACGGCACTTCACGATCCTCGACGCCCGCCGCGAGCGTCGCCAGCCGGGACAGCCCCGGCGCGTGCGTCAGCGCGTTCACCACCCGGCCGGCCCGCAGGCGGCCCACGACCCGGGCGAACGCCGGCAGCCACCCCATCGTGAAGTCCGACCGCGGCCGCCGCCACGGGCGGCCCTCGTAGTGGTGCGCCAGGAACTCCGCCTTGTACGTCGCCATGTCCACATTGGCCGGACAGTCGGTCTTGCACCCCTTGCACGCCAAGCACAGATCGAGCGCGTCGCGAACCTCCGTGGAGCGCCAGCCGTCGGCGACGGGGCTGTCGCCGTGCCCGTCCAGCATCTCGAACAGCAACCGCGCGCGGCCGCGCGTCGAGTGCTCCTCCTCGCCCGTCACCTGGTACGACGGGCACATCACCTGGCCGCCGCTCGTCGTGTGCTGCCGGCACCGGCCGACCCCGACGCAGCGGTTGGCCGCCTGGGCGAACGAACCACCGTCGTGGGGGAACCGGAAATGCAGGTCCTGCGGATCCGCCGGGCTCCAGCCGGCGCCGAGACGCAGGTGCTCGTCGAGCCGCGCCGGCGCGACCACCTTGCCCGGGTTCATCCGGTTCCCGGGGTCGAAGACGGCCTTGAGCTGCCCGAACGCCGTCACCAGCCCGGTGCCGAACATCTTCGGCAGCAGCTCGCCGCGCGACTGCCCGTCGCCGTGCTCGCCGGAGAACGAGCCGCCCAGCGAGGCGACGAGGTCGGCGGCGCGCTCCATGAACCGGCGGTAGGTGGCGACGCCGTCGGCGCTGTAGAGGTCGAACGGGATCCGCGTGTGCACGCAGCCCTGGCCGAAGTGGCCGTACAGGCTCGGCCCGGTGTCGCCGGCGTACCCGAACTCCTCGTATAGCGCGGAAAGCTTCCGCAGGTACTCGCCGAGCCGCTCGGGCGCGACGGCGGAGTCCTCCCAGCCTTCGAACGTGTCGGCCTTGCCGGGCACGTGCGCGGTGGCGCCGAGCCCGGCTTCGCGGACCTGCCAGAGCTCGTTCTCGCGCTCGGGGTCGTCCAGGAATTCGACGTCGGCTTCGTGCTCGGTGTCGTGCAGGGCGTCGAGCATCTTGTGCGCTTGGCGGTCGGCTTCGTCGTGCGTCGACGCGGCGAACTGGACCATCAGGAACGCCCGGCCCTCCGGCATTTCCCGGAGGGCCTGCGGGTTCATGTCCTTGATCTGCTGGTCGCGGATCAGCTTGTGGTCGACGCCTTCCAGCGCGACCGGCTCGTGCGGCAGGATCGACGGCACGGCGTCGGCCGCCTTCGCGATGTCCGGGTAGCCGAGCACCACCAGCGTCCGCTCGGGCAGCACCGACACCAGTTCCAGCTCGGCCCGCAGTACGGTGACCAAAGTGGACTCACTGCCGACCAGCAGCCCGGCGACGTCGAACCCGTGCTCCGGCAACAGGGAGTCGAGGTTGTAGCCCGACACGCGACGCGGGATGTCCGGGAACCGGCGGCGGATCTCGTCGGCGTACTCGTCGCGCAACCGCCGCAGCTGCCGGTAGATCGCCGCGCGCGGGTCGCCGTGGTGTTCGATCCCGGCGTACTCCTCGTCGGTCGTTTCCCCGCACCAGAACCGGGTTCCGTCGTAGGTGAGCACCTCGAGCCGCCGGATGTTGTCGACGACCTTGCCGGTCCGCTGGGCCGTCGCGCCGCAGGAGTTGTTGCCGATCATGCCGCCGAGCGTGCAGTTCATGTGCGTCGCCGGTTCCGGCCCGAACCGCAGACCCGTGTCGGCCAGCTGCCGGTTCAGCTCGTCGAGCACGATCCCCGGCTGCACGACGCACGTGCGCGCGTCGGCGTCGACCGTCTCGAGTTCCGTGCAGTACTTGGAGAAGTCGAGCACGACGGCGGTGTTCGTGCACTGGCCGGCGAGGCTGGTGCCGCCGCCGCGCGAGAGCACCGGCGCCCCGAACTCCCGCGCCACCGCGATCGCCGTCACGGCGTCCTCCGGCGTCTTCGGCACGACGACGCCGATCGGCACCTGGCGGAAGTTGGACGCGTCGGTCGAGTACGCCGCGCGCGTCCCGCGGTCGAAGCGCACTTCACCGGCGACGCGCTCACGCAGGGCCGCGGCGAGCGCGCCGGTGTCCAGGTCCTCGTGGTCGGGGTGGCGCACCACGGGGTCGGGGAGCTGGACGGTTCCCATCGCGGATCCTCCTTCAGAGTGCGTATTCGGCGGCGGCCCCGGGCCGGAAGGCGAGTCCGTGGCCGGGCGCGGTGAGCAGGGGGGGTGACGGTGCCGCCGGCCGGGTCGAGGCAGCCGTCGAAGAGCAGCCGTTCGATCCGGTCGTGGTCGGCGAACCACTCGATGTGCCGGAAGTTCTGCGTGGCCACGGCGGCGTGCGCGGAGAGGTTCGGGGCGCAGTGGGCCGAGACGTCGCGGTTGACCGCCGCGGCCAGCGCCGCGGCGCGCCGCCACTCGGTGTAGCCGCCGCAGCGGGTGACGTCGACCTGGAGGCAGTCGACCGACGGCAGCAGGCGCGCGAAGTAGGGCAGGTCGTAGCCGTACTCCCCGGCGGCGATGTCCGGGCCGCCGGGGAAGCGGGTCGCCGCGAGCCCGGGCAGGTCGTCGCTCGAGACGGGCTCCTCGAACCACGTGACGCCCCACTCCAGCAGCCGCTCCGCGACCCGGCGGGCCTGGCCGGGGGAGTAGGCGCCGTTGGCGTCGACGTAGACCTCGGCGTCGTCGCCGACCTTGTCCCGCGTCACGGCCACCCGGTCCAGGTCGCGGGCCACGCGGGTGCCCGCCGACTCGCCGATCTTGATCTTCACGCGGGGGATGCGCTGCCGGCGGACCCAGTGGTCCAGCTGCGCGACCAGCTCGCCGTCGGTGAGCGTGGTGAACCCGCCGCTGCCGTACACGGCGACCTCGTCGTGCACCCGGCCGAGCAGCCGGCTCACGGGCAGGCCGAGCGAGCGGGCGGCGGCGTCCCACAAGGCGATGTCGACGGCGGACATCGCGCACGAGACCAGGCCGGGCCGCCCGAGGTTGCGGATGGCGTGCTGCATGGCCGCCCAGCAGGCGGGGACGTCGAGCAGCGGGCGGCCGAGGACGGCGTCCGCGAGCACGCCTTCGATCAGCGGCACGCAGGCCGCGTCCGCGTACGTCCAGCCGAGCCCGCGGATTCCGCCGGCCTCGGCGTGCACGACGACGATCGTGGTGGCGTCCCAGGCCAGGGTGCCGTCGGCCTCGGGCGCGGGCGCCGGCACCCGGTAGGCCCGGGCGCCGACCCGCTCGACCGTCGTCACCGGTTCTTCCCGGGCAGGAACTCCTGCAGCTTCGTCTTGACCCCCTGGGCCACGAGGTGGAACGCGTCGGGGTCGCCCTTCAGCACCGCCTGCGCGGCCGACTTCACCTGCTCGAACGTCGCGTGCGGCGGGATCGGCGGCACCTCGGGGTCGCAGCGGACGTCCAGCACCGCCGGCTTCCCCGCGGACAGCGCGGTGTCCCACGCCGACGCGAGCTGGTCCGGCTTGTCGACGGTGACCGCCGTGAGGCCCAGCGAAAGCGCGAAGCCGGCGTAGTCGACGTCCGGCAGGCTCTGGGACTCCTCGAACTTCGGCGCGCCGCCCATCGCGCGCAGCTCCCAGGTGACCTGGTTCAGGTCGTTGTTGTGGAACACGCAGATCACGCAGCGCGGGTCGCTCCACAGGTGCTGGTAGCGGGCGATGGTGATGAGCTCGGCGAGGCCGTTCATCTGCATGGCGCCGTCGCCGACGAGGGCGATCACCGGCCGGTCGGGGTGGGCGAACTTCGCGCCGATGGCGTACGGCACGCCCGGGCCCATCGTGGCCAGCGTCCCCGACAGCGACCCGCGGATCTCGCCGCGGATGCGCAGGTTGCGGGCGTACCAGTTGGTGGACGAGCCGGAGTCCGCGGTGACGATGGCGTTCTCCGGGATCCGCTTGGACAGCTCGGACACGATGGCCATCGGGTTGACCGGATCGGCGTCGACCGCGGCTTCCTTTTCGACGGTCTCCCACCAGGAAGCGACGTTCTTCTCGATCGTCTCGCGCCACGACCGGTCCGGTTTGCCCGTCAGCCGGGGCAGCAGCGCGCGCAGCGTGGCCGCGCTGTCGCCGACGAGGTTGACCTCGGTCGGGTAGCGCATCCCGATGAACCGGCCGTCCAGGTCGATCTGCACCGCCCGCGCCTGGCCGAAGTCCGGCAGGAACTGGCTGTACGGGAAGTTCGAGCCGACGATGAGCAGCGTGTCGCAGTCGCGCATGAGCTCGTAGCTCGGCCGGGTGCCGAGCAGCCCGATCGAGCCGGTGACGTACGGCAGCTCGTCGGACAGGACGTCCTTGCCCAGCAACGCTTTCGCGACACCGGCGCCGGTGACCTCCGCGAGCTGCCGGACCTCTTCGGCGGCGCCGCGCGCGCCCTGCCCGACCAGGACGGCGACCTTCTCACCCGAGTTGAGCACCTCGGCCGCCGCGTCGAGGTCGCGTTCGGGCGGGACCGGCACGGGCCACGCCGTGCTCGGCGGGCTGGACGGCACCTGCTTGAACGCGTGCTTCGGCGCTTCGTACGGTTCTTCCTGCAGGTCGGCCGGGATGATCAGGGCGGTCGGGCAGCGGCCTGCCTCGGCCGTGCGGATCGCCCGGTCGAGCGCGTTCGGCAGCTGCTCGGCGACGTTGACCTCGACGAGGTATTCGCTCGCGACGTCCTTGTAGAGCGCCTGCAGGTCGATCTCCTGCTGGTAGCTGCCGCCCATCGCGCTGCGCGCGGTCTGCCCGACGATCGCCACGACCGGGACGTGGTCGAGCTTGGCGTCGTAGAGCCCGTTGAGCAGGTGGATCGCGCCGGGGCCGGACGTCGCCATGCAGACGCCGACCTTGCCGCTGAACTTCGCGTAGCCGACCGCCGAGAAGGCGGCCATCTCCTCGTGCCGCGCTTGCACGAAGCGCGGCTGGTTGTCCGCTTTGCCGAACGAGGCGACGAGGCCGTTGATCCCGTCGCCGGGGTAGGCGAAGACCTGCTCGACACCCCACTCGCGCAAGCGCTGGAGCAGGTAGTCGCCGACTGTCTGAGCCATGAGTACTCCCTGTGCGTCTGGGCTTCCGATGGACGGTTACCCGTGCGGCGCCCGTGGAATCGCAGTACCCGCTTTCGCGTCGTACTATTCTTGCGTGACGCAAATGTCCTCCGAGTCCGATGGGCCCGATGCGGCGCTGGCCGTGCTCCGGGCCATGGTGACCATCGCCGACGCGACGGTCGGGCGGACCACCGAGCAGCTGACGCTCACCCAGTTCCGCGCGCTGCGCGTGGTGGCCGACCGGACGCCGGTCACGGTGGGCAAGGTCGCGCGCGAACTGGCGTTGAACCCGTCGTCGGTCACCCGGGCGTGTGATCGGCTGGTGGCGCTGAACCTGCTGGAAAAGGCCCCCAACCCGCTGAACCGCCGGGAGACCCTGCTCGCGCCGACGGCCCCGGGTCGCCGGCTGGTGGACCGCGTCGACCGCGACCGGCGGCAGGTGCTCGCGGCCGTGCTCGGGCAGCTCGACGCCGACGACCGCGCCGCGGCGGCCGTCGCTTTCGAACGGTTCGCCGAAGCCGTCAAAGCGTACGAAACGGATTTCCGGTCACTGTTGCGTGACGCAAATTAGGGCGGCGGTGCTCGTTTGAGCTTCCCGGGCCCGGGTATCCGCGGGGCAGCTCGATCTTTTGGGAGGTCTTTCGCGGTGGCACAGCGTGACGGAATCACCGAACCGTGGGGGACCAGGACGCCGTACGGGCCGGGGGACCCGTGGCCGGTCCGCGTCGACACCCGGCTGGCCGACGGTGTCCGCCCCGAGGACGTCGACCGCTGGGTCCGCAGCGCCGCCGTGCTGCACTCCAACGGCGACGGCCTCGACATCGCGGTCGCCGGCGGCCGGATCGCCGGGGTCCGCGGCCGCGCCGACGACCGCGTCAACCGCGGCCGCCTCGACCCGAAGGACCTGTTCGGCTGGCAGGCCAACAACGCGCCCGACCGGCTGACGACACCGCTGGTGCGCAAGCACGGCGAGCTCACCGAGGCGAGCTGGGACGAGGCGATGGACCTGATCGTCCGGCACAGCGATGAACTGCTCGACGAGCAGGGCCCGGGCGCGCTCGGGTTCTACACCAGCGGCCAGCTGTTCGCCGAGGAGTACTACACGCTCGCCGCGATCGCGCGCGGCGGCCTCGGCACCAACCACCTCGACGGCAACACGCGGCTCTGCACGGCGACGGCGGCCGCGGCACTCAAGGAGTCCTTCGGCTGCGACGGCCAGCCGGCGTCCTACGCGGACGTCGACCACGCCGACGTCATCGCGCTCTTCGGGCACAACGTGGCCGAAACGCAGGCCGTGCTGTGGTCGCGGGTGCTCGACCGGCTCGCCGGGCCGAACCCGCCGGCGCTGCTGTGCGTCGACCCGCGCGAGACCCCGGTCGCCCGGGCGGCGACGCTGCACCTCGCGCCGCTGCCCGGGACCAACCTGGCGCTGATGAACGGCCTGCTGCACGAGGTCGTCGAGAACGGCTGGGTCGACCGCGAGTTCGTCGAGCGCAGCACTGTCGGCTACGACGACCTCGTCGGGACGGTCGCGGACTACCCGCCCGAGCGCGTCGCGGAGATCTGCGGCCTCGAAGCACGGGAGATCCGCGAAGCCGCCCGGCTGGTCGGGACGGCGTCCCGGCTGCTCTGCACGGTCCTGCAGGGCTTCTACCAGTCGCACCAGGCGTCCGCGGCCGCCGTGGCGGTCAACAACCTCGTCCTGCTGCGCGGCATGCTCGGCAAGCCGGGCGCCGACGTCCTGCAGATGAACGGCCAGCCCACCGCGGAGAACACGCGCGAATGCGGCGCCGACGGCGACCTGACCGGCTTCCGCAACTGGGCCAACGACTCGCACGTCGAGGAGCTGGCTTCGCTGTGGAACGTCGACGTCGGCAAGATCCCGCACTACGGGCCGCCGACGCACCTGATGCAGATGCTGCGCTACGCGGAGACCGGCACCCTGCGGTTCCTCTGGGTTTCGGCCACCAACCCGGCCGTTTCGCTGCCCGAGCTGCGGCGCATCCGGTCCATTCTGGACTCGCCGCGGCTGTTCCTGGTGGTGCAGGACGCGTTCCGCACCGAGACGGCGGAGTTCGCCGACGTCGTGCTGCCCGCGGCGCTGTGGGGCGAGAAGACGGGCACGTTCACCAACGCCGACCGCACGGTGCACTTGTCGGAGAAGGCGGTCGATCCGCCCGGGCGGGCGCGGCCGGACCTCGACATCTTCCTCGACTACGCGCGGCGGATGGACTTCCGGGGCCGCGACGGCGAGCCGTTCCCGCAGTGGCACGACGCGGAAACCGCTTTCGAAGCGTGGAAACGCGCGTCCGCGGGGCGACCGTGCGACTACAGCGGGCTGAGCTACGCGAAGCTGCGCGAGGTGAGTGGCGTCCAATGGCCGTGCACTTCGGACAGTCCTGACGGGACTGAACGGCTGTACGCCGACGGGAAGTTCTTCGCCCAGCCGGATTATTGCGAGAGCTACGGCCGCGACCTCGTCACCGGTGCGCCGATGGAACCTGCCGAGTACCGGGCGATGAACCCGGACGGGAAGGCCATGCTCAAGGCGGCGGGGTACGTCCCGCCGCACGAGACGCCGGACGAGGACCACCCGTTCTTCCTCATCAACGGGCGCACCATCTATCACTTCCACACCCGGACGAAGACCGGCCGGGCGCCGGAGCTGCGCGCGGCCGCGCCGGAGGTGTGGCTCGAGGTGTCCGAACGGGACGCGGCCGCCGCCGGGCTCGCCGAGGGCGACCTCGCGGAGGTTTCGACGCCGCGCGGCCCGTCCGCGCCCGCGTCCGGATCGGCGGCATCCGCGACGGCGTGCTGTTCCTGCCGTTCCACTACGGCTACTGGGACGTCGACCACCCGGCGGGCAAGGACGGCGACCGCGCGGCCAACGAGCTGACGTTCACCGACTGGGATCCGGTGTCGAAGCAGCCGCTGTTCAAGACGGCCGCGGCCGCGCTGCGCCGGGTCGGCCCGGTGCCGGCCCCGGCCGTCGAGCCGGTTCCCGCGGCGGTGGAGGAGGACGTCCGATGAAACTCGACCTCGTGGTGCGCGAGCTGCACCGCGCGGAGAAGGCGCTGGCCAGGGACCTGCTCAAGACGTCGGACCGCCACCACGCGGAGCACGAGGTCCACCACGTCGCGCGCGACCTGGCGGCGTGGTCGGCGGAGCACGTCCGCGAGATCGCCCGCGCCGGGCAGGCGTTCGACCTGGACCTGGACGAGCACGTCCCGGGGCCGGGGCCGCTGGAACCGCTGCGGACGGCGCTGGCCGACCTGACCGGCCGCCGTCCCGAGCCGGGCGTGCTGCTGCTGGCCGACCTGCGCCGCTTGCACCGCCGGGCCGCGGGCGTCTCGCTCGACTGGGAGCTGCTGGCGCAAGGCGCGCAGGCGGCTCGTCACGGTGACTTGCTGGAGCTGGCGAGCCGGTCCCACCCGCAGACGTTGCGGCAGCTGAAGTGGACGAACGCCATGCTGAAGGTGCCCTCGCCGCAGATCCTGACGAGCTAGGTTAGCTTTCGCGGTGGGGGGTATCGCGTGCTCGTGCTGCCGACGGTGAAGGACCTGCCGGACCTGGTCCACCTCTTCGAAACCGAGGGCGGCGACCTGTACGTCCGCTGGTCACGCGGTCCGGAGGTCGACCTGGCGGACTCGGCGTCGAGCCGCGACGGGCTGACGGGTATCCCGCTGCCGGGGCTGTCGGCGAACTCGTTGCGCCGCGAGCCGTGGTGGGGCGACCGGTCGGTCCGGCTGTGGCTCGCCCGGCGGTTGTACGACTACGAGCACCTGCGGGACCTGCGCGGCCCGGGCGTCCGGCCGTGGGTGCTGCGGGCCCGGGAGATCGCGCGCGGACCGGACAACGAGCCGCTGGTGGCGGCGGTGGAGCCGCTGGCGTGGGTGGCGGACGAGGTGCTGCGGGAGGCCCGCCGGCTGGTGGACGAGCAGGGCTCGCCCGAGTGGGGACCGATGGACCGCCGAGCCCACCGCTGACGCCCTTTCCGCTTGGCCCCTGGGCTCCGGCGCCCACAGCCCAACCCGCCCGGCTGGCCGAGTCGGCCGCGGGCGCCCAGCCCTCGGCTCACCCGGGCCGCCGGCTCGCCTGGCATATACACCGCGCCCGCCGGTTCGCTCCTGCCCGGTCAACCGGGGTGCCGTCGAGGTGTGGTCCGGAGGTGAGCCGCCACCGGCTGAACCGGCTCGCGGAGGCGGTCTGTCGCGGCTGGTCAGGGATGTTCCCCGGCGCGGGTCCGGTGTTGCGCAGGACGGTGACCGAACGGGCAGCGGTGGTGGATCCCGGCCACCGCGCCCGTCGGTCAGTGGTCGGCAGCCTTGCGCCGGGCCGTCTCGAGACCGCGTACGAACGCCACCGGGTCGGCCCCGAACCGGTCGAGCACGCGGTGGCGGATCCCCGCCGCCACCACCGTCGCGCCGACCGCCCACACCGCCACCACCACGACCACCGCGGGCGCCGGCAGCACCCGGCCCAGGAACGCCAGGCACACCGTCGCGGCCAGGGCCGCGATGCGGGCCACGCCGCCGTACCAGCGGTCGGCCGGGCCCGCCGAAAACACCCGTGTGCCGGAGAGGTAGAGCGTCAGGCCCACCGTCGTGAACCAGCCCGCCGCCTGGGGCGGGGACTCGTGCAGCGACAGGTTCACCCCCGCCGCGATGAGCAGCAGCGCGAACGCCGGGAACAGGTGGCCGCCGGCGTAGAGCGAATACGCCAGCGCCGGGTTGCCGCCCGAGAGGTCGAGCATGCGCTCGTACATCCGCGCCGCCGACGCGAAGTACAGCCACCACAGCGCGGCCGCCATCACCAGGCCGGCCGCCAGTGAGGCCCAGTACGCGAGGTCGTCGGCCGGGCGCTCGAGCGCCGCCGTGCCGACCGTGATCACCAGCTCGCCGAGCAGCAGGATCATGAACAGCCCGAACCGCTCCGCCAGGTGCGCCGAGTCGACCGCCAGGTTCGGGTCGCGCGGCGGCGCCCACATGCTCCGCCACCTCGCCTCGCGTGTCGGGCGCTCCCGGCGGTCACCGCGGTGCCGGTCGCCGAGCAGCAGGAACCCCGCCTCCTGCAGCAGCGCGAACACCCACAGCGCCCACGCGTACGGGATGACCGCCGACACGCCGAACAGGACCGCCGAGATCGTGTAGCCCCAGCTGATCCGCCGCTGGTCGAGCCCGTCGCGGGCCGGCCAGCGGTGCGCGGCCGCCAGGATGAGACGGACCCCGGCCATGGCCGCCGCGAAGATCGCCGGGTGCCCTTCGAAGACGTGGTGCGCCTGCGTGGCGGCGATCCCGCAGGGGATCGTGCCGGCGAGGACGAACAGCCGGTCGGCGACGCGGTTGTCGTCGCCGCGGCGGTTGTACAGCACGGCGAAGCCGATCCACGTCCACCACAGCGTCGCGAACAGGCCGAGCGCGGCGGCCACGCGCGCCCAGTGCGGGTCCGCGACGACGCCGTGCGCCACCTGGCCCACCGCGAACACGAAGACCAGGTCGAAGTACAGCTCGACCCAGCCGACCCGCTTGCCGCCGCCGGTTTCGTCCACATCGGTCACGACGGCGATTCTGCCGCCTCCGCGCCGGGGCCCCGCAGGCGGGCGCCGCGGGAATTAATAACACACCATTCGAACAATGGGCTGAATTCGTCCCGGCAACCCCTGTGGGTAATTCTGCCGCCAATGCGACGCGGTGATCGTTTACCGATCGGTAGGCCCCGGAGCTGCGCGAACACCCTTGTACGGTGTACAAGCAGCGATCATCGGGACACGATGCGTGAACTGCCGGACGGAATCGCGAGCAATTCGATCCCGGCGTTCCGAAACGCCGTTGCCCAGGGTTGACAAGGATGCCGGGCGTGGGGTTCTCTGCTGGTCGGCTCGATCAACGCCACGTCTGCCCCGGTCCGGGAGCCGGGTTCGGAAAGTCCGCCGGGACGTCCGTGATCGGCCCTGGGGCCCCCTCGTCCTGTCCGAGTTCGACGTCAGCCGTGCGCGCGGCTGGGAATCGAGCGATTCCGCCATGCACGAAAGCAGATCCACGCCCCGCCTGCCGGTGGACGCCGCGTGGTGGCCGGCGCACTGGAGCGTCCGCACCAAGATCAGCGTCGTCCTCCTGCTGCCGGTCCTGGTCGCGGTGGCGCTCGCGGAAATCCGGATCCAGGGCGAGCTCGACCGCGCGACCGCGCTCAGCGCGGCCCGCGACCGGCTGCCGGTGCTGCGCGACACGATCGACCTGACCGCGTCGCTGGGCGAGGAGATGGTCGCCGCGGTGGCGGTCCCGGCCGGCGCGCCGAACACGCTGACCGCGGCCGTCGACGCGAAGGTGGCCGCCGTCCAGCGCGACACCGGCTTCGCGCCGCTGCCCGCCGACACCGGCCGCGCGCTGAACACCGCGCTGGGCAAGCTCGCCGGGATCCGCGCCGCGGGCGCCGGCGGCGGCGACGTCCGCACCAAGGCCGCCGGCTACAACGACATCATCGCCACCCTCGGCGACCTCGTGCCCGCGTTCGTCCCGGCCGACGCCGGCACCGAAACCGCGGCCGGCGCGGAGACCACCCGGCTGCTCGTGCACCTGCGCGCCGAGCTGGCCACCGAGGAGACCTACGCGCGGGCGGCGCAGAACAGCCCCGGCGACGCCTCACTGCGGCCGGCCGTCGTGCAGACCGCCGCCGAGCAGGAAGTGCTCGGCGAGCAGGTCGAACACGAGCTCGCCAGCGACCGGCTGAACCGGTTCAAGGCCGCGACGAGCTCCGCCGAAGACCGCCTCGACACGCTGCAGGACCCCGGCAAGGGCGGCACCGCGACGCTTGCCTCCTTCGCCCCTTCGATCGCCGCCGAGACCACCGGCGTGACGGCCGTGCTGAACGACGTCTCGGCGAAGCTGGCGAGCGACGTCTCGGCCGCGGCGGACCGGGCCCGGTCCGACTCCCTGCGCGACGCCGCATTGGTCCTCGGCTCGCTGCTCGGCGCGCTCGCGATCGCGTTGCTGGTGGTGCGCTCGCTGGTGACGCCGGTGCGCCGGCTGCGCGCGGCCGCCCTGCGCGCGGCGAACGAACAGCTCCCGGAGACCGTCCGGCAGGTCCGCGAGGGCCACGACGTCGACTGGCGCGCGGTGCCCGATTCCGGCGTCAAGACCGAGGAGGAGATCGGGCAGCTGGCCCGGGCGTTCGACGACATGCACCGGCAGGCGGTCCGGCTCGCCGTCGAGCAGGCCGAGCTGCGCAAGCAGGTCAGCGAGATGTTCATGACGCTGTCGCGGCGGAGCCAGTCGCTGGTCGAGCAGCAGCTGTCGATCATCGAGGACCTCGAGGCGGGCGAGCAGAACCCGAAGCGGCTCGACGAGCTGTTCCGGATCGACCACATCGCGACGCGCCTGCGCCGCAACGGCGAGAACCTGCACGTCCTGGCGGGCGGCCGACCGGTCCGCCACGGCCGCGAACCGGTCCCGACGCGCGACCTGCTGCGCGCGGCGACGTCGGAGGTCAAGGACTACCGGCGGGTGGCGATGGGCAACGCGCCGCGCAGCTCGGTGCAGCCCGAAGCGGCCGCGGACGTGGTGCACATCCTCGCGGAGCTGCTGGAGAACGCGACGCGGTTTTCCCCGCCGGAGCACAAGGTGGCGCTGACGGCCGACCGCGGCGCCGACGGCGGGCTGCTCATCGAGGTCGTCGACCAGGGGCTGGGCATGACGCCGGCGGAGCTCGCGGCGGTGAACGAGCGGCTGGCGGCGGCCGGGACGGTCGGCCCGGAGACGACCCGCCGGATGGGGCTGTTCGTGGTCGGCCGGCTGGCGTCCCTGCACGGGGTGACGGTCCGGCTGCGCGCGACGGGCACGGGAGCCCGGCACGCGGGGGTGACGGCGAGCGTCCACGTCCCGGGCGCGCTGGTGATCGCGGACCTGGCCCGCCCGATCGGCGCGGGGAGGCTGGTGTCCGCCGGAGCGAACCGCAACGGCCACACCCGGCCCCCGGAGGTGCCGGCGCAGGCGTCGACGCCGATCTTCGAGCAGGTCGTGACGAGCTGGTTCACCGAGCCGGTGGCCAAGCCGGTGGTGCGGCGCAACGGGTCGGCCGGGCCGGGGGAGTGGCCCGCGGTGGGGAAGAAGCCCGCGGACTCCGCGGGCCGCGCCGATTTCGCGGCCGATCGGATCGCGCCGGCCGACGAGCCCGGCCGGACCGCAGTGGCCGGCTCGGCCGGCTCGGTCGGCCGGGGCGAAGCGGCGGAGTGGTCCGGGCAGGCTGGAAGCGCTGCGGCGCAGGGGACCTCTGTGGCTGGCTCGGCCGGTCGCGGCGACGCGGCGGACTGGCCCGGCCAGGCTGAAAGCCCTGCGGCGCAGGGGACCTCTGCGGCCGGTTCGGCCGGTCGCGGCGACGCGGCGGACTGGCCCGGCCAGGCTGAAAGCCCTGCGGCGCAGGGGACCTCCGCCACCGGACCGGCCGACCGCGGCCAAGCGGCGGAGTGGCCCGGCGTGGCCGGAAGCCCCGCGGTGCAAGGGAATTCCGCCGCCGAACCGGCGGACTCGGCGGGCCGCGGCGAAGCGGTGAGCCGGGTCGAACCGGCTCCGGCCATCCCGGGCGCGGACTGGCCCACCTCGGTCGAAAAGCCCGTCGCGCGGCCCGAAAAGCCCGTCGTCGGCGAGTGGGACACCCCGGCCGACCGTGCGCGGCAAGCCGCCGAAAGCGCTCTCAAGCCCGTCGCCGCGCAACGGCTCACCGATGCCGGCCTGCCCACGCGGCGGCCCGGGGCCCAGCTCGCGCCCGGCGCGGCCGTCCCGCGCGTGCGCGAGCAGAGCGGCGGGTCGTTCCGCGACGCCGCCGCCGTCCGCACCAGCCTCTCCCGCCACTACCAGGGGATGCGCGCGGCCCGGCGGGAGACCGCGGCGCGCGCCGAAGAATCCGGAAAGGACGAAGTGGATCCGCGATGACGGAACTTCCCGACGTGCCGCGCCGCGCCGGCACCGAAGCCCGGTCCCTCAGCGGGACACTGGCCTTCCCCGGTTCCGCCGCGCCGCCCGAACGGACGGCGACGCTGAACTGGCTGGTCAACGGGTTCGTGCAGGACGTGTCGGGGGTCGCGCACGCTGTGCTGGTCTCGGCCGACGGCCTGCTCGTGGCCGCCGACGAGTCGTTGCCCCGCGAGCGCGCCGACCAGCTGGCGGCGATCGCGGCCGGCCTGTCCAGCCTGTCGCTGGGCACCGCCGAGCTGTTCACCGCCGGGCGGGTGGTGCAGTCGGTCATCGAGATGGAGCAGGGGTTCCTGCTGCTGATGAGCGTCGGCGACGGCTCGAACCTCGTCGTGCTCGCCTCGACCGGCTGCGACATCGGCCTGGTCGGCTACGAGATGACGATGCTGGTCGAGCGGGTGGGGCAGAAGGTCGACGTGCCCGCGCGCGAGATACCGGTGGCCCAGGACCACCGGTGATCGACGACCCGCCGCCCGGGCCGTACGGGGAGGAGCCGCGCCGCAGCGCGTCGCTGGCCCGCCCGTACGCCTGGACGGAAGGCCGGACGGCGCCGGCGGTCGAGATCGCCGTCGAAGCGCTGGTCGAGACCACCGCGGCGGGCCGCGCCGAAGCCGGCTACCTCGGGTCGAGCGCGCTGGCGGAGGTCACCGAGCTGTGCCTGCGGCCGCGGTCGCTGATGGAGATCGCCGCGCTGCTGTCGCTGCCGCTCGGCGTGGTCCGCGTGCTCGTGTCGGACCTGATGCAGGACAACCTGGTGATCGTCCGCGACACGCTGTCGGACACCTCCACCTGGGACGAGCGCCACGACCTGATGGAACGCGTGCTGTACGGGCTGCGCGACCTCTAGCACCGGAAGGACTGATCATGGAGCACTTCGCGCTCGGGCACTGGCTGCTCGTGCTCGCGTACCTGACGTCGGTGGTGGGCTGCGCGCTCGGGCTGGCGTGCGCGGTGCAGGCCCGCCACGCGGCGAACCCCCGGCACCGCATGCGGTGGCTGGTGCTGGCGGCGGTCTCGATCGGCGGCGTCGGCATCTGGCTGATGCACTTCGTGGCGATGCTCGGCTTCAGCACCCCGGGGATGCCGGTCCGCTACGACATCTTCCGCACGGTGCTGTCGGCGATCCTGTCGGTGGCGGCGGTGTTCGCCGGCCTGCTGGTGGTGGGCGGCCGCGCGAAGTTCGGCTGGTGGCGCCTCGCGCTCGGCGGCGTGATCACGGGCCTGGCGGTGAACGTCATGCACTACACGGGAATGTCGGCCCTGCGGGTGAAGGGCGACTTCGGCTACGACGGCGGTCTGGTGGCGCTGTCGGTGGTGATCGCGGTGGTGGCGGCGACGGCGGCGCTGTGGTTCGCGGTGTTCCTGGACCGGCTGTCGCTGCGGTTGCTGGCGGGGTTCGTGATGGGCGCGGCGGTCACGGGCATGCACTACACGGGCATGGCGGCGGTCCGGATGAGGATGGACATGAACGCCCCGGACCCGGCCGGGGTCGAGGTGTTCTCCTTCCTGTTCCCGGTGTTCGTCCTGGCGGCGATCGCGATGGCGGTGCCGCTGTGCGCGGTGCTGATGGCGCCGGCGGTGTCCCCGAAGGCCGCGGAGCCGGAGCCGGTCACGGTGTGAGCTGCTCGCGGATGGCGTCGGTGTCGACGAGGGACCAGATTTCGGCGATCTTGCCGTCTTCGTAGCGGTAGAAGACGTGCTCGACGAAGGAGACGCGCTTCCCGGTCGGCGGAATGCCGCGGAAGGTCCCGGCCGGGGTGCAGTCGAACCGGATGCGGCACGCGACCTGGTCGCCTTGGACGACGAGGCGTTCGACGGCGTAGTGGAGATCGGGGATCTCGGTGGCGTCGCGCTTCAGGAGGTCCTGGAACTCGGCGACGCCGAGGGTGCGGTCGTTGTGGACGACCGGGTCGTGCGCGAACGCGCCGAGGTCGGCGAAGCGCCGCTCGTTCAGGCAGGTGAGGTAGGCGCGGTAGCGCTCTTCGATGTCCGCCATGGTGCTCCTCGGTGGTGTGGACGGCCCGCGAGGGGGGACTTCCCCCGCGGGCCGTCACCTCAACCCCCTACAGGATGCACAACAGCGAACACGCGGTCGCCGACGACCACCCCGTGTGCGACGGCGGAGTCCCCGGCGAGACGTTCACCGGCACATAACTCACCTTCGCCTGGTTCGTGATCGGGAACAGGTTCAGCAACGCGTACGTCGAGCAGTAGACCTGCTTCGACTGACCCGCCGCCAGCGAGAACGGACCCGTCTGGCACGACGGCTCCACGCTGTCCACCACGTGCGCGGACGTGATCCCGACCGGGCCGAGGTCCGTCACCGTGATCCGCCAGTACGCCGTCGCGTTCAGCAGGCCCAGGAGCCCGACCCCCGCCTGCTTCGCCCACGGTCCGGCGCCACCCGGGCCGCACTTCGAAGCCGACGACGACGTGCAGATCTCCTTCTCCACCTTGACCTTCGGCGTGCACGACGCGCCCGGCGCGACCGGGAGCGTCACCGTGTTCGAGGTGAACGAACCCGTCGAGTCCGTGCCCGACGCCGTGTTGGCCACCGACGACACCGCGCAGTCCGCCGAGATCGTCGTGCGGAAGCACAGCTGCGGCGCGTCGCCCGCGTAGTCCACCACCAGCCGGCCGGCGAACCCAGCCGCGGAGTGCAGGACCAGCGTGGTCGTCACCGTGATCGACGGGTGCGCCGCCACGGAGACCCCGGTCAGGTCGACCGAGCCGTCCGGGGCGAAGCCCGGCGTCGGCACCGTGGCGCCGTCTTGATCCACCACCGTGACCCGCGACGCCGCGAAGTCGACGTTCGCCGGATCGACGCCCGTCAGCCGCGCCGCCGTGTAGCCCTGGACGTGCGACCCGCCGTCGCAGTAGAAGTCACCCGGCTTCAGCGTCACCTGCCCGCCCGAACGGACGCACGGCGTGGCCCCGGTCGTGGGATCCATCGAGAACAGCACACCCGCGTCGCCCAGCCCGATCAGGCAGCCGGACGGCGGGTCGTACGAATACCCGTAGTCCCGCGTGGCCCCGCCGTTCACCGTGGGGTGCGAGATCGGACCCGGCAGGCCCGCGCACGCCGTGCCCGTCGTCCAGTCGTGGCAGAGCGCCGCACCCGCGTAGCCGCCGTTCCAGATCGGCAGGTAGCTGCGCACATGGCCGGCGGGATCGGTGACGACCTCCGGTGGGAAGGCGTACACGCCGGCCGGCAGCGCCGCCGGGCCCGGCGGGGCCGCGAGCGCGGACCCGTCCAGCGCGTAGCACGTCGTCACGTCGGGATTGCCGGTCGTCGTCGTGCACGCGCCCACCGGGGCACCGCTCGCGTCGAACGCCGTGTAGTCGTTGTAGGTGAAGTTGCCCGGGGGACCGGCCGGGCGCGGGGACGCCCAGTTGGCGCACGCCGTGGCCGTCGCCGGGTCGAAGCAGCCCAGCGACGGCTGCTGCCCGGTGCCCGGGTTCGACGTCGACGCAAACACCTTGCCCGCCACGACGGTCACCCCGCCGTAGACGTACGGCTGGTTGACCGCCGGCACGATCGGCGCGTACGGCTGGCCGCCGCAGGCGCTCTGCGTGGCCATCGTCCAGCACACCACGGCGCCGGAGCTGACGATGCCGTACAGGTTGCCGCCGACCGCCACGAAGCCGCCGATGCTGCTCACCGGCGGGGAGCCGCCGGTGGGGGACAGCGCCGAGTACCCGCAGTTGGCCGCGGCGGCCAGGTCGAGGCAGCCGACGCCGACCGAGGACGCCGTGACGGCGGGGTAGTAGACCTTCGCGGGCGCGGCGGGGTCGCGCACGTACTGCTCGACCATGGTGCTGGCGATGTCCCCGGCCCCCAGGGTGCCGAGCGGTCCCGGTGCGGTGTTGAGCACCTTCGGCCACGGGCCGCCCGGGCAGCGCTGCCCGGTGGCGAGGTCGGTGCAGACCACCTTCGGCGAAGTGGCCCCCAGGTGGTGGTAGATGTTCCAGGCCTGCAGCGTGCCGCCCGGGGTGCGGTACAGGATCGGGGTGAAGCCGTCGCCGCCGGTCGCCGTCGTGACCGCCTGCACGGGCGGGGTGAGGGCGCCGGACAGCGACGTCGCGTCGGGCCCGGCGTCGGGGTCGGTCGCCCGCACCGCGGTGACGCCGGACGCGGGTTCGGTGCCGGTGAAGGTGGTGCCGTCGGTGGACCACGACGGCGTCCAGCCGGGCGGCGCGTGCAGCGAACCGGACTGGAACGCCTGACCCGCGCCGATCGCGTCGGTGATGGTGGCGGCGCCGGACCCGGTGGCCTGGTCGTCGTAGCCGATGACCCAGTTCGCGGTGGCGCCGTGGTCGGCGGGGGAGCCGGTGCCCTGCACGGACTTCGTGAGCCCCGAGACGGCGGCGGCCTCGGCGGTCACGGGCAGGGCGGCGGTGCCGGCCGCGACGAGCACGAGGGGCAGCACGGCGCCCAGCATGCGTCTTCGCATGAATGGTCCTCGATTCTTTCACGGGAGTGGATTCCGGGAATCGTTTTCCCGGCCGAAGGAAAATCCTATGCCGTGCCGGGAGTGTGTAGAAGCGCTCTCACCCGGGCGCCAGAAAGGCGATGCCAACAGCGCAGTTCGTTACCGGCGCGAAACAACGGGCATGTGCTGTGACAAGGGGTTTCCGGTGGTCGCTCACCCGGATGCCGTCGTGCTGTCACTCGATCGGGTAATGGCCGGTCGCGAAAACCGGCGCGATTCCGCCGCGGTGATGATCTATTTTCCGGGTGCTCAGCCCGATTCGGCGTCGAAGCGGAGTTTGGACGTGATCCGGTACCGGTCGCCCCGGTACACCGAGCGCGTCAGCTCGACCGCCCGGCCCGTCGTGTCGCGGGTGAGCCGCTCGATGTGCAGGATCGGCGCGTACACCGCGATCTCGAGCAGCTCGGCCTGCTCCGGGTTGGTCACCGCCGGCTCGATCGTCTGGACCGCGTCCGACACCACGATCCCGAACCGCTCCCGCAGCAGGCGGTAGAAGTTGCCCGATTCCAGGTCCGCGACGGCGAGCCCGGGGACCAGGGACGCCGGCAGGGCCAGCTGCTCGATCGCGATCGGTTCGTCGTCGACGTGGCGGACCCGCGTCACGCGCAGCACCGGCGTCCCCGGGGCGAGTTCCAGGTCGGCCGCCGTGGACCGCGGGGCCGGGGAGACCGCGAACGCGACCACCCGGCTCGTCCAGTGCCCCTCCGCGGGCGGGACCGCGAGCCCCGTCGCCAGTTCCTGGGTCACCTTGTGCGGGCTCGTGAACGTCCCGCGCCCGCGCTGGCGCACCAGCAGCCCGGTGCGGGTCAGCTCGTCGATCGCCGCCCGGACGGTCGGGCGCGACACGCCCAGCTCCGCGGCCAGGTCGCGTTCCGAGGCCAGCCCGGTGCCGGGGCCGGCGTTCTCGATCACCTTGAGCAGGTGCCGCCGGACGCGGTCGCGCTTCACGGTGGGCGGGCGGTCCGCCGGGTCGCCACCTTCGTTTCGGGGGCTCCGGGTGGCGGAGCCCCCGGGCTGCGGCGAAGCCCCGGATGGCTCACCTTTTTTTCGGGGGTTCCGGGTGGCGGAGCCCCCGGCCTGGGGCGAAGCCCCAGGTGACACAGCGGTCAAGGCACCGACTTCCCGGATACGGGGACCGCGCCGGCGAACCGGACGCGCTCCTTGGGCAGGGCGTCCAGGGCGCGCAGCCGTTCGAGGTGACCGGCCAGGCGCTCCTGGAATTCAGCATAACCGCGCACCGCGGGCGACCACGCGCGCTCGGCCAGTGCGCACAGCCGCGGGAACGCCAGGTGCCGCACGTGGTCGGGGGTCGGCGCGTGCTCGGTCCACAGCTGAGCCTGCGTGCCGAGCACCCCGGGCCTGGTCCCGTCGCTGACCGGGAGCCCGCCCGCCAGGGGGTCGAAGCGGTGGACGTCCCGGAGTGTCGTGACGTCCGCGCGCGGCGGTTCGTCCGGTTCTTCGCTCTGCCGGTAGTCGAAGTAGGTCGACGTGTGCGGCGCCATGATCACCTGGTGCCCGCGAGCCACGGCGAGGGCGCCGTGCGCGGCGTCGCGCCACGCCGTGACGACCATTTCCGGCGGCAGCCGGCCGGCCGCGTGGCCGGTCTCGTCCCAGCAGACGGCCTGCCGGCCGAGGCCCGCCAGGAACCCGTGCAGCTCGCTCAGGAACCACGGGTGCAGTTCGGCGGTGTCGCGCAACCCGAGCTGGGCGGCTTTCTCCCGCGCGACCGGGTTCGACGCCCACTGCGTCGTCGGGCACTCGTCGCCGCCGATGTGCAGGTACGGGACCGGGAAGACGTCCGCGACCTGCGCGAGGACCTCGCGGCAGAACGCGAGCGCGCCGTCGTGGACGCCGAGGATGTCCGGGCTGATGCCCCACGCGGTCCACACCGGCAGCCGCACGTCCGGCCGGTTGCCCAGCTCGGGGTAGGCGGCCAGCGCCGAGCGGACGTGCCCGGGCAGGTCGATCTCGGGCACGACCCGCACGCCGCGGTCGGCCGCGAACGCGACGAGTTCGCGTAGTTCGCGCTGGGTGTAGAAGCCGCCGTGGGGGACGCCGTCGTAGACGTCGCTGCCGGCCGCGCCGACCATCGACTCCGTGCGCCACGCGCCGACTTCGGTGAGCCGCGGCCATCCGTCGATCTCGATCCGCCAGCCCTGGTCGTCGGTCAGGTGCAGGTGCAGGACGTTGTACTTGTGCAGCGCCAGCAGGTCGACGAACTCGCGGAGGAACGCCAGCGGCAGGAAATGCCGGGCGACGTCGAGCAGCACGCCGCGCCACGGCAGCCGGGGCGCGTCCCGGACGTGCAGGCACGGCAGCCGTGGCGGCCCGTGCAGCGGCGCCAGCTGCCGGAGGGTCTGCACGCCGTTGCGCAGTCCCGCTTCGGTCGACGCGGTGAGCAGCGCGCCGGTCGGGGTGACGTCGAGTTCGTAGCCCTCCGGCCCGTGGTTCCCGTCGGGTGTGAGGTCGAGGCGGATCGCCGGTCCACTGTGGATCGACGGCCGGGGCAGGTAGCCGGCGAGCAGCCGCGCCGCGCGCTCGGCGCCGCGGCCGGCCAGGACGCGCAGCCCGCCGGCCGGTACGAAGGAGCCGGCGCGGCGGGTCAGCCGCGCGGGGTGGGGGATGATCATCAGCCCTTCACCGCGCCCGCGGTCATGCCTTCGACCAGGTGGCGCTGCACGAGCGCGAAGAAGACGACGACGGGCAGCGCGAACAGCGTCGACGCGGCGATCAGGCCGCCGTAGTCGGTGCCGGTGCTCGTGCTGAACGAGACCAGCCACACCGGCAACGTGTAGCCGGAACTGTCCTTCATGATCACGTAGGCGAACAGGAAGTCGTTCCACGCCGTGATGAACGCGAACACGCTGGTCGCGATCAGCCCGGGCAACACCAGCGGCAGCAGGACCGAGCGCATCACCCGCCCGCGCGTCGCGCCGTCGACCATCGCCGCCTCCTCCAGTTCGACCGGGATGCCGTGCAGGAAGCCGCGCAACGTCCAGATCGTGAACGGCAGCACGAGCGCCACGTACGTCAGGATCAGCCCGAACAGCGTGTCGAGCAGGTGCGCGCTCTTGAGCCCGAGGAACAGCGGGATGACCAGCGCGGGTACCGGCACCATCTGCAGCACGAGCACGCCGATGAGGAAGCTGCGGCGCCCGAAGAACCGGAAGCGCGTCAACGCCGTGGCGGCCAGGAACGCGACCACGATGGACAGTGCGACGACCGCGACGACGACCACGACGCTGTTGACGAGGTCGTGGACGAAGCCCGGCTTGGCGAGCGCGTCGGCGAAGTTGTCCAGCGTGACGTCGAACGGCAGGAACTGCGGCGTGGGCTGGAGGATCTTGCCGGCGGGCTTGAACGCCGTGAGCACCATCCAGTAGACCGGGAAGATCCACACAAGACAGAAGAGGGCGGCTGTGACATTGCGGCCGATCCGCCGGATCACAGGTCCTCCCCGGAACGGACGAGCCGGCGCACGTACACGGCCGTCATCGCGACGAGCAGCGCGACCGAGACGACGGCGATCGCCGCGCCCTGCCCGAAGTCGTTGCGGCTGAACGCCCGGGTGAACGTCCAGATGCCCAGGGTCGTCGTGCCGGCGTTCGGCCCGCCCTGGGTCAGGATCCAGATCTGGTTGAACACGGTGAAGTCCCAGATCACCGAAAGGATGGTGACCAGGCCGAGGATCGGCTGCAGGAACGGGAAGGTGATGGTGCGGTGCACCCGCCACGGCCGGGCGCCGTCCAGTGCGGCGGCTTCGTAGTAGGACCGCGGAATCTGCGAAAGGCCCGCGTAGAGCGTGAGCGCGACGAACGGCACGGACTGCCAGACGACCAGCAGCCAGACCAGTGTGAACGCCGACGCCGGGGACGTCGTCCAGTCGTGCTGGGTCAGGTCGCCGAAGCCGGCCTGGGTGAGCAGCCAGTTGACGACGCCGTAGCCGGGCTGGAAGAGCCACTGCCAGACCAAGGTGGACGCCACGTTCGGCAGCGCCCACGCCGCGATCAGGCAGAGTGTGACGGCGGTGCGCATGCCGCGGCCCAGGCGTTGCAGCAGCAGGGCGACGCCGAACCCGATGACCAGGGTGCCGAGCACGAGCGCCGCGCAGAACCCGATGCTGCGTCCCAGCACCGGGAGGAGCTGGTCGTCGCCGAGGACCGCGGCGTAGTTGTCCAGGCCGGCGAAGGACGTCGTGCCGGTGAACAGGGACCGCAAGCCGTACTGCTGCACCGAAATGACGATCAGGCGCACCAGCGGGTAGCCCAGGACGAGTCCGAGCAGGACGGTCGCGGGCAGCAGCAGGCCGTACGGCAGCAGTGAGGGACGCCGGCGCGGCGTGGCCGGTCTCGGCGGGGCTTCGGGCGGCGCTTTCTCCAGCAACACGAGGACTCCTTCGCGGAAAAGGGGCGGGGTGGCCCGGTTGGGGACGGCAGCCGGCCGGGCCACCCCGCCGGTCAGCGGGCGTTGAGCGCCTCGGTCAGGTGAGCGTCGAAGTCCTTGGCGGCGTCGGCGATCGGCCGGCGCCCGGTGGCGATGTCCGCGAAGAAGGTGTTGATCGACTTGTCGCTCTCGATGGTCGCCCAGCCCGGCGCGGCCGGGGTGGCGACGCTCGTCTTGGCCGCGGTGGCGAAGGCGGCGTTGAGCGGCGGGAGAGTCGGCGTGATCTGGTCGATCAGCTGGGTGGAGATGGGGGTCCAGCCGTCGATGCCGACGATCGCGTCGCGCTGGACGGCCGGGTCCGTCGCGGCCTTGAGGTAGGCCAGCGCGAGGTCCTGGTTGCGGCTCTTGGCGGCGATGGCGAGGTCGGACCCGCCGAGGAACACCGGCTGCGTCCGGCCGGGCGTGGCGCTGGGGAACGGGAAGGTGCCCAGGCGGTCCTTCAGCTCCGGCTTGTTCTTGACGACGGTGTTGACGCTCGTGTCGAGGATCGCCCCGGCGCCGCCGGCGGAGAAGATCGCGGCCTGGTCGGGAGCTTTGGTGTCGACGTTGCGGGAGGCGGGGGAGGAGTAGGCGTTCTGGAAGTCCTTCCAGGCCTGCAGGCCTCTCTGCGCCTCGGGGCTCTCGAGCGCGCCGGCCCACTTGCCGTCCTTCTGCGTCGCGATCTGGCCACCGGCGTCCCAGACGAACTGCAGCGCACCGAACCAGTACTTGCCGGGGAAGTGGAAGGCCGAGTAGTCGGCGGCGGGGTGCTTGGCCTTGATCTTGTCGAGGTCCTGCGTGAGCTCGGTGAACGTCTTCGGCGGCGCGGTGATCCCCGCGTCGGCCCAGACCTGCTTGTCGTAGATGACCGCGCGGTTGCCGGCGAAGAGCGGGGCACCGTAGACGTGTCCGTCCACAGTGGCCGGACCGGCCAGGCCGGCCAGCCAGGTCTGGCCCGCGGCGAGCTCGTCGCGGTGCGGGTTCAGGTCGGTGAGCGCGCCGTTGGCGGCGAAGAGCGGGACGTTCGTGTTGCCGATTTCGATGACGTCGGGGGTGTTGTCCTGGGCCAGCGCGGTGCTGATCTTGGTGTTGATGTTGTCCCACTCCTGGATCTGCACGGTGACCTTCGCGCCGGTGGCCTTCTCGAACGCGGCGTTGATCGCCGCGGTGGCCTTGTCGGACAGGTCGCCGTTCATCAGCCAGACGGTCAGCTGCCCGCCGCCCTGGGCGGACGGAGCGGGGGTGTCGGTACCGCAGGCGGCGGTGGCGGTCACGGCGGCGACGGCCAGGGCGGCGGCGAAAGTGCGTCTGCGCATGGGAGTTCCCGGGGAGTGAAGGTTGACGGGTGGGGGAGCGCCCCAATGTGGCCTTGGTTGCGTGTGACGCACCGAAGGCCGCCTTGGGTGCGTCTGGCGCACCGAAGGCCACATTGGGGCGCTTTCGGCGGAGGGAAGGGGGCCGCGGTCCGGGGTGGTCCCGTTGACCCGGGCCGCGGCCGGACTTCAGCAGTGGCCGAGGTCGGCCCACTGGGCGGTGAGCCCGGGTTCGGACCCCTGAGTCCACCAGTTCGCCTGCCAGAGGTGCGCGTTGTGCTTCACCCGCTGGCCGCCGAGGTACACCGTGCCCCAGTCCCACTCCGCCGCCGTCGAGCAGTCGGCCGGCTGCGAAGGCGTGGTGGGCGTGGTCGGGGTGGTCGGCGTCGTCGGCTTGGTCGTCGTGGTCGCCGGCGGGGTGGTCGGCGTCGTGCACCCCGTCACGGTGTCCACATGGGACGTTCCGGCCGTCCGGTACGAACCCGCGCGGGCGACGGCGTCCGAAGGCGAGACCACCTGGTTGCCCGCGTAGTACGTCCAGTCGACCTGTTCGGTGTAGACGCTGTTGCCGCTCGTGTGCCCGGCCGTGTCGATGAACCACATGTTGTAGTTGATCGACATCGGCGTCCGCGGGTACACCGGGTTGCCCTGCGCGTCGGTCGTGTGGTCCGCGGTGAGCACGCCGTCGATGTAGTACTTCACGTGCCCGCCCGACACCTGCGTGACGATGTCGTGCCAGCCCGCGAAACTGCGGTTCTGCGCGGTGGACGTGCGCAGGCCGTCCCACGTCGGGCTGTTCCAGTACGTGTACCAGCTGGTCTGGTAGTTCGCCGTCGGGCCGCCCCAGCCGCCGTTGGGCAGGTACTCAGAAAAGTCCAGCTCGCTGTAAAGCGGGTCGCGGTCGTACCGCAGCGGCGAAATCGTGAAGTAAGTTTCGTTGACGTGGTCGCCGTCCGTGCCGCTGTCCGGCGCGTCGGTGAAGCGGACGCGGCTCGCGTACGTGCCTTCGAAAAACCGCAGCTGGTTCTGGTACATCTCCGAATGCGTGGTGCCGGCCGCGCTCCCGTCGGTGCCGGCGGCGAGCTGGGCGACGCGCTCGCCGTTCACCGTCGGGAACGTGACGTTGCTGGTGAGCCAGCGCGCGCCGGCCACGCCGGGGCTGCCGACGTCGTTGCGGGTGGTCCAGCCGGCGCCGCTGAACGCGGAGTCGGTGGGGGAGTTGTAGTGGAAGTCGTCGAACAGCACCCCGCAGTCGGCGGCCGCCGCGGCCGGCGGGCTCGCGCTGGCCCCGCCGGTGAGGATCAGGGCGGTCGCGGCCACGGTCGCGACGCTCGTCAGGGCTGCTGTGGTGGTCCGGGTTCTGCGGGACATGGGTCTCCTCCTGAGGATGGCCGTCCGCCGGAGCTCGCTGATTGGTCTAGACGAATCAGGTGGCGAGGACTCTCCTCCTGACCATTGGTAAAGTCAAGATGGCACAAGAACTTACCTTTGGTAATTTCCGGGGCCGGTTTCCGGCGGGTCCCGCGCGGCTTGTCGAGTTACCGTCGTCTCGTTCGTCATCCTCTTCGACCGACGCCGGACGAAGGAGCGCACGTGCTCTACATGCTGCTGATCTACAACTGCGAACGCCCCGAGCCGGGCGACCCCGGGTTCGAGGAGTCGCTGGCCGCCGTCAACGCGTTCGCCGACGAGTGCCGCCGCCGCGGCGTCTTCGTCTCCGGCCACCCGCTGCAGGGCGAGCACACCGCCACGACGGTGACCGTGCAGGACGGCCGGACGCTCATCACGGACGGGCCCTTCGCCGAAACCCACGAGCACCTCGGCGGCGTGTACGTCTTCGACTGCCGCGACCTCGACGAAGCCCTCGAGCTGGCCGCGCTGTGCCCGATGGCCGCCCAGGGGTCGATCGAGGTCCGCCCGGTCGCCGGCGTGCCCGGGCTGGACCACCGCGCCGCCCGTGGCTGACCGGGCGGCCGGTGCCGTCGAACGCGTCTACCGCGCGGACCGCGCCCGGCTGCTCGCCGCGCTGGTCCGGGTGCTCGGCGACTTCGAGCTCGCCGAAGACGCCCTGCAGGACGCGGTCGCGCGGGCGCTGCGGACCTGGGACGCCACGGTCCCGGACGACCCCGCGGCCTGGCTGCTGACCGCGGCGCGCAACAGCGCCGTCGACCGGATCCGCCGGGCCCGCGTCGGCCGGGCCAAGCTGGCCGAGGTCGCGGCCGGGGAAAGCGGGGTGACCACGGTGCACCTGCCCGACGACCGGCTCGCCGAGGTCGGCGACGACCGGCTGAGCCTGCTCTTCACCTGCTGCCACCCGGCGCTGGCCGAAGACGCCCGGGTCGCGCTGACGCTGCAGGCGGTCGCGGGCCTGACCGCCGCCCAGATCGCGCGGCTGTTCCTCGTCGCCGAGCCGGCGCTGGCGCAGCGGCTCGTGCGCGCGAAACGCAAGATCCGCGACGCGGGCATCTCGCTGAGCGTCCCGCCGGATCACCTGCTGCCCGACCGCCTCGCCGGCGTCCTCGCGGTCATCTACCTCGTCTTCACCCGCGGCTACGTATCGCCGTCCGGCCGCGACGAGCCGGCGGAGCTGCGGCGCGAGGCGATCCGGCTGGCGAAGCTGCTGGCCACGCTGATGCCGGACGAGCCGGAAGCGCTCGGCCTGGTCGCGCTGCTCCTGCTGCAGGACTCGCGCTCGGCCGCCCGCTACACCGGCGACGGCGACGTCGTCCTGCTCGAAGACCAGGACCGCGGGCGGTGGGACCGCGCCGAGATCGCCGAGGCGCTCGGCGTGCTCGGGCGGGCGCTGCGTCACGGGACGGTCGGGCGGTACCAGCTGCAGGCGGCGATCGCGGCCCAGCACGCGCAGGCCCGCGCGGCGGCCGACACCGACTGGGGGCGGATCGCCGCCCTCTACGCGCAGCTTCGGACGCTCGCGCCGTCACCCGTGGTCGCGCTCAACCACGCCGTCGCCGTCGCGATGTCCGAGGGACCGGCGTCCGGGCTCGCTCTCGTCGACGCGATCGAGGGGCTCGACCGCTACCACCTCTGGCACGCCGCCCGCGCGGACCTGCTGTGCCGCCTCGGCCGTCCCGAAGACGCCGCCGCCGCGTACCGGCGGGCCCGCGAGCTGGCCGAATCCCCGGCCGACCACCGTTTCCTCGACCGCCGCCTGCACGAACTGGAGTCCTGATGCGACTGTCCGTTCTGGACACCGGCCACCGCCGCCGGGCCCGTGTCTTCATGGCCGTCACGGGCAAGCTCTCCGGCGTCACGAGCCCGGACATCGTCAAGCTGCTGCTGTACCGGCCCGGGTTCCTGACCCGTCCGCTGCTGGAGCTGACCGCGCCCGCGATGCGCGGCGAGTCCTACTGGACCGCCGCCGAGCGCGAATACCTCGCGATGAGCACGGCACGGGTGCACGAGTGCCCGTTCTGCGTGGTCACGCACGCCGAACTGGTGCGCGTCGCCGGCGGCGGTGACCTCGATCCCCGGCCGGAACTGCTTGCCGTGCAACAGTTCCTCGAAGACGTCTCGCGCGACGCCGACCTCGACACCGCGCCGCTGCGCGACTTGCCCGCGCACGCGGTGTCGGAGGCGCTGAACGTCAACCTGGTGTGGAACATCGTCAACCGGCTCGCGAACGCGTTCGGCTTCGAGCTGCTCGACGGGCAGCTGAAGACGGGCACGCGGGCGCTGCACCGCGCCGGCTACCGGTTCCCCGGCTTCCTGCTCGCCGACGGTCCGGACGACCTCCGGGAAAGCGTCTTCGAGCAGCCCGCGCACACGAGCCCCGAACTGCGGCGGGCGGCCGGCGCGGGGGAGGGGCTGCCTTCGCCGTGGGGCGATTACGTGGCGCTGGTCCGCGACGCGTCCCACCGGGTGCGCGACGACGACGTGCGCGCCCTGCTCGCCGCCGGGTGCGGTGAGGACGAGGTCTTCGAGGTCACGGTGGCCGCGGCGGTGGGCGCGGCGCTGCGCAGCTTCGACGCCGGCCGCGCCGCGCTCACGGCTTAGCGGGCGGACTCGAACAGTTCGACGAGGTTGCCCGCGGGGTCGGCCAGGAGGATCTGCCGGCCGCCGGGCCCGGCGACGACGTCACCGCGGAAGGTGAGGCCCGCGTCGGTCAGCCGGGCGATCTCGGCGTCGAGGTCGGGGACGACGAGGTGGATCCGGTTGCGCCCGGCGGCCGCGGCGTCGGCGGGGGTGGCGCGGGCGCCGGAGCTGGCGGGCCCGGAGAGCAGCAGCCGCAGCGGCCCGCGGACGACGTCGGCGAACGCGGGCGCCGCGTTCATGCGGACGGTGAAGCCGAGGTGGGTGGTGTAGAAGTCGAGGGCCGCCGGGACGTCGTCGACGACGTACCGGACGCTGGCGTACTGCTCGGTCATGGCCGGGCCTCCTTGCCTTGTGCCACAACGAGATCCGGCAGCAGGTGCCGGACGCGGGTGTCGATTTCGGCCGCTGTGCGCCGGAACGCGTCGTAACCCGAGGGCTCGGCCACGCTCCAGTGGCGGCGTCGCGGATGGTGGGCGAACTCGGGACAGGCCTCGCGGGCCTTGTCGCACAACGTGATGACGTGGTCGAACCGCCGGCCGGCGACGACGTCGAGGGCCCGCGGCCGCTGCCCGGCGAAGTCGATGCCGAACTCTTCGCGCAGCACTTGGAGCGTGTCCGGGTGCAGCGCGGTTTTCGGGCGCGTACCGGCGCTGGTGACTTCGATCTTGCCGCCGGTCCGCCGGTGGAGCAGGGCTTCGGCGATGGGGGACCGGGCGCTGTTGCCGGTGCAGACGAACAGCACGGCGATCCGCCCGTACGGCACCGGCGGTGGTTCGCCGCGCAACGCGGGGTGCAGCGCCGAGCCGGTTTCGGCCAGCGCGGCGGCGCAGCGGTCGAGATCCAGGTGGTAGTAGCTGTCCCGGCCGTCGAAGCTGCTGCGCGTGGCGGCGACCAGGCCGCCGTCGCGGAGCAGCCGCAGGTGGTAGGAGACGAGGTTCTGCGGCTGGCCGACGCGCTCGGTCAGTTCGCGCACCCGCAGATCGCTCCCGGCCAGCGCCGACAGCAGCGCCCACCGCAGCGGGTGGGCGGCCAGCCGGACGAACGCGGGCGCCTCCATGACCCGGAAGATACATCAAACGGGCTTGATGGACCAGGGTCGCCGTTCCCGCGGCGGCCCTGGTCCGGTGGCTCAGACCCCGGCCGGCTTGGCCTCGGGGGTCCCTTGCAGCCGCGCCGCGCGGGTCTTCGGGCCGAACAGCGCCAGCACCACCGCGCCCACGAGCCACGTCCCGGCGATGAACAGGAACACGCTCTGGTAGCCGCTCCCGTTGTACAACGCGGCCACGATCAACGGACCCACCGCGTTGGACAGCCGGCCGAGGCCGTACGACACCCCGGTGCCCAGCGAGCGGCCCCGCGTGTCGAACAGTTCCGGCGAGTACGCGTACCCCAGCGCCGTGTAACCGCGCTCGAACAGGTTCACCAGGAAGCCGAACACCACGATGAGGACCGGGTTGAACGTCAGGCCGTAGAACAGGCCGCACAGCGCGATGACCGTGCCGAACGCGACCAGGCACCACTTGCGCTCGAAGCGGTCCGTCACCAGCGCCGCCAGGTACGAGCCCAGCGGCGCGCCGACCGTCGTCAGCGCCACGTAGAACACGGACTTCTCGACGCTGAAGCCCTCCTTGGCCAGCAGCGTCGGCGCCCAGCTCGAGTAGCCGAAGAAGCCGATCGTCTGCGTCACCCACAGGACCGTCAGCAGCAACGTCGGCATCAGGTACTTCTTCTTCAGCAGCAACCGCAGCGGCGCCTTGGCCACCGGCGCCTCGTCGACCGCCGGCGCCGGCTCCGGCAGCGGGCCCTTTTCCGCCTCGACGCGCTCCTCGATCTCGCGCAGCACCGCGTCCGCCTTGGCGTGCTCGCCGCGGCTTTCGTACCAGCGCGGCGATTCCTTCAGCTGCCGCGTGAACAGCACCAGCAGCACGCCGAGCGCGCCCCACAGGTACACCAGCCGCCACGACCAGGAGTTGATCGGCACCACCGCGCTCGCGATCAGGTTCGTCACCGGCGTGCCGCAGATGCCGATCACGATCGCGTACGCCTGGTACTTGCCGCGGCTGGCCGCCGGGTACAGCTCGCTGACGTAGATGACCGCGACGACGGTCATCGCCGAGAGCCCGGCGGAGGTCAGGATGCGGAACACCCCGAGGGACACGATGTCCCAGGAGAACACCGCCGCGAACGAGAAGACGCCGAACCACACGGTCGTCCACATCAGCGCGTTCTTCCGGCCCCAGCGGTCGGCGAGCTTGCTCGCGATGATCGAGCCGAAGAACATGCCGACGAACGACAGCGAGGTCACGTAGGCGACCTGGTCGACCGTCACGCCCCACAGCTTGATCAGCTTGGGCGCGGTGGTGGCGAAGCTGTTGATGTCCGCGAACTCGAAGAAGTAGGCGAACGAGACGGCGAGCAGGGTGATCTTGTGGAACCGCGAAATCGGCAGTCTGTTCAGCCGGTTGAGCGCGTTGGCGTGCTGCATTGCATGCCCTTCGGGGGTTTCAGGCGGTTTCGCCGGGCCAGTAGAGGCGCATCGGGTTGTCGACGAGCAGCTTTCGCCGCAGCTCGGGCGTTTCCGCGATGTGCGGGACGTAGTCGACGAGCAGGCCGTCGTCGGGCATGTGGTTCTTCAGGTTCGGGTGGGGCCAGTCGGTGCCCCACAGCACCCGGTCCGGGAACTCCGTCACGACGCGCCGGGCGAAGGGCACGACGTCGGTGTACGCGTGCCGTTCGCCGTCGAGGGCCGGTGGGCCGGTGACGGTGAGGCGCTCGGGGCAGCTCACCTTCACGTGGACGTCGTTGCGGTCGACGAACTCCAGGAACCGCGTGAACTCCGGGCCGTGCACGGGTTTCGTGACGTCCGGGCGTCCCATGTGGTCGATCACCAGCGGCGCGGGGAGGCCGCCGAAGAAGTCCTCGAGCTCGGGCAGGTCGGCGGCTTCGAAGTAGAGCACGACGTGCCAGCCGAGCGGCGCGATCTTCTTCGCGATGGTGCTCAGGTCCTCCTTGGGCGAGGCGTCGACGAGCCGTTTCACGAAGTTGAACCGGACGCCCTTGATGCCCGCTTCGTCGAGTTGACGGAGTTCTTCGTCGCTGACATCCGGGCGGACGGTGGCGATCCCGCGCGCCCGGCCGTCCGCCGCCCGGACGGCGTCGACCATGGCCGAGTTGTCCGCGCCGTGGCAGGTGGCCTGCACGATGACGTTCCGCGCGACGCCGAGGTGGTCCCGCAGCGCGAAGAGCTGGTCCTTGCTCGCGTCGCAGGGCGTGTACTTGCGTTCGGCCGCGAACGGGAACTCGTGCTGCGGGCCGAAAACGTGGCAGTGCGCGTCCACGGTGCCCTCGGGTAGCCGGAAGTCCGGGGTGGACGGATGGGGGTACCAGTCCAGCCAGCCCGGCGTCTTCGGCGCGCGCGCGATCATCGGCCCTGTCCTTTGAGGAGGGTGTCCAGCCGCGGGTAGATGGCGCGGACGTTGTGCTCCCGGATCGCGGCCCAGTCCTCTTCGGACAGTTTCGCGGCTTCGGCGTAGCGGCGCGTGTCGTCGAAGTGGTGGCCGGTGCGCGGATCGACGCTGCGGACGGCGCCGATCATCTCGGACGCGAACAGGATGTTGCGCGCCGGGACGACGTCGAAGAGCAGGTCCGACCCCGGCTGGTGGTAGACGCAGGTGTCGAAGAAGACGTTGTTCAGGACGTGCTCTTCCAGTTCGGGCTTGCCCAGCGCCATCGCGAGGCCGCGGAACCGGCCCCAGTGGTAGGGCACCGCGCCGCCGCCGTGCGGGATGACCAGCCGCAGCGTCGGGAAGTCGGTGAAGAGGTCGCCCTGCACGAGCTGCATGAACGCGGTCGTGTCGGCGTTGAGGTAGTGCGCGCCGGTGGTGTGGAACGCGGGGTTCACGCTGGTGCTGACGTGCACCATGGCCGGGATGTCGTATTCGACCATCTTTTCGTAGATCGGGTACCACGACCGGTCGGTGAGCGGCGGCGCGGTCCAGTGGCCGCCGCTGGGGTCGGGGTTGAGGTTCAGCGCGACGGCGCCGTACTCCTCGACGCAGCGGGTCAGCTCGGGAACGCAGGTGGCGGGGTCGACGCCCGGCGACTGCGGGAGCATCGCGGCGGGCGCGAACCGCTCGGGGTAGAGCGTGCTGACGCGGTGGCAGAGCTCGTTGCAGATGGCCGCCCACGCCGCCGACGTCTCGAAGCCGCCGACGTGGTGGGCCATGAACGACGCGCGCGGCGAGAAGATGGTGAGGTCGATGCCGCGTTCGTCCATCAGGCGCAGCTGGTTCGGCTCGATCGTCTCGCGCAGTTCGTCGTCGCTGATCCGCAGGTCCGCCGGCTTGGGCGCGGGGGCGCCGCCGGTCAGGGACGCGACCTGCTGGTCGCGCCAGGCCGCGAGGGCGGGCGGGGCGGTGGTGTAGTGGCCGTGGCAGTCGATGATCAAGGTGATTCCTCGTCGCTTCTGGGCTTCGATACTCGCACACTAATCGTCGATGAAATTGTTGACAATATCTACGACGAGATTGACCTGATTGAGATCCTTCGCCTGCCGGTGGTTGGGGTCGTCGCAGGTCCGCGTGAGAGACTGCGGCCGAACCGCCGGGGCCGGAGTCGGCGCACCGTGGGGGCGGTCAGCCGAGACCGAGGAAGTCATGACGAATCCGCAGTACCCCGGAGCGCCGGGGCAGCAGCCGTACGGCGCACCTTCGGGTGGTTTCCCGGCGCAGCCGGACCCTGGTCAGCAGCCGTACCCGGCGCCGTCGGGCGGGTTCGCCGCGCCGCCGGGAGCGGGGCACCCGTCGCCGTCGGGCGGGTTCGCCGCGCAGCCCGATCCTGGTCAGCAGCCGTACCCGGCGCCGTCGGGGGGCTTTCCCGCGCCGCCGGCCCCGGGGCAGCCGACTTATCCCGCGCCGTCGGGGGGTTTCCCGGGGCAGCAGCCGTACCCCGGCCAGCCGTCCTACCCCGGCGGGTTCGCCGCCCAGCCGTACCCGGCCGCGCCCTATCCCGCGACCGGTTACGGCATGCAGCCGCCGCAGCCGAACGGCGCCACCGCCATCATCGCCGGGGTCCTCGCCGTGCTCGGCGGGCTCGCCTCGCTGCTCGGCCTGATCACCGGCGTCATCGGGATCTCGAGCCTCGGCTTCCTGCACTGGCTCTTCATCGTCGCCCTGGTCGAGAACCTGATCCTCGTCGGCACCCTGCTGCCCGGCGGCATCCTCCTCTTCCTGCGCAAGCCGATAGGCCGCCTGCTCACCATCATCGGCAGCGGGTTCGCGATCTTCGTGGCCGTCGCGACGGTCGTGGTCGACCTGGTCGGCATCGGGCACTACGGCGCCGGGCTGTTCCCGGGTTTCGTCGGGTTGCTGCTGACGCTGACCCCGGCCATCGCGACGCTCGTCCTCGCGATCGTCAAGCCGACCGCGCAGTGGTGCGCTCCTCGCCCACGCTGACGGGGTTCCCGGCGCGGCGCACCAGGCTCACCATCGCCGCGCCGAGGACGCCCGCGATCGCGAACACGACGAAGCCCGAAGAGGACAGTCCGCTCGCGACGAGGATCCCGCCCAGCCACGGCCCGAACACCGCGCCCAGCCGGCCGACGCCCGACACCCAGCCGAGCGCCGTGGCCCGGCTGTCGGCGGGGTAGTACGAGCCGACCGCCGCGTAGATGAGCGTCTGCGCGCTGAACAGCCACGCGCCGGTGAGGAACACGACCACGTACGTCACGGCCAGCGGCAGGTGGATCGCCAGGAGGCCGACACCGCACGCCGTCAGCGCGAACCAGATGATCGCGACCGGCCGGGCGCCGAACCGGTCGGCGAGCCGGCCGGCGACGAGCATGCCCGCGATCCCGCCCAGGTTGATCACCAGCAGGAAGCTGATCGCGGAACCGAGGTTGTAGCCGCTGCCGCGCATCATCGTCGGCAGCCAGGTGTTGACGCCGTACACCAGCAGCAGGCCGGCGAAGGAGGCGATCCAGAACAGCAGCGTCGTCATCCGCACCGACGGCGTGAACAGCCCGCGCAGGCCGCCGCGCCGGTCTTCCGCCGGTTCGGGCGCGAACGTGCCGAGCGAGACCGCGTACTTGTCCGCGATGGCCCGCGCGCGGTGGGTCTTGCCCTTGGCCAGCAGGAACGTCAGCGACTCCGGCAGCAGGAAGACGACCGCCGGCAGCACCACCACGAGCAGCAGCGCGCCGATCCAGTACACCGAGCGCCAGCCGAGCGACTGCACGAGCGTCATCCCCAGCGCCCCGGCCAGGGCGCCACCCGCCTGGTGGGCCGTCATCACCGTGGTGACGGCGAGGTTCTTCCGCCACGCCGGCGCGTACTCCATGACCATCGCGATCGCCGACGGCAGCAGGCCGCCGAGCCCGATCCCGGCGACGAACCGCGCCGCGCCGAAGAACTCGACCGTCGGCGCGGCGGCGCACGCGGCCGCGGCCAGCGAGAACACCACGACGCCGGTGATGATGATCTTCCGGCGCCCGGTGCGGTCGGTCAGGATTCCCGACGTGAGCGCGCCGAGCATCATCCCGAACGTCGTCAGGCTGCCGATGGTGCCACCGGTGACGGCGGTCAGGCCGAAGCTCTTGTCGGCCAGCACGCCCGGCAGCGTCGCCCCGTAGACGAACAGGTCCAGGCCGTCGAGCAGCACGAGAACCCAGCACAACGCGGTCACCCGGACGGACAGCCGGACCGTGGCGGCGGCCGCGCCGCCGAGTTCTCGTGTGGACATCCTCGTCCCTTTCGTCCTGGGTGGCGAAGGTGTCCGAAGCTACATCGGCTGAGATATTGAACACAAGACTCGCGGCAAGATTGTCAACAATCCTGTGAATCAGCTATGTGCGAAAGTTGGTCACGAGAAGCGCCGGCGACGTCGGCTCGCACGCCCAGCTCGTTCAGCATCTCCGCGGCCGCCGCCATTTCGGCCGTGCGGCGGACTGCGTGCTTGTAGGAGCCGTCGACGAGCCGGTCGACGGTGGCCGCGTTCGCCGCGGTGAGCTCGTCGACGACGATCTTGCGCAGCCAGTCCTCGCAACCCGCGGCGCGCGCGGCTTCGAGCGCTTCGACCACGGCGGCCGACATGCCCTTGAAGAACACGCTGCGCAGCAGCTTGCGTTCGGCGGCGAGTCCGGCGTCGCCGGTCATGACCTCGATCGCGGCGCCGAAACTGTTGAGCGAATTGGCGACAATCTCGGCGGCGACCCCGGTGGCGAGCATGGGTACACGCAGGCCGCGACCCGGTACCGGCGCCATGATCGCGATGTCGGCGAACGGCACGTCGTGCTCGGCGGCGATGGCGGCGAGTTTGCGCTTCGTGCCGGGGGAGGCGGTGTTCAAGTCGGCCCAGGCGGCGCCCGGCTTCACGCCGGACAGGCCGGCTTCGAGCGCTTCGACGGCCGCGTGCGCGCTGTTCACGCTGAGCACCAGGTCGGCGCCCTCGGCGGCGTCGGCTTCGGAGCCGGTGGCGACGACCCCTTCGGCGGCGGGCACGGCCGGGTCGTAGCCGCGCACGACGGCGCCGGCGGCGGCCAGATCGCGGGCGAGCGCGCTGCCCGCTTCGCCGAGGCCCAGTATCGCGATGGTTCCGGACATAGCAGAATCCTCTCGACAAGCTACGATCGAGTACACGATGTGCTCGACAAAATTGTCAACAAACGGCGTCTCTTCAACAAACGGAGTCGGGGTATGACCGAGAGTGCTGCGGATCGGCAGCCGGGGGAGCGTTCCGTGGTGGCGGCCATCCGCGACGCGATCGTCCGCGGCGAGTTCGTGCCCAACCAGCGGCTGGTGGAGGCGGACCTGTCCGGCCAGTTCGCCGCGAGCCGCGCGACGGTGCGCGCGGCGCTGATCGAGCTGACGAACGAGGGGCTCGTCGAGCGGGTGCAGAACCGCGGGGCGCGGGTGCGCGCGGTGTCGCTGGAGGAGGCCGTCGAGATCTCCGAGGTCCGCATGATGCTGGAGTCGCTGTGCGCGGCGAAGGCGGCGGAGCGGGTTTCCGACGCGGAGGTCGGCGAGCTGAAGGAGCTCGGCGAGCTGATGCACCAGGCGGTCGCGGCCGGCGACGTGGTCGGGTATTCGGGCCTCAACCAGCGGCTGCACCGCCGGGTCCGCGAGATCAGCGGCCAGCACACGGCGGCGCAGGTGCTGGAGCGCCTGCGCGGGCAGAGTGTGCGCCACCAGTTCCGGCTGGCGATGCGCCCGGGGCGGCCGCAGGTGTCGTTGCCGGAGCACCTGGCGATCATCGACGCGATCTGCGCGCACGACGCGGCCCGCGCGGCCGAGGCGGCGCGGGTGCACCTGGCGAGCGTGATCGAGGCGCTCAAGGCCGCGGATGCCGCGGAGGTCTCGCACCTGCGCCCGTGAGGCGGGGTGCCGGTGGGAAAGGTCTCGTGCATCTGATGGCATGAACGACCTTTCATGGCGTCGTGTCCCGGTCCGAGGTCATGAACGACCCTTTCAGCGCGCCGGATGGCATGAACGACCCGTTCATGCCATCGCGAGAGCGGCCGCACTCCCGTCACCACTCACCTCGCCAACTTGCGCGCCAAGATTGTTGACAATTTCGTCTACCGAACCGTACCGTACCCCGTATGAAGCCCGTCATCGTCACCGATCCGCCGCGCGCCGACCTCGAGCAGGTCGCGCAGCTGGCCGACTACGGCGTTGCCACCGTTCACGAGGCTCTCGGGCGCTCCGGGCTGCTCGGCCCCGATCTCCGCCCCATCCAGGACGGCGTGCGGATCGGCGGCACCGCCGTCACCGCGCTCTGCTGGCCCGGGGACAACCTCATGATCCACGCCGCCGTCGAGCAGTGCCGCGAAGGCGATGTCCTCGTCGTCACCACCACCTCCCCCTGCCGCGATGGGCTCTTCGGCGAGCTCTTCGCCACCGCGCTTCGGTACCGGGGCGTGAAAGGCCTCGTCATCAACACCGGGGTCCGCGACGTCACCGACCTGCGCGCCCTCGGGTTCCCCGTCTGGTCGGCCGCCGTCAGCGCGCAGGGGACCGTCAAGGCGACCGCCGGCGCCGTCAACGTGCCCGTCGTCATCGGCGGCCAGCTCATTCGCCCGGGCGACGCCATCCTCGCCGACGACGACGGCGTCATGCGCGTGCGCCGCGAGGACGTCCAAATCGGACTCGAGGCTTCGCAGGCCCGGCTCGAAAAGGAAGCCGCCGCACGGGAAGCGTTCGCCCAGGGGCAGCTCGGCCTGGACCGCTACGGGCTGCGCGAGAAGCTCGAAGCCCTCGGTGTCCGGTACGTGACCGCCGAGGAGTACGAAAAGGAGCAGGCATGACCGGCGTGCGGTGCATGCTCATGCGGGGCGGCACCTCCAAAGGCGCCTACTTCCTCGCCGAAGACCTCCCCGCCGACCCGCAGAACCGCGACGACCTCCTCATGCGGATCATGGGCACCCCCGACCCGCGCCAGATCGACGGCCTCGGCGGGGCCCAGCCGGTCACCAGCAAGGTCGCCATCGTGTCCAAAGCGGACGGACGCGACCACGACGTCGACTACCTGTTCCTGCAGCTGGGCGTCGAAGAGCCGACCGTCTCCGACCGGCAGACCTGCGGCAATCTCCTGGCCGGTGTCGGGCAGTTCGCCGTCGAACGCGGGCTCGTGCCCGCCGGCCCCGACCGCACCACCGTGCGCGTGCGGCTGGTCAACACCGGCACCGTCGCCGTCTCGACGTTCGCCACCCCCGGCGGCGAAGTCGATTACGCCGGCGACACGGCCATCTCCGGCGTCCCCGGCACCGCCGCCGCGGTCGAGCTGGACTTCACCGAGACCGAAGGCTCCGTCTGCGGCAGCCTGCTGCCCACCGGCAACGTCCATGACGACGTCGGCGGCATCGCCGTGTCCTGTGTGGACAATGGGATGCCGGTCGTCGTAGCGCGCGCCGAAGACCTCGGGATCACCGGGTACGAACCGGTCGGGGAGCTCGCCGGCACCGAGCTCGCCGGGCGGATCGACGCCCTGCGCGTCGAAGCCGGGAAGCTGATGGGCCTCGGCGACGTCCGCGGCAGCTCGGTCCCCAAGACCACCTTGGTCGCCGCGCCCCGCGACGGCGGCGCGATCTGCACCCGGACCTTCATCCCGGTCAAGCCGCACCCGTCGATCGGCGTGCTCGGCGGCGTCAGCGTCGTCACGGCGCTGCTGCTCGACGGCGCCGTCGGCCACGAGCTGCTCGAGACCGACGGCGGACCCGTCCAGATCGAGCACCCGAGCGGCAAGCTCGCCGTGGCGATCGAGTTCGAAGGCTCCCGCGTCCGGCGGTCGACGGTGATCCGCACCGCGCGGAAGCTGTTCGACGGCACCGTTTTCCCGCGCCCCTGAGGAGACGTCCATGCCCGACCCCTCGCCGCGTCACGAAATCGCCCACCTCGGCCACGTCGAGCTGCTGACCCCGGAGCCGGAGAAGAGCCTCGACTTCTTCGTCCGCGTGCTCGGCCTGACCGAGAACGGCACCGACGGCGACTCCGTCTACCTGCGCACCTGGGACGACTACGAGCACCACAGCCTGAAGCTGACCGCGGCGAAGACGGCCGGGGTCGGCCGGACGGCGTTGCGCGCGTCCAGCGAAGAGGCCCTCAAGCGGCGCGTCGTCGCCCTCGAAGAGCGCGGGCTCGGCGTCGGCTGGGTCGACGGCGACACCGGGATCGGCGCGACCTACCTGTTCCGCGACCCGGACGGCCACGAGCTCGAAATCTATTGGGAGACCGAGCGCTACCAGCCGCCGGAGCACCTGCGGCCCGCGCTGAAGAACCAGGCGCAGGCGTACCCGGGGCGCGGGGTGGGCGTCCGGCGCCTCGACCACGTCAACTACCTGGCGCGCGAGGCCGAGGTCAACGGCCGGTTCATCTGCGACGCGCTGGGTGGCCGCGTCACCGAACAGATCCAGCTCGACAGCGGCGTGATTTCGGGGCAGTGGACGCACTTCGCGCAGAAGTCGTACGACCTCGTCTACACGAACGACTGGACGAAGTCGAACGGCCGGCTGCACCACATCGCGTTCGCCACCGACACGCGCGAGGACATCCTGCGCGCGGCGGACATCGCGCTCGACAACGACGTCCACATCGAGACCGGGCCGCACAAGCACGCGATCCAGCAGACGTTCTTCCTCTACCTCTACGAGCCCGGCGGCAACCGGATCGAACTGTGCAACCCGACCGGGCGGCTGATCTTCGCGCCGGACTGGGAGCCGGTCACCTGGACCGAGGCCGAGCGCGCGAAGGGGCAGGCGTGGGGGCTGAAGACGATCGAGTCGTTCCACACGCACGGGACCCCGCCGGTCGCGTGAGCTCGCGGTAGGCGTCGGCGACGCGGCACAGGTACTCGGTGTCGCTGCCGAGGTCCTGTCCACCTTGGACGGACGGGTCGGTCGCGCGCGGCGGTTCGCCGTGTTCGCGGGCGTGCAGGGCGGCGGCGATTTCGGCGGCCTCCTGGTGTTCGCCGGTGCCGGAGCCGGTGCGGTAGGGGCGGATGGCGAGCAGGCCGTCGCGGATCTCGATGACGCGGCGGTAGAGGTGCAGCCGCGTCGGGAACAGCGTGGTGCGCGGCGGTTCGAGCGCGATCTCCGGCTCGGCGCGGTAGAGGGCCAGCCAGAGCGGGCCGAGCCGGCGGTACTGGCGGTGGCGGCGCAGCCAGCCGGCCGCCGCGGGCGCGCCGACGCCGACGAGCACGAGCACGTGGGCCGCGGTGGGAAGGGCCTTGCTCAGCAGGAAACCCCGGCCGTACTCGAAGGTGAAGGGAGCGCGGGCGGTGACGGCGATGACGGTCCGGATCACCATGTAGGCGGCCGCGGCGACGACCCCGGCGACGACCAGGCCGAGGCCGGCGCGCACGATCCGGTCGGCGGTGCGGCGGGCGTCCTGCAGGCACAGCTTGGCGATGACCGCGAGTTCGGGCAGGAGCGCGAGGGCGTAGGCGACGCAGTACTCCATGACGAACGGCGACTGCGGCATCATGTTCGGGGCCAGCGCGAAGAACGTGATCATCACGGCACCGCCGGTGGCGGCCCAGGCGCTGTGGCGCCGGGCGCTTTCGCGGAGTCCGTGCACGGTGAGGAGGAGCTGGGCGCCGGCCCAGACCGCGCCGACCATGGCGAGGTGGGCGACGAGCAGTTCGACGTTGGGGGCGCCGAGCTCGCGGGTGAGGGTGCGGACGGCGGGGGTGAGCGCGGTTTGGGACACGGCGAGGCCGAGCACGCAGAACCGCACGAGCCGGCGGCCGGGGGTGGGGCTGGGGCGCAGCCAGAGCAGGAGGGCCCAGGCCAGGACGGCCGGGCCGTAGCGGCGGACGAGCTCACCCATGGGCGCCGCGCTTCGCCGGAGGGGTGGCTGCGGTAGCGGGGTCGGCGGGGCGGATCGGCTCGGGCGTGGCGGCCGGGCTGCCGCCGGGTGCGAGCTTGCGGGTGGTTGGCAGGTTGGTGAGATGGGGGACGCGTGCGGGCTCGCGCCGGCTCGGCCCGCTGGTGTGGGGGATGGGCGTGCACGTGGCCGGGTCGGCGGGGCGGGTTGGCTCGGCCGTGGCGGCCGGGCTGCCGCCGGGTGCGAGCTTGCGGCTGGTTGGCAGGCTGGTGCGGGGAACGGGGCCGCGTGCGGCTCCCGGGCCGGCGCAGCCGATCGGTGCGGCCGAACTCGTGCCGCTACTCACTTCACCCACGGTCGCCGCCGTCCTCCAGGGCCGAGCGCAGGCGGTCCGCCGCCGAATCGCCGTGGTGGGCGAAACCCGTGTGCTGGCCCAGCATCGACGCGAACAGCTCCGCCTCCCGCTCCTCCTCGCTCGAATACCCCGCGCGCCCCAGGACCCGGCGGACCATCGCCGGGTCCAGGTTGGGGAGCAGCACGTGCGCCTGCTCGGCCGGGGTGAGCGTCGCCGGGTAGTGGTCGCACAGCATGTGGCCGATCTCGTGCAGCACGATGTGGTCCTGGTGCGGTGCGCTCGTGTGCTTCTCGTACGCGATCAGGTCCGTCGTCGCCGTCGAGATCCACAGGCCGCACACCTCCGACAGCCCGGGCAACGGCAGCAGCCGGATCGGGCGGCCGCGGCGCTCGCCCAGTGCCGCGCACAGCGTCCGCACGTCGAACCTGGCCGGCAGGTTCAGGTCGCGCAGCACCGCGGTGAACCGGTGCCGGAGCCGGCGCCGCGAGGTCATCGCTCGGCGTCGCTCGCCGGTTCGGGGAGACCCTCGAGCTCGCGGACCCGGTCGACCATGTCGCTGATCGCTTCGAGGCTCTTCGCCGACAGCCCACGCGCGCGAAGGGCGATCTGCCGGACCGGTGCCTCCCGCAGCGCGCTGAGCAACGTCAGCTCCGCGTCGATGCGCTCGGCTTCCGCGTCGTCGAAGAAGTACGCGGGCGGCACGCCGAAGAACCCGGCGAGCGCTTCGAGGTGCCGCTTGGTCGGGTTGTCGCGCAGGCCCTTGCGCAGCTGCCACAGGTAGGTGGCCGAAATCGTCGGTCCGCCCTGCGCGCGGATGGACTCGGCGACCTCGTCGAAGGTGTACTCGTCGCCGTCGGCGGGACGCACGACGCTGAACAGGTGGTTCAGCTTCGCGGAGAGGGTTCCCGCGGCGATCTCCTCCGGCATGGCGCGAGTCTACCGTTGACCGCGTCGGCCACGTCAGTTTACGATCGCGGCCGAGTTCACCAACTGATGTGAATGGGCGAGGGGGCGGTTCGCATTCCGAGGAAGCGCGCGAGGATGACGACGACGACCGGACGGCTGGCCGCGGTGGGCGCCGCCGTGCTGCTCTACGCCCACTGCATCGGAGGCGCCGGCTGCCCTGCGGGGCAGCGAACCTGAACTTCCGACGAACCCGTGGCGCTCGCCGCCGCCGTCTCGACCCCGGCCTGCGGCACGGCACCCCTCGTGCGCTTGCAGCGTATAACGGTCTATACGACGGTGCTCGGTGGATCCGGCCCGCCGGTGCCGGTCGCGCTGACTCGCATCGTAGCGATCAAAGGCTCCGGACCGGGCACGTGCGCCGGGACCAGTCAATAGCCCCGTGCCGGCATCGGCACCGCCGGGTCGCCTGAGCCGGATGGCGGCATAACACCGCCGCCGCGCGGATCGCATACCCGCGCCGGCCTGCCGCGATTCCGTCGACCCGACGAAAGTCGGTGCCACGCAAGGAAAAGCTCGGCTTAGCCTCCGAGTCCCGCGGGCGGCCCTCGTCCGCCGAGGACGAGGAGACGCGCCGATGCGGAAACGGCTTGCCGTCCTGTGCTGTGCCGTCGTCGCCACCACCGTGGTGGCCGGGCCGGCGGCCGCCGCGGGGACCGTGCCCGGCCTCACCGGCGCCGCCGCGAAGGCCGCCGCCGGGCCGATGGCCGACCGGTTCCTCCAGCTGCGCCAAGGGAAAGCCGTCGCGCAGCGGCACACCTTCTGGGGTCCCGAACCCCAGCTCGCCACCAGCGCGGACGGGCTGGTCGTCACCCAGAGCGTCACGCCGTCCCTGCGCATCTCGAACCGCGACGACGTCGTCTACGCGCCCACGATGAAGCCCACCGGGCACTCGTGCGTCGAGGTCGTCACCGCCTACGGCCTCGGCGACGCCGCGCAGGTCTGGGCGTGGGACTGGTGCCGCTCGGTGTCGCCCGCCAAGGTCGTGCCCATCGACAGCGCTTTCCTCGCGACCTACACCAGCACCGTGGACGGGCACCCCGCCTACACCGTGCAGGAGGTCCGGACCAATGCGACGGCCAACACGTGGACGGCTTCGCTCCGGAACGTCAAGACCGGCGCATGGGACACGCTGTTCACCCAGAGCGGCAGCGACCAGAGCTCGCTGGACGAAGGCTGGGACATCTTCGAGCTCTACTCGACGCGCAACCCCGCGACAGGCAACGCGTACTACTGCTCGGACGCCCGCGGCGCGGTGTTCGAGTCCAGTTCGCTGCAGCTGCGCGTCGCCGGGCGGTGGGTGAACGCGTCGCCGACGAACTCGCCGCTGCGCCCGACCGCGAACCCGCGGCCGGCCGACTACGACTGCTCGACGCTGCGCTTCGAAGTCCCGGCGCCGAACAGCACCTGGCGGGTCACCGTGTGAGCAGCAGCTCGCGGCCGCGTTCGTGCCACCACGTGTCGAACGCGGCGCTGCAGCCCCGCCGGCCGGCATAGCTCGCGACGGCGGCGGCGTGGATCTCCTCGGCGTGCGCCGCGACGGGAGTGCCCGGCCGATAGCAGAGCCGCAGCTCCTGCCACAGCGGCGCGCCTTCGATCGCGCGCACGGCGATGCTCGCGGGCCGGTCTTCGCGCGTCGCCAGCGCCGGCGCGACCGCCATGCCGGCGCGGACGAGGTCCAGCAGGGTCGCCAGGCACTGCGGCCGGTGCGGCTGGTCGAGCGCGACGCCGTGGCGGCGGCAGACGCGCTGGAGGTACGCCGACCACCGGGTCGTGCCCGGCGCGTCGTCCGCCCACGGGTGCTCGCCGAGGCCGGCGAACGGGACTTCCCGCGTGCCGGCCAGCGGGTGGTCGGGCGCGAGGATCACGAACACCGGCTCTCGTGGGTGCACGACGAGACTCTCGACGCCCTCCGGCACCACGGGATCGGGCAGCGGCGGCAGGTAGACGAGCGCCAGGTCGAGGGCGCCGGTGGCGAGCCGGTGCAGGGTGGCCGTCTCGTCCTGGTCCTCGTGGACGCTCACGCCGTGGCTCCACGGCCGGTCGCGCAGCCAGCGCGACACCGCGAGGTGCAGGAAGCCGCAGTAGCCGCCGACGCGCAGCGGCCCGGCCGGCGCGCGCCGTTCGCCGAGCCGCTCGGTCAGCGCGGACACGCCGGCGAGCACGGTCCGGGCGTCGGCGACGACGTCCGCGCCTAGCCGGGTGGGCACGCAGCCGGTGGGGGAGCGGACGAACAGCGGCCCGCCGACGGACCGTTCGACGCGGCGCAGGAGCCCGGACAGCGCGGGCTGCGAGACGTGCAGAAGGCGGGCGGCGCGGGTCAGGCTGCGCGTGTCGGCGACGGTCACGAGGGCGCGCAGGTGGCGCAGTTCCAGGTCCACGACGCCTCCCGGTGCCGCTCAGCTGGATCCACTGTAGGCCCGGTGATCACCGGGGACATCCGACCTGAGTCGGGCGGTGACGGCCAGAGCCGCGCCGGCCACCGCGAGCCCGGTCCGTACCCAGTTGACCGCGTTCCACGTCGTCAGCGCGGACGCCACGGCACCGGGAGGGAAGGCGGGGTCGAGCAGCGCGGAGTTGGCGGGCACGAAGTAGAACAGCAGCGCGAAAGTCCCAGTGAGGCACAAGGTCGCCGCCGCCCACAGCCGGACCGGGCGGTGGTGCTTCGCGGCGGTGTACGTCGTGATGCCCAGCAGGATCAGGGAAGCCAGCTCGAACGGGAACACCGTCAGGCCGGTGACCGGCCCTTCGGTCGAGAAGCGGGCCAGGAACACCTCCGGCGGCGCGGCCCGCCAGGACGGCACGACGACGGTCTGGCTGAGCAGCGCGCCACCCGCGAACGCGGCGGTGGCGGCGATCGACAGGGTTCTCATGCCGCTTTGACGCGCGGGCGGCCCCGGCTGTGACGGGAGTCGACAAATCGTCAGCGGAACGCGGTGACCAGCTTGTCCAGCGCGCTGCAGGCGGTCGCGGAGGTGTAGGGGCCGAGGGCGACGAGGGACGCGACGAGGGCGGCGACCTCGCCCGGGGTGAAGCTCATCGGCGGGAGCCGGGCCGGCATGGTGAGCCGGTAGCCGCCGCCGGCGCCGCGCTTGACCTCGACCGGGATGCCCGCCGCGCGCAGGCGGGTGACGTCGCGTTCGATCGTCCGCACGGTCGTTCCGGTGCGCTCGGCCAGCACCCGGCCGGTGACGAACCGGGGCGCCCGGGCGCGCATCTCCTCGATCAGCGCGTGCTGGCGCTCCACCAGCGGCACGGCCTGGTGCAGCTGGGTCATCCCCGGGTAGCGGCCGGAGCCGACGAGCCGGTCCACACGTGCCCCCTTAACCGACGTAGCCGTGTCGGGAATCCGATCCTACGGTGAGGTCATGCTCTCGATCCGTCCTGCCACGCGCTTCGAAGACGTCGCCGCGATCCTCAACCCGAGTGGGAACGACCGCGCCTGCTGGTGCCTCGCCTACCGGATCACCTCGGCCGAGTACAGCGCGTTGCGCGGCGAGCAGCGGGCCGAGCGGGTCCGCGGGCTGTGCGCGGACGAGCCGGCGCCGGGCGTGCTCGCCTACGACGACGAGACGCCGGCCGGGTGGTGCGGCATCTCGCCGCGCTCGACCATGGAACGGCTGAAACGGTCGCGGACGATGCCGCCGCTCGACGACCTGCCGGTGTGGAGCGTGGTGTGCTTCGTGGTCCGCGCGCCCTATCGGCGGCGCGGGGTGTCCGCGGCTCTGCTGGCGGGCGCGGTGGACTACGCGCGTGAGTGCGGCGCGCCGGCGGTGGAGGGCTACCCGGTCGACACCGGGGGCGAGCGGATCTCGTCGAGCGCGGCCCACGTCGGCACGACGACGCTGTTCGAGGAGGCGGGTTTCGAGCGCGTCCGGGCGACGGACGCCCGCGCCGACCGCCGCGTCCGCTGGCTCATGCGGCTCGACCTCCGCTGACTTCTACAGGTCCAGGACGACGTCCTCGCGCGGTCGCGAGCAGCAGACCAGCGCCTCGCCCGCCGCCGGGGACTCGAGGGGCTCGGGGTCGTACTCGACGCCGCCCGACAGCACCGGTGTCACGCACGTGTGGCACACGCCGGTGCGGCACGACCAGCGCGTCGGCACGTCGCACGCCTCCGCGAACTCCAGCAGGCTCGGGTACCGCTCGCTCCACGGCACGGTGATCCCGCTGCGCGCGAACGTCACCGCCGGTCCGGTCCCCGGCGCACCCGCCGGCGCGTGCGGGGTCTTCCGGACGACGCCGGTCAGGCCCGGGTTGATCGCCGACACCCCGCCGAACAGTTCACTGTGGACGCGAGCCGCGTCGAAGCCCAGTGACACCAGGGCTTCCCGCATCGCCGTCATGAACGCGTCCGGGCCGCAGAGGTACGCGGTCCCGTCGGCCGGTAGGTCCAAAGTGGACAGCGTGTCGAGTGTCAGGCGCCCGCTCTCCGCCGTGTGGAAGACGTGCTCGCGGCCGTGGGGCAGGCTCGCCACCAGCCGGTGGGCCTCGGCCGCGAACGCGTGCTCGGCCGCCGTGCGGGTGGTGTGCACCCAGCGGACCTCCCGAGGGCTCCGGCGAGCCGCGAGCGCGTGCAGCATCGCCAAGACCGGCGTCACGCCGATGCCCGCGGACAGCAGCACCACCGGCCGATCGTCCTCGGTCAGGACGAAGTCGCCGCGCGGGGCCGCGACGTCCACCACCGCGCCGGGCGCCAGCTTCTCGTGGAGGTAGCTGCTGACCACGCCGTCCCGCTTCACGCTGATGCGGTACTCGCGGTCCGACGGCGCCGCCGACAGCGAGTAGCTGCGGACCGGCGCGGGGTCGCCGGCGCCGGGGACGCGCAGCGTGAGGTACTGGCCCGGCTCGGGCCGGGGGAGCGGCGCGCCGTCGTCGGCGGCCAGGTGGATCGACGCGACCGTCGTGCTCTCCGGCACCACCCGGGCCACGCGCAACGGCCGGAACCCGCGCCACCCGGCCGGCGGCGCTGCCTGCGCCGCGAGGAGGTCGCGGAACGACGCCTGCCAGCCGGGGCTGAGCGCGGGGATGTCGACGGCCTTGCGGAGCGTGTCGTCGTCGCGGCCCGGCAGGTAGAGCAGCGCGTCGACGTCCGCGACGCTCAGCTCGTGCCGGCCGGTCCGGGTGCGGACGATTTCGTCGCCGGCCTGGACGTGGCCTTCGGTGATCACGCGCAGGTAGAAGCCGGGCCGGTGGTGCGCGACGAGCAGCGACGGCATCCGCGGCTCGCCCAGGCGCATGCCGACGCGGAAGCAGGTGACCCGCGGCTGGGTGACCTCGAACTCGGCCTCGCCGATCCGGTACCGGTCGCCGATGTGCACCTCGTCGTCGGGCAGGCCGTCGACGGTGAAGTTCTCGCCGAACTGGCCGTCCTCGAGGTCGTCGCGGCCGAGGAATCGCCGCCAGTGCTCGTACGACTCGCGCTGGTAGACGAGCACCGCGCGGTTCTCGCCGCCGTGGCCGCCCAGGTCGCCCTGGCCGTCGCCGTCGACGTTGAGCCGGCGGACCAGCCGGCGGCCCTCGACCGGGTACTTGAAGATTCCCGTGTGGACGGTCCGGTCCTGCCAGGGCACGTCCCGGGGCATCCCGACGTTCAGTGAGACCAAGCGGGCCATGGTCGTCTCCTTCAGTCCGCGGCAGTGCGGGAGCGCTGGTAGTGGCGCCGGGCCTTCATGCGGTTGCCGCACACGGCCATCGAACACCAGCGGGCGCTGTTGGGCTTGCTGTGGTCGATCAGGAACAGCCGGCACTCCGGGTTGGCGCACGGGCGCAGCCGGCCGGGGCTCGACTTGGCGAGCGCGTCCCAGGCGAGGACGGCCCGCGCGGCGGCGGACCGCCCGGCCGGGACGTCGAGGACCCACTCGACGCCCTCGTCGCCGAAGGCCGCCCGGTAGCTGACGTCGTCGACGAACCGGGCCGCGGCCGCCGGCGCCTCCCGGCCCCGCACGATCCCCTGCAGCACGGCCCGCGCTTCGAGCAGCGCGCGGTGCTCGTCGCCGGTGGCCGGCTGCCCGTGGGCGGCGAGCCACTCCCGGGCCGCCTCCGGTTCGGCCAGGTCGTCGCCGGGCACGCCGTCGCGCACCGGGGTCGTGTTGAGCAGGTCCAGGAGCAGCATCTCGTCGGTCATCTTCTGCCTAACCTCCAAACTCACCCTTGACAGGTTACAGTACCGGTGCTTGCATGTCTAACCATCAAAGTCGAGTAGAAAGGTTAGGCAGATGGGACTGGCCTGGCAGCAAGGACCACTGGCCACGCGGTCGGTGGGGCAATTCCTGGTCGAACAGCCGCTGCCCGAGCGGCTGCTGTTCGCCGAGCCGCTGCGGCGGCGGATGCGCGTGCGGTTCGGCGGCGAGTGGGTGGCCGACAGCGAGGACGTCGTCCTGCTGCACGAGCCCGGCCGCTACCCGGTCGCGTACTTCCCGCTCGCCGACGTCCGCGCCGACGTGCTCGCCGCGGAGAACCGGACGACGACGCACCGCGAGCTCGGCCCCACCGAGTGGTTCACCGTCCGGGCGGGCGAGCGGCAGGCGCCACGCGCGGCGTGGCGGTACACCGGCCTCCCCGGGCACGCGGACGTCCTGCGCGACCGCGTCGCCTTCGCCTGGCGGGCGATGGACGCCTTCTACGAGGAGGACGAGCGGATCGTCGGACACGCGGCCGACCCGTACCACCGCATCGACATCCGGCAGACCTCGCGCCGGCTCGTCGTGCGCGACGGCGACCGCGTCGTCGCCGAGACCCGGCGCCCGGTCGTGCTCTACGAGTCCGGCTTCGCGCCGCGCTGGTACGTGCCGCGCGAGGACATCGACATGACGGCGTTGACGCCGGTCGACGGCGAGACGTTCTGCCCCTACAAGGGCCTGGCCGGCTACTTCGACATCGGCGCCGGCAAGCGCGCGGCCTGGTCGTACCCGGAGGCGTGGCCCGAGGTCGAGCGGGTTTCCGGGTTCGTGTCCTTCGAACCGGACGTCGTCGACGTGACGATCGACGGCCGCAAGCTCGCCCTCGAACCGGGCCAGACCGTCACCCCGCACGGCATCGACCGCGGCCTGGACCCCGACGAGCTGCTGACCAGGAAGGGCAACTGACATGACTGCGTTGAAGGACCGCACCGTGCTCGTCGTCGGCCGCGGCAGCGGCATCGCCCGCGCGGTGACGCTCGCCGTCCGTGAAGCCGGGGCCACCGTCGTGGTCGCCGGGCGCGACGAAACCGCACTCGCCGCGACCTACGACGACCCGGGCGTCACGGCGGCCACCGTCGACCTGACCGACGAAACCTCCGTCGCCGCGCTCGCCGAGCGGCTCGGCCGGGTCGACCACGTCGTCTCGACGGCGTCGGCCCGGGCCCGCGGCGCGGTGGGCGACCTCGCCCACGACGTCGTGCTCCGCTCGTTCGACGTCAAGGTGCTCGGCCCGCTGCTGCTGGCCAAGCACTTCGCGCCCCGGCTGCCCGAAGACGGCTCGTTCGTGTTCTTCTCGGGCTCGTCGGCGCGCAAGCCGGCCGCCGGCATGCTGGCCGTCGGCGCCACGAACGCGGCGGTCGACGCGTTGACCCGCGGGCTCGCGGTCGAGCTGGCGCCGATCCGGGTGAACGCGGTGTCGCCGGGGACGATCGACACCGGGGCCTACGACGCCCTCGGGGACCGGAAGAAGGCCGAGCTGTTCGCCGCTCGCGCCGCCACCAGCCCCGCGCGGCGCGTCGGACGGCCCGAAGAGATCGCCGAAGCCGTCGTCTTCGCGCTCGGCAGCACGTTCCTGACCGGGGCGTCGCTCGGGGTCGACGGAGGTGAGTCCCTTGTCTGAGTTCAGCTTGGAAGTCCTCACGCTGCCGGTCGCCGACGTCGACCGGGCGGTGCGGTTCTACACCGGACAGGTGGGCTTCGGCCTCGACGTCGACTACGCGCCGCACGAGGGTTTCCGGGTCGTCCAGCTGACCCCGCCCGGGTCGGCGGCGTCGGTCCAGCTCGGGGTCGGCCTCACCGACGCGGCCCCGGGCTCGGCGCGGGACCACTACCTGGTGGTGACCGACATCGAGGCGGCCCACGAGGAACTGGCTGCCCGCGGCGTGCCGGTGAGCGGGCTACGGCACAAGAAGTCCGTGGACTGGCAAGGGGATTTCACGCCCGGCGTCGACCCGGACCACCGTGACTACGCGAGTTTCTTCGGCTTCGCCGATCCGGACGGCAACACGTGGACCGTCCAGGAACGCGGTCACGCCTCCTGACCGCGTTCGGCGATGGCCATCGCCCAGGCGTGGAGCTTGGCCGGATCGCCGGCGCCGGCGCGGATCCGGGGTGGGACGAGCGGACCGTTCACCGCGCTCAGCAGGTGGAACAGCCCCAGATAGGCCCACTCCCACAGCATGCTGTCGAAGTTGTACGCCGTCATCAGCGGCGTCAGCCGTTCGCGGATGCGCGTCACCTCGGACCGCGGGATCCCGGCGCGCTGCAGCCGCTCGTCGGTGGCGCGCTCGGCTTCGGCGCCGACCTCGGTGTCGAGGAACGGCTCGAGCAGGTCCGCCCAGACGTCCCGGCGCCGCACGACGGCGATGCCGTGACGCCGGCAGAACTCTTCGAGCCCGGCGCGCCGGTCGTGCGGCACGAAGAGCGTCTCGCCGCGCGTGGTCCGGATTTCCGGGGGCGTGGCCCGCGGTTCGGCGTCGCGGATCCGGTCGGGCGTGACGACCCCGGTGGGGTGGACGCTCGCGCCGGCGAACGGGTACTGCTGGAAGCAGATGTGGTCCTCGGCGAACGTGACGATCACGGTTCGAGCAGCCCGGCGAGGCTGAGCTGGTCGGCGGCGGCGAACACGTCGGCGCCCGGCCGCTCTTCGAGCACCGCGATGACGTCCTCGATGGTGGCCTCGTGGCGGGCCGCCGCTTCGAGCAGGTGCCCGCAGGCGGCCGCGGTCCCGGCCTCGGCCGCCATCGCGCGGACGGTCTCTTCGGCGGTCCGGACCGGCGGCAGCGGCGCGGCCAGCTCGCCGGTGGTGTCGGTGGGGCCCCGGAACCACCGCTGCCCGGTCCACCAGAAGCAGAAGCTCAGCAGGCCGTTGCGGGTACGGGTGTTGAGGACGGCATCGGTGACCCAGGCGGGCGCCCCGGTGTAGAGGTCGGGCAGCGGGCGGCCGCCGTTGTAGGCGGCGTCGAGCAGCGGGGAGTTCCACCGCCCGCCCGACAGCACCGCCCGGCCGCCGGGGAGCACGTACAGCGTCGACCCGCTGCGGTGGTCGTCTTCGTACCAGGCGTAACCGGGGTGGATCCGCGGTCCCCGCTCGGACCCGGTGCCGGCGTGCACGGCCGAGAGCACCGCCCAGCGCGTCCAGAGGTCGTCGAGGGCCGGAATGCCGGACGCGGCCACGGCGAACCCGGGGTCACCCGACGCGAGCGCGGCCCGGCGCGGGCTGCGGCCCTGGGCGCCGGGTCCGGCGGCGTAGCCGGCCAGCCAGACGGGCACGCGCGGGCGGGGGTGGGCGTCGAGGTCGTTGCGGTAGTGGCCGGGGGCCAGGAGCTGGTCGTCCGGGAAAGGTTCGTCGCCGTAGTCGTACTCGACGCTCGTCTCGCCGGTGTCGGCGACGGCCAGCAGCAGCCGCCACCACGGCCCGGCCGGCATCCGCGCGGCCACCTGCCGCTGGCGGCGGACCAGCTCCGCGATCGTCCGCGGCACCGGCACTAGCCCCGAACCCCCGCCGGCCCAGAACCGCAGCTGAGCCACTTCGGCGGACACCGTCACGGAGAACTCCGCGGTGAACTGCTCCCACCCGGGAGGCCCCAGCCGCGCCAGCTCCCGCACGATCGGGTCGATGAGCCGTGCGGCCTCGGCGGCGGTGGCTTCGCCGTCGTCGTCCGGTGGCACGTGGTGGAACTCGCGGAAGACCGGCGGCCCGCCGGCGGCGGCGTCGCGGAACGCCAGTTCGAACTGGGTCATGAACGCGGCCGCTTCGGACCCGGGCGCGGCCGGCCGGGCGGCGAGCTCCTCGAAGACGAACTCGTCCTGGGCGACCCGCGGCGGGGTCGACGACGACACGAGCTTGACCCGCCCGGAGTCGCCGACCAGGAAGAGCGTCCGCCCGACCGGCATTTCGAGGAACGCGAAGGGATCGCTGTCGTCGACCTCGACCGGTTCGTACACGCACCAGCCCACTTCGAAGCGCTCCGCTTCGAGACCCTCGGTCGGGTAGTCCATGCCGGTGGACCGGATCCACGACACCACCGTCGAAATCGCCTGCGCCTCGTCCATCCGTCCCCCAGCCCTCCGGTACGCCGGTCAGCCTACGGGAGATCCGCCGGGCGGCGGGCGCGTCACGCGGCGCGGTAGGCGACCCTGCGCGGACGACGGGTAGCGCGGGGCGGATCCGGAGAAGTCGATCAGCGCGTACTCGGTCAGCCAGATCGGGAACGGCCGTGCCCGATCAGCGGGCCAGGTGCTTGCGGACGTCCTCGGCCACGGCCGCGCGGCCGCTCATCCGGTACTTGGCCAGGATGTTGCGGACGTGCGTCTTCACGGTGTGCGGGCTGACGCCCAGCTCGCGGGCGATCCGCTCGTTCGGCAGGTCGCTGCCGAGCAGGACCGCGACCCCCTGCCCGGCGGCGGTGAGCGAGCGGAACCGTTCCTCGGGCCCGTTGTCGATGTCGAGCGTCAGCTCGACGAGGTCCGACTGCAGCTGCTGGCAGTCGGTGACGATGCGCTGCAGGGCCTCGCGCATCGCGGCCGGCGTTTCCAGCGCGTCCTGGGCCCGCTGCCGGATGTCGGCCACCCGCGACGACAGGAATTCGACGATGTGGTCGGCGGTGACCAGCGGTGGCGCGCCGTCGACGTCGGCGGGCAGCCGGCGGAGCGCGTCGAGGTTCTCGGCTTCGGTCGTCAGCACGCGGGCGACCAGGTCGGCCAGCCACTCGAACGCGCGGACCGAGTTGTCGTCGAAGGTGTCCGGCCGGTAGCTCTGCATGGACATCATCCCGAACACCACCGGCTCGCCCGCGCGGCCGCGGCGGAACAGCGGTGTCGTGACGGCGTCGGCGGACATCCGGCTGGTGTCGCCGGACGCGACGCCGGCGTTGAGCGCCGCGCCGTTGTCGTACTGCATCCGGTAGGTCTGGCGGTGCTTCAGCAGCCAGGCGGCCTGGCCGTGCGGCCCGTAGATGTGCGACGCCGGGTCGGTGAACATGCCGCCGTCGTAGCCGTACGGGTAGCGGACGCGGTTCGCGCCGTGGAAGAAGCCGATGTAGAAGTGGTCCAGGGGCACGATCTTGCTCATCACGGCCCGGGCGTAGTCGTAGAGGCCGTAGTGGTCGCCGCGGTAGTTGGCGTCGATCTTGTGGAACGCCTCCCGCAGGATCAGCGTCGTCTCGGCGTCGACCCGCAGCCGGGCCGGCGCGCCCGGGTCCATCATCCTCCCGGTACGCCCGCACGATGAGGTTCCGCGCCGATTACCTCACTCCGCGAGCGATAGAACCGCGGGCGTCGCGCTGCGACCGTGGACGGGTTCCGGCGAACGATGGAGGAGTGCTGTGGAGACCCATTCAATGCGAATCCCGTCAGTTTCGAATCCATTCTCTGCGATTTGGCCGTAGTTCCCGGAAATCACGGTCAGTGCGCGGTCGGGTGCGGCAGGAGGTGGCGGAGGGACTCGGACGGTTCCAGGCCCAGTTCCTCGCGCAACGTTCCCCGGCACTGCTCGTACTGGTGCTGGGCCGCCGCGCGGTTGCCGGCCGCGAGGTGGGCGTCGATCAGTACCCGGTGGGCGCTCTCCCGCAACGGTTCCGCACGCACCGCGGCCAGGCCGGCCGCCACCGCCTCGCCGTGGCGGCCCGCCGTGGTGAGCCGTTTCGCCATGGCCTCCAGCGCGTACAGCCGCAGCTGGTGGTACTGCTCCTGCTCGATGAGCACCCACTCGTTGTCCGACCACTCGGGCAGCAGGTCGGCCGAGAGGTCGTCGCGGGTCTGGCGGTTGAGGATGTCGTCGCACAGGCAGGACTTGTCGAGCAGCCGGTGCGCGCGGGCGACGGCGTCGTGGATGTCGACGCTGATGTTGCCCGCCAGCGCCATTTCGTGCACCGACGCGTCGATGACCTGGTACCCGCTGCGCGAGGCCCGCCACAGCGACGAACGCAGGTTCGCGTTGGCGCGGCTCGTGGTCGCCTCCGGCCACAGCGTTCTCGCCACGAACGTGCGGGTGCGCGGGCGGTCCTGCAGGGCGAGGAACGCGAGCAGCCGCTGCGCGCTGAACGACAGCGTCACCGGGTCGTCCTCGACGAGCAGCGTGAATCCCTTCAACAGCCGCAATGTCACGATCTCTGTCACGTCAGTGCGCATCGGCTCCCCAACCTACGCCCGCCACCGATCGGATCGACCCCACCGCACAGCAATTCGCGACCCGTGTGGGAAACGTTACGCGAATTATCGATCGAGTGGCGTCAACGGGGCGTCACGAAAACGTCATCGGGCCTGATCCGAGCTCGTCCAGCCAGTTCTGCACGGCCGCGAGCACGGCTTCGGCCGACGTGACCGCGAGCGGTTTCGGCTCGGCCGTGCCGACGGTGGAGAGGATGCGCACGCGCAGCTCGCCGGCCTGGCCGCCTTCCAGCCAGGCACGAAGGACCATGCTGCCGGACCGTTCCTCGGGAGCCTCCACCGACGCAGGATGCGCGCCGACCTGTCACCGCCGCGTCGCCACCGCGTCAACGCGGGATCCGGGAACGCCGTGGTGACGCCGGGGCGACGCGCGGATCGCGGCCCCGCCACGCCACCCCTGCGATGCTGCGCCGCGGCAGGCAGGGGAGGACTGGCATGGGCGATTTCGGCGTCGTCGCCGACGTATCGACGATCATCGTGAACCGGCTCACCGAGGCGCTGCGCTCCCTGGATCCGGTCGAACCGCCGACCGCGCGGCTGAGCGACCTCGAGGACCGGCCGAGCAACGCGACGCTCACGGTGTTCCTGTACGAGGTCGCCGAAGACCCGACTTCGCGCAACCGGCCGCCGGTCCGGTCGCTGCCGCCGAACGCGCCCACGAGCCGCAAGCCGCCGATGGCGCTGCTGCTGCGGTACCTGATCACGCCGTGGGGCGGCAGCCAGGAGACCCAGCACCAGATGATCGGCCGGGCGCTGCAGGTGTTCTACGACGACGCGATCTGGGCCGGCGAGGAGCTGACCGGCAGCATGGCCGGCACCACCGAGGCGCTGCAGTTCACGCTGACCCCGCTGACGCTCGACCAGAAGTCGTGGATCTGGTACGCGATCCAGAAGCCCTACCGGCTGTCGCTGAACTACGAGGTCCGGGTCGTCAACCTCGACTCCCTCGACGTTTCCGAGCTGAAGCTCGTGCGCAGCCGGACGATCACCGGGGCGCCGCTGCCATGACCCGCTTCTTCCCCGTGGAGACCTCCGTCCTGCACAGCCCGGCGTGGTTCGTGCCGTTCGACGAGTTCGCCCAGCGCGCGCGGGCCGCCGGTGTCGGCACCGAGCTGGACCGCTTCGACCCGGACGGGAACGTCTGGGTGCCGCAGGACACCCAGGCGATCCGCACGCCGAGCGCCGCGATCGCCTACCCGGAGCTGGGCCGGCGCCGGGGCGCGGGCGCGCCAGCCGAGCGGTTCCGCGTCCGGTTCAGCGCCATCGGGCTCGCGCCGCTGTACCCGGCCGACGGCGACGACTTCGACGCGGCGGTGGCCGGGGTCGAGTTCGTCGCCACCCCGTACGACGACACCACGCCGCCGGCCGTGGACAGCGAACCGCGCGTCGTCCGGCTGCTGCCGAGCGTCGCGTTCCCGTACGGACCGGGCGTCCGCACGATCTACGGCGTCGTCGTCGACGCGGCCACGCGGGCGCCGGTGCGGAACGCGCTGGTCGAGGCCCGGGGCGTCACGATCCGCGACGGGATCGCCTGGCTGGAGCGGACGCTGACCGACGCGGCGGGGGCGTTCCGGCTCGCGCTGCGCTGGGCGGGCGAGCCGGTCACCGGGCCACCGCCCGTACAGCTCTTCCACCTCACCGCGACCGAGCGGCCGGGGCGGACCGGCGCACTCGACGTCCGGTTGCCCACCGAACGGGACGTGCGGCACGTCATCGAAATCGCGGAGGACCCGCTTGCGGGGTCCGACCATTCACACGAGCAGTAGAAGAAGGAGCTGAAACCATGCCCGAGTACCTGAGCCCCGGCGTCTACGTCGAGGAGGTCGACGCGGGGCCGCGGCCGATCGCGGGGGTGAGCACCAGCACGGCGGGCATGGTCGGGGTCACCCAGCGCGGCCCGACCGACGGCAAACCCAAGCTGGTGACCAATTTCCTGGAGTTCCAGACGACCTTCGGCGGGTTCCTGCCCGAACCCGACCCGGCGATCCGGGACGCCTGGGCGAACAACCCGACCGAAGGCGGCCGCTGGTGGCTGTTCCCCTTGGCGGTCAAGGGGTTCTTCGACAACGGCGGCCAGCGCCTCTACGTCAAGCGCGTCGCCAGCCAGACCGCGGCCGCCGCGTCCGGCACCCTCGGCACGGGCTTGGTCAGCGCGATCACCCAGGACGCCGCGGCCGGCGCGAACTCGCTGCAGCTCGGGCACGTGGTCGGCTTCACCGGGACCGACGAGATCACCGTCTTCCGGGGCAGCGACAACGTCGAAATCGGCCGCACGACGATCACCGCGTACAACGCCACCACCGGCCGGGTCACGCTCGGCACCGCGCTGAACGCCGAGGTGAAGGCCACCCGCGGGGACTACGTGCAGAAGGGCGACCGGGTCGGCACGCCGAGCCTGCGGTTCGCCGCGTCGAGCCCCGGCTCGTGGGGCAAGGCGGTCCAGGTGCGGATCCAGCCGTCGGTGAGCGCGTCGCTCCCGGCGCTGCCCGACCCGAACGAGGGCCCGCTGTTCATCACCGCGCTCGCCGCCGACGCCGACCGGGACGCCGCGTCGATCGAGGTGAACGCCGTGCCCGGCCTCGACCCCGGCCCGCTGCCCGACGACGTCTGGATCCTGATCAACAACCGGCGGTTCCCGGTCACCGTCGCGCAGCCGGCCGACGGGAAGGTCACGCTGACCTTCCCGGACGGCACCGCGCACGCGCCGTGGAAGACCGGTCTCACCGTGCGCCGGGTGCGCCTGGCCAACGCCGGCGCCGGCCCGCAGCTGCGGGTCAGCGGTTCCGGGCGGCTGTACGAGGGCGCGGTCACTCAGCTCGACACCGGCGACCGGCTGAGCACCCTGAACGTCGTGTCGGTGGGACCGGACGACGTCGTCACGTTCGACGCCGACACCCCGGAGCAGGTGTTCGAGACCGCCCGGCTCCGGCTGATCGAGTCCACTGTGGACACCCGGTTCACCGACCCGGGCGGCGGTGCGGTGACCGAGACGTTCCGCAACCTGCGCCTGACCGGCGACGCGCCCGGCACGGTGGTGGGCACCCTGGCCGGCCGGTCGCGGCTGGTGCGGGCCACCGCCCTCGACGGCATCAGCACCGACCCCGCCGAGTTCCCCACACCCGGCAGCGGTTCCTGGATCAGCCTCGCCGACGACGGTGACGACGCGTTCGAAGGCCTCGACGTCGGGGACTTCGTCGGCACCGACGGCGGGAGCGGCAAGCGCACCGGCATCGTGGCGCTGGAGGACATCGACGAGATCGCGATCTGCGCGGTGCCCGGCGTGTGGGCCGGCACGGTCGAGTCGGCCCTGGTCACCCACTGCGAGCAGCTCAAGGATCGCTTCGCCGTCCTGGACCCGCAGGACGGCCTCGACATCGAGGGCATCCAGGCCTTCCGGGAGCTGTTCGACACCAAGTACGCGGCGCTGTACTACCCGTGGCTGGTCGTCACCGATCCCTCGACCGGCCAGTTCGTCGAAGCGCCGCCGTCCGGCCACATCATCGGGATCTACGCCCGCACCGACGTCGAGCGGGGCGTGCACAAGGCACCGGCCAACGCCGTCATCCGCGGCATCCGGCCGGCCGACGGCATCGCCCAGGACGTCACCAAGCGGCACCAGGACGTGCTGAACCCGCGGGGGATCAACGCGCTGCGGTTCTTCCCCGGCCTCGGTCAGCGGGTCTGGGGCGCGCGCACGCTGGCTTCCGACACTTCGTGGAAGTACGTCAACGTGCGCCGGCTCTTCCTGTTCCTCGAGGAGTCGATCGACGAGGGCACGCAGTGGGTCGTGTTCGAGCCGAACGACGAATCGCTGTGGGCGCTGGTGCGGCAGACGGTCGCGAACTTCCTCACCACCGTCTGGCGCGGCGGGGCGCTCGCCGGCACCACCGCGGACGAGGCGTTCTTCGTCCAGTGCGACCGCTCCACGATGACCGACGACGACATCGCCAACGGCAGGCTCATCTGCGTGATCGGGGTGGCGCCCGTGTTCCCGGCGGAGTTCGTGATCTTCCGGATCCAGCAGAAGACCCGCGAGCCCCAGCTCGTCTGACCACTGAAAGGCAAGGGACATGCCACCTGTGACGCGGGACGACCCGTACGCCGCGTATAACTTCCTGGTCATCGTGACCAACGTCAGCGACGACGGCGTCGCGGTGAGCGGGTCGTTCACCGAAGCCAGCGGGTTCGACATCGAAATGCCGGTGATCGAGTACCGCACCGGCAGCGAGGACATCACGGTCCGCAAGCTCGTGGGGCTCAAGAAGTTCCCGAGCGCACTGACGTTCAAGCGCGGGGTCACCGGCCACATCGGCTTCTGGAACTGGGTGAAGGAGGCCCTCGACGGCCGGGTGCGGCGCACGTCCGGCTCGGTCGTCATGCTCGACGAGAACCGCCAGGAGGTCATGCGCTGGAACTTCGACCGGGCCTGGCCGACGAAGTACACCGGACCGTCGTTCAACGCGACCAAGAACGAGATCGCCATGGAGACGCTCGTGCTGGCCGTCGAGAGCTTCGGCATCGACGCGTGATGGCCGGCTCGGCGCTTCCCGGCGTCTCCCTGACCTTCGACCGCGCGGCCACCGTCGACGAGCCGCTGCGCACGGACGTGGCCGTGTTCCTCGGCCGCACCCGGCGCGGCCCGGTCGGCCGGCCCGTGCGCGTCGAAAGCTGGAACGACGTCGTCGGCGGGTTCGGGCCCCCGGACGGCACGTCGGCGACGCCGTACGCGCTGCGCGGGTTCTTCGAAAACGAGGGCGCCGCGGCGTGGGTGCTGCGGGTGTCCGGGCCCGCCGAGCCGGCCAGTGCACTGTGGACGGACGGCTTCCGCGTGGTGGCCGCCAGTCCCGGGGCGTGGGCGAACGGCGGCCGGGTCACCGTGCGGTACCGGGCCAGCAGCGTCGCGGGGCCGCCGACGGTCACCGTGCGGGTGCTCGTGCCCGGTGAACCGGCGGAGAGCTTCGCCGGCATGGCCCCCGGGGAGGTCGTCGACCGGGTCGCCGCGTCCCGGCTGATCCGGGTGGTCCCGGCCGGCGGGGCGGACCCGATCCCGCCGGACGCGCCGATCTCGCTGTCGTGGGACCTGACGCTCACCGGGGGCACGGACAGCCCGCCGGGCCGCGCCGACTACGCGGCGGCCGTGCTCACGCAGGCCGAAATGCCGGAGCCGGCGCTGGTGGCCCTGCCGGACCTCGGCACCGACCTCGCCGGCGACGACCACACGGGCCTGGTGCTCGACCTGCTGGGGACCGTGGCGCCGCTGCTGGACCGGCTGGTGCTGCTGGATGTCCCACCGGGCAGGTCCACCGTGGACGAGGTCGTGGACTGGACCGGCGCGCTGGCGGACTTCGGCGACGAGGCGCTGCTCGCCGCGGCGGCGGTGTACCACCCGCCGCTGCGGGCGCCGTCGCTCGACGGCACCGGGCTGCGGACCGTCCCGGCCTCCGGGCACGTCGCCGGGCTGGTCGCGCGGCTCGACGCCGAGCGGGGCGCCGCCGAGACCCCGGCGAACGCCACACTGCTGGACGCGGTCGACCTCGACGTCGAGTACCCGGAAGCGCAGCAGGTCCGGCTGTTCGAAGGAGGCGTCGACCTGGTGCGGTGCGTGCGCGGCCGCGGGCTGGTCGTGTGGGGCGGGCGGACGCTGTCGGCCGACCCGCGCCGGGTGTACGTCGCCCACCGGCGGCTGCTGCACCTGCTCGTACGGGCCATCCGGCGGGCCGTCGCGCCGCTGGTGTTCGAGGTGAACTCGCCGGAGCTGCGGCTGTCGCTGGTCCGCGCGATCACCTCGGTGCTGCTGGAGGCGTTCCGCACCGGGGCGCTCGCCGGGACCCGGCCGGAGGACGCGTTCCGCGTGGTGTGCGACGAAACCAACAACCCGCCGGAGCAGGACCCCGGCCAGGTCGTCTGCGAGATCGACGTCGCACCGGCCGTGCCGATGGAGTTCATCGCGCTGCGGCTGGTGCTCGGCCAGGACCGCGGGCTGGAGGTGATCGAGCGGTGACCACCCCGGTCGACCAGCTGCTCGCGCTGAACGAGCCGCTGGGCAAGTTCCGCTTCCTCGTGACGCTCGCCCCCGCGGACGTCTACCTGCCGCCGGCGCAGGCCCTGCTGCTGCAGGTCGTGGCGGCGGGCGCCTTCCAGGAGGTCACCGGGATGGGGGCGCAGCTGGAGGTGGTGACCTACGCCGAGGGCGGCCGCAACGACTCGGTGCGCCGGCTGCCGCTGCGCCACTCGTGGAACCCGATCACCCTCAAGCGCGGCGTGGTCCGCGACCGGCTCCTCTGGTCCTGGTACGAGACCGGCCTGCACGACTCGCTGGGCGCCCGCCGCGACGGCGCGGTGATCATGCTCGACGAGGCGGGGCTGCCGGCGAAGTCGTGGATCTTCCACGGCGGCCTGGCCGCCAAATGGACCGGCCCGGACCTGCACGCCGAGCAGAACGCGGTCGCGATCGAGCAACTGGAAATCGCCCACGAGGGCCTGACGGCCGTCCTCTAGGGGACAGCGCTTTTAGGAGACACAGCGTGCCCAAGAACCTGATCATCCACAACCTCGAAGTGCGGTTCCAGGTGGAAGGCGACGACGGGGCCCTGTTCGCGCGGCTGTTCAACAAGCACATCCAGGCGTGGTCACGGCTCTACGAAGAAGAGTGCGCGCGGGCCGAGCGCAGCGACAACGACCGCAGCCTCGGGGACAGTGGGGGCCGCCGGTGAGCATCACCCCGTTTTCGCTGGTGAGCCAGGGCGCCGACGCACACCTGGAGATCGAGCAGCCGGCGAACCCGCAGGACGTGCCGAAGCGGATCCCGCTGAAGTTCAACCCGACCGAGTACAAGCTGAGCAAGAGCAACACGTTCGCCGAGATCACCATCCCCGGTCTCGAAACGCCGCCCATCCAGTACATCCGGGGCGGCAGCGAATCGCTGTCCGTGCAGGCGCTGGTGGACACCTCCGACACGCTCGACGACGTCCGCGAGTCCTATGTGGACAACATCCGGAAGCTGCTGCGGCCGCAGAACACGCTGCACGCGCCGCCGATCGTCAAGTTCGTCTGGGACAGGACGGTGTTCCGGGGCGTCGTGGAGAAGCTGGACGTCAACTACGTGCTGTTCGCCAAGAACGGCGTGCCCCTGCGGGCCCAGCTCGACCTCACGCTGAAGGAGTACCGGCCGGCGAAGGAGCAGGCCAACGACCCGCCGCGGTCGTCCCCGACGGTCGAGAAGAGCTACGTGGTGCGCCGCGGCGACACCTGGGACCGCATCTCCGCCGCCGTCTACCGGCGCCCCGACGCGTGGCGGGAACTGGCGCGCGCCAACGGGATCTCCGATCCCCGTGACCTGCGGCCGGGGCTGGTGCTGACCGTGCCCCGGCTGCCGTGAGCGGGGGTGTGCGATGACCGCGCCGGCGGGCACGAAGCCCGAGATCGCCGACCCGGACCGCTACGCGCCAGGGTTCGAAGTGGTCATCGACGGTCTCCAGGCCGACCCGACCACTCGCAACGACATCCTCGACATCAAGGTGCACCGCGACCTCGACGAGATGTCCGGCTTCGACCTGGAGCTCAACAACTGGGACGACGTCACCTTGAAGTTCAAGCACAGCGACTCCGAACAGCTGCGCATCGGCACCCGCGTGTCTGTCCGGCTCGGCTACGCCGACCAGCTGCTGACCGTCGGAACCGGGACGATCAGCTCGCTCGCGCCCAAGTTCCCGGACGCCGCGTCGCCGACCGTCTCGATCACCTGCGTGGACGGGATGCTCGCGCTCAAGGACCGCAAGCCCACCAGGGAAGAGGACAAGAACTTCGTCGGCAAGACCGACTGGGAGATCGCCGAGCAGATCGCCCGGCGCAACAAGCTGGCGTTCAAGACGACCCACGAGGGCCCGCGCCACGACCTCGTGGTGCAGAAGAACCAGTCGGACGCGCAGTTCCTGATGGAACGGGCGAAGCGGATCGACTTCGACTGCTACATCCTGCCGGATCCGAGGACGGGCGAGCAGACGCTCTACTTCATCAAGCCCACCGACGGCCGCGACAGCGGTGCCATCCGGGTGTTCCGCCTCGCCTACAGCCCGGGCCTGGCCACCGGGCCGAGCGGGCAGCCGGCCGGGCTGGTCCCGAACCTGCTCGACTTCACCCCGACGATGACCGTGTCCAACCAGGTCAGCAAGCTCACCGTGCACGGCTGGGACCCGGTCAAGGCGGAGCCGATCGAGTACGTCGCGACCGCGAAGGACCTGCCCGGCGGGCAGAACCAGAGCGACGGGCAGAGCGGGCCGGAGGCGGCGGACAGCGCGGCGGGCGGGCGGCAGGAGGTGGTCGTCGACGCGCCGGTCCTCAGCCAGGAAGAGGCCAAGGAGCTGGCGATCGCGCTGCTTCGCGAGCGGGCGTACGAGTTCATCACCGCGACCGGCCGGGTGGCCGGGCTGCCGGAGCTGCGGCCGGGGGACAACCTGGAGATCTTCGGCCTCGGCAAGCGGTTCTCCGGCACCTACTTCGTCAAGCGCGTCGAGCACGCCCTCAACTCCAGCGGCTTCTTCACCACGTTCACCGGCCGGAAGATCTTCCAGGGGGACAGGAAATGACGGCGATGCCCCGGGCCATGGCGACCGACCGGCGCTTCTACGGCGTCGCGCCGGCGGAGGTCGTGCAGAACGACGGCGACGACGAGGGCCGCGTGAAGGTCAAGTACTACTGGCTGGACGGCGGCGCGTCGATCAGCCCCTGGATCCGCGTCAGCCAGCTGTACGCGGGCGCCGGCTACGGCTCGGTGTTCGTGCCCGAGGTGGGCGACGAGGTGCTGGTCGCGTTCTTCCAGGGCGACATGCGGCAGCCGTACGTGCTGGGCGGGCTCTACAACGGCAAGAAGAAACCGCCGGTCGCGCACAAGGACGGCGCCGACCAGAAGATCATCCGCACCAAGGCGGGGCATCGGATCCTCTTCGACGACAAGGAGAAGGAGATCACCATCAGCACCGCGTCGGGGGCGACGGTGGTGCTCAAGGACAGCGGCGAGATCACCGTCGAAGCCAACACCGTCACGGTCAAGGCGTCCGACGTCGACCTCGGTGGTGGCTCGACCGAACCGGTCGTGCTCGGCAACGCGCTGCTGCAGGCGTTCGTCCAGCACACCCACCCGGCGCCGGGCGGCGTCACCGGTCCCGCGACGCCGCTGCCGCCGTCCGTGCTCGCGAAGAAGGTGAAGGCGACGTGACCGAACCCTTCCTCGGCACCGGCTGGCGGTTCCCGATCCTGCCCGACGAAGCCGGCCGGCTCGCCTACGCCGTCGGCGAGACGAGCATCGAACACTGCCTGCGCGCCCTGCTGCTCACCGCCACCGGCGAACGCGTGATGCGGCCCGACCTCGGCACCACGGTGAGCGAGTCGGTGTTCGCACCCGGCAGCGTGCAGAACCTGCGCGAGCTGGAGCGGTCGGTCGCCGACGCGGTGCGCGACTTCGAACCGCGGGTCGAGCTCTCCGGCGTGCTGGCCGAGGCCGACCCGGCCGACGAATCCCGCGTGACGATCTCGGTCGAGTACCGGATCCGGCGCACCAACACCAAGGCCAACCTGGTGTTCCCGTTCTACCTCGGGATGACGGGAACCACGCCATGACCCTGCCCGTGCCGAAGCTCGACGACCTCACCTGGGCCGACCTGATGGCCGCCGTCACCCGCCGCATCCCGGCGGAGTCGGACGGCACGTGGACGCTGCACGCGCCCGTCGACCCCGGCGTCACGCTCCTCGAACTGTTCGCCTACCTGCTGGAACAGCGGCTCTACTGGCTCGACCAGGCCCCCGACGAGCTGGTCGTCGCGATCCTGAAGCTCCTGGGCCTGGACCCGCCGCGGCCCGCGCAACCGGCGTCGACGGTGCTGGCGCTGACGCCCGAGTCCGACGACCCCGCCGACGTGCCCGCGGGCACCGTCTTCGCCCGGGATCCCGCCGCGGCCATCCGGTTCAGCCTCGACGACGACGTCACCGCGTTCCCGGTCGAGGGCGAGGCGGCGGTCTTCACCGACCGCGACCACACCACGGACCTGTCGGCCCGGCGCGGGGTTCCGCTGCTGGCGAGCGACGGTTCCGCCGCGTCGGCCCGCTTCACGCTGCCGCTGACCGGTGCGCACACCACGACCGGCTGGCTGTCCGTGCTCTTCGAGCTGGACTCGCCGGTGCCGCCGTCCTGGTCGCCGCTCGCGGCCGCCGCCGAGCCACCCGCCGAGCTGACGTGGTCGTGGTTCCGGCCGTCCGGCGACGCCTCCGGGCCGTTCGAGGAGGTCCAGGACGGCACCGGCGGGCTGCGCCGGTCCGGGGTGGTGCGGCTGCGGCCGCCGGCCGGCTGGTCCACAGTGGCCAGAGGACTGCAGGTGTCCACTCCGGCGGCGACCTACGCGGCGGCGCCGCGGCTGCTGCGGCTGGCGGTCAACGTCTCCGCGGCCCGCCACCTCGAACACCGCACGGAGTCCGGGTTCACGGACCAGACCGGCGAGTGGCTGAAGCTGCCCGGCCAGCGTCTCGTGCTGCCCGACGCCGCCGGCCGGCTGCTGACCGCGGCGCTGAAGCTCGCCGGCGAGGACTGGACCTCGGTGGCGGACTTCACCTTCGGCACGTCCCGCGACCGCGTCTTCCGGCCTGCCCGGGACGACGGCGCGCTCGTGTTCGGCGACGGGCTCACCGGCCGCATCCCGCGTCCGGACGGCGACACGGTCGTCGAGTACACGATCGGCGGCGGCCGCGACGGCAACGGCGGTGTCACCGGCAACTGGCTGCCCGTGACGGCGGATGCCCCGGTGCGCGCGGCGAACCTCGTCCAGGCCGACGGCGGCGCGGACCCGGAAACCGTGGCCCAGGCGCGCGACCGGGCCGCGGGCGCGCTCGGCGAAGTGACCCGGGCGGTCACCGCCGAGGACTTCGTCACGCTGGCGGTGACGACCCCCGGCGTGGCGGTCGGCCGGGCGTACGCCGCGCTCGGTGAGCACCCGGGCTTCCCGTGCGCGCGGGTGCCCGGCGCCGTGACCGTCCACATCGTCCCGTCGGTGCCGCCCGGCGTCGTGGCCCCGCGACCGGATCCGGGCATGGTGTGCGCGGTCGCCGGACGGCTGGCGGAGGCACGGTTGCTGACGGCCGAAGTGTTCGTGCGCGCCCCGGCGTACCGCGACGTGCGGTTGCGCGTCGACCTGTCCGGCACGCCGGCCGACCGGGTCGAAGTGTCCACAGTGGTCGGTGGCGGGCTGCGCCGGTTTCTCGACCCATTGGTCGGTGGCGACGACGAAACAGGTTGGCCGTTCGGCGAGGCGCTGCGTCCCTCGGCGTTGCTGCGGGCCGCCCAGCAGGCGCTCGGCGACCTGGCCGACGTGACCGCCGTCGCGATCGGCATCGACGGCGCCGCCCCGGCCGAGACGTGCCACGACGTCGAGCTGCGCGCCGGTGATCTGCCCGTGGTGCGGGAAGTGCGCACGCGCGTGGTGCCCGCTGCCGAGCCGGGGGAGGGCTTGCTGTGACCGACGTCTGGTGGGCCCGCGACTCGGGCGGAGACGCGCGCATGGTCCCCGGCCCCGGCCCGTCCGGGGTGCAGCCGGAACTCGTCGACGCGACGCGGGAAGCGGTGCGGGCCGCCGTGCGCGATCGCCTCCCCGGCTACACCCCGGACTGGACCAACCCCGACCGGCAGGACGCCGGCGTCGCGCTCGTCCGGCTCTTCGGCACCCAGGCCGAACCCGTGCTCGCCCGGGTCAACCGGCTGCCGGAGAAGATCCTCGCGGAGCACCTGAACACCTCCGGCGTGCGCCGCCGCCCGGCCACCGCGGCCGCCGCGCTGCTGGAGTTCACCGTGACTCCGCCGGACGGCGCCTCGGTGCTCGTGCCCGCCGGCTTCCAGGCCGCCGCGTCCGGCACCGACGGCGACATCGTCTTCGAAACCGGCCAAGACCTCTACGCCACCCCCGCCACCCTCGCCGTGCTCGCGGTGCAGCGCGGCGGCGCGCTCGAACCGGTCCCGCTCGGGCCCAGCGGCCCCGGCCGCCCGTTCCCGCCGTTCGGCACCGAACCGCAGCCCGGCAACGCCCTCTGGCTCGGCCTCGACGGCACCGCCGGCCCGTTCCCCTCGCTGTCGCTGGGGTTCGTGATCGAGGCCGCGGCGCCGACGCCCGCGGCGGCCGGGGGGCTCACCCCGCCGCCCGTCGCGCCCCAGCCGCTGCTGCGCTGGGACGTGCTGGACGGTGGCCGGTTCGTCCCCGCCGAAGTCGTCCGGGACGAGACGCAGGGGCTGCGCGCCGGCGGCACGATCGAGCTGCGGCTGCCGCGTACCTGGGCGCCCGGCCGGCCGCCGACCGCGCGGCCCGGCCCGGCGCTGCGCTGGCTGCGGCTGCAGGTCACGAACGGCCTCGTCACGGTCGCGCCGCCGCTCGTGTCGGGGCTGCGGCTGAACACCGTCGCCGCCACCGCCGCCCGCACGATCCGCGACGAGCCCCTGGAACCGATCCAGGACCCGGCGACGCCGTCCGAACGCCGGCAGCTGCGGCTGAGCCAGGTCCCGATCCTCGCCGGCAGCGTCGTGATCGAGGTCGACGACGACCCGGGCACCGACCTTTTCGGGACCACCGACACCGCTTTTCGGGGGTTCCGGGTGGCGGAGCCCCCGGCCCGGGGCGAAGCCCCGGCTGTCACAGCGAACGCGTCGCGGTGGCAGGAGGTGCCGAGCCTCGCCGCGTACGGGCCGGACGACCGCGTGTTCGTCGTCGACTACGACACCGGGATCGTCACCTTCGGCGACGGCGTCAACGGCGCGCCCGTGCCGCCGGGCTTCCGCAACGTCCGGGCCGTGCGGTACCGCGTCGGCGGCGGCGCGGCGAGCGCGGTCGCGGCCGGTGCCGTCAACGGCGTCGTCACCGCGCGGCCGTTCGTGACCGGCGTGACCAACCCGTTCCCGGCCACCGGCGGCGCCGACGCCGAGCCGGACGCCGACGTCGTCCGGCGCGGGGTGGGGGAGCTGCGGTCCCGAGGCCGCGCCGTCACCCCCGCCGACTACGGCCTGCTGGCGCTGCGCGCGCCCGGCGCCTCGATCGCCCGCGCGCACGGCGTGCCCGGCCTGCACCCGGACTTCGCCGGCGCGCCCATCCCCGGGGTCGTCGGCGTCCTCGTGGTGCCGCCGATCGAGGCGGGCGCGACCGAGCCGCCCGTGCCGGCCGCCGAAACCCTGCGCGCGGTGGCCGCGTACCTCACCCGCGAGGTGGCGCCCGCCGGCATCACGGTGGTCACCGGCCCGGTCGCGTTCCGGCGGGTCGCCGTCGAGGCCCGGGTCGTGCTCGACGCGGACCAGGACCGGGCCGCTGTCCTCGCGAGGGCGGCCGACGCCGTGACCACCTACCTCGATCCGTTGCGCGGCGGGGAGGACGGCGGCGGGTGGCCGTTCGGCGGCGCGGTGCGCCACACCCCGCTCGTGCGCCGGCTGCTGTCGGTGGACGGCGTCCTGGCGGTGTCCGGGCTGTCGCTCACGGCCGACGGGCTGCGGCTGCCGCCGTGCGCCGACCACCCGATCCCGCCGGACGACCTGGTGTGGCCGGAACGCCCGCTGCTGATCCCGGTGGAGGAGTCCCCATGACCTGTGCCCCGACCACCGTCACGTTCCGGCTCCTCGACGACGTCGTCGGGTGGGACCAGGACGCGGTGGCGAACATCGTCGGCTTCGAGGACGAGACCGGCGTCCGGCTCGCCTACGCCGGTTCGGACCCGGACGGGCCGACGCGGACACAGCTGCTGCCGTGGTTCCCCGACCCGCGGCTGGCACCCGGCTGCGGGCCGTGCGGCTGGTTCCTGCTGGCCGGCAAGCGGTTGCTGCGCCGCGACACCTGCGCCGGCGGCTGGCGGCCCGTCTGGGCCCCGTACTGCGACCCCCGGCTGCTGCACGAGCCGGCCGTGGTGGCCGCGCGCGGGCACCGCGTCGCCGTCGTCGACTCGGACCGGGTCTTCGTGTGGCGCAACGAAGGCGACCACCTGACCGCGGTGATCCCGCTGTGGCACGCCACGGTCGTCGCGCTCGCGCAGGACGAGCAGGTGCTCGTCGCCCGCGCCGGCCGCGACCGGCTGTGGCGGTACGGCGCCGACGGGCGGCTGTGCGAGGTCGTCCGGACGCACGTTCGCGGCGAGATCATCGGGATCCGCACCGGACCGGGCCGCACGATCTGGCTGCTCACCGAGGAGAACAGCCGGTTCCGGATCTACCGCGACGGGTGTGAGTCCACAGTGGACGAACTCGCCGCCGCGCTGCCGCCCAGCGCGCTCGTCGGCGCGGACGACGACGGCTTCTGCCTGCGGGAAAAGGGACCCGACGGCGACGTGACCTCCTGCTACGACTGGGAAGGCGAGCCGCGCGACGAACCGGCGCCGACATCGGGGCAGTTCGCTACCGAGGGCAAGTTCACCACCCGCCGGATCGACAGCGGGATCTCGCGCTGCCGCTGGCACCGGGTGCGGGTCGAGGCCGACGTGCCGGCGGGCACGGCGGTGTCCGTGGCGGTCGTCGTGTCGGAGGACGGCAAGTTCGCCGCGAGCGACTGGCAGACCGCACCCGCCGGCGTCACCGACTTCCTCGTCGACCAGCCACCCGGCCGCTACCTCACGGCCCGGGTGGCGCTGTCCGGCGACTCGTCGGCGACGCCGGTGCTGCACCGGATCCGGCTCGACTTCCCGCGCTCCACCAGCGCGGACCTGCTGCCCGCCGCGTTCCGGCAAGACCCGGCGGCCGACGACTTCACCGAGCGGTTCCTGTCGCTGTTCGACGCCACCACGGCCGAGATCGACCGGGTCGTCGAGCGCTACCCGGCGCTGCTCGACCCGGCGGGCGTGCCGGACGGGGCGCTGCCGTGGCTGGCCGGGCTGCTCGGCCTGTCGTTCGAGGCGGGCTGGGACGCGGACACGCGCCGGAAGCTGATCACGGCCGCGCCCGAGCTGTACCGGCGGCGCGGCACGCCCTGCGCCCTTAAGCAGGCGATCAAGATCGTCTTCGGCGTGGAGCCGGTCGTCGACGAGCTGGCCGACGACCGCCACTGGGCGCAGGTGCGCGCGACGGCGGCCCCGCCGTCGGCGCGCGGCCTCGGCTCGGTGCGGCTGTTCGGCCGCTCGTCGGCGCGGCTGCGGCTCGGCACCTCGACGCTGGGCGGGGCGCCGCTGCGGGCGTTCGGCGACCCGGACACCGACCCCCTCACCGAACACGCCCACCGGTTCCGCGTCCTGCTGCCCGCCGGCGCGGCCGACGAGGACGCGGTGCGGCGCCTGGTCGTCCGGCAGGCGCCCGCGCACACGAGGGGGTCGGTGCGCGTCGGCGGGACGGGGTTCGTGGTCGGCACGCGGTCGACGGTCGGGGTGGACACCGCGTTCGTCCCGCTGCCGCCGCCGGTGGTGGGCGGGGCGCGCTTGAACCACGACGGAGTACTGAGACCCGGGCCACGGGGTGCCCGCCACGGCGTGGGCGTCGGCGTGGTGTCCGCGGTCGGGGTCCACACGCGAGTGTCTTGAGAGGACAGAAGAGAGATGACCGAGGCAACGACACACGAACAGCCCTTCCGCCGGCTGCGGTACTTTCACGGGCAGCTGCTCACCGCCCGCGACTTCCAGCGCGAGCAGGAGTACTTCCGCGAGAAGCTGAAGCTGCGGATGCGCTGCCTGCTCGGCTACGGCGTGGTGTGCGGGCTGCTCGTCGAACCCGCCCCGCCGGCCGACGAGAAGGAGAAGCACGAACACCAGGCCCGGGTGCGGATCACCGCCGGGCTGGGGGTCGACTGCGACGGCAACGAGGTGCTCGTCCCCGGTGGCTGCGCCATCGACCTGTGGGACGCGGTGCACGAGGACGAGCGCACCGGCGGCACGACGGTGTGGGTCGGCGTCGAGTACACCGAGCGCGCGGTCGAGCCGACGAGGACCGTCTTCAACTCCGCCTGCGCGGACACCTCCGACTGCGACTTCGGCTACACCGAAGAGAGCTACTGCGTCCGCGTCACCACCAAGACGCCGCCGGAGGACGAGCGCTGCGAGACCTGCTGCACCCCGTGCGAGCACAAGATCCTGTGGCTGGCCCGGATCGACGACGTCGACTTCGGCAAGCCCGTCCGCGAAGAGCAGATCCACCTGAACGTCCGCCGGCTCTTCGGCCGGCACGTGCCGACCGTGATCACCGGGATCAACTGGCGCCACGGCCACACCTACACCGTCGACCAGGCCAAGGAGCTGCTCGGCACGCAGAAGAACTCGGGCGGGCTCGTCGTCGAGTTCTCCGACGACGTCCGCGTCGACAGCCTGCGCCGCGGCGTGGTGGAGATCCAGGTGATCGAGGGCGGCGCCGGCCGCAACGCCGACACCTGGTACATGGGCGGGCAGTTCGAGGAGCCCACCGAGAAGGACGGCGAGTTCACCCGGCGCTTCCGCTACCGGCAGACGACCCGCGAGACGCTGCAGGACGGCGACCGCGTGCTCGTCACCATCCGCGCGGCGTTCCTGCTCGACCGCTGCTGCCGGCCGGTGGACGGCACCAACGTCGGCGGCCGGGTCCCCTTCATCGGCCGGGCGCACGCCGACGCCGAGACCGAAACCGGCCACGGCCACGACCCGAAGCCCGAGCCCGACCCGACGGGCTGCCTGGTGCCGCCGTCGGGCATCGGGCCGTGGACGTCGGGCACCGGCGCGGGCGGCGACGTCTTCGAGAGCTGGTTCTTCGTCACCGAGGAGCGTTCATGAGCAAGCCTGATTGCGGATGCGGGTGCGGCGGGACGTCGGCCTTCCCGGCCGCGTTCGTCCGGCCGCGGTTCTTCGCGGGCCAGCTGCTCACCGAGGACGACCTGTCCCTGCTGACCGACTACGTGGCCGGGAAGGACCGGCTGCACAACCGGATGCTGTCCGGCCCCGGCGTCGTCTGCGGCCTGGAGGTGTCCTGCGATTCGTGCGCGGGCGGGACGGTCCTCGTGCACCCCGGCCACGCGCTCGACTGCTGCGGCAACGACATCGTGCTGTCCTGCAAGGAAAAGGTCGACGTGCAGGCGCTCGTGCGCGAGCTGCGGGTGTCCTCGCCCGGGGTCGAGTGCGGCGACCCGTGCGACGACGGCGCGCGGCAGTTCGGGCTGTACGTGCGGTACGAGGAGAGCATGGCCGACCCGGTGGCGCCCTTCGCCACCGAGGAGCCGTGCCCGTCGCCGGGTTGCGTGCCCTCGCGCGTGCAGGAGGGTTTCCGGTTCGTCGTCAAGTGCGACACCGCCGACGACCACCGCTACAACCCCGGCACGCGGCTGCTGGAGCGGGTCGGCCCGCTGGACAAGTACGAGGCGGTCCGCCTGCGCGCCCAGCGGCTCGGGCTCCACCTGGACGCGATGTCGCTCGCCGGGGCCGCCTCGACCCGGACCATCGAGCTCGCGCCGGCCGACCGGACCCGGTACGAGGAATCGCTGAAGTGGCTGCAGGACAACGCCGAAGTGGCGCTGACGCCGCCGGTCGTCGCCGAGATGACCGAGCGCGTCCGAGCCGTGGCCGGCACGCTCGCCCGGTACGACACCTACGACGCCGACGCGCAGCCGGGACTGGAGCTCGGCGACGTCGGCACCGCCCGGCAGGTCCTCGGTGCGGCGTGCGACCGCCTGGGCGGGACCGACGCGGAGAAGATGTGGCCCGAGCCGGTGCACCGCTCGATCGCCTTGGCCGTCGTGGCCGAAGCGCGGGCCCGGATCGTCGAGCCGGCCCACGACGCGCCGCTCGAGGTCCGCCTGCTGGCGCAGGGCGCCCCGATCGGCAACGTGCTGCAGGCCGAGTTCCGGTCCGATCTGGTCCAGCTCCGGGAATGGCTGCTGGGCCGCCTCGACCGGGTGCCGGGCGTCGCGGACTGCACGCTGCGCGACCAGGTGCGGCAGGTGGCGGTGCCGCAGCCGCTGCCCACCCCCGAACCGGACCCCGCGCAGCGCCTGACGATGACCGACCTCGACCAGCTCGTCGACGCCGCCGGCAAGCTCACCCGGCACCTGCAGCGGTTCGTCACCGACGCCGCGTGCTCCACGCTGAACCCGCCCTGCGGCGACTGCACCGACAACGACGTGCTGCTCGCGCACCTGGAGCTGGACGGCTGCGACGTGGTGCGCGTCTGCTCGGCGACGCGGGAGCAGGTGCTGCCGGGCGGCTCGGCGTACGGCGAGTGGCTGCCGAAGCTCTACCGGCTGCGCGAGCTGGCCGAGCGGGTGTGCTGCCAGCCGCCGCCGGTGTACCGCGAACCGACGCCGCCGCCGGACGGCCTGGTGCCGGCGGCGTACGTGGCGGGGTTGCTGGTCCGCTGGCCCCGCCACACCGACCTGGACCGGATGTGGAGCCTGCTGGTCCGGCCCGCGCCGGGGGAGACGCCGCCGAAGCCGATCCACGAGCAGGTGTACACCGTGCCGGACGAGGTGACCGACAGCCTGCAGGAGATGAACGCGCTGCGCGGGCAGGTGAGCGACCTCATCGCGACCGTGGAGGCGTTGCGCGGGCAGCTGGACTCCGCGCGGGAGCAGGTTTCGCGGGTGCGGGAGGAACTGCCGGACCGGCTGTCCGACCGGCTTTCGGAGCTCGAGAACGCGCCGGAAGCGGACTCCGCTCCGGCGGAGGAGGACGAGGAGCAGGCCGTGAAACCGAAGCCGCCGCCGCGGCGCACCCGGTCGACGTCGAGCCGCAGCGGCTCGGCCCGCAAGCCGCGGTCGGGTGAGTCGTCGTGACCGGTCCACTGCGCCCGGAGTTCCGCGAGGGCCAGGTGCTCGCCGCCGCGGACCTGGCGGCGACCGTCGCCTACGCCCGCGCCACGGCGGTCCGGCACGCGCGCCTGGCGCACGACTGGGGCATCGCCGACGGGCTCGGCCTGACGACCGAGAACCGGACCGACCCGGCGACGGGTGCCCGGTACGTCGAGGTGAGCGTGCAAGCCGGGCTGGCGGTCGACGGGACCGGCCGTGAGATCGTCGTGCCCGCGCCGGTCGTGCTGTCGGAGGCGGACTTCGCGGCCGTCAACGGCGCCGACCGGCCCACGACCGAGCCGTACCCGGTGTTCCTCACCGCCGCCGACCGGCCCCAGCCGGGCACCGGGCCCGCGTCGTGCGCCGGCTCCTCGGGGCCGACGCGCGTGGAGGAGTCCTACCAGGTCCTCTTCCGGCGGCTCGGCGACGAACGGCTGGTGGCCGACCAGCAGCCGCCCGCGGTGAACGCGGCACCGGCCGCCCCGCCTGCCCAGTGGCTGCTGCTGCTGGGCTTCGTCCAGTGGACCGCCGGGCACTTCACCGCGGTGTTCCCGTCGGCCCGGGGCGTCGAGCCGAGGTACCTCGGCGTGCGCGCGGACACCGTGTCGGCTCGCTCCGGCTCGCTCGCGCTGCGGACCCAGCCGACGGCCCAGGAAGGGAAACCGGCGCTGGTGCTGTCCGGTTCGGACGCTCCGACGCTGGTCTATGGGCTGTACAAGGGAACCGGTGCCGTCGACCCGCTGCTGACGGTGGAGTCCAACGGCAACCTGACCATCGCGGGGAGCTTCTCCGGCCGGATCTCCGCGGGCAGCGTGCTGGCGACGTCCGGCAGCGCGACGGACGGCGTGGTGCTGCCGCTGCCGTCCGGGGTGACACCGGAGGAGGTCGCCGACGGCCGCGTTTCGCTGCACGTCCACGTGACCCCGCGGATCCCGCCGACGGCGACGGGTTCGGCGCTGACCAGCCCGGCCGAGGCCACTGTGGACGACGCGCGGCGGGTGCGGTGCCGGATCCGGGTCTACGATCCCACGGCGTCCCCGCCGCAGGTCTTCGAACAGCCCGGCGTGGTCGACTTCCTGGTCCTGGCCACGGTCGCCGCGGCGGGTGGTGGTGGCCGACCATGAGCCTCTTCGTGGTGTACGTGAAGAAGACGGGCCACGTCGTCGGCGCGGTCCGGGCGATCGGCGCCGGCTTGCCGACCGTGGCCGAGGTGGCCGGCGACGAGCTGCCGGTGCGCGTCTCCCTCCTCCCCGAGGAGGTCGTGACGCTCGCCCTGGACGCCGGCGAGCTGGCCGTCCAGGAAGCCGACGACGAGCCGGGCGTGTTCCTCGACCCGCTCGCGTTCGGCGTCGAGCCGGTGCCGTCGGGGCAGCCGCCGAAACCCGCGCTCGTGCCGCTGGTGGCGTCGAGCAAGCCGTTGGTGTTCAAGGACAACGGCCTGCGCGTCGAGGTGGACAACCCGGTCGGGGCCGCCACCGTGGTGCGGGCCTTCATCTCCTACGGGCAGGCGACGAGCGTGCTGCCCGGGCAGATCAACCAGGGCGACACGGTCACGACGCTCCCGACGGCCGTCGACGACGACCCGCACGGCGTGCTGGTCCTGGTCCCCGGCTGGGTGGGCCGGCTGGAGAAGGTCGAGCAGCCGTGAGCGCGCCCACCACCGGCGAGATCACCGTGCGGCAGTGCGTGGTGCGCGTGGTCCGGCGGGGTGGGTGGAGCTGGGGGCCCGATCCCCGCGGGCTCGTCCAGCGGGTGCTCGACGCGCTGCCGGAGCTGCTGGCCGGGGAGTTCGACGAGTACCTCGCCGGCGACGGGCCGGATCTGGAGATCACCGAGCCGGTGCGGTTGTCGGTCCGGTTGTCCGCTCTCGGGGGCGGGGGACTGGTGCCGGCCGGGCTCGTCGTCGAACCCGTCGCCGGTTCGCCGCGCGGGCCGATCCCGCCGCCGGTGCCGGTGGCCGTGCCGCCGCCGGCTGGTTCGCCCGCCGCGGACCGAGGTGATCTCGTCGCCGGCGCCCCGGAGCCGACTGTCGCCGCGCTGTTCGAGGAACTCGCCGTCCGGGGCGAACTGGCGGCGTTGCTCGGATTGCTTCCCGAGGAGACCGTGCGGACGTTCCTTTCGGCGCTGCTCGCCGCGTCCGATGGTGAACGTGCCGGTTCGTTCATCGCCGACGGTGACGAACGTACCGGATCGTTCCTCGGCGGGAGTCTCGACGGACCGGTGGGGGAGCTGGTGGCGGAACTGGCCCGGCGGCGGTCGCTGCCGTGGCCGCCGGCGACCCGCGCGGACCTCGCCGGTGTGCTGGAGCCGCCGAGCGGTGCGGACGCGACTTCGCCCGCCGGTGGGGGACCGGCCGAGGCCGTGACCGTCTCGGCGCGGCCGGTGGGGGAGACGAGGGTCGGGTCGGTGCTGCCGTTCCTGCTGGCGGGTCCGCTGGCGCGAACCGGCTACCTGGACGCGATCGGCCCCGCACTGTCCGGAGTGGACTTGTTCGCGGACGCTCCGCTGTTCGCCGCGGCCCTGGCATACAAAGTGCTGGGCGCGCCGCAGCGAGGCTGGCGGCGGGCGCCCGAAGACGACGTCGCGGCGGCGGCGTTCGCCGGACTGGAGTCGGTGCCGGACCTGACCACGTTCGCCCGCCGGGTGGCTCCCGCGCTGCCGGTGCTGGACGGCGTGCTCGCGCTGTCGCTGTGCCGCGGCCACGATCCCGCCGATCCGCTGCTGATCGCGGGCGTGGACGAGGGCCTGCTGCTCGTCGACGCCCGCGGCCTGTTCCCGGTGGCGTGGTCGTCCACAGTGGATGGCCTACTGCCGCACTGGGAAGCGTGCGGCCGGCCGCCGGTGCTGGTCCGGGCCGGCCCGCTGCCGCCGGCGTGCTTGCGCGAGCTGGCCGCGGCGGGCGTCCGGTTCATCACGGACGCGCGCCCGCTGCGCGACGACCCGCTGACCCGCCTGCGGTGGCGCACTCCACTGTGGACGACCGGCGGCGTGGAACCCCGGCTGGCGGCGGACTTCCCGGGCGAGCGTGTGGACGAGCTGGTTCGCACGTTGTTCGTCGAGCACCGGGCCGTGCCGCTGGCCGCGGACCGCGCCCTGGAGCACAGCGTCGCGCTGGCCGCGTCCCTGGCGCTGGGCATGATCGCCGGGCAGCTGTGGGGCGGCGACAGCCCGGTCCTGTCCTTGACGAGGTTCGCCGACCTGGAGGCCACCGTCCGGTTCACCCGCGACGCGGTGCGGGTGAAGATCCCGCTGGGCCGCCGCCACACGGACCTGTGGCAGGGCGGCGCCCTCACCGACGTGCCCGACGTGGTCTGGCTGGGTGGCCGGACCCTGACCTTCTCCGGTGGCTGACGTGAGCGCATTGGCGGTCGAGCACCTGCGGGCGCGCCTGGCGGAACTGCACCAGGCGCTGCGGATCGCGGTCGCCGCGCAGTCCCAGGCGGCGGCGGCGCTGACGCGGCCGGACCTGACCCCGTTCTGCGTGACCGACGAACAGGTGGACGCGCTGCTGGACCGCGTCGACGCGTTCACCGAGGCGATGACCGATCCGCCGTCGCCGGCCCGGCCGGACCCGGAGCCGGACCAGGAGCTGCGGCGCCTCGCCGCGTCGCGCGGGGTGACGCTGCCGCTGGACGCGCTGGCGACCCGGTACGGCCTGTCCCGGGCCGAGCAGGACGCGCTGCTGCTGGTGGCCGCGCCGGAGCTGGACCCGGGCTACGAGCGCGTCTACGCGTACGTCGTGGACAACCTCAACCGGCGGGCGCCGTGCGTGGAGCTGCTGGTTACGGTGCTCGGGGAGACGCCGGCGGACCGGCTGGCGCTGCGCCGCGGGCTGGGCGCGGCGGGCCGGTTGCGCCGCTACGGCCTGTTGCGGGCGTACGGCGAGGCACCGGCCGAGCCGGCCCGGGAGCTGGCGCTCGGCGACGGCGTGTTCGAGTACCTGATGGGCTGGGGCGGCGACGTCGGCACCCTGGGCGACGACCCCGGCGAAGTCGCGCCGGCTTCGGCGCCGGTCCACCTCGAGTCGGCCCGGCTGACCAGGCTCGGTCAGGCCCTGCGCGCCGGCGACGTCGACGTGGTCGGCCTGTGGGGGCTGCCCGCCGACAGCCAGCTCGACGCGGCCCAGGCGCTGGCGGCGGCGGCCGGGCGGCCCCTGCGTCGCGTGTGCGCCGACGTGGTGGCGGACCTCCGGACCGCGGCGGCGCTCGACGCGATCCTGTGGATCCCGACCGACGGCCGTGCGGCCCACCCCGACGAAGCTTTGGTGCGCTCGGGCGTGCCGCTGTGCCTGACCGGCACGACGCCGTGGCGCCCGCCCCGGCTGCTGGCCGACCGCACGTACGCGGAGCTGACGATCCCGCCGCCGGGCTTCCCGGAGCGTCGCGCGATGTGGTCGTCGGCGTTCCCGGTCCTGGACCCGGAGGTGCTGACGGACCTGGCGGCGCGCTACCGCATGAGCGGCGGCGAGCTCCGCGCGGTGGCGGCGGTCGCCGACGCGGACGCGCGCCTGTCCGGCACCGGCAAGCCGGTGAGCGAGCACGTGGAGCCGGCGATCGCGACGGTGACCCGGGGCCGCACGAGCGGCGCGGTCCAGTCGATCATCCCGCGCCGCGGCCTGGCCGACCTGGTGCTGCCGGACGCGCAGATGAACCAGATCACCGAGATCGCGTCGGCGTTCCGCGCGTGGCCCCGCATCGCGGAGTCCTGGGGCTTCGCCCGCAAGTCGGCGACGGGCGGGGTGAAGGCGCTGTTCACCGGCGAGCCGGGCACGGGCAAGACGATGTCGGCGGAGGTCGTCACCGGGATCCTGGGGCTGGAGCTGCTGAAGGTGGACCTGGCGCAGGTGGTGTCGAAGTGGGTGGGGGAGACGGAGAAGAACATGGAGGCGGTGTTCCGCCAGGCGGAGGACAGCCACGCGGTGGTGTTGTTCGACGAGGCGGACGCGCTGTTCGGCAAGCGCGGCGAGGTGAAGCAGGGCACGGACCGGTACGCGAACCTGGAGGTCGGTTACCTGTTGCAGCGCTTGGAGGCGAGCGACGGGTTGATCATCTTGACGAGCAACCTGAAGGAGAACATCGACCCGGCGTTCACCCGGCGGTTCCACTTCGTGGTCCACTTCCCGCGGCCGTCTTCGGCGGAGCGTCGGCGGTTGTGGCAGCTGGCTTTCCCGCCGGAGGCGCCTTTGTCTTCGGACGTGGACGTGGACGTGTTGTGCCGCTTGGACATGACGGGAGCGGGGATAGCGTCGGCGGCCCGAACGGCGGCTCTTGCCGCCGCTGACTCTTCTTGCTCCTCGATCTCGATGCGTCACGTGGTCCGCGGGGTGTCGCGGCAGTTCCAGCGGGAGGCGCGGTTGTTCCGTCCGGCGGAGCTGGGCCGGTATGCTGGGTTACTGGCCGAGAACGGGAGTGCGTGATGCCTGAGTTGATGCCCCCGCAGACGAAGCCCGCCGTGCCGGTGACCGCTCAGGAGCTGCGGACTGCGGCGGCTTCGGATCGGGGTAAGTCGAAGTTGGTTTTGGTGCCGGCGGTGGTGGGGAACGCTCAGGCTGCGAAGACGGCGATGGATGGGTCGTCGAAGACGGTGCCGTCGCATTTGGCGTCGACTTTGGCGGCGGGGCAGGACCGGGTGGGGAACGCCGCGATCGCCGGGGCGGCGATGCGGGTGGTCCCGATGGCGGTTCCGAAGAAGGAATCCTGCCCCGGCTGTTGAGCGCGGAACCTACTCGGCCAAGCCGATGTCGCGGAGGTCTCTGAGGATCGACAACAAGGACTGGAACTGTTTGCTGCGCCTGGGAGCGATGGCGACCATCGAGTCGAACGGGCTCATCTCGAGCCGTCTGAAGAACAGGTCCGCTCCGTCGGGGACTTGCCGGTTCGGCAGCTCCGCCAAGCTGGCGCGGCGCAGGAGGAACTGCGTTTCGGGGTCCCGTCTGACCAGGTCGCCCGGTATGTAGTCCAGGCTCGCGTCCACGAACTCGGCCTGTGTGATGTCCAGTGCCCAGTCGACCGACTCGTAGGCCTCGACCAAAGCTCGATCGGCGTCGGGGCCGACTTCGTCCTCGCCCGCCCGCGGGACGGGTGGGCTGGCGATGACCGCGCCAGCCCTGCCCTTGATCGTGACATGGGACAGTACGCAGCCCCTGAGGTGCAGCAAGCCGCCTTTGGTCACGAGGTTGTCGACGGTGACGTCCTCGAAGCGGATGCCGACGGCCAGGCAGTTGTCCAGCGTGCATCGGGTCGCGTTGACGCGGCGTACGACCAGGCTCGGGGTCAAGTCCGCTCGCTGGGCCAATGTCGAAGCTACGAAGGTGCACCGGTCGAGCTCGAAGTCCTCGATGACCTGCCCGGGATCGGTGGCTCGGACATCTTCGAAATACTCGTCAACCAGTCTGGTGGGCACAACCCGTCCTCTCCGGTGATCAGGCGAACACGGCGTCGATGATACGAGCCGGGATGGAACGGTACGCGACGATCTGGTTCTCGCGACTTATGTAGGCTCGTTGCAGGTGCTCCTTCGTGGACGTGGTGCTGGAGCCGGTGACATCCACCGGTATCGATCGTTTGCCGTCCTTGATCAGGAAGTCTGGAACACTCGACCCCGGCCGGCTCGCGCCGAGTCGCGAGATGTCGGGGTGGGAGACGGTAGCGGCCACGTACTTTTCCACCGCCATTCCGATGAATCGCGTGCGCAGATCCGGTCGTGCCTTGCCCGCCTTGATCATCCCGGGAGTCATTTCCTGCGTCAGCCGGGCGGCGGACAGCATGCCGGCCGCCGCGGTCACTCGCGCCAAGTCGGCGAAGGCCTTCTTCGCTTCTTCGCCTACAAGGTTCTGGTCGCCGACCAGGATCCGGTAGGTGCGGCCCGAGTCGCGGGCGAAATCCCCGACGACGAGATAGGTCGCGCCCTCGATCAGGTCCTTGCCACGCCACTCCGGGGGAGAGGCGTGGTAGTCGGTGTACTTCGCGATCTTCACGTCGTTGTTGACCTTCTTGGTCACGTCCGCGATGACGTCCTCGTACCGGCCGGCCTTGTCGTGCGCCCTGGCCACGGAGACGATGGCGGCGCGGATCTCCTTCTCGATCTTGACTTGCTCACCCAGGTCGCCCTCGACGAGGTCCTTGACTCCGTAGTCGCTCCCGTACTGGACGATCTTGGCCTTGAGGTCGCGGAAAGCCGCCGGGAAGCCTGGGTAGTCGAGGAGCTTCTTGGCCTTCTGGCCGCTCTGCTTCTCTGCCGCCTCGACGAGTTTCTCGACCTTTTTCGCGGCCCGGACGATTGCCCTGAGGTCGTTGACTTTCTCTTTTTCCTTTGGATCCTTGCGCTTCCTTGCTTGGAGCCGCTTGATCACCCGGTCGGCCTTGACGGAGACCTTCAGCCGGGCGCTCGCGATGTCGACACCTTCACCAGGCGTCGCGATCAGGGTGTGTCCCTCGCCTGTCATCGACAGGCTTTCCCGCGCCGGCTGGAGCTTGACGGCGGCGCCCCTCTTGTCGTCGTCGCCCGGCTTGCGCGGCTTGCCGTCCTTGGGCTTCTTCTTGCCGAACTTGTCCTTGACCTTCTTGGCCAAAGCCTTGACCTTGGCCCAAACCTTCTTGGCCAACCCGACGATCTTCTCGACAACCCAGTCGATAGCCTTGTTGACCGGCCGAGCCAGCTTCTGGAAGATCTCCTTGACCTTCCCGGCAATCCCGCCGATCCCCAGCAAGGCGGCCAAAGCCCCGATCAACACCGGAATCGACCGGGCCAACGCCTTCTCGACCAGAGCAGGCACCCCACCGGACCCACCCTTGGCGATGGCGATCACCGCGTCCAAAACCGTATTGACGAACTCGATGATCTGCTTGCCGTTGGTCACGATGAACCGGATGATGTCGATGATCATCTTGCAAGCCCGGATGAACGCGGACGCCGGGTTGAACAGCGAAATTATCCAGGTAACCCCGGCAATGATGATCGTCGGCAACAGATAAGACACCAGATTGTCGATCAAGTTCTTCTTCAGGTCCCCGACACGAGCCTTGAGGTCGTCCCACAACGCACGGATCCCGCGCTTGCGAACCTCCAAAACGATCGGCAGCGCGTGCTCGCCCGCCTCGATCGCCGCCATTGCTTCCTTCGGCAGCTTGCGGGCCAGCCGCGCCCGCAGATTGGCCCACGACAACCCGATCAAGCTCGCGATCAGCAGCAAAATGCCCATCACGTCGAAGCTCGTCGGCAGCGTGATCCCCGCCGTCGCCGCCGTGCCGAGCAGCCACGACAGCACTCCCTGCTGCAAATGGCGGCCCGCGTTGCGCATGAACAGCTTCAACCCGCCGCCGACCGCCGACACGAGGTTGCCCAGGAAGCCGATCGGGTCGCGGAGGATCCCCATCACCGCCTGTGCCGCCTTCGCGAGCACCCCCAGCAGCAGGTCCTTCAGCTCCATGATCGTCTTGATGACGCCCTTGATGCCGTCCAGGGCCTTGTCGACCAGGCCCTTGTTCTTCTCCTTCTCCGCGGCGATCTCGTCGTCGACCGCCTTGACCGCGTCGGTGTACTTCGTCGCCAGGGTGTCGACCAGCTCGGTGCTCTTGTCGTCGACCGACTGGGTCAGCTCGTCGAACTTGTCCGCGAACCCGGCCGCCGCCTGCTTGCCCAGCGCCTGCAGGTCCTTCGGGAGCTTCTGGACCTCGGCCTGCAGCTCGTCGCGGCCCTTCGCGATGCGCTGCTTCGCGCGGGTCAGCTCGCGGCCGATCGTGTCCGCGACCGCCGAGATGACCCCGCGCATCCGCTTGACGTAGTGGTCGCGGGCCACGACGAAGATGAGGTCGGCTTCCGGCGGCAGACCGAACAACTTGTCCTTGCCCCACCGGAGAGCGCCGAGCGGGCCGCTGTACCGGCGGTCCTTGTACTCGTCCATCTTCTGCCGGTGCTCGGTGGTGAACGCGTCACGGGCTTCCTTCTCACCGCGCGTGAACTGGTCGTCGACGAGCTTGTCGAGGCCGGTGAGGATGCCCTCGACCTCGGTCTTCATCGTGTCGAAGACCTTTTGCAGGACGGCCGTGACCTGGGCCCGCTTCTCCTCGTCCGTGGCCTTCGTGGCCTGCTTCCCGCCACCGACCTGCTGGCCGGTGCGGACCCGCCGGCCGGCGATCGCCCCCATCGCGGCCGCGCCCAGACCCTTGGCCTGCGCCGTGGTCCGGCGCAACTGCTGCGCTTCGTTTTTGCGCAGTTCGGGTGGGGTCGTCTCCGAATGCTTCTCCGCGGTCTTCTTGTCCTTGAGCGCCGAGCCGAACGCCGGTTCGTTCGACTTCCGCAGCTGCTGCTCGGTGACCTGGTTCTCGGCCATCTCCCGGTTGACGCCGGCCGGGCCGGCGGACAGGTCCGTCGCCGACGGCGGCAGCTTGTCCGGCGTCGCCTTCGCCGGGTCCGGGGTGGCCGGCGTGCCGGGCGGGCGGTCGGCCGCCATGGGCACGACCTGCTTCGTCTCCGCCGCGGACGTGTCCGGCGGCGCGGCCGTCGTGTCCGCGATCTGCTCGGCCGAGTCCGTCTTGCCCTCGCCGACCTTGCCCTGCACCTCGGCCTTGATCTCGGCGGGCTTGCCCGAGTCGGCGAACTCGTCGGCCTGCTCCAGGTTCTTCGGCGCCTTCTCGGCGATGGCCTTCTCGACCGCCTTGACGAACGCTTCCTTGTCGAACTCCTTCGGCTTGGCCTCGTTCATCTTCTCGGCGTTGGCCGTCTTGCCCTGCGCGACCTCGTCGTCCTTGGGCGGCACGGACGCGTCCTGCGCCGACGTCGCTTCCTTGGCCGCCGGGGGGTGCGATCGGGCGATGGTGTGCTTTTTGTGCGCGACGTCCTTTTTGAGCGCCGCGAACTTCGGGTCCGAGGCCGGGCCGCGCGCCAGGCCCGCCGCCACCGCGCCGTTGCCGACCTTGTCCTGCGACTCCTTGCGCGACGGGTCGGCCGGCGGCTTCTTGTCGCCCGCGCGCAGCGCCGCCAGCGCCGCGGCATTCGACGGCGGCAGCTGGGGCGGCTTCCGCCGCGGGGGCCGGTCCTTCAGCGCCACCGGCGCCGGCGTCGTGGCCGGGGCCGTCGTCGCCGCGGGGAGCTTCGCTCGATCCCTCGGTGGCGGTGGCATGGGGGCGGCTCTCCTCCCGCGACGGGAACCCTCGGACAGCGTCGCAGCCGGCCGTCACCAGGACGTCGCGGAAACGTCAGTGCCCGCGTGTTTGAGCCGCCGGAGAAGTGGGTAGGCGCTGGGAGAAGAGCGACTGGAGGTGAAGGTGACCGCTGACGGAGGCCGGGTCCGGCCCCAGGACCTGCTGAACGTGACGGTGCACCGACCCGACGGCGGGGCCGAGGTGCTCGAGGTGACCGGCGAAGTCGACCTGCTCAGCGTCGAAGTCCTGGACAACGCCCTCGCCGAGGCGCTCGCCCGCCGGCCGGCGCTGCTCGTGATCGACCTGACCGGGGTGTCCTTCCTCGCCTCCGTCGGGATGACGGTCCTGCTCAAGGCACATCGCGCCACCGGCGGCGCCATGCGGTTGCGGGTCGTGGCGCCCGGGCGCAGCACCGTGGGCCGGGCCCTGGAGCTGACCGGCCTGACCGAGGCGCTGGCCGTCGCCGGTACCCGGGCGGACGCGCTCGCCGGCTGACGCCCCGCCCTCGCGACCTCTCGTGAGCGGATGCGCCGTCGAGGGGAAGATCGTTCTCACCAGGTGTTCTCGTCATTGACTTCGCCTTCCGGCGCGAGGTAGCGTCTGCACGTCGGGCATCTGAAACCTTTCAATCGCCCGACAGTGCGGTATCCCCATTTCTCTTGCTTACTGCAGTAAACGCTTCTCGCAGAGTTGAAACGATTCATCGTCGAATCCAGGCCGGTCACCAACGGCCGTCCCCAGGAGCTGCCGTGCGCCACAGACCCCGCCGTCTCCTCGCTCTCGCCGTGCTCGTCGTCGCGGCAACCACCGGAACCGCCGTACCGGCCCAAGCCGGAAGCCCGTTCTTCGCCGCCACGGGCCTCCGCGCGAACCACCTCGACCGGCCGCTCGGCACGGACGACACCACTCCCGGACTCAGCTGGCGGACCACCGCCCGGGACCAGACCGCCTACGAAGTCCAGGCCGCCACCTCGGAAGCGCGGCTCGCCCGCCCCGACCTCTGGGACACCGGCCGCGTCGCCGGCGCCACCACCGCTGTCGACTACGCCGGCCGCGCCCTCGGCAGCCGTCAGCGCGTGTACTGGCGTGTCCGGGTCTGGTCCGGCGCCGTCCCCTCCGCCTGGAGCGCCCCCACCTGGTTCGAAACCGGCCTGACGGACCAGAAGGACTGGTCCGCCGGCTGGGTCGCGAACAGCCGGTGGCAGCTCGGCACCAAGCCGGCGAACCCGGTCGTCGTCACCTTCCCGAGCCGGACCGCGCGGTACGTGAAGCTCGACGTCACCAAGCTCGGCCTCCCGCTGGCCGAACAGCCCCTGGACAGTCAGAACCGGATGGTCACCACCGGCGCCACCCGCCGCTTCCCCGACCTGACCTACCGCCTGCAGCTCGCCGAACTGCAGGTGCGCGACTCGGCCGACCCGGGCGTGAACTTCGCCGACGGGCGCCAGAAGTACGTCACCGCGTCGGAAACCCAGACCGTGCGCAAGGAGTGGGAGCCCGGCCTGGTCGCCGACGGCCTGGCCACGTCCAACCCGGAGGATGCCGGCAACGCCGGCTACCAGAGCGCCGCGCACACCGGCCCGGACGCCGACGTCTCGCTCACCATCGACCTCGGCGCCGCGCACACCTTCGACCAGGTCGTGCTGTACCCGCGCACCGACACGCTCACCGCCGACGGCCGGACGCCGAACTTCCCGGTCGACTACACGGTCCAGACGGCCACGGACGGCCCGTTCACCGTCGCCAAGGCCGTCACGGACCAGCCGGCACCCGCCACCTGGCTGCCGCCCGCGCTCCCGGTGTTCGCCAAGGACTTCTCGGTGACCGGCCGCGTCGCCGGCGCCCGCCTGTACGTCAGCGGCCTCGGCGTCTACGTGCCCAGCCTCAACGGCACCCGCGTCGGCGACGCCGTCCTCGAGCCGGGCGACAGCGACTACGCCGACCGCGTCACCTACGCCGCCTACGACGTCACCAAGCAGATCCGCGGCGGCGCCAACACGATCGGCATCGCGGTCGGCAACGGCACCGCCGACGCGCTGCACACCTCCGGCCGCTACCGGAAGTTCGCGCGCACGGCGAGCGACCCGCAGGTCATCGCGCAGCTGGAGTTAACGCTAACAGACGGTACGACAAGGCGGATCGTCACCGACGAGAGCTGGCGTACCACGCTCGGCGCCACCACTGTGTCCCAGTGGTACGGCGGCGAGGACTACGACGCCCGCCGCGAACTCCCCGGCTGGGACGCACCCGGCGCCGACCGCACGACGTGGTCCGCGGTGGTGCCCGCGACGAGCACGGCCAAGCTGACCGCCCGGCAGAGCGAGCCCGTCCGGGTCGTGGAACAGCTGCCCGGCAAGGAGATCTCGCGCCCGGCGCCCGGCGTGCGCGTCTACGACGTCGGCCGCACCATCGCCGGCCTGCCCCAGGTGACGCTCACCGCGCCGAAGGGCACGGCGATCCGCGTCTACCCGGCGGAGGCCCTGCGCGACGGGCACGTCGACCAGTCCATCAGCAACGTCGGCGCGCCGATCTGGGACAGCTTCACCAGCAAGGGCACCCCGCAGACCTGGCATCCGAACTTCGGCTACCACGGCTTCCGCTACCTCGAAGTGGCCGGCGTTCCCGACGACGCCCAGCTTTCGGTCGCCGGCCTGCGCACCATGGCGGACAACGACTCCGCCGGGGACTTCGACTCCTCCGACGCGACCCTCGACGGCATCCACCGGCTCACCCGCGCCGCCGTCGAGAACAACATGCAGAGCATCCTCACCGACTGCCCGAGCCGCGAAAAGCTCGGCTGGCTGGAGCAGGACCACCTCGCGTTCGACGCGCTCGCCCGCAACTACGACGTCGAGGCCTACCTCGGCAAGATCGTCGGAGACATGGCCGACGGCCAGGAGGCGAGCGGCCTGGTGCCCAGCACCGTGCCGGACCACGTCACGCTCGCCGGCGCCTACCGCGACGACCCGAACTGGGGCGGCGCGCTCGTGCTGGTGCCGCTCAACGCGTATCAGACTTACGGCGACAAGGAACTGCTCGCTCGGTACTACCCGGCGATGCAGCGCTACCTGAACTTCCTGCAGGGGCAGCCGACGCGCTGGGCCGACGGCGTCTACGACTACGGCCTCGGCGACTGGATCACGACCGAGAAGCCGGCCATGCCACGCGCGATCGTCAGCTCCTTCGGCGTCTGGGCCGTCGCGGACGGGCTCGCGAAGGTGGCGACGGCCCTCGGCCAGGACGCCGCGCCCTACCGCACCCAAGCCGACGCGCTGGCCAAGGCCGTCTGGGCGAAGTACTACGACCCCGCGACCGGGCTGTTCGGCGGCGGCGGTCAAGGCGCGACGGCCCTCGCGCTCGACATGGGTGCGGTGCCCGCGGGCCTGCGCGCCGGGCTGACCCAGCACCTGGTGGACACCATCGAGGCCGCCGGCTGGCACCTGGTGATGGGGGAGATCTCGTTCCCGTCCGTGCTGCGGGTGCTGTCGGCCGCCGGGCGCGACGACGTCGTCTACCGGATCGCCACCCAGACGACGAGCCCCAGCCTGGGCCACCAGGTGCAGGCCGGGCTGACCGCGCTGGGGGAGACCTGGGACGGCGGCAGCGGCCAGTCGCAGGACCACTTCATGCTCGGCGCGCTGGACGGCTGGCTCACCACCCGCCTGACCGGCATCGGGCAGGCACCCGGCTCGGTCGGTTTTCGGAACCTGGTCATCGACCCGGCGGTCGTCGGCGACCTGACGTCCGCGTCCGGCAGCTACGAGAGCCCGTACGGCCGTATCTCCACCACGTGGACGAAGTCCGACCGCGAATACCGGCTGACCGTCACCGTGCCGCCGGGCAGCACGGCCGAAGTGCACCTGCCGCGGGGCGACGCGGTCCACCGCGTCGGGTCGGGCACCCACACCTTCCGGCAACCCGTTCCGCGCGGCTGAAAGGGAATCCCATGCGCAGGACACTGATGTCCCTCGTGCTCGCGGTGGTCACCGCGCTGAGCGTGAGCACCCCGGCCACCGCCGGGCCCGACGCCCCGGGTTTCGACCCGGCCGCCTTCGCGAACCCGCCGAGGGACAGCCTCCCGGCGATCTACTGGTACTGGAACAACACCATCACGGCCGACGTCACCGACCGGCAGATGGCCGAGATGCGCGCCAAGGGCGTGTACGAGGCGGTGATCTTCCCGCTCGGCGGCGACTCGATGAAACCCGTGTTCCTGTCCGAGGACTGGTTCACGCTCGTCGGGCACGTGCTGCGCGAGGCGCGGCGCACCGGCATGAAGATGTGGCTGTTCAACGACAACAACTTCCCGAGCGGCCGCGGCGCGAACTACGTCGTCAACGGCGGCACCCTGGGCGACCGGACCATCCCCGCGCGCCCGGACCTGCGGCTCAAGGGCCTGCTGCGCTCGACGCGGATCGTCACCGGGCCGTCGACGCTCGAGCTCGCCGAGACCTCCGGGCTCAGCGTCGACACCGGCAAGCTGGTCGTCGACCCGGCCACCGCGCCCGGCGCCGCCCCGCTGACACCTGGCGCGGGCTGGACCGACTACACGGTGAGCGGCAAGGTCACGCTGACGGCCGGGGGCGTCCAGCTGGCGGTGCGCTCGGACGGCACCCACGGCTACCTCGTGGACGTCGACGCCAAGGGCGCGGCCAGCGTGTACGAAGTGGACGGTCCGAACCGGACGCGGCTGACCACCGGCGTCAACACGCCGGGCTTCACGCCGACCCATGTGCAGACGGTGAGTGTCACGGTCTCCGGCACCACGATCACCCCGAAGATCAACAACACCGTGCAGCCCGCGGCGATCGACGCGAGCTATCCGGCCGGTGCGGCGGCGGTGTCGGCCGAGGGCACGCAACGCTCGCTGTGGGACGACCTGACCGTGACCGCGCCGGACGGCGCCAAGCTGTGGACCTCGACCTTCGACAACGCCACCGCGCTCGCGGACTTCCCGCAGCACCGCGTCGACCTGGCCGGTGTCACGGCGGCGGCCGCGCGACCGGTGGGCACGACCGCCGCGGTGGAACTCAAGGGCGGCAGCTGGCCGGTGCCCGCCGGGACCTGGCAGGTCGACGTCTACTCGCAGGTCCTCCTGCGCGACGACTCCAGCGGGTACGTCCGCGGTTACCTCGACCTGCTCGACCCGGACGCCACGGACGCCTTCCTGAGCATCGCGCCCGAGGAGTACGCGCGGCGCTTCCCGTGGGCGATGGGCACGGTCGTGCCCGGCTTCTGGGACGACGAACCCTTCCTCGCCTCCGCACAGCCACACCCGTTCAAGCGCCTGCCGTCCTCGCCCGGCCTCGCCGACGCCGTCCACGCGGCCGGCGGCACCCCCGGCGTCGCCTACACCGCCGCGGCCGACGGCCTCGACGCGGTCGCGGACCGGGCCGCCGGCACGTACTGGCGGGCCGTGAACAACCTCTTCGCCACCAGCTACTACCAGCGCGAGGCCGCCTGGATGGGCAAGCACGGCCTGAAGCTGATCACCAACCCGCTGCTCGACGAGCAGAGCCCGCAGCAGCGGATGAACTCGACCGGTGACCTGGCCAAGGACAACCAGTGGGCGCAGGTCCCGGGCAGCGACATGATCACCACCGACTACACCGTCGGCGAGCAGACCACGTTGGGGCGCAACGCTTCTTCGGCCGCGCACCAGAGCGGCGCGCCGCGGACGTTGATGGAGACCTTCGGCAACGCGGGCTGGCAGGTGGCGCCGGACTACCTGCACGCCACCGTCGGCGCGCTGGCCACCCGCGGCGTCAACCTCACCTTCCTGCACGCGATGTACACCGACGAGACGTCGGTGACGTTCGCGCCGCCGTTCGGGCCGCGCAGCACGTTCTGGGAGGACATGCCCGACGTCGACGCGTGGATCGGCCGCGTGATGGAGCTGGGCCGGGGCACGAACCTCGCCCGGACCGCGCTGATCCAGCCGCAGCGGGCGGCGGAACAGACCCGGATGTCGGATGCGAGTCACCAACTGGACAAGGACTTCTCCGAGACGGCCTTCGCGCTGGAACGCGGGCAGGTCGACTTCGACCTGCTGAGCGACTCGTCGCTCTCCGGTGACCCGGTCGCGCGCTTCCAGGCCCAGGTCCGCGGGGGAACCTTGCAGGTCGGCGCGGCGAACTACCGGCTCGCGGTGCTGCCGCGCACACCGGTGCTGGACCTCGCGACCGCCCGCACCCTGGCGAAGTTCGTGCGGACCGGCGGCCACCTGATCGCGGTCGGCCCGCTTCCGACGCGGGAGGCAACCGGCCGCGACGCCGACCTGGCGCGGGAGCTGCGGAACCTCTCCAGTGCGGTCACCGTCGTCTCCGACGTCAACGCGATCGCGGGCCTGGCGCAGGACGCCGGGTTCGGCGCGGCCCGGCTGCAGCCCGCGGCCGACGCCGTGCGGGTGCAGCGCACCGGCCGGGGCGCGGACACCGCGTTCCTGCTCGACAACGAGAGCGACGCCGTGGTCACCACGACCGCGACCTTCCCGGTCGGCGGCACTCCGGAGATCTGGGACCCGCGCACCGGCACCACGAAGCTCGCCACGGCGTACTCGGGCGGGCGGGCCACCACCGGCGTCCCGGTCACGCTCCAGCCGTACGAGACGCTGGGCGTGGTGTTCCGCAAGGGCGTCCGCGACACCGCGCACCTGACCGACGGCACCCTGCCCGCGACCTCTGTGTCCGTCGCCGGGCGGACGATGCAGGCTGCCGTCACCGCGACGGCACCCGGCACGTACGCCCTCACCGGGCAGGCCGACGGCCGCACCTACCACGGCACCGTCCAGGTCACCGACCCGCTGACGCCGATCGCGCCGGCCGGGCCGTGGACGGTCCGGCTGGAGCAGGACGGCGCCGTCGCCACCGAACGCCCGCTCGGCTCGTGGACCACCTTCGCGCCGACGTTCTCCGGCAGCGCCGTCTACACGACAACGGTGACGCTCACGGCGGCCGACCTCGCGCGCCGCAAGCTGGTGCTCGACCTCGGGGAGGTGCACGACCTCGCCACCGCGACGGTGAACGGCACCGAGCTGCCCGCCGCGCTCTGGCACCCGTACACAGTGGACGCCACGAGCGCGCTGCACCCGGGCGTCAACACGATCAGCGTCCGCGTGACCAACACCTTGGCCAACTCGCGCAACAAGATCCTGCCGTCTGGCCTCGTCGGCCCGGTCGCGCTGCGCCCGCAGGCCGCCCTCACCGCCCGCTTGGAGCCCACCCGATGACCGTCAGCAGACGCACCGTCCTCACCATCGGCGCCGCCCTCGGCGTCGGCGCGACCCTCTCGTGGGCCCCACCCGCCCTCGCCACGCCCGGGAAGCCGTTCGCGAAGCAGTTCGCCAAGCCGGACGCCTCGACGGCCGCGAAGTTCCGCTGGTGGTGGCCGCACGGCCTGGTCGACCTCGGCGAGATCGCCCGCGAGGTGGACCAGATCGCCGACGCCGGCTTCGGCGGCGTCGAAATCCAGGACGTCCACCACAGCGTCCAGACGGTCATGGACCCCGAGCACCACGGCTGGGGCACGCCCGCGTGGCTCGCGGCGGTCGAGACGGCCCTGCGCCGGGCGAAGGCCCGCGGCCTGACCGTCGATCTCGCCATGGGCCCGTGCTGGCCCACCGCGGTCCCGACGATCACGCCCGACGACGTCGCGGCGAGCAAGGAACTGGCGCACGGCGTCGTGACGGTCACCGGCAGCTACACCGGCCCGCCGCCGGCCGCGCTGGTGCCCGCCGAAGACGGCGTCGGCAACCAAGAGCTGGTCGCGGTCCAGGCCGCCCAGGTGATCGGTTCGCCCACCGCGGTCACCGTCACGCTGGACCCGGCGTCGGTGCGCACGGTGGACGTCCAGAACGGACAGATCGACTGGACCGCGCCCGAAGGCACCTGGGTGCTCCTCGCGTACTGGGCTCGCGGTTCGGCTCAGCAGCCGGAAGCCGGCCCGCACACGACGCCGCTCGCCTACGTCGTCGACCACTTCAGCGCGGCGGGCACCCGCGTCGTGCTGGACGAGTGGAACTCGACGATCCTCACCCGCGCGATCCGCGGGCTGCTCAAGGACGTCGGCGGCGACCTGTTCGAGGACTCCCTGGAGATCGAGACCGACGCGACGATCTGGTCGCCGGACTTCCTCGCCGAGTTCCGGCGACGGATGGGGTACGACCTCCTGCCGTACTTGCCGGTTATCGTGCAGCGCAAGGGCAAGTACCTGTTCGCCTTCGACTCCGACACGTCGAACCACGTGCAGGACGACTACAACCGGGTGCTTTCGGACCTCTACCACGAGCACCACCTGCTCCCGATCCGGGACTTCGCGCACAGCCTCGGCATGACGCTGCGCGTGCAGCCCTACGGCCTGCAGACCGACGCCATCCGCAGCGCCGCGCTGCTGGACGCGCCGGAGAGCGAATCACTGGGGTTCAAGAACCTCGACGACTACCGCGTGCTCGCGTCCGGCCGTGACATGGGCGGGCGGCGGCTGCTGTCGTGCGAGTCCGCGGCGTACGCGAACGGCGCGTACAACACCACCTGGGACAAGGTGCTGCAGACGATGGGCAGCGTCTTCGCCGGCGGCGTCAACCAGGCCGTGCTGCACGGATTCGCCTACGCGATGGCGCCTGGCGCGGAGTGGCCCGGCTTCGCGGCTTTCTCGCCGTACAACGGGAACGGCATCGGGTACGCCGAGGCGTGGGGGCCGCGGCAGCCGACGTGGGGGCACGTGCCGGACATCGCCGGCTGGTTCGCCCGCACCCAGCTGGTGCTGCGCACCGGACGGCCGCAGGTGGACCTCGCGTTCTTCCGCCAGAAGGGCTGGACGTCCACCGGCATCGGCGCGCCGTGGGCGACCAACGACGGCATCCCGGCCGGCTGGACCCACGGCTTCCTCAGCGAAGGCGTGCTCGACCTGCCCAGCGCGGTCGTCCGGCGGGGCCGGCTGGCGCCCGACGGGCCCGCGTACAAGGCGATGATCCTCGGCGGCGACCAGTTCCACGGCAGCGAGCACACGCTGTCCGTCCACGCGGCCCAGCGGCTCCTCGACTTCGCTCGCGCCGGCTTGCCGACGGTCGTCATCGGCACCTGGACCGACGTCCACGCCGAGGGCATCGCGCAGCCGGGGGAGAACGACCGGCTCCGCTCTCTGGTGACGTCGTTGCTCGCGCAGCCTTCCGTCCGGGTGGTCGCGGACGCCACCGGAATCCCCGCCGCGCTCGCCGAACTGGGCGTCACGCGCGATGTCGAGCACGACCCGTCCACTGTGATGAGCGTGCACCGCATCGACGGTCTTGCCGACTACTACTACCTTTGCAATGCCCGGCACGCCGAGAATCGCAAGATCACCGCCGTCACGCAGGACGTGTGGCTGACGGCCCAGGACCGGGACGCGCAGCCTTTCCTGCTCGACGCGTGGACCGGTGAGACTTCACGATTGGGCTTGTTCTCGCGTAGCGGCGACAAGGTCCGGGTTTCGGTGTCCTTGAAGCCGGGCCAGTCGGTGATCGTCGGGCTGGCCGCGGACCGGGGTCCGCACGCGGTGTCGTCCGACGCGCCGGAGGTGCGGTACCTCGACGGGAAACTGGTGGTGCGTTCGCCGGTGGCCGGCACGTACTCGACCACGTTGCCGACCGGACGGGTCGCGCGGACCTCGGTGACGGATCCGCCCGCGCCGATCGCACTGTCCACCTGGGACCTCGAAGTCGAGGACTGGCAGCCGGGGCCGACCCCGACCACGACGATCAAGCCGAAGCGTCGGTTCTCGTTGCCCGCGTTGGCGGCCTGGCCGTCGATCCCCGGTCTGGAGGACGTGTCGGGGGTCGGGCACTATCGCACGACCGTCGACTTGGGCCGGTGGGACCGGGGGCTGGGCGCGTACCTGGATCTCGGGGAGGTGTTCGACACCTACCGCGTGCGGGTCAACGGCGTCGCGCTGCCGCCGTGCGACGTGCTCGACACCGTCGTCGACGTCGGGCCGTGGCTGCGCTCCGGGCGCAACAGCATCGAAGTGGAGGTCGCCACCACGCTGAACAACCGGCTCCGGGTGAGCCGGCCCGCTGTGTTCGCGATCGCGGCGCGGCAGGCCTACGGGCTGGTCGGGCCGGTGCGCCTGCTGCCGTACCGCCAGGAGGAGATCCGATGAAGGTCACGCGGCGCACCGCGCTCGGCTTGGGAGCCGCGCTCGGCCTCGCGGCGGTGGTCCCGTGGGAAGCTTCGGCGTCGACGGCGGCGCCGGTGCGGCCCGTCGCGCTCGGCGGGGTCCGGCTGCTCGAAAGCCGGTACCTGGCGAACATGCGCCGGACCGTGGCGTACCTGAAGTTCGTCGACCTGGACCGGCTGCTGCACACGTTCCGGCTGACCGCCGGGCTGCCGACGTCGGCCGAACCCTGCGGCGGCTGGGAAGCGCCGAACAGCCAGCTGCGCGGGCACACGACCGGGCACCTGCTGTCCGGTCTGGCCCTCGCGGCCGCGAACCTCGGCGACGCCGAGCTGGCCGCGAAGAGCACCCGGCTGGTGGCCGCGCTGGCCGAGTGCCAGGCCGCGGCGCCGTCGGCCGGGTTCACCGAAGGCTACCTATCGGCGTTCCCGGAGTCCGACTTCGTCAGCCTCGAGGCCGGGAAGTCCGTGTGGGCGCCGTACTACACGATCCACAAGATCCTCGCCGGCCTGCTCGACCAGCACCGGCTGCTCGGCACCGCGGGCGCCCTCGACGTCGCCCGCGGCATCGCGCGCTGGATCGACACCCGCACCGCGCCGCTTTCCCATGACGCCATGCAGAAGGTGCTGCACACCGAGTTCGGCGGCATGAACGAGGCGCTCGCGAACCTTTACGCCGTCACGAAAGACCCGCTGCACCTCACTCTGGCCCGGCGGTTCGACCACGACGAGATCTTCACGCCCCTCGCCGCCCGCCAGGACACCCTCGCCGGGCGGCACGCCAACACCGACATCGCGAAGATCGTCGGCGCGGCGGCGGAGTACGACGTGACGGGCGAGCCGCGGTACCGCACGATCGCGACGTACTTCTGGGACCAGGTGGTGCACCACCACAGCTACGTCATCGGCGGCAACGCCAACGCGGAGTTCTTCGGCCCGCCGGACCAGGTCGTCAGCCAGCTCGGCGAGAACACCTGCGAGAACTGCAACAGCTACAACATGCTCAAGCTCGGCCGGCTGCTGTTCCTGCAGGACCCGAGCCGCACCGGATACCTCGACCACTACGAGTGGACGCTGCTCAACCAGCTGCTGGGTGAGCAGGACCCCGGCTCGCCGCACGGCTTCGTCACGTACTACACCGGGTTGACGCCGGGAGCCCAGCGGCAGGGCAAGCAAGGGGTGACGTCCGACCCCGGCACGTACAGCAGCGACTACGGCAACTTCACGTGTGACCACGGCACCGGCCTGGAAACCCACGTCAAGTACGCGGAGAACATCTACTTCACCGCGGGCGACACGCTGTACGTCAACCTGTTCATCCCGTCCACAGTGGACTTCCATGGTGCGTCGGTGCGGCTGGAGACCGAATACCCGTACGACGAAACCGTTCGGTTGCGCGTCGACGGTTCCGGCGAATTCGCCCTGCGCGTGAGGATTCCTTCGTGGGTGTCCCACCCGCGCCTGACCGTGAACCGCGTGCCGGTGGACGCGACGCCGGGGCGGTTCGCGACGATCCGGCGCCGGTGGCACGCCGGTGACGTCGTCGAACTTCACCTGCCGATGACCCCGCGGTGGCTGCCCGCGCCGGACAACCCCGCGGTGTCGGCCCTGACGTACGGCCCGCTGGTGCTCGCCGCGCGGCACGGGTCGTCGGTGCCGCCGGTCATCCCGACGGTGTACCCGCGCTCGTTGCGGCGGGAGCCGGGGCGGGCGGAGTTCAGCGTGCTCGCGGGTTCGGAACGGCTGCGGCTGAGCCCGTTCCTGGACGTGCAGCACGAGCACTACAGCGTCTATCTCGCCGCGAAGCCGGATCGGCCGGCGCCGAAGACCGTGGCGGTGTACCCGCTCGGCGCTGATTTGTCCGAGTCGACGCGTCGCTGGCCGGCCGCGGTGCTCGGCGGCGGTGCCGTCGCCGGGGAGCGGGGGATCGAGCTGGACGGCGTCGACGGGCACGTCCGGCTGGCGCCGGGCCTGCCGGCGAACCTGACCGGGCTGACGGTGTCGATGTGGGTACGGGTGGACGCGGTCGTCAACTCGGCGCGCGTGTTCGACCTGGGCTTCAACGCGCAGTCGTACTTCTTCCTGACCCCGCGCACGGGGCTCGGGGTGGCGCGCTGCGCGATGAAGCTGGGCGGCATGGAGGCGGAGGACTACGTGGACGCGGCGGTCCCGCTCCCGGCGGGGGAGTGGACGCACGTGGCGGTGACGGCGGGCGAGGGGCTGCGGCTGTACTTCGGCGGCGAGTTGACCGGGGTGAACCCGGCGCCGAAGATGAGCCCGCTCCTGCTGGGGGCGACGCAGCTGAACTACTTGGGGCGCTCGCAGAACCCGAAGCACCCGTATCTGAAGGGCGCGGTCGCGGACTTCCGGTTGTACGGGCGGGCGTTGGGGGAGACGGAGGTACGGGCGTTGGCGAACGGGGGTGCGTGAGCCCGGTCGGCAGGACCCGGTCTTGACACACTCCGCGAGGGTGTCGTGTACGCTGGGTGGTGTCCGAGGGCATTCCGAGCGCGAGTGGTCGAACCTGCGCCGCCCTCGGCCCCCATCCGGCCGATGCCCACCGGGTCACGCTTGCGGCTCGAGCCCGCGGCGCCCACCACGGGACTGCCCGACTGGGTCAGCTACCCCTCGCCCCACGAGCGAGCCGCGTAGCGGTACCCGTCTGAACCCCGCCACCTCCGGTGGCGGTCACGAAAGGATCCCCCGATCACCGCTTCCACAGTGGACAGTTCGCTGTTCAGCCACCCCATCGCCGAGGAGCCCCTGCCCGGCACGCTCACCACACCCCAGGACGTCCGGTACGGCGGCCTGTTCCGCCAACCCGTGTACACCCCGGAGCAGCCTTCCGACGGCGTGCCCGGCCCGCAGCGCCGTTCCGGCACGCCGGCTCACGACCCGTCCGGCCGCCGCGCGCGCCGCTGACACCGGCAGGGCTCACGCCCGCGGTTGCGCGGTGCTCCGCCGGCCGGCCGTCTTCGAGCGTGCGGACCACGAACCGTCTTCCGCGATCACCTGAGTCACGCCTTCGCCATCCACCGCTGCGCGGAGATCGGGCGCGGGCCGGGGAACCCGCGCCGCCGCCGGAACCCGGCGGTCGGGTGACGCAGGACTGGACCACCCCTTAGATACCCCTGGGGTAGCTCCGACGACCCGGCAGCCGGAGGTACGATCTGCCGATTCGCAGCTACTCCGAAAGGCCTGTCCGTTGACCGAATCACTAGCGCAGCGGGTGAAAACGATCCGCATCGTCAACGGCCTGCGCCATCCGCTCCTCGCCGTCGTCGCCCGGTACCCGGCGGAGTTCCTGGTCCGGCCCGGTGGTGAGCTCGAAATCCGCGAGACGGCTCCTCGCGGCGGGTACGTCGAGCTCACCCTCGACAACGAGGAGCAGACGGGCCTGCGCATCGAAACCGGTGAGTCCTCCACGACCGAGGTCTTCCTGGACGGGGAGCCGCAGGCGCTGCCGTCCGTCGTCCTCGACGGGGTGGCCCGGCAGGCCTGGCCGGACCTCGACGCGGCCTTCGGCAGCATGCACGTCTTCGACACCCGATCGGGTCCCCGGACGGTCCGGCTCGAGGAGAAGAACGGCACCACGACGCTGGTCGGCGCCGGCCGCGAGCCCATCCGGTTCGCGGGCGTCGGGGTGAACGGCTACCCGCCGGAACTCATCATCGAGACCGACGGGCTGCGGATCCGCGGTTCCCACGGCTCGGCGCGCTGAAAGCGCTCTAACCTGGGCGGATGAGCGAACTGCCGGTGGCGTCCGGGCACGTGGTCGTGCGGCGGTTCACCACCGCCGACACCGAGGCTTTCGCCGCCTACCGTTCCGATCCCGAAGTCGCCCGGTACCAGGGGTGGGACGCGCCGGTGCCGGACGCGGAAGCCCGGCAGCTCGTCGCCGAGTTCGCGGCCGCCGAAGAGGGCGTGCCCGGCTGGTTCCAGTACGCCGTCGAGGCCGGCGGGGTGCTGGTCGGGGACGTCGGCCTCTGCCTGGCGGACAACCGGATGCAGGCCGACCTCGGGTTCACCATCGCCCGCGCGCACCAGCGGCGCGGCTACGCGACCGACGCCGTGCGGTGCGTGCTGGACCGGGCGTTCGCCGCGGGCGTGCGCCGGGTGTCGGCGGAGTGCGACGCGCGCAACACCGCGTCGGCGGGCCTGCTCGAACGGCTCGGGTTCGGCCGCGAGGGTTTCCGCCGCCGGCACACGTGGCTCAAGGGCGAATGGACGGACGACCTCCTGTTCGGCCTGCTCGCCGAGGACTGGGCCGGCGCCGCGCCCGGGCCGGCGATCTTCGCCTGCCGGCCCAACCTGCTGGTGGCCGACGTCGTCGCCAGCCTCGGGTTCTACGCGGACGCGCTGGGCTTCGACGTCGGCTGGCGCTGGTCCGAGCGCCGGGCCCGGTTCCTGCACGACGGCGAACCGCACGAGCCGGGCACCGCGCTGGTCGGCCGCGACCACGTCCAGCTCATGCTGACCCAGGTCCCGGGCGCGCACGCGACCCGCCTGCACCTGGACGTCCACACGGCCGCGCAGGTCGACCGGCTGTTCCGGGAGTGGCGCGGGCGCGGCGTCGACATCGCGGAGCCACCGTTCGTGCGGCCGTGGGGGATGTACGAGATGCGCCTGCACGACCCGGACGGGAACGTCCTGCGGGTCAGCTCGCCGCCCGCGTCCTAGCGACCCGGGCCCCTTGACACCCACGCCCATCCATTCATACATTCGTCGTCACTTTGTATGATGGGAGTTGGTCGTATGCGGCTCGGCAAGACCGCCGTCGTCCTCGGGGGCAGTGCCGCCGGTCTCTGCTCCGCCGGCGCGCTCGCGCCGTACTTCGACCAAGTACTCGTGCTCGAACGCGACGAGCTGCCCGCCGGCGCCGAGCACCGCCGCGGGGTGCCGCAGAGCAAGCACCCGCACTTCCTGCTGAACTCGGGCCGTCGCGCGATCGGTGCGCTCTTCCCCGGCTTCGAAGCCGACCTCATCGCCGCCGGCGGGCTGCACCTCATGCCGTCCATGGACGCCGCCTACCTCGACGGAGCCGGCTGGTCCGCCCGCAAGCGCAGCGCGATGACCATGGTCTACAGCTCGCGGATCCTCATCGAACGCGTCCTGCGGGACAAAGTGCGCGAACTGCCCAACGTCACCGTCCGCGAGGGTGTCGTGGTCACCGGCCTGACCACCCGCGACGGCGGCATCACCGGCGTCGACACCGATGGCGGGCACCTCGACGCCGACTTCGTCGTCGACGCCCTGGGCCGCGGCTCCGCCGTCGGCGGCTGGCTGGCGGCGGCCGGCTGGCCCGAGCCGGAGACCAGGACGCTCGACGCGAAGGTCACTTACACCTCGCGCTGGTACGACTTGCCGACGCCGCGGCCCGCGTCCTGGTGGTGGCGGCACCTGGTGATCATGCCGACCCCGGCGAAGGGCGAGCACCCCGACGAACACGACTACCTGGTCAACTTCTTCCCCGTCGAGGGTAACCGGGTCATCGCCTGCATGGGGTCGTGGGGGCTGCCGATGCCGCGCACGACGGACGCGTTCGTCGAGACCGCCCGCCGCGTCCGGACGCCGTTGTTCGCGGCCGCGATGGACCGGTGCGAGCCCACCTCGGAAGTCCACCTGACCCGCTCGACCGGCAACAAGTGGCGGCGCTACGACCGCCTGCGCACCCCGCCGAAGGGGCTGGCGTTCGTCGGCGACTCGATCTGCGCGTTCAACCCGTTCTACGCCCAGGGCATCAGCTCCGCGGCCGGCTCGGCCCTGCTGCTGCGCGAACACCTCGCCCGCGCCGACCGCGTCGACACGAAGTTCTCCGCGGACTTCCTTGCCGCGCAACGCAAGCTGCTGAACGTCCCGTGGCGCCTGGCGATGGCCCGCGACCAGGGGTACGAGTGCGCGGAGGGCACCGAGAAGCCGCCCGAGTGGAAGCGCCGGATCCTCGCCGCCGTCTCGGCTCCGGCGTTCAGCCTGATCGTCGGGGCCGCCCGGGAGGACGAAGTCGTCGACGAGCACTTCGCCAAGGTGTTCAACCTCGACGAGTCGCTGGGGGACATGCTGCGCAACCCGCGCGTGCTCGCGGGGCTCGTGCGCTACCGCGTCCGCGCGGCGCTGGGCCGGCACCGGGTGCCGTTCGGCTTCGACGCCCAGGCCGAGCCGCCCGCCACGGACTACTCGACGGCGACCGCGCGATGAGCACGGCGTGCGGGTCCGACGCCGAAGCCGTCACCCGCGGTCTCGGCTTCGACTGCCACGACGTCTCCCCGGTGGTCTCGGCCCGCTCCCCGTGGGACCTGGCCCATTGGACGATGCCGCTGCTCGAACTGCTCGTCGTCGGCGGTGCCGTCTTCGCGCTGGCGCACGCCGTCCGCCGGTACCGCGCGGGCGATCCGGTCAACCTGGCGCTGTGGTGGGCTTCGCTGGTCTACCTGTTCGTCACCGAGCCGCCGCTGTACTTCCCGGAGTGGTTCGGCCTCGACCGGCTGTACGGCTTCATCTTCGCCCACAACGAGTTCACCGTGCAGTTCATGGCGGACCGGCTGCCGCTCTACATCGTCGCGTTCTACCCGGCGTTCAGCCAGCTCGCCTACGAGCTCGTGCGGGCGCTCGGGATCTTCCGGACCCGGGGCCCGCTCGCCGGGTCGGTCGCGGTCGCCTTCGTCTGCCAGGTGTGCTACGAAGTCTTCGACCAGCTCGGCCCGCACCTGAGGTGGTGGGCGTGGAACCCGGGCAACCGGATCGTCAACCAGCCGGCGCTGGCGTCGGTGCCGATGACCAGCATGCTGCTGTTCGCGTCGGTCTCGTTCGGCGCGCTGACCTACCTGGTGGTGCGGCTGGCCGGCGGTCCGCGACGCGGGTGGTCGCTGACCTGGCGCACCCTGGTGGCCGGGGTGCTCACCCCGCCGGCGATGGCGATCGCCGGCCTCCCGTCGAGCCTCTTCGACGGCCACGCGGGCGCGCAGGCGTGGATCCTCGGCGTCGAGCTGGCCCTGGTCTGGGTCGCGGGTGCCTGGATCATCGCGGCGAACCGGGCGGACCGCCCGCCGCGGTCCGTCTTCGCCCGGGTCTATCCCGCCGTTTACCTGGGCGTGCTGGCGGTGTTCTGGCTCGCCGCGGACGGCGATGGCCCGGCCGGGAGCGTCCCGTACGTGCTCGCGTGCTTCGCCGCGGCCGGTCTCGTGCTGGTCGCGCTGTACCGGAACGAGCGGGCCCCTGCTCCCGGCTGACGCCGTCCGGTCGGGGAAGATGGGGCGCATGGGGCACCACGGCTGGCGGGGCAACCCACCCGGCACCGAAGACGAGGCACGCCGCCGGATCGTCGACGCGGCGACGGCGTGCCTCGACCGCGTCGGCCTCGCCAAGACCTCCCTGTCCGACGTCGCCGCCGAGGCCGGGGTGACGCGGCAGACCGTCTACCGCTACTTCCCGAGCCTCAACGACATCCTGCGCGCGGTCGCCCTGGCCGGCGTCGAGGAGTTCGCCGGGCGGATGGAACGCCACCTGACGTCGTTCGGCAGCGCGGTCGAGGTCGCCGTGGAGTCCGTGGTGTTCGCGGTCCGGACGCTGCCCGGCGAGCCCTACCTCGGGCTCCTCCTGCAGGCGGGCGAAGCCGACTTCTTCACCGAAGGCGTGCTGTCGCCGATGGCTTTCTCCTACGGCGCGACGATTCTCCGGAACGTGCCGGCCGGCTGGACGGCCGCCGGCGTCACCACCGACGAGGACTTCGAGGGGCTGGCCGAGCTCCTGATGCGGCTCTTCCTGTCGTACTTGCGCTACCCCTCGACCCCGGCGCTCACCGACGACGGGATCCGGGCGCTCGTCCGCCGCTGGATCGGCCCGGCGCTGCGCGGGTGACGCTCAGGCGTGGGCGGGCAGCGAGACGCCGGTGAGGCGCTCGGACTCGGTCCACAGCCGCTCGGCCACCGCCTTGTCCAGCGCGCGGCGCGCCGGCTTGGCCGTCTTCGCCGGGCCGACCAGCCCCCAGCGCGGGCCGTAGTAGCCGCCGGGCACCGCGTCCGGGCTCGTCGCCGCGTACAGCAGGGGTTCCGCGCCCTGCTCGACCCCTTGGGACGGCACCAGCTTGAACGCCAGTGAGGTGAGCGGGGCCGGCTTGCTGCCGTCCAGGCCCGGACCCGAGGTCTGCAGGTTGGTGCGGGTGTAGCCGGGGTGCGCGCCGGTCGAGAGGAGCGGCCAGCCGCGCTCGGCCGCGATGTCCGCCAGCCGCAGGGTCAGCATCAGGTCGGCCAGCTTCGACTGGGCGTAGGCGCGGTTCGGGCGGTACGCGCGTTCCCACTGCAGGTCGTCGAAGCCGATCCGGCCGGCGTTGGCCATGCCGCTGCTCATCGTCGCCACCCGCGGGGCCGGCGCGGCGAGCAGCAGCGGCAGCAGGCGCAGGGTCAGCGCGAACGGGCCGAGGTAGTTGCTGCCCATTTGCAGTTCGAAGCCGTCGGTGGTCTCGACGCGCTGGGGCGGGGTCATCACGCCGGCGTTGTTGACGAGCAGGTCGAGGGGCCGGCCGGCGGCGATCAGCCCGTCGGCGAACTCGCGGACCGAGGCCAGGTCGGCCAGGTCGATCCGCCGGACTTCGACCTGGGCTCCGGGGTGCTCGGTGAGGATGTCGCGGCGCGCCTGCTCGCCCTTCTCGGGCGTGCGGACGGCGAGGATCACGTCCGCGCCGGCCGCGGCCAGCCGCTTGGCCGTTTCCTTGCCGGTGCCGCTGTTGGCGCCGGTCACGACGGCGAGCTTCCCGTGCTGGTCAGGGACCTGGTACATGACAGACCTCTCTAAGTACCGCTGGTACGTTACGAGACCCACGATAACGTACCGCTGGTTCGTTGACAACGTACCGGGGGTTCGTAAGATGGCGAGGTGAACTTCAAGCGCGCCCGGACCGACGAGCAGCGGGCCGAGCGGCGGCGCGCGATCCTGGCCACCGCCGACGAGATGCTGACCGAGCTGCCGGTCGCCAAGCTGAGCTTCAACGAGCTGAGCCGCCGGGTCTGCCTGGCCAAGGCGAACATCGTGCGGTACGTCGAGTCGCGCGAGGCGGTCCTGCTGGAACTGCTCGACCGGCACGTGCGCGACTGGATCGCCGAGTTGGCGGGCTCTTCCGTCGAGGAGGGCTCGCCGCGAGAGCGCGGCGACCGGCTGGCGGCGGTGCTGGCCGAATCGCTGGCGCGGCGGCCGGTGCTGTGCGACCTGATCAGCTCGCAGGCGGCGGTCCTGGAGCACAACGTCTCCACCGAGGTGGCACTCGAGCACAAGCGCGCGCTCCTGCGGGCCGTGGAGTCGCTGACCGCGGTGGTCCGCCGCCACCTGCCCGAGTTCGACGATCGGGCCGCGTTCGAGCTGGTGTCGACGACCAGCCTGGTGACCGCGGCGGCGTGGCCGCACAGCCGGCCGTCCGAGGCACTGCAGGCGGCTTACGCGCTGGACCCGGCGGTGGCGGCCACGCGGGTGGACTTCACGGAGCTGGTGGGCCGGACCCTGGCAGTGACGATTTCGGGGTTGCTGGCCCGCGCGGGGGACCGGCCTGCTGTTGCGGGTTGACGGTTGGGGGTTGGGTGGGCGCGTGCCTGGCGGGGGCTGGGGAACAGCGCCGGACGGGCAAAAGATGTCCTCGGGGGACGGTCAAAAGATGTCCTCGCCGGACGGGCAGGCTCTGGGATGGCCTTGGGTTTTGCTCTCCGGCTCGCCTTCTCGGGTGGTCGCTGGGTGGTCATCCCGTCGCCTGAACGAGGCCTATCACTTTGAGCCAGGCCCGCAAGCTTGCGTTGTCTTCTCGCCTTTTCCTGTGGGTTGCGGGCCTGGCTCAAAGTGATTTTTGCGGCCTCAGGCGACGGGATGACCACCCAGCTTCTTTTCTGGGCGTCAGCCGCTCGTGCTCTCGCGGACCTCCCGTGCGAACGGAGGCAGTGAAGACAGTGGCGGCCCAGGTGCGGAACGCTCTGCTCAGGCGACCGGCGCCGCCGTCCGGTGGCCTAGGGCTCGCAGCGAGTGCGGGTGGTCCGCCGGCACCACGCCCGAGTACACCGCCGTCCAGCAGGATGGGCAGCAGTACTGGCGGAACACCACCGCCGCGTCCACGTAGTCGGCCGCCGTCGCGATGATCTGGGGGCCCGCGTCCGTGGGTGGCCCCTCGTACACCGCCGCCGCCGGTTCGCCGTCCTTCGCGCGCAGGACTTCGCCGCAGTGGCCGCACGCCAACCCGCCGTCGGCGGGTTCGACCAGGTTGTCGTCGAGCCGGCGGGCGCCGGTCAAACTCACCTTGCCCAGCGAAGGCCCCGGTACCGACGAACGCGAGCGGCGCCGGTCGCGTTGCCGGGAACGCTCGGCCGCCGAAGCAGCCGCGTCCACCACGCCGTCGCGGACCACCACGCCGTAGACCTCGAGCGCCGCTTCCGGCGTGATCTTGGCTTCGCGCAAATCGCGAGCCACCGCCAAGGGATCCCGCGCCAGGGGATCGCCGTAGCCGCCGCCACCCTGCCACGTCATCGCGAAGACCTCGCCCGGTGCGAGGTAGCTCGACGCGTAGTTCTGCCCCGGCTCCAGAGCGGACCCCAGCTCGTCCATTGTGGACGGAATCCGGCCCGACGCGAGCAGGGAAGCCACCGGGCTCCGCCGCGCCACGACGTCGAGGCCGCTGTTGCCCGGGTGCCCGCCGGCGAGGCCGCCGTTCTGCGCGACCGCCTTGCCCGCCGACGCCAGCACCAGGCCCATCGGGACGCTCGTGCCGTGCGGGGTCAGCGCGATCGACGCGCCGAGCCCGCCGCGGTGGCGCCCGGGCCCGCCGGAGTCGGGGACCTCACGCCGCCACAGCGTCAACACCGGGTAGAGGAACTCGGTCATCTCGACGTCGGGGACGCGGCCCATCGGGATGCAGAACAGGCCGCCGGTGTCGATGCCGTCCGCGTCGGGCCGCGCGCCGTAGCCGCCGGCCATCGGTTCCATGATGATGTTGAGGAACGGCGCCGGTGCCTCGCCGCGTTCGTCGAGCCCCGCGATCACCGCCGTGTCCCACGTCCCGCAACACGTCGCCTGCACGCTCTTGCCCAGGGAGATGTCCCGGTCGAGCATCTGCGCGAGGCACTCGGCGATCAGGTTGCCCGTGAGCCAGGCCGGGCCGATCGGGCCGCGGCCGACCGCGGCGGGGAAGGTCGCGTTGTTGAGCGTCCCCTCCTCGGTGACGAGGTCGAAGCAGCGCATCAGCCCGCCCGCCGACCACGGGATGTCGCCCGCCAGGATCGGCAGCAGCGCGAGCATCACGCCGCCGCGCATGCCGGCGTACGTGCAGTTGATGACGCCGGCCTGGGGGTCGGTGCCGGTGAAGTCGAACGTCAGGTGGTCGCCGGTCTTGGTGGTGGTGACCGTGATCTTGTGCAGGTTCCGGTCGCCCTCGTGCGACTGGTCCTGGTAACCGGTGGCCGTCCAGGTGCCGTCGGGCAGCGCGGAAAGCTTGTCCCGCAACCGGCTTTCGGCGTCGGACATCATCCGCTTCATGACGGCCTTGACGGTGTCCGGGCCGTACTGGTCGATCAGCGCGTGCAGGCGTTCGGCGCCGACGTTGTTCGCGCCGATCTTCGCGCGCAGGTCGAGCCCGACGAGCATCGGCACGCGCGAGCGGCGCACCCAGAGGTCGGCGACGTCCCGCTGCAGCCGCCCGTCGCGGACCACCTTCACCGGCGGTGTCGGCAGGGACTCGGAGAAGACGTCCTCGGCGGCGGGGGAGAAGGACCCGAGCCCGACGCCGCCGAGGTCCGGCTGGTGGGCGATGGCACTGGTCCAGGCGAAGAGCTTGCCGTCGTGGAACACCGGCTGGTAGACGATGACGTCGTTCTGGTGCAGCCCGCCACCGACCCACGGGTCGTTGCAGAGGAACATGTCGCCGGCTTCGATGCCCGGGTTGGCCGCGCGGTTGCGCAGCGTCCAGTAGATGGCGAGGTCGACCGCGCCGACGAGCATCGTGTTGTAGAGGCCGACCTGCACCTCCTGGCCGAGCTCGTCGGAGATGGCGAAGTCGAAGTCGTTGGCGTCGGTGACGATCGGCGAGCCGGACATGCGCTTGAGCGCCTCGCCCATCTCGTCGGTGACCGACCACAGCCGGTGCCGGACGACCTCGTAGGTCAGCGGGTCGAGGGCGTCGATCTGGTCCTGGGTGACACTGTGGACATCCAAAGTGGACGGCAGCGACCGCCGGAGCTCGCCGAGGTCGACGGGACGGCTCGAGAACTGCTCCGAGCCCGGGATGGGCATGCTCATGCGGCGCTCCTGATCGTGAGGTTGCCGAGGTGGTCGACGGTGCCGGTGGAGCCCGCGGGCACCACGACGGTGGTGGTCGGGACCTCGACGATGGCGGGGCCGGTCAGCACGTGGCCGCTGCGGAGTTCGCGGTAGTCGTAGACGGCGGTGTCGACGTACCCGAGAGCGGCGTCGAGGCACACGAGCCTCGTGCCGGCCCGCGCGGCGGGTGCGTCCGCGACCGGGACTTCGGGCAGCTCCGGGCTGAACGGCAGGATGCCGACGCCGCGGACGCGGAACGTGATGGCCTGGATCCCGGCTTCGCGGAACCCGGCGTCCTTGCCGTACAGGGCGGCATAACGCTCTTCGAACCCGGCGGCGGCTTCTTCGATCGCCGCCACGTCCAGAGGTCCCCGGACGACCGGCGTGGTGACTTCGGCGAGCTGCATCGAGTAGCGCATGTCGATTTCCCGGAACAGCTCGACCTTTTCGAACTTCAGGCCCTGCCGGTCGAGGCCCTCGCGGACCCGCTGTTCCAGCCGGCCGAAGTTGCGTTCGGCGCGCCGCGGGTCGAAGGGGACGTTCGACGGGTCGGACAGCTCGGCCGCCAGCACGATGTCCGAGGAGGCGAGCCCGAACGCGGAGAACGCCGACGCGACCGGCCCGAGCGGGACGACGACCTCGGTGCACCCGACTTCGGCCGCGTAGCCCGCGCAGTGCGCCGGTCCGGCGCCGCCGAACGCGTAGAGCACGAATTCGCGCGGGTCGTGGCCGGCTTCGACGACGGTCTTGCGCAGCAGGTCGCCGGTCTGCGCGTTCTGCACGGTGTAGATCGCGGCCGCCGCTTCGTCGACGGTGAGGCCGAGCGGCTTCGCGATGTGCGTGTCGATCGCCTCGCGCGCCAGCTCCAGCGACAGGGGCTTGCGGCCGCCGAGCAGCCCGCGTTCGGGCAGGATGCCGAGCACCAGGTTGGCGTCGGTGTTGGTCGGCTCGGTGCCGCCGTTGCCGTAGCAAGCCGGACCCGGCACGGCTTGCGCGCTGTGCGGCCCGATGCGCAGGTTCCCGCCGGCGTCCAGCCAGGCGATCGCGCCGCCGCCGGACCCGATCGCGTCGACCCGCAGGGTGGGGACGTTGATCGGGTGGTGGTTGATGACGGTCGTGGTGTCGCGCACCGGCTCGCCGTCGACGACCAGCCCGGCGAGGAACGTGGTGCCGCCGACGTCGGTGGAGATGATGTTGCGGTGGCCGAGCTGGCGGCCCAGCGCGACCGAGCCGATCACCCCGCCGGTGAGCACCGAGCCGACGGTGCTGATCGCCGCGGCCGGCGCCTCCTTCGCGGCGACCGCGCCGCCGTTGCTCTGCATCACCAGCAACGGCCCGGAAAGCCGGTTCGCGCGCAGCGTGTCCTCCAGCGTCGTGAGGTAGTCGCGCAGGCCGGGACCGATCTGCGTGCTCATGATCGTGGTGGCGTTGCGGGCGAACTCGCGGATGCGCGGGCTCACCTCCGATGACAGCGCGACGAAGACGTCCGGGTCCTCCTCGGCGATCAGCTCGCGGATCCGCTGTTCGTGCGCCGGGTTGCGGAAGGACCACAGCAGCGAGACGGCGATGGCGCGGACGCCGTCGGCGAGCAGGTCGCGGATCTTCGCGCGGGCTTCGTCTTCGTCGAGCCGGACGACGACGGTGCCGTCGCGGTCGACCCGCTCGGTCACCTCGAGGGCGAGCCGCTTCGGCAGCAGCCCGTGGTCCTTCTTCTGGTGCAGCACGTTCTGCAGCTCGTGCGGTGCACGACCGAGGTAGCGGCCCTCGACGTTCATGACGAAGATCGAGTCGCGGTGGCCCTTGGTGGTGAGGAAGCCGACCGGCGGCACGTTGCCCGTCACCAGCGCGTTGAGCGACGACGTCGTCCCGTGGGCGATGTGGTGGGTGTCGGCCAGCAGCTCCGGCAGCGACCTGCCGAGCTGCTCGGCCAGCAGTCCGAGCACGTCGAGCACGCCCTGGGAGTAGTCGGGCGGGGTCGAGGGGGACTTCGCGGCGAGCACGGTCCCGGCGTCGTCGTCGAGAACGGCGTCGGTGAACGTGCCGCCCACGTCCACGCCGATGACATAGGCCATGACTCACGCTCCTTTGCGCGGAGAAAGCTGCTAACTGCGGCGTAGACTATTCAACGCATGTGACAAGAGTCAACCCTCTTGACGCCTTCTGGTCTCTGACGTCAAATAGTCGACGTAAATGTCAAACAAGGAGGTCGGAGATGCAGCCACGTCGGGTCGCGGTGCTGGGTGGCGGGCCGGGCGGGCTCTACGCCGCGCGTCTGCTGAAGCTGGCGTTCCCGTCCTGCGAAGTCGCCGTGCACGAGCAGGGCGAGCCGGACACCACCTTCGGGTTCGGCGTCGGCCTGGCCGCGGGCACCCAGCGCAAGCTGGCCGCGGCCGACCCCGACACCCTGCGTGACGTCGTCGCCGCGGGCTGCCGCCACGACATGACCCTGCGGGTCGACGGCCGGATCGCCCGCGTCCGCAACGACCGCCTGGTCGGCGTCGCGCGCACCGAGCTCCTCGCGATCCTGCAGCGCCACGCCGAAAAGGCCGGTGTCGACCTGCACTTCGGTGTCCGTCGCGCGGCCGCCGACCTCGACGCCGACCTCGTGATCGCCGCCGACGGCGTCGGCAGCGCGACGCGCGAGCAAGGCGGCTTCGGGGCGCGGATCGGCACCGGCCGAGGGCTGTACCTGTGGTGCGGCGCCGGCTTCGCGCTCGACGACGCCCTGTTCGAGCCGGTGCGCACCGAGCACGGCGTCTTCGTCACCCACGCCTACCCGTACGGCACCGGCCGCAGCACCTTCCTCATCGAGACCGACGAGGCCACCTGGCGCCGGGCCGGGTTCGACCACGACGTCGCGGACGGGGAGTCCGACGAGGTGTCCCTGCGGTACCTGCAAGACGCCTTCGCCGAGCAGCTGCGCGGCCACCGGCTGATCGGCAACCGCACGCGCTGGCTGCGGTTCCGGACCGTCCACTGTGCCCGGTGGGCGGCCGGGCGGGTCGTGTTGCTGGGCGACGCCGCGCACACCGCGCACTTCTCCATCGGCTCGGGCACGAAACTCGCCATGGAGGACGCGATCGGCCTGGTCGACGCGCTGCGGTCCGCGCCGGACACCGCGGAAGCGTTCGCGCGGTACGAGGCGGACCGGCGCCCGGCCGTCGAGCGGTTGCAGGAGCTGGCCCGGCGCAGCCGGTTGTGGTGGGAATCGTTCCCCGCGCGGCTGCACCTGCCGGTCGAGCGGCTGATGGTCGCCTACATGACCCGCGCCGGGAACGTCCCCCTGGAACGCTTCGCCGCCACCAGCCCGGACGTCGTCGGGGCCGCGCTCACCCAGTACGCCGGGACGTCCCCACCCGCGGCCGGGCTCGTGGACTGGGTCCTCGACCGGCAGCCGGCCCCACCCGGCGACCTCGTCCCGCTCGACGACGTCGTCGAAGATCCGTGGGATCCCGCCGGGGACGCGGTCGTGGCTCGCGCCCGGGAAGCCCGGGACCGGGGCGCGGCGGGGTTCCGGTTCACCGGACCGGGTGACCGCGGGGCGCTGCTCACCCGGCTGGACCTCGCCGAGCGCGTCCGGCTCGAAACCGGTGGGATCGTGCTGGTGGCCGGACCCGCCGCACTGCGGGACGACCTGGCCGCCGGCCTGGTCAGCGCCCGCACCGACCTGATCGAGGAGACGGCATGAGCTGGGGCGGCAAAGTCGTCGCGTACCCGGAGGACGCCGTGCGCGCGTACCGGGACCGCGGGCTGTGGGGCACCCGCACGATCGCCACGCGGCTGCACGAGATCGCGCTGGCCCATCCGGACCGCGACGCCGTCGTCGCGCTCGACGGCCGGGTCACCTTCCGCGAGCTGGACGAGCGCACCGACCTGCTGGCCGCCGGCCTGGCCGGGCTCGGGCTCGAACCCGGCGACCCGGTGCTGTTCCAGGCCGGCAACCGGCTCGGCACGGTGCTCGCCTGGTACGGCGTGCTCAAGGCGGGCCTGGTGCCGGTGTGCACCCTCGCGGCCCACCGCGGCCACGAGATCGGCGAGGTCAGCCGCCGGGTCGGCGCCGTCGCGCACCTCGTGGAGACCGGCGGGTTCGACCTCGTCGGCTTCGCGGTCGAGCAGGCCGCCGGCCACCCGACCCTGCGGCACGTGCTGGTGCTCGGCGACGACCCACGCGGCGTTTCCCTGGAGGCGCTCGGCCGGGACGCCGACGCGGGAGCCGCGCGCAAGACCGTCGAGGAGATCCAGGCCGGCATCGGCCCGGACGACGTCGCGGTGTTCCAGCTCTCCGGCGGCACCACCGGCGTGCCGAAGGTGATCCCGCGGCTGCACGCCGAGTACTGGTACAACGCCCTCGCCTACGCCCGGTCTTGGGGGTGGACCCCCGAGTCGCGAGTCGCCCACCTGATCCCGATCGTGCACAACGCGGGGATCGTCTGCGCGCTGCACGGCCCGCACAGCGTCGGCGCGTGCCTGGTCCTCGGCACCGCCGACCTGGACGCGTCGCTCCCGCTGCTGGCGCGCGAAGCGGCCACGCACGTCCTGCTCGGCCATGGCCACTTCCAGGCCGTCGGCCACGCGGGGTTCGCCGCCGCGGCGGCCGCGCTGACCCAGGTGGTGCTGTCGGGCAGCAAGGTCCCGCCCGCGCTGTTCGACGACCTCGAGCGCCGCGGGCTGTGGTCGGGCCAGCTGTTCGGCATGGGGGAGGGCCTGTTCCTGACCACCCGCCCCGGCGCGCCCCGGCTCGCGCGCGCCACGACCGTCGGCACGCCACTGTCCGAACTGGACGAAGTGCGCGTCCTCGAACCGGGCACCGAAGACGAGGTCCCGGACGGCGAAGTCGGCGAACTGTGCTGCCGCGGCCCGTACACCCTACGCGGCTACTTCGACGCCGAGGAGCACAACGCGCGCGCGTTCACCACCGACGGCTTCTACCGCACCGGCGACCTCGCGGCGATCCGCGTCCTCGACGGCGAGCGGTACGTGAGCATCGAAGGCCGGATCAAGGACGTCATCAACCGCGGCGGCGAGAAGATCAACGCCGAAGAGGTCGAACTGCTCCTGCTGCGTCACCCGCGCGTCACGGCGGCCGCCGTGGTGGCCATGCCCGACCGGCGGCTGGGCGAGCGCTCGTGCGCGTTCGTCGTCGGCGGGCCCGTGGACCTGCCCGAAGTCCGGCGGCACTTCGCCGAGCTGGGTGTGGCCAAGTTCAAGTGGCCGGAACGCGTCGAAGTCGTCGACGACATCCCGCGCACCCTCGTCGGGAAGCTGGACAAGAAGCGCCTGCAGGCCGAAATCGCCGCGAAGATCGCCACCGAGCAAGGAGAAACCCCGTGACCCCGCACCGCATCGGCCTGGTCGTCCCCAGTTCGAACGTCACCGTCGAGACGGAGATCCCGGCGCTGCTCGCGCGCCACCCGTCCGCCGTGTTTTCCTTCCACAGCAGCAGGATGCGCATGCACCAGGTGTCGGCGGAGGAGCTGCGCGCGATGAACGCCCAGCGCGAACGCTGCGTGGACGAACTGGCCGACGCCGGCGTCGACGCGCTGCTCTACGCGTGCCTCGTCGCGGTGATGGCGCAGGGGCCGGGCGAGCACTCGCGCACGGAGAAGGCGGTCGTGAGCAGGCTGGCGGCGCGCGACGCGCACCCGGCGGTGCTGTCCAGCGCCGGGGCGCTCGTCGAAGGGTTGCGCGCGCTCGGGGCCCGGCGCGTCGCCCTCGTGACACCGTACCTGCGGCCGCTGGCCGAGGAAGTGGTCGCCTACCTGCGGGCGGAGGGCTTCGACGTCGTGGACTGGGCCACTTTGGAGGTCGGGGACAACGCGGAGGTGGGGTGCATTCCCGGCTCGCGTGTCCTGGCGGCTGCCCGCGGCCTGGACCTTTCCCAGGCGGACGCCTTGGTGATCTCCGCCTGCGTCCAGATGCCGTCGCTCGACCTGGTCGAACCCGCGGAGACGGAGTTCGGGCTGCCGGTGTTGTCCGCGGCGACGGCCGGTGCGTACGCGCTGTTGAAGGGGCTGAACCTCGCGCCGCGGCTGCCGGGAGCCGGGCGGTTGCTCGCGGGACCTCTACCATCACGAGGATGAGCGGCAGCACACCGCGGGGCGGGTCCCGCGAAAAGGGGACCACCGCCCGGCGGGAACTGGTGGAGAACGAGCTCTACGAGCACGCGACGCGGCTCTTCGCCGAGCGCGGCTTCGCGGGCACGAGCCTGCAGGACATCGCGGACGCCTTGGGGATCACGCGGCCGGCGCTCTACTACTACGTCAAGAGCAAGGAAGAGCTGCTGGCCAAGCTCGTCACGGAGGTCACCAACGGGCCGCTGGAGGAGCTGACCGAGCTGGTGGCGCGGGACCTCGACCCGGTGGCGAAGCTGCGTGGGATCGTGGAGATCATCGTGGGGCGGCGCGCGCGGCAGCCGGAGCGGTTCCGGTTGCTGATCCGGTCGGAGGCGGAGTTGCCGGCCGAGCTGACGGAGGCTTACGACGAGGGCCGGCGGGCGGTGTTGAAGACGATCGCCGGGGTCGTCGAAGAGGGCGTGCGCGCGGGGCGGTTCCGGCCGGTCGACGGCCGCGTGGCGGCGCTCGGTGTGCTGGGCATGTGCAACTGGGTGGCTTGGTGGTTCCACCCGGGCGGGCGGGACAGCGCCGAGCAGGTCGTCGAGCAGCTGGCCGATATGGCCGTGGGGGCTTTGCAGCGTCCTGACCAGCATGTTCTTGACGGTGAAGGGCCGGCTGCGGCGCTGAAGATGCTGCGTCAGGACCTGGACCACCTGGAGCGCATCCTCGACGTCTGAGTGTCGTTCGGCACAGGTGTCAGAATATTGACTCTCCCGTCGACTCCCGCGTACCGTGAACTTCACGAGACAACGCGGGAGGCAACCATGACCGAACTGGACCACCGGGTGCGGGGCGTCGACCACGTCGCGTTCCCCACCTTCGACCCCGCCGCCACCGTGCGCTTCTACCGGGACGTGCTCGGGTTCCCCGTCGTCCACTCGATCTGCGCGGCGGGCTGGGGCCCGGAGAACCACCCCGACTTCATCCACTTCTTCTTCGACATCGGCAACGAAGACCGGATCGCGTTCTTCTACTACTTCGGCACCACCCCGGAAGTCGGTGGCACGCAAGGGGTCAAGGGCGATGTCTACGCGCGGTTCGGCGCGGACGTCCCGGAGTACTTCGTGCGGTCGCGGCACCTCGCGATCCACGTCGAGAACGAAGAAGACCTGCTGGAGTACCGGCGGCGGCTCGATGCGAGCGACTGGCCGGTCGAAATGCAGATCCAGCACGAGACCATCGAGTCGATCTACACCCACGACCCCAACGGCTACATGTTCGAGATCACCCGCGCCATGCGGCCGGTGACGCCGCAGGAGGACCTCGACGCCAATCTGACCATCGACGCGCTCCTCGACGTCGTCGGCGGGCCGGAGCCGACCTTCGGGAAGCTCTTGGCGCGCAAGGCCGAACTCATCGTCGAGCGTGCTGCGGACTGGGAGCCGGCGCGATGACCGCGCTCTACATCCTCGACGTCCCGGAGAACACCGCCGTGGCCAAGATCGCCGCCGAGGATCCGGTGGTCACCGTCGGGCGGATCGGGCCCTACTTCGAGATCCGCGCGGCCGGGCCGATCGTCGTCGACCGCCGCGCGACCGGCTGCCGGCACGCCGTCTGGTATTCCTGCGTCGGCGGCGTGGCCCGCGACAGCCGGATCACCCAGCACGACAAGGACGCCCTGCGCGTGGAGCCGGTGTGAGCGGCCGCCTCGGTGCCGGCCGCTACCTCGCCGCGGGGGAGCGGCCCGCCTCGACCGTCCACGAACTGACCACAGTGGACGGCGCCACCGTGCGCGGCGTGCTGTCCACTGTGGCCGGCGCGCGGACCGTCGTGGCGCTGACGCACCCGCGGCAGGACCTGACGCACCACCCGCTCGTCCCGCTGCTGCTGCGGGCCGGCGTCGCGGTGTGGACCCAGCACACGCGGTCGGTCAACAACGACCTGAACCTCGTCCACGAACAAGCGCTCCTCGACGTCGCCGCCGGTCAGGTCTTCCTGCGGCAGCAAGGATTCGACGCGGTCGTCGTGCTCGGCCACTCGGGCGGTGGCACGCTCTTCGCCTACTACTGCGAGCAGGCCGCGCTCACCGACCGCGTCGAAACCACGCCGGGCGGACGGCCGACGCGCCTGGCCGAAGCGGAGATGCCGCTGCCCGACGGCGTCGTGTTCCTGGCGCCGCACCCCGGCCAGGGCAAGCTGCTGCTCGCGTGCATCGACCCGTCGGTGGCCGACGAGACGGATCCGATGTCGGTGGTCCCCGAGCTCGACCCGTTCTCCCCGGCCAACGGTTTCGCCGAGCCGCCGGAAAGTTCCTCTTACCCAACGGAATTCCTGGACCGTTATCGCGCGGCCCAGCGCGACCGCGTCGCCCGCATCGACGCGGTGGCCCGCGCGCACCTGGCCGGCACCGCCGCGGCGCGCACAGCGTTCAAGACGAGCGGCCGGGCAGAGGACCGCCGCCGTTCGCTGGCGCCGCGTGTCATCACGGTGTTCCGCACCGACGCCGACCCGCGCACGGTCGACCTGAACCTGGACCCCAGCGAGCGCCCGTACGGCTCGCTGTTCGGCAAACGCCCCGACCTGATCGACTACGGCCTGGTGGGGTTCGGCCGGCTCGCGACGCCGGAGGCGTGGCTGTCGACGTGGTCCGGCCTCAGCTCCCGCGCCGACTTCGTCCGGTGCGGCCCGGGCGTCACGGTCCCGACGTTGTTCATCGAGCTGACGGGCGACCAGGCGGCGTTCCCGGCGGACTCCCGCCGCATGATCGCCTCCCTCGGCGCGGCGGACCTGACGGCGACGACGGTGCGCGGCCTGCACTTCGGCGGCGCCATCGCCGAGGGCGAGCCGACGGGGAACGAACTCGCGGCCGCCGAGATCGTCGAGTGGCTGGGCAAGCGCTACGGCTGATCCACCTTCAGCACCGTGGTCGTGTCGCAGGTCAGCGGTGCGCCGTCGGGTGCGGTGGGGACGACGGGCGGGACGACCACGCCGTGCTCGTCCACCAGCACCGAATGCGGCTCGCCCGCCTCGAAGGCGTGCCGCTCACCCCACTGGCGCAGCGTCACGATCACGGCGAACAGGTCCCGGCCCGCGTCGGTGAGCGCGTACTGCCGCCGCTTGCCCGACGGCGCCTCGACCTGGACGAGCAGGCCGTGCCCGGTGAGCTTGCGCAGCCGGTCGGTCAGGATGTTGCGGGCGATGCCCGTGCGCTGCTGGAAGTCGGTGAACGAGCGGGCGCCGTCCATCGCGTCGCGGACGATCAGCAGGCTCCACCGGTCGCCGATCACGTCCGCCGCCCGCGCGACCGGGCAGGTCGGGTCCGTCCACATCGCGTCTCCCGTGAGTTGCGTAATGAAACCATTCTCGCCTACTCTCCGAAGAGTTGCAAATCGCAACTAATTGGGAGGTGTGGTGGGACGCGGGACGAAGCTGCTGCTTGCCGTCGTGTGCGGAGTCGCGGTCGCCGGCGTGTACGCCGGGCAGCCGGTACTGGGCCCGATGGGCGACGACCTGGGCGTGCCCCGGGACTCGGTCGGCTGGTTCGTGGCCGTGGGGCAGCTCGGCTACCTCGCCGGGCTGGTGCTGCTGGTGCCGCTCGGCGACCGGCTCGACCGCCGTCGCCTGATCGCCGCCCACCTCGGCCTGGTCGCGGCTGGTCTCGCGGTCACCGCGGCCGCGCCCGTCGCCTGGGTGGCGTTCGGCGGTCTCGCCGTCGCGGGACTGTTCGCGGTGGTGGTGCAGACGACGGTCGCCTACGCCGCGTCGATCTCACCGCCCGCCGAGCGCGGGCGCACCCTCGGCGTCGTGACGGCCGGCGTGGTGGCCGGCATCCTCGGCGCCCGGGTGCTCACCGGCACCCTGGCCGATCTCGGTGGCTGGCGCGGCAGCTACCTCGCGCTCGCGGTCCTCGCCGCCGTCCTCTCCGCGCTGTGCGTCGTGGCGCTGCCCGCGGACGTCCGGACCGGCACCGAGTCCTGCGGGCGGAAACCGCGGTCGCCGGCCGGGCTCCTCACCCGGCCGCTGTTCCTCAGCCGGGGTCTGATCGCCTTCTTCCTCTTCGCGTCTTTCGGCACCTTGTGGAGCGGAATGGCGCTGCCACTGGCCGGCGAACCGTGGCACCTCGGCGAGACGCAGATCGGGCTGTTCGGCATCGCCGGGCTCGCGGGCGCGCTGGGCGCGGCCCGGGCCGGCCGCTGGGGCGACGCGGGACACACCGGCCGCGTCACCGGCATCGCGCTCGTGCTGCTGCTCGGATCGTGGCTCGCCATCGGCCAGCTCGGCTGGTCGTTGCTGCTGCCGGGTTTCGGCGTGCTGGTGCTCGACTTCGCCGTCCAGGTCGTGCACGTCGCCAACCAGCACCTGCTGACGACGGTGTTCCCCGGCCGCACCAGCACGGTGATCGGCGGCTACATGGTTTTCTACTCCCTCGGCTCGGCGGCCGGCGCCGCCGCGACGACGGCGGTGTACGACGTGGCGGGCTGGCCGGGCTCGGCCGTCCTCGGCGCGGTCTTCGCCGGCGGCGCCCTGCTCACCTGGACGGCCGGGAACATCTTGGGCGAGGGAGGGGAGAACCGCCGCCGTCGCGCCACGAGCGGGCTGGACCGGGAGGGGAGCAGCCGACGCTGAGTGTCGGGTCGAGGGGCCGGTGCACCGGTCGATCGTGGTGGTGGACATCGCGGCCGGGGTCGGGTGGTGGCGGCTGTCCACTCAGGACCGCGGCGACGGGCTCCTCGTCATCGTGCCGCCCGGGGTGCCCAAAGCGGACTTACCGGCGGGCGGAACCGGTGCCGGGAAGGTGCCCGGCCCGCTTGTCCGGCTTTGTCCGGCTTCGGGAACGAGAACGGTTCGCGCCGCCAGGGCCGCCGCCTTCCGCGACTTCCGAACGTCCGCATGGTGCGAAAAAACCGGGACGAGCCGGACCAATCACCCACCAGCGCGTTACTTCCCGTCCACATGTTGAGACGGTTGAATGATCACCGACGCAGCTCCATAGAGTTCCCGATCGTCACTCGATCGGCTGAACTTCGACTCCCTGAAGGTGCTGTGTCCGCCCCCTCCCTTCCGCCGCTCGCGGCGCGCTCCCTGCCCGCCGCGGTGTGGCGCGCCGTCCGGACCGGGCGGTGGACGCCCGTCTGCGCGCTGCTGATCGTCGTCATCCTGCTGCTCGCCGCCGGCGCCGACCTGTTCGTCCTGGCCGAGGGGCAGAGCCTCACCCCGGACATCGGCACCCTCGGCCCGACCGGGCTGCCCGCGGGCGCGCTCGGCGGGGTGAGCGGTGCCCACTGGTTCGGCGTCGAGCCCCTCACCGGCGTCGACCTCTTCGCGCTCGTCGCCCACGGCGCCCGGACGTCGCTGCTCGTCGGGCTGGGCGCCACCGTGCTGGGGACCGTGCTCGGCGTCGTGATCGGGGTCAGCGCCGGCTACCTCGGCGGCTGGTGGGACCGGCTGGTCACCTGGACCGCCGACGTCATCCTCGGCTTCCCCTACCTCATCTTCATGATCGCGCTCGGCGCCGTCCTGCCGGTGGACTTCCCGCGGCAGATCACGCTCGTCGTCGTGCTCGGGCTCTTCGGCTGGCCGCGCATCGCCCGCATCGTGCGAGCCCAGACCCTGACGCTAGCCAAGCGCGACTTCGTCGCCGCGGCCCGGGTCGTCGGCGGCGGCCCGTGGCACGTGTTCACCAAAGAGCTCTTGCCGAACCTGTGGGCGCCGATCATCGTCGTCGCCAGCCTGTCCATCCCGTCGATGATCGGCAACGAAGCCGCGCTCTCGTTCCTCGGCGTCGGTGTGCTGCCGCCGACGCCCAGCTGGGGCCGCACCATCAGCGCGGCCATCGACTTCTTCGAGACGGACCCCATGTACCTGGTCTTCCCCGGCGCGATGCTGTTCCTCGTCACGCTGGCGTTCAACGTCGTCGGCGACGCGATCCGCGACGCGCTCGACCCGCGGTCCGGCGGTGCCGCCTGATGCGCACCGCCCGGTTCGTGGCCACCCGCTTCGCCGGGATGCTGCTGGTCCTGTTCGTCGTCGCCTTCGTGACGTTCGTGGTGTTCTACGTCCTGCCCGCCGACCCGGCGCGGATGGCCTGCGGCCGCCCGTGCTCGCCCGAGGGCCTGCAGCTGGCGCGGGAGTTCATGGGGTACGACGTCCCGTGGTACCGGCAGTTCTTCGACTTCCTCGGCGGCATCCTCGGCGGCCGCACGTTCGGCACCGGCGCCGCGGCGGTCCACTGCACCGCGCCGTGCTTCGGCTGGGACTTCCAGAACAACGTCGACGTGCTGAGCGAGATCGGCGGCCGGATCGAGGTCAGCTTCTCGGTCGCGCTGGGCGCGGCCGCGATCTGGATCGTCCTGGGCGTCGGCCTCGGCGTGCTTTCCGCGCTGCGGCGCGGAACCGCCGCCGACCGGATCACGATGGCAGCCGCGATGGCCGGGGTGTCCATGCCCGCCTACCTGGCCGGGATGATCGGCATCACGATCTTCGCGTTCGCGCTCGACGTCGTCCCGAAGAACGGGTACGTGCCGCTGACCGAAGACCCGGCGCAGTGGGCGTGGCACCTCGTGCTGCCGTGGTTCGTGCTGGCGTTCCTGCACGCCGCGATCTACGCGCGGCTCACCCGCGGCCAGATGCTGGAAACCCTCGGCGAGGACTACATCCGCACCGCGCGGGCGAAGGGCCTCACCGAGCGGAAGGTCGTGGGCCGGCACGCGCTGCGCAACGTCCTGCTGCCGGTGGTCACCGTCTTCGGCGTCGACCTCGGCGGGCTGCTGGCCGGGACGGTGATCACCGAGCGGATCTTCGGCATGGCCGGCGTCGGGCGGCTGCTGGTGGACGCGATCGCGTCGCTCAACCTGCCGGTCCTGCTGGGCGTGACGCTCTTCTCGGCCCTGCTGGTCACGGTCCTGAACTTCCTGGTCGATCTCTGCTACGGCGCGCTCGATCCGCGTGCGCGCCTCGTCTGAAGGGGTAACGATGAAACAGCTGCGGTTCGCCGCGGGGGTGCTGGCCGCCGTCACGCTGCTGACGGCGTGCGGGGCCAACGACACACCGGCCGGGCAGGGCGGCACCGTCAAGCCGGGCGGGAACCTCGTCCTGCTCAACGACGCGCCGTCGATCACCTGGGACCCGGCGAAGAGCTCGAACCTCGTCGTCACGACGCTCGGGCTGATCCACCGGCGGCTGACGTCGTGGGACGTCGCGCCGGGCAAGGACACCACGATCGTGCCGGACCTGGCGACCGACACCGGGAAGGCCACCGACGGCGGCAAGACGTGGACGTTCACCCTCAAGGACGGCCTGAAGTACGCCGACGGCACGGCCATCACCTCGGCGGACGTCAAGTGGGGCCTGGAGCGCTCGTTCGCGCCCGCGTTCTCCGGCGGGCTGGCCTACCACAAGGACCTGCTGTCGCCGGGCCTGGCGTACAAGGGCCCGTTCGACGGCAAGGAACTCGACACCATCCAGACGCCGGACCCGAAGACGATCGTCTTCCACCTCGCCCGCGCCTACGGCGACTTCAACTGGGTCGCCAGCACGCCGGCGTTCTCGCCGGTGCCGAAGGGCAAGGGCGCCGAGGCGAACTACGGTGACCACCCGGTCGCGTCCGGGCCGTACCAGCTGCAGAGCTACGAGCGCGGCAAGTCGGCGAAGCTCACCCGCAACCCGAACTGGAGCCGCGACGAGGACAAGACGCGGCTGGCCTACGCCGACACCATCGACTTCGAGCTCGGCCAGGACACCAGCGTCATCTCCAAGCGGCTGATCGACGACACCGGCAAGGACCGCAACGCCTTCGGTATGTCGTTCGCCTCGCCCGCCCAGCTGGCCCAGATCCAGGGCAACGCGTCGGCGAAGTCACGGCTCGTGACGTCGGAATCCGGGGCGCTGGCCTACCTTTCGCTGAACACCCAGCGCGGCAACCTCACCAACCCCAAGGTGCGCCAGGCGTTCCAGTACGCCGTCGACAAGGCCGCCTACCAGGTCGCGAGCGCGGGCAGCGCGCAGCTGGCCGGGGACGTCGCCACCACGCTGATCACACCGGGCCTGCAGGGCCGCGAGCAGTACGACCTGTACCCGGCGCCGCCGTCGGGTGATCCGGCGAAGGCCAAGCAGCTGCTGGCGGAGGCGGGCTTCCCGAACGGGCTCGACGGCCTGGTCCTGGCCACCCACAACGAAAACGGCTACCCGGAGAAGGCCGCGGCGATCCAGGCCGCGCTCGCCCGGGCGAACATCAAGGTCACGATCAAGCCGCTCGACGAGGACACCTACACGTCCGAAGTGGACACCAAGGGCCTGTCCGACTACGACCTGACGCTCACCTCGTGGCAGCCGGACATCCCGTCGGCCAACGCGAACATCCAGCCGCTGTTCCAGTCCACCGAGATCGGCAACGGCGGGTACAACGAGTCCCGCTACAGCAACCCCGAGGTCGACAAGCTGATCGGGGAGGCACAGGCCACTGTGGACCCGGCCGAGGCCGGCAAGAAGTGGGCGGCGCTGGACAAGAAGATCCTCGCCGACTCGCCGGTCGTGCCCCTGATCTACACCCGCAACTCGTTCCTGCACGGGTCGCAGGTCGGTGACGTCCAGATCGGACGGTTCCCGGCCTACGTCGACTACCGCAAGTTCGGGATCGTGCAGTGACCGCGGCCGGGCTCCTGCGGCTGCACGACGTCGCGGTCTCGTTCGGGGACGTCGAAGCCGTCCGCGGGGTCGGCTACGAAGTCCGCGCGGGCGAAGTCGTCGCGGTGGTCGGGGAGTCCGGCTCGGGCAAGACGGTCACCGCGATGTCCGTGCTCGGCCTGCTCCCGCCGACGGCCCGCGTGACGGGCCGCGCGGAGCTGGCCGGGCGGGACCTCTACGCGATGACGCCGGCCGAGCTGCGCGAGGTCCGCGGCGGCGAGGTCGGCATGGTGTTCCAGGAGCCGATGAGCGCGCTGAACCCGGTGTTCACCATCGGCGACCAGCTCGTCGAGGCGATCCGGACGCACCGGCCGCTCGCGGCGCCCGCCGCGCGGGACCGGGCGATCGAGCTGCTCGGCCTGGTCGGGCTGCCGGAGCCGCGCGAGCGGTTCCGGTCCTACCCGCACGAGCTGTCCGGCGGGCAGCTGCAGCGCGTCGTCATCGCCATGGCGGTGGCGAACGAGCCGAAGCTGCTGATCGCCGACGAGCCGACGACGGCGCTGGACGTCACCGTCCAGGCCGAGATCCTGGAACTGCTGCGAGACCTGCGCTCCCGGCTGGGGACGGCGATCCTGCTGATCACCCACGACATGGGCGTGGTCGCCGACCTGGCCGACCGCGTGGTGGTGATGCACGATGGCCGGGTCGTCGAGCAGGGGACCGCCACCGCGATCTTCACCGCGCCGGCCGAGGAGTACACGCGGCAGCTGCTCGGCTCGGTCGTCTCGCTTTCGGCGACGGCCACGACGGGGCTCGAACGCGCGCTGGCGGCGGACCTTTCGGTCGGCCCCGGCCACGTCGCCGCGGCGGAGCACCCGGCGGTGGCGTCGGTCCCGGACGTGCCCGCCGAGGCACCGCTGCTGCGGGTGACGGACCTGTCGGTGACCTACCGCGGCCGGTTCCGCGCGATCGCCGTCCGCGCGGCCGCGGGAGTCGGCCTGCACGTCGAGCCCGGGGAGGTGCTCGGCCTGGTCGGCGAGTCCGGCTCGGGCAAGAGCACGGTCGCGCGCGCCGTCACGGGGCTGCTCGCGCCGACCGGCGGATCCGTCCACATCGGAGACACGGACATCACCCGGGTGCGCGGCCGGGCGGCGAAGGCGCTGCGGCGCCGGATCGGCGTGGTGTTCCAGGACCCGTTGTCCTCGTTGAACCCCCGGACGACGGTGGGGGAGAGCGTCGCGACGCCGCTGCGGCTGCACCGCGCGGTCTCCTCGTCCGAAGTGGACGGCCGGGTGGCGGAGCTGCTGGACTCGGTCCAGCTGTCGCCGTCGCTGGCCGGGCGCTACCCGCACGAGCTGTCGGGCGGCCAGCGCCAGCGGGCGTGCATCGCCCGCGCGCTGGCGCTGAACCCGGACCTGCTGGTGGCCGACGAGCCGACGAGCGCCCTCGACGTCACGATCCAGGCGAAGGTCCTCGACCTCCTGCGCGACCTGCGCCACGAATTCGGCTTCGCGTGCCTGTTCATCAGCCACGACCTGGCGGTGATCGAGCAGCTGGCCGACCGGGTGGCGGTGATGCACCGCGGTCACGTCGTCGAGCAAGGCCCGACGAAGGACGTCCTCACGGCCCCGGCGCACCCGTACACGCAGCGTCTGCTGTCGGCGGCCCCGGTGGCGGATCCGGAGGCCCAGCGCCGGCGTCGCGAGGCTTGGCGGCAGCTGCGCTGAGCCCGATGTGGCCCAGGCACGCGCCGGCCACGGTCACGCCCAGGGCGTGCCGGCGGTCGCGCGTTCCAGCCCGGTGACACCGGCTTCCCGGCGCTCGCGCAGGAGTTCGCCGGCGATCGAATAGCGCGGTGCGGCGGATTCTCCCGCGCGGGCGGCGTGCTCGACGATGGCGTCGACCAGCGACGGGACCATGGACAGCCGCGGGTGCGCCTCGTGGATGCGCTCGTGCCGGCCGGTGACGACGTGGGCGTTGCGGCCGAAGTCGATGCCCACCCCTTCGCGGGTCAGGTAGGCCAGCAGGCCGCGGCGTTCGGCGATGCCGGGTGACGTGTGCAGCGCGATCGCCTCCCACACGAGGTCGACCTGCGCCGCGCCGACGCCGTTCGCGGTCAGCAGCTCGGCGGCGAGATCGGCGCCCTCGACCTCGAAGCGCGTCCGGCCGGGCGCCAGCGTGCCCACGCCGAGGTCGTGCAGGACGGTGGCCGCGAACAGCAGCCCGGCGTCGTACGCGGCGTCGTCCTGACAGCCTTCGTGCTCGGCGAGCAGGCGGGCGAACAGGAAGCTCCGGACGCTGTGGTTGGCCACCGCGGGGCTTTCCGTTTTCCGCACGGTGGCGAGGATCGTGTCGGCGAGCGGCCCGGCGGGCAGGGCGAGGAAGTCGGTCACGGCGTCGACGTTAGAAGCCGGCAACGGCCGGTGACAGTGGCCCGCAGGCCGGTCACCGCTAGGATCGTGCCATGAAGCGGCACGGCGTCACGGTGCTGGCGCTCCCGGGTGTGCTCGCGCTGGACATCGGGATCCCGGTGCAGGTCTTCGGCTCGGACCCGCACTACGAGCTGACGGTGTGCGCGGACCGGCGCCCGGTCCCGGTGGGCGGCGGCGGCCTGACGATCGCCGCGGACGCCGGGCTCGAGGCCCTCGACGGCGCCGGCACGGTGATCGTCCCGGGTTACGACGACGTCGGCACCCCGCCGGCCACCGAAGTCCTGGACGCGCTGCGGGCCGCCCACGCCCGGGGCGCGAGGATCGTCTCGATCTGCACGGGGGCCTTCGCGCTCGCCGAGGCCGGCCTGCTCGACGGGCGGCCCGCGACCACGCACTGGCAGTTCACCGCCGACCTGCGCACCCGCTACCCGCGCGTGCGGGTGCTGCCCAACCGGCTCTACGTCGACGACGGCGACGTCCTCACCTCGGCCGGCGTGACCGCGGGGATCGACCTGTGCCTGCACCTGATCCGCACCGACGAAGGCGCCGCGGCGGCCAACGCCAAGGCTCGCCAGCTGGTCGCCCCGCCGCAGCGCGCGGGCGGCCAGGCGCAGTACATCGAGCGCCTGCGGCCGGAGCCGACGGGCGACCGCCTCGGCCCGTTGCGCGACTGGCTGCTGGCCGATCTCACGCGCGAAGTGGACGTCGACACGCTCGCCGCCCGCGTCCACCTGTCGCGGCGCACGTTCCTGCGGCGGTTCCGCGAGGAGACGGGGACGTCCCCGATGGCGTGGCTGACCGGCGCGCGCCTGGATCTCGCGAGGGAACTGCTGGAGACGACGGACCTCCCGGTCGAGCACCTGGGCCGGCACACGGGACTCGGCAGCACGGCGACCGTGCGGGCGGCGTTCCACCGGCACCTCGGCACGTCACCGCGGGAGTACCGGGCGCTGTTCCGCCACCGGCGCGTCTCAAACTGAGACAGCGGCCGTCTTCTGACTCCGGCGGGGCTCGCCTACGTTCCGTGGAAGCCCTGCGACACAAAGGAGTCATCGCATGAGCAAGAACGTCCTCGTCACCGGCGCGGCCCGGGGGATCGGCAAGGCGATCGCGCTGCGGCTCGCGGCGGACGGGCACGACGTCGCCGTCAACGACATCGCTGCCCAGGAGACCGAACTGGAGACGGTCGCCAAGGAAATCCGCGGTCTCGGCAGGCGGTCGGCCGCCGTCACCGCGGACGTCTCGGACCCGGCGGCGGTCACGGCCATGGTCGCCGAGACCGTGGATGCGCTGGGGTCGCTGGACGTCATGGTCGCGAACGCGGGCATCGCGCAGGTCCTGCCGCTGCTGGAAGTGACGCCGGAGGACTGGGACCGGATGCTGGCGATCAACGCGCGCGGCATCTTCCTCTGCTACCAGGCCGCGGCGAAGCAGATGATCGCGCAGGGCGGGGGCGGCAAGATCATCGGCGCGGCGTCGATCGTGGCGCACCGGCCGTTCGCGCTGCTCGGGCACTACTCGGCGTCGAAGTGGGCGGTGCGCGGGCTCACCCAGGCCGCGGCGATGGAGTGGGCCGAGCACGGCATCACGGTGAACGCCTACTGCCCGGGGATCGTCGGGACCGCGATGTGGGACCTCATCGACGAGAAGCTGGCCGAGTCCGAGGGGCTCCGGAAGGGGCAGGCGATCGAGAAGTACTCGAACCTGATCCACCTCGGCCGCGTGTCGGTGCCGGAGGACGTGGCGAGTTACGTGTCGTACCTGGCTTCGCCCGATTCCGACTACATGACGGGGCAGTCGGTGATGATCGACGGCGGGATCCAGTTCGCTTGACGGGCTTCCGGGGGCCCGCCACCGGTGCGACCGGTGGCGGGCGGCGGGTCAGCTGTCTTCGGGGTGCAGGCTGACGGTGGTGGTCTGGATGAAGATGTCCCGGCGCGGGTTGCGGCCGGCGAGTGCCTGGTTGCGGGCGGTGACGGGGAGTGCCGCTCGGCCGAGCACCGGCGGGCCGATCGGGTCTTCGGGCAAGGTGTCCATGGGAGTCCTCTCCGGTGGAGTACGTGCGGACCTCCCTCTCACGCCCGAACACCGCCGCCGGTTGAGGGTCAGCGCTTGGTCTTGTCCCAGATGACCACCGGCGGGGCGTCCGGGTAGTCCGTGTCGTGGGCCCAGACCTTGTCCACCTTCGGGTTGTGCCGCAGGATCGGGAACTCGTCCATGTCGAACACGTTGTTCGGCCGCCGGGAACCCAGCTCGTCACCCTGGTTGGGCCAGCCGCTCGACTTGCCCGGCGTGTTCGGCAGCGCGATGTGGACGTCGCCCTCCGCGTTGTGCGCCAGTGCCTTCGACGCGTCCTTCCACACCTTCTCGCCGTTCGGGTGGTTGTCGGAGAACTTCGGCATCTCGACGTCGTTGTCCTTCAGAATGCCTTCGAGCGTGTTGCCGCCGTTCTTCTTCGCCAGGTCGATCGCCGGGTTCTCGATCGAGCCGTGGTACTGCGACTCCGTGATGTTCTTGCCGGTGGCGGGGTCGTAGAGGTGCGAGTTCGGTTTCGACGGGTCCGCGTTCTTGGCCCACACCGGGACGTCGGAGAACTCCGAGTCCTTGATGTGGCCGCCCGACCAGAACCACGACTTGTCCTTGCCGGGCGCCATCATCTCGTCCCACTTCTTCGAGAACTTGGCGTACTGCTCGTCGGTCAGGTTGTGCGGCCGGATCTTGCCGTCCGGGTCGCGGAACTCGTCGAGGCCGTCCGGTTTCTTCGACCCCGGCGGCAGCTTCGCCGCGTCGCCGCCGCCCGCCGGGTTCTCCGGGGCCTTCGGGCCACCCGTCTTGCCGCACGGGCTTTGCACCAGGCCGAGCGGGTCGCCCCGCAGGTGCGGCTGCTCGACGTAGCCCACCGGGTCGGGCGCCGCGGCGAGGCCGAGCGGGTCCTGGCTCAGATACCGGCCCGTCGCCGGGTCGTAGTAGCGGTAGACGTTGTAGTGCAGCCCGGTCTCGGCGTCGCGGTACTGGCCGGGGAAGGCCAGCGGCATCGGCGCGGTGCCGGACGTCGACGGCAGCAGCTCGCCCCAGAAGCTCGTGCGCGCCTGCCAGCCGACGCTTCCGTCCGGGCCGACGAGCTCGGTCGGCGTGCCGGCCGGGGACGTGACCACCGTGTGGAACCGCACCTCGGCACCGCGCTGCTCGACCTGGACCACGGGGCGCCCGTCGCCGGGGTGCCGCTCCCAGGCCAGCACCCGCGAGTGCCCGCTGTCGGTCACCTCGATCTCCTCGACGAGCTCGGCGCCGCTCCAGACGAACCACGTCTCGGCGGTCTGCCGCGGCGCGCCGTCGTCGCCGATTTCCCAGCGCCGCTTGGCGAACCGCCGGCCGAGCGGGTCGTAGAGGTACGTCCAGAACGACTCGTCCGGACCGATCGCGGCGACCAGCCGGTCCAGCTCGTCCCAGACGAAGCGCCACTCGGCGGCCGCGTGCACCCGGCTGGTCACGCGGCCTTGCGGGTCGTGGCCGTACCGCGTCCCGACGGGCGTGAGCCTCCCCGCCGCGTCGTAGGCGAAGCGTTCGACACCGTCCGAGGCGTGCACCTCCGCGACGCGGCCCGCGGCGTCGAACCCGAACCGGACCGGGCGCGCGTCGTCGATCGCGGCGAGCCTGCCGTCCGGCGTGTAGGTGTAGGTACGCCGGCCCAGGCCGGTGATTTCCTGCTCGCCGAGCCGGTCCGCGGCGTCGAAGGTCTGACGCAGGACCTCCGAGCCGTCGACCGACCGGCTTGTTTCGCGGCCGGCTTCGTCGTACTCGAACGCGATTTCGCGGCCCGCCACGCGCAGCGACACCGGGAGTTCGCCGTCGTAGCGCCACTCACTGTCCACACCGGACAGAGTGGTGCGGTGGACCCCCGCGGCGTCGTAAGTCCAGCGCACACCGACCCCGTTGACGGTCTCTTCGCGCACCCGCCCGCGTTCGTCACGGACGATCTGCAGGACCGAGTCGTTGTTGACCGCGTACTCGAGCTGTCCCAGCGCGTCGTAGGCGTAGCCGGTGACGCCGGTGGCGGTGCGGCGTTCGACGACGTTGCCGAGCTGGTCGTAGGCGTATTCGGTGACTTCGCCGAGGCCGTTGGTCATCCGCCGGAGCTGCCCCGCCTCGTCGTAGGCGTAGGTCAGCCGCCTGCCGTCGAAGTCGGTCTCCTCGACGAGCCGTCCGGCCGGATCGTAGGTGTAGCGCCAGGTCTGGCCGCGCGGATTGGTCACGGCGATCAGGCGCAGCTCGGCGTCGTAGCCGTACGCCGTGCGCGCGCCGGCGGCGTCGAACTCCTCGATCGGCAGGCCGAACGGGCCGTACGTGCGCCGCGTCGTCCGCCCGGCGGCGTCGCGGTGTTCGACGACGCGTCCTTCGCCGTCGTGGCGCCAGCTTTCCCGCTCGCCGTGGGGGCCGAGCCGCCAGGACCGCTGCCCTTCGGCCGTCCAGCCCAGCCGGACCGCGCCGCCGGACGCGGTGTGCGCCAGCCGCGGCCGGCCGAACGGGTCGCGGTCGCCCGGCCGCACCGCCGCGGTGAGCACCGGTTCGTCGCCGAGGGCGTCCGCCGCGCCGTCGACGCGCAACAGTGTGGAGACGCCCGGCAGGGCGGCGTACGGGTCGGCCGCCGTGGCCACCACACGCGCTTCGCCGGCCTGAAGCTCAACCTCGCCCGTCTCGGTCGGCGTCAGCCGCACGACCGAACCGTCCGGCCGCGTCACGGTCGTCAGCACACCGTTTTCGTAGCCGTAGAACGTGATCCGCCCGAGTTCGTCCACTTGCGACAGCAGGTCGTCGTAGCGGGTCCACGAGTACCGGCGCGTGTGCCCGAGCGGGTCGGTCCGCTCGACGAGCTGCCCGGCCTCGTTCATCCGGTAGGTCCACGTGTGGCCCAGCGCGTCGGTGTGCCGGGTGGTCCGGGCCTCGGTGTCGTAGGCGAACGTGCCGTTGAGGTAGCGCTCGGCACCGACGCTGCGGACGCAGCGGCCCGCGGCGTCGTAGACGTACCGGTACCAGGTGCCGGTACGGTCCTGCCAGCCGACGATCCGGTCGTCGACGTCGTAGTCGAGGTTCACCGGCCGCCCGGCGAACCCGGCGATCTGCGTGAGCTGGCCGAGCCGGTTGTAGCCGTACCGGACGACCGGCGCTCCACCGGGCACGCCGAGCGCGGTGATCCGGCCGGCTCCGGAGCCGACGCTGATCTCGGTGCCGTCGTCCCGGCGCAGCAGCCGCGGGGCGCCGCTGCCGTCGTGGTCGATCGTGGTGCGCGAGCCGCCCTGCTCGATCAGCGTCAGCGGCCGCACCGGCCCGGGCCCGGCCGCGAACCCGAGCTCGCGCGATCCGGTCGACAACCGGTAGCCCTCGGCGGTCCGCCGCAGTGGGTGGCGCGGTCCCTCGATCGGCAGCACGGTCCGGTCGCCGTCGGGCAGCGGGTACACCAGGACCATGCCGTCTTCGGCGTAGAACCGGATCCGGTCGTGGCCGACCTCCAGCCGCTGGTCCAAAGTGGACGCCCAGGAGCGGCCGAACCACCGGCCCGCGCGGTAGGACGACAGGTGTGTGCGCGACAGCACCAGCTCGCCCGCGTCGCCCGGCAAGGTCAGGTCGACCTGCTTCAGCACCACCTCACCGGTGGCGACGTCCACCGGGTCGGAGACGCAGACCTTCTTGTCGTCCGGCACCGCGCGGTCACGCGGGCCGTCGCCCTTGGGGTCGCCCTTCGGCGTGCCGCCGCCGTCCGGGCCGCCTTTCGGTGTGCCTCCGGGCGGGTCGGCCTTGGGCGGCGGCCCGTCGGCGGACGGGTCGCTCTTCGGCGGCGGATCGGTCTTGGGTGGTGGGTCGGTTTTCGGCGGCGGGTCGCCCTTCGCACCCGATGTGCTCGTGCTGTCGTCGCCGTTCTTGGGCGGCGGGTCGGTCTTGGGTGGCGGCGCGTCGGGGTCGCCCTTGCCCTTCGGGCCGTCGAGACCCTTCGGGTTGCCGTTGATGTCGGCGTGCTTCGGCGGCGGGGCGGCTTTGCCGGGTTTGAT
>NZ_JBDLYJ010000015.1:0-189549 GCF_051337345.1 Amycolatopsis sp. MEPSY49 | reverse complement strand
GCGCGGTAGCGGTCGGCCCAGCGTTTCGCGGTGGTGACCGCGACCTGGAACCGCTCTGCGGCGCGGCGCAGCGGCCAGTCCTCCTCGACGACACACTGGGCCAGTCGGAGCCTGCCGGTTTCGGACAAGGGAGCATTACGGTGGGACACGAGGGCCTCCTGGGCAGTCGGTGCAGATGTCGCAATCCACACCGAACCCGGAGGCCCTCCCTTACGCCAAGATCATCCGATCACGTGTCGCCCCGTACCCAACCACCGTGGTCAGTACACCTAGGTGATCTCGGCGCGGAGGGCGTGCAGGCGGAGTCCGAGCTGCAGTTCCAGGTCGTTGCCCTGCCGCCAGTCGAAACCGAGCACGCTTCCCGCGCGGTCCAGCCGCTTCAGCAGCGTGTTGACGTGGACGTGCAAGGCCCGTGCCGTCGCCGCCACGTTCGCGCGGTTGTCGTAGTAGGCGGCCAACGTCTCCACGAGCTCGGTGCCGCGCTGGCGGTCGTACTCGAGCAGCGCGCCGAGCGAGCCGGCGAGGAACCGGTCCAGCTCGCCGGCCCGCTCGGCGTCGAACACCATGGCGTACAACGCGTACCGGCGCGTGGTCGCGCCGAGGTCGGTGTGCCCGAGCGCGCGCATCACCGCGCCGCAGCGGCCGGCCAGGGAGAACGCGCGGGACCAGTCGTGGCCGGCCGCCCGTTCGCCGACGACCAGGACCGGGGCGCCGAGCGTGCGCCGGAGTCTGCTGTGGACTTCGGCGACCGTTTCCTCGTCGTCGGCGCCGGGCAGCAGCATCGTGGCCCGGCCCAGGTGCTCACCGGCCAGCCCGGCGTGGTCGCGGGCGATGTCGTGCAGGTGCCGGGCCAGGTCGGTCGGGGCCACCGCGGGGGAGTCCGCCACCACGACCAGCTCCAGGCGGTCGGCGTCGATGCCGCGCGCGCGGGCGCGGGTGCGCTGGGCCGGGCTGATCCCCGGGCTGCCCACCAGCAGCTCGGTCAGCAGCTCGCCGCTCACCCGTTCGCCGGCCTCCGCCACGGCCCGCTCCTTGAGGATCAGCAGCCCGAGGATGTGCGTGGCCCGCTCCAGCGTGCGCAGGTCCGTGTCGTCCGGAACGCCGTCCCGGCGCCACACCAGCGCGCCCAGGTAGCTGTCGCCCGCCTGGATCGCCGCCACGCTCAGGCCGGCGGCCACCGTGCAGCGGCCCGAGCGCCGGGCTTCTTCGACGGCGTCGGCCAGTTCGATCTCGCCCGCGCGGTCGAGGAGCGTGACGCTGCCGCCGAGCTGGTCGGCGAGCAGCTGCGCGACGTCGTCCGGGGACCCGCCGGCCAGCACGACGCCGGTCAGCGCCTCGTGGATCGCCTGCGCCCGCTCGATCTTGCGGTACGCGCTTTGCAGCTCCTGCAACGCGGTCCGGCTCGCTTCGTAGAGCCGGGCGTTGTCGAGGGCGACCGCGGCGTGGTCGGCGAACGCGTTCAGCAGCGCGATTTCCTCGGCGTGGAACGACCTTTCCGAGCGGTACGCGGCGAACAGCGCGCCCACCGCCTCACCCCGGATGACCAGCGGCACGCCGAGGAGCGCGACCAGGTCTTCGGTCCCGACCAGCCGGTCGAAGTCCGGATCGTGCTGGATGAGCGTCGAGGACGCGTAGTCGCGCACCCAGTGCGGACTCCGTGAGGCCAGCACCTTGCCGCCGAGCCCCACCGTCGCCGGGATGGCCGCCGCGAGGAACTCGGCGGAGATCGTGCCGTCCGACGCGCGGGCCGACAGCCTGCCGTCCGGGCCGACCAGCGAAAGGTAGGTGAAGTCCGTGCCGATCAGGTCGTGCGCGTGGTGGACGATCGACTGCAGGACCTCGTCCAGCCCGCCGAGCGCGGTGAGGGACTTGACGGTCGCGTACAACGACGCCAGCTCGCGCTGCCGCCGCGCGAGCGGTGCCTCATCGGTCACCACGCCTCCTCTTCGCGATCAGGTGGACGAAAGGCCCACCGACCCGCCGTGAGGAGTGGGTGGTCCGCACCTCATCCGCAGCGTAACGGCGCCCTAGCATCTCCGCCATCACCAGGCTGCGCTCAACGACGAAGGCGGCACCCATGGCAATCCCGCTCACCCAGCCCGAAGGGCAGTCCGGCTCGGCCGTGTCCCCGACCCGGCGCCGGGCCTTCCGCAAGCTGCTGGCCGCCGGGCTCGTCGGCAGCTCGATCGAGTGGTACGACTTCTTCCTCTACGGCACCGCGGCCGCGCTGGTGTTCCCCAAGGTGTTCTTCCCGCATTCCTCGGCGCTGACCGGGACCCTCCTCGCCTTCAGCACGTTCTGGGCGGGGTTCGTGGCGCGACCGGTCGGCGGCGTGCTCGCCGGGCACCTCGGCGACAAGTACGGGCGCAAGCCGGTCGTCGTCGCCTGCCTGGCCGTGATGGGAGCGGCGACCTTCCTGATCGGCTGCCTGCCGACCGCGGCCGCCGTCGGCTCGCTGGCCCCGACGTTGCTGGTCATCCTGCGGTTCGTCCAGGGGCTCGCGACCGGCGGCCAGTGGGGCGGCATCATCCTGCTGCTCACCGAATCCGCCGGGCCCAAACGCCGCGGCTTCGCCGGAACCTTCGGCCAGACCAGCGTTCCCGTCGCCGTGATCATCTCCAACCTCATCTTCGTCGCCGCCAGCGGCCTGATGCCGGACGCCGCGTTCCTGTCCTGGGGCTGGCGGATCCCGTTCCTGCTCAGCGTCTTCATGTTCGCGGTCGTCCTCTACATCCAGGCCAAGGTGGAGGACACGCCGGAGTTCCTCGAGCTGCAACGGGAAGCGGCGAAGTCGGACGACGAGGTCGTGGTCCGGGCCCCGCTCGCGCAGGTCCTGCGCAGCAAGTGGGGGACGATCCTGCTCGGCTGCGGGCTGCTGTCCGCCACCAACAGCCTGTTCTACGTCAGCATTTCCGGGCTGTTGAGCTACGGCACCGGATCGCTGGGGCTCAAGCGCGACGCCCTGCTGGCCGTCGTGCTGCTGGCCTCCGCGGCGATGCTGCTGACCATCCCGTGGTCCGGGCACCTCTCGGACAAGATCGGCCGCCGGCCGCTGATCCTCGTCGGCGGGCTGGGCGTCGCCGCCTGGGCCTTCCCGTACTTCGGGCTCGTCGGCACCAAGTCCCTGCCGCTGATCTTCGTCGCGGTGGCGGTCGGGTTCGTCTTCCAGTGCCTCACGTACGGCCCGATCGCGAGCTTCCTCGGCGAGCTCTTCGCGCCGGCTGTGCGGTACTCGGGAGCGTCGCTGTCCTACCAGCTTTCGGCGATCATCGTCAGCGGCGGGACGCCGTTCCTCATGACGGCGCTCATCGCCAAGACCGGCAGCACCTGGCCGGTCGCCGCCTACATCACGCTGATGGGGCTGATCACGTTCGCCAGCGCGTGGTTCCTGCCCGAGACGAACCCTGCGCCGGTCCGGGAAGACCCGGAAGCCGTGCCCGGCGCCCACCTCTACCGCTGAACTCCCGAAAGGAGACCGGAGTGCGAAAGTTCTCCCTGTTCGCCGCGGTGCTGGTGGCCGGCGCGTCGGTGGTCGCCGGAACCGGGCCCGCGGGCGCCGCGACAGCGTGCGCCGGGCTGGACCACCTGACGATCCCGGCATCGGCGATGAGCCTGCCGACCACCGGCGGGCGCGTCACGGCGGCGGCGGTCGTGACCGGCACCGCCGGCGAGTACTGCCGGGTCGACGCGGACCTCTTCCCCGTGGACCGGACGGCGCCGTCGATCAAGATGCGCGTCGCGCTGCCCCGCGACTGGAACCGCAAGGCGCTGATGTTCGGCGGTGGCGGCTACAACGGCACGATCCCCGACGTCGCGTCGAACGTGCCGTTCGGCCCGGCCGACCAGCCCGTGCCGCTGGCCCGGGGCTACGCGACCTTCGCGAGCGACTCGGGGCACCAGCAGAACCCGGCGTCCCCGCCGTCGCTGGACGGCTCGTTCGGCGCGAACGACGAGGCACTGGTCAACTTCGCGGCCGGCGACGCGCTGAAGAAGACGCGGGACGCGAGCCTGTTCCTCATCCGGCACGCCTACGGGACGTCGCCCGCTGAGACGTTCTTCGCGGGCGGGTCGACCGGTGGCCGCGAGGCCCTGAACGTCGCGCAGCGGTGGCCGACCGCCTTCGACGGCGTCATTTCCGCTTACCCCGCCTGGAACAACATGGCGGAGATCCTGGATCTCGGCTACCTGACCCAGGTTCTCTCGCGGCCCGGTGCGTTCCCGACGCCGGACAAGCAGAAGCTGGTCTACGACAGCGTAATCAGCGCCTGCGACGGGCTCGACGGTGTCAAGGACAACGTCGTCTCGAACCCCGGTGCGTGTCACTTCGATCCGCGCGTGCTGCGGTGTCCCGGCGGGGCCGACGCGGGTCCCGCGTGCCTGTCCGATCCGCAGATCGGGGCGGTGAAAGCGATGTCGTCGCCGTTCCGGTGGCCGTACCGGATCGCCAGCGGCGAAACGCAGTACCCGGGCTTCCCGTTCCTCTCGGGCGCGGACATGCGGACGCCGTTCCTCGGCTTCGGGACCACCGCGCCGGCTGATCCCATGCCGGTGACGAGCGGCTACGGGATGCAGTACTGGGACCAGTGGGTCAAGTACTTCCTGACCCGGGATCCGCAGTACCGCTCGCTCGACGTCGATCCCCGGCACCCCGGGAAGTGGCTGAGCCGGATCAGCGAGCTGTCGAAGATCCAGGACCGCAACAACGCCGACCTCCGCCCGTTCGCCCGGGCCGGCGGCAAGCTGATCCTCCTGCACGGCGCGGCGGACGAGCTGGTCTCGCCGTACTCGACGAGCGACTACTACGAGCGCGTGCGGTCGGTGGTGGGGCCGCGCACGACCGACAGTTTCCTGCGCTACTACGTCGTGCCGGGCGCGAACCACGCCAACTTCGGCAGCCCGGCGTTCGCGGCGTCCTGGGATTCGCTCACGGCGCTGGAACGCTGGGTCGACAACGGACAGTCGCCGGTGAACCCGGTCGTGACCGATTTGGCGCACGCCCGTACTCGGCCGCTGTGCGCGTACCCGGGGTGGCCCCGGTACCGCGCGGGCGACCCGGACAGCGCGTCGAGCTACGTCTGCACCCGCTGACCGGCGGGCGGAGGGTCAGCGCCGGGCAGACCGGGTCAGCTCGGCCGAGACGGTCCAGAGCCGGCGGGCGAGATCCGGGTCGAGGGCCCACTCCTTGACGCCGTGCGGGTGGTCGGCGAGGTCGGCGTCATCGGGGACGGTGTAGGCCTCCCGCGCGTCGTCGAGGTAGTGCCCGCCGGTGCGGGCGAACTCGGGGGAGACGGCGGCGACGACGCTCGTCGCCGCTCCCTGCCCGATGGTCTTGTACCGGAAGATCCCGGCCGCTTCGGCCGCGGCCAGGGACGCCTTCTGCGCGTCGGTGAAGTCGCGCTGGAGGCCGGTCGCGACGCCGCCGGGGTTCACGGCGTTCGCGAAGATCCCGTCGGCCGCCCAGCGGCGCGTCGCTTCGACGGCGAAGAGCGAGTTGGCGGTTTTCGATTGCGCGTAAGCGATCTGCGGGTCGTACGGCCGCCTCGTGAAGTGCAGGTCGGTGAAGTCGACGCCGGCGCGCATGTGCGCGGTCGAGCTGACCGAGACGATCCGCGCCTCGCCCCGGTCTGCCGCGCCCGCCGCGAGGGCGTCATGCAAACCGGTGGCCAGCGCGAAGTGGCCGAGGTGGTTCGTCGCGAACTGCAGCTCCCACCCCTCCGGCGTGCGGAACAGCCCGCCGGTGACGATGCCCGCGTTGGCGACGAGCAGGTGCAGCGGACCCGCCCAGGCGTCGGTGAACCGCCGGACGGATGCCTGGTCGGCGAGGTCGAGCCGGGCGACCCGCGAGGGTTCCGCGACGGCGGCCGGGTTCCGGACGGCGAACGTCACCTCGGCGCCGGCGGCGGCCAGCACCCGGGCCGTCTCGGCGCCGAGGCCGGAGGACGCGCCGGTCACGATCGCGCGGACCCCGGACAGGTCGACGCCGGCCAGCACTTCGGTCGCGGTGCTGGCGGCGGTGAACGGTGTGGTGATCATGGCTTCGACTATACCTACTAGGCAGAAATTGTAAAGTAAGTCTAGAGTGGTCGACATGGCTTCCGAACCGCCGAAACCCGCCGACCGTCGTGACGCGGTGCTCGAGTCGGCCCTGCTCACCTTCGCCCGGCACGGCTACCGGAAGACGTCCATGGACGAGGTGGCGCGCGCGGCCCGGATCTCCCGGCCGGGCCTCTACTTCCTGTTCGAGTCGAAGGAGACGCTGTTCCGGGCCGCGGTCACCCGCGCGCTGGAACAGGACCTCGGCGCGGCCGAGCGGATCCTGGCGGACCCGGGCAAGCCGCTGCGCGAGCGGGTCACCGGCGCGTTCGACAGGTGGGCCGGCCGGTACGTCGGGCCGTTGAGCCGGGACGTGACCGGCGTGATCGAGCAGAACCCGGACCTGCTCGGCGACGTGGTCGAGACCGCGCCGGCGCGCTTCGAGGCACTCGTGACCGACGCGATCGCCGAGGTGACCGGGCGGGCCGCGGCGACCCGCGTCGCGCAGACGTTGCTCAGCGCGTCGGTCGGCCTGAAGCACCAGGTCGAGACCCGTGAGGCCTACCTGGCCCGCTTCACCACCGCGGTCGAGCTGCTGGTCCCTCAGAAGGCGTAACGGACCCGGAGGTAAGGCGCCCGTTCGGCGATCAGGTCGAGCAGCTCGTCGAGGAGAACCCGCTTCCGCCCGGCGCGGTAGCGGACGTTGCTGCCGCCGCCCTCGCTGCGCTTGGTCTCCTGGAGGTCGGGCCGCCACAGCACCTGCTCGGCTTTCGGGTGCCAGCCGAGGTTGACCTCGTGCAGCGGGCGGTTGTGCGTCAACATGACGACCTCGGCGGCGAGCTGGGCCTTGGTGGCCTCGCTCGTGGCGTCCCCGAGGTCGGTCAGCAGCTCCGCCCAGTCGTCGAGCCGGCCCGGGTGGACGACGACGGGGCTGAGGTTGACGTGGACCTCGTACCCCGCCTCGACGAAGTCGTCGAGGGCCCGGTCCGGCCGCGCGGGGCCAGGGCGAGCAGGCCGCGGTTGACGTACTTGGTGGCGAAGCTCGCCTTCGCGGTCGGCTGCCCGGCGAACAGCCCGATCAGGTCGGCGACGTTGTCGCTGATCAGGGCGTCGACCGAGCAGTCGGAGTTCTCGCCGATGTCGTAGACCCACGCGTCCGGGTCGCACTGGTCGGGCTCGGGCTTCGGCCCCTGCCGGGCGATGTGCCGGGACAGGTAGCCGGTGATCCGGCCGATGTCGGCGAAGACCGTGATCGGGTTCGAGTAGCCCTTGTGCCGCGGGACGTAGCAGTAGGCCGCGCGGTCAGCGATGCGCGACGGGGACAGCAACCGGTCCCGTTCGGCTTCGGGAGAGGGGGTGATGGACAGCTCCAGTCGGGATGGGCCGAGGGTGAGAGCTGTGGTGTCAACCCCGCGCCAGTTTACCGGGACCGCACGGGTGGCAAGGTCAACCCGGTCTTCTCCGGCGTCGTGGCGGCACCCCGGGAACGCCGGTGCGGCGGCCGCCCGGCGATCATGTTGACTGTCGGCCATGTCCGACCCCGATATCCCCGCACCGCAACCGTCCCCCGCGCCCGCGCCCGCGCCCGCCCGGCGCGGCTCCGGCCTGCTGGCCACCGCGATCCTCTTGGCCGGCCTCGGCGGCGGCCTGCTGGCCTGGCACCCCTGGGACAAGCCGCCGGCTCCGGAGCCGCCCAAGGACCCGCAGCGCATCACCATCCAGCACGTCGGTGACCAGCGCGATCCCACCGACTCCGAGTCGAGCCGGCCGGTGTACTGCCTGACCAACGAGACCGGCGGCCTGTACTGCATGGTGATGCCCAGCCGGTACAGCGGCATCGAGGAAGACCGGAAGTAGTCAGTCCTGGGGCGTGAGCAGGACGACCGGGATCACGCGCTCGGTCTTCTCCGCGTACTCCGCGTACAGCGGGAAGATCTCCACCATCCGCGGCCAGAGTGCTTCGCGCTCGGCCGGCGACGCCACGCGGGCGCGGGCGGTGAACCGGCGGGGGCCGACCTGGACGCCGACGCTCGGCTCCGCTTCCAGGTTCTTGAGCCACGCCGGGTCGTCGTCCGCGCCGGCCTTGGAGGCGACGACGACGAAGTCGTCCCCGGACCTGCCGTAGATCAGGCAGGTCCGGCGCGGCTCGCCGGTCCGCCGCCCGGTCGTGGCGAGGATCAGCGTGTACACGCCGTTCGATTCGTGGCCCTCGGTGCCGCCCGAGGCCAGGTAGGTGCGGGTCTGCTCGGCGACCCAGTCCCAGCTCGAGTCGCCGGCGCGGTCGAGGTCGGCGGCGATGGCCATGGTGGCGGTCCTCTCGGTGCGGTCGGTGCTGCTCGATCGTGCCCGGGACGGAGCCGGCCCCGCGTTCTCGACACGCGCTCACCGCCGCATCCGCGGATCGTGCGACGGGTCGGGGTAGAGCGGCGGGCACCCCTGGTCGACGGCCTCGGGACGCAGCTCGTAGTGCCACGGCTCGTTGCGGTAGATCTGGCACAGCCCGTATCCGGCGCCGTGCTCGGCCAGCCATGCCCGGGCCGCGGGCGGCCAGACGTCGACCGCGTCGCCCGACACGTGCGCCGACGTGCCGGGCGTGGCCACCCAGCGGGCCGCCTCCGCCGCCGAGCCGTACTTCGCGACCGCTTCCCGGAACAGGTGCGCCTGGTACTCCGGGGAGCGCCAGCCGCCGTAGACGAAGAACCCGACCGAGGCGTCCGTGGCGGCCCGGCGCAGGGCGCCGAGCAGGGCGGGGGCGAGGTTGACCACGGCCGGGGCCGCGTCGTCGAAGACCGGGACCGGCCGGGGGACGGCGCCGTGCGCGGTGAAGTCCATGCCCCCAGTCGAGGCGGCGGGGCGTTGCCGGCCCGTATGCGGTTTTCGATAAGCCGGCGATACGGGCCCGCTCGTAGCATCGGGGGCATGCGTGTGCTGGTCGTCGAGGACGAACCCTTCCTGGCCGAGGCGATCCGCGACGGGCTGCGCCTGGAGGCGATCGCCGCCGACATCGCCGGCGACGGCGACACCGCGCTGGAGCTGCTGAGCGTCAACGCCTACGAGCTCGCGGTCCTCGACCGCGACATCCCCGGCCCGTCGGGCGACGAGATCGCGGAGCGCATCGTCGCCTCCGGCAGCGGCATCCCGATCCTCATGCTCACCGCCGCCGACCGGCTCGACGACAAGGTGACGGGGTTCGAGCTCGGCGCCGACGACTACCTCACCAAGCCGTTCGAGCTGCGGGAGCTCGTGCTCCGGCTCCGCGCGCTCGACCGCCGGCGCGCCCACAACCGGCCGCCCGTGCGGGAGATCGCGGGCCTGCGGCTGGACCCGTTCCGCCGCGAGGTCCACCGGGACGGCCGGTACGTCGCGCTGACCCGGAAGCAGTTCGCCGTGCTCGAAGTCCTCGTCGGCGCCGAAGGCGGCGTCGTCAGCGCCGAAGAGCTGCTCGAACGGGCCTGGGACGAGAACGCCGACCCCTTCACCAACGCCGTCCGCATCACTGTCTCCGCCCTGCGCAAGCGGCTCGGCGAACCCTGGCTCATCGCCACCGTGGCCGGCGTCGGCTACCGCATCGAAGCCCCGGGAGGCGACCGTGGATAGGAAGCCCGGCCTGAGCGTCCGCCTCAAGCTCACCCTCAGCTACGCCGGTTTCGTCATGGTCGCCGGCGCCCTGCTGCTCGCGGCCGTGGGGCTGTTCCTGCTGTACTACCAGCGACTCGGCCTGGAAACCATGCCGGTGGTGATGTCGCCGCCGGGCCGAGTCCTCATCCGCGGCTTCGCGCCGTCCGCGATCGCGGTGCTGATCTTCCTGCTGGTGTTCGGCCTCGCCGGCGGCTGGGTGCTGGCCGGCCGGATGCTCGCCCCGCTGACCCGCGTCACCGACGCCACCCGCCTCGCCGCCGACGGCTCGCTTTCCCACCGGATCCGGCTCCCCGGCCGCAAGGACGAGTTCCGCGAGCTGGCCGACGCCTTCGACACCATGCTCGAACAGCTCGAATCCCACGTCACCGCCCAACAGCGGTTCGCGGCCAACGCGTCCCACGAACTCCGCACGCCGCTGGCCGTGACGCGGACGCTGCTCGAGGTCGCCCGCAAGGACCCGGCCCGCGACCCGAGCGAGCTCGTCGAACGCCTGCACGCGGTCAACACCCGGGCGATCGACCTCACCGAAGCGCTGCTCGTGCTCAGCCGGGCCGACCAGCGGTCGTTCGCCCGGGAAACCGTGGACCTGTCGTTGACGGCGGAAGAAGCCGCCGAGACGCTGCTGCCCCTGGCGGAAGAACGCGGCGTCACGATCGAGACGTCCGGCGAGACGACCCCCACGCTCGGGTCGCCGGCGCTCCTGCAGCAGCTGACGACGAACCTGGTGCACAACGCGATCGTCCACAACCTGCCCGGCGAAGGCACGGTGTGGGCGACGACCAGCGTGGATCCCGGGCGCGTGGTGCTCACGGTGGAGAACACGGGGGAGCCGCTGCCGCCCCAGCTGGTGTCGACGCTGGTCGAGCCGTTCCGGCGCGGCACCGAGCGCATCCGCGCCGGCCACACCGGCGTCGGGCTCGGCCTGGCGATCGTCCACAGCATCACCCAGGCCCACGGCGGAACCCTGACCCTGGCCCCCCGCGACGGCGGCGGGCTCCACGTCACGGTCCGGCTGCCCATCTGTATCGCCCGCCGCCCGCGGTGAGGTCCTTGAAGTAGCTGTGCGAGGTCGACGTGCGCAGGTAGCCGAGACCTTCGTAGAACGGGTGGGACTCCGGACGCACGACGTTCGAGCGGACCACGATCGCCGGCAGGCCCCGCCGGGCCGCCCACTGTTCGGCGGCCCGGACGAGAGTGCGGCCGAGGCCGGCCCGGCGGGCCGCCGCGTCGACGACCAGCCCGGTGATCTCGGCGTGTTCGTCCTGGTGCAGCAAAGCCGGTCGTCGCTCGACGCCGACGTAGCCGGCCAGCCGGCCACCCTCGTCCGCGACGAGCACGTGCTGCGTCGCCGATTCGAGGATGCCCGCCAGTCGCCGGCCGACGGTGCCGGGTTCGCTCGGGTACCCGAGCTGGGCCAGCAGCTCGACGAGACGCGGGGCGTCGGCGGCCCGCACCGGGCGGATCTGCCGGTTATGCGATGGGGAAGTCAAAGTAGGTGTCCGGGTAGGGCTCGTCGGTCAAGGTGTAGTGCCACCACTCGCGGTCGTACCGCCGGAACCCGCAGGACTCCATGATGGAACACAGAGCCCGCCGGTTCCGCGCTTCGGCCTCGGTGATCCCGCGAGCGCCGTGGTGGGAGATCGCGTCCATCAGGTCGTGGTCGCCGCCCATGGCGGCCAGCTCGCCCGTGTCCAGGTGGTACAGCGTCAAGTCGACCGTGCTGCCGCGGCTGTGGCCCGACTTCGTTGCCACATACCCCTTCTCGAACATCTCCGCCCGGTCGATCTTCGGGTAGTGCCGCGGCTTCGTCCGGCCGTCCTCCGGCCGCCGGGACCAGCGCACGAAGCAGTCCACCGCGCGCTGCGGGCGGTAGCCGTCCCACAGCAGCAGGCCGAACCCGCGCGACGCCGCCTTCTCCTGCGCCCGCTGCACCGCGGTGCCGAGCGCCCGGGTCCCGACGACCCGGTTCGCCAGGTAGCCGTCCACCGGCTTGCCGGTGAAGTTGTCCCAGGTCGCGTACTTGGCGTCCCAGCGGATGCCGGGAGCGGCCTCGTCCACGAACACGAAGTCGTCGTTCACCGGGAAGTCCCCTTCAACGCCAGCGACACCACCCGGTCGAGCACTTCGCCGAGGGACACCCCCGCGGCGGCCATCATCCGCGGGTACCGGCTGTACGACGTCAGGCCGGGCAACGTGTTGACCTCGTTGAGGACCACCGTCCCGTCGTCCTTCAGGAACATGTCCACTCGCGACAGTCCCCGGCAACCCAATGCGCGGTAGACGGCCTTCGCCGTCTCCAAGACGAGCGAACGCGCCTCCTCCGAAATGTCGGCGGGCACGATGAACGTCGAGTTCTCGGAACCGCTTTCCGGGTTGCTTTCCTGGTGGATCTTGAAGAAACCGTGGGAAAGCGCGACCCGGTCCAGCTCGCCGGTGCTCAGTTCGGGGTCGTCGCCCAGGACGGCGCAGCCGATCTCGTGGCCGGTGACGGCCTCTTCGATCAGCACCTTCGAGTCGTACTGCCGCGCGGTCTCCACCGCGCCGGCCAGTTCTTCCTCGCGGGACACCTTGCTGACGCCGAACGAGGACCCCGACCGGGCCGGTTTGACGAACACCGGGAAGGTGAGCCGGCCGGGATCGGCCTTCTCGTCCGCGGTGACCGTCCAGAACTTCGGCGTCGCGATCCCCGCGCTCTGCACGGCGAGGTAGGTGAGGGACTTGTCCATGCACAGGGCGGAGCTCTGGACGTCACAGCCGGCGTAGGGAACGCCGGCGAGCTCCAATAAACCCTGCGTCGCACCGTCCTCCCCGAGCCGGCCGTGCAGCAGGGGCAGCACGACGTCGAGGCGGATCGTCTCGTACTTCCCGTCCTCCAGGACGAGCAGGCCGTGGACGCCGCGATCGGGGGACAGCACCGCCGGACGGCCGTTTTCCCAGCTCGGCCCGTCGCACAGCAGCCAGGTGCCCTCGCGGGTGATCCCGATCCAGAAGGGCTCGTACTTTTCGGTGTCGAGGTGCTTCGCGACCTCTTGCGCGGATTTGACGGAAACGGGGTGCTCTTCGGTGGATCCCCCGAAGACGATTCCGACCTTCACCTTATCCATGTCGCAGCTCGCTTTCGAAGGTCAGGCAGTTGATGAGGCTGTTTTCGACGGTGTCGCTCAGCGCGTGGTCGGTGTAGTACGCGGTGTGCGGGCTGATCAGCACGTTCGGCATGCTCTGCAGCCGCACGAGCAGTTCGCTGTCCAGCGATTTGGTCCGGTGGTCGGCGTAGAAGATCCCTTCCTCGCCTTCGAGGACGTCCAATGCCGCGCCGCCCAGCCGGCCGCTTTCCAGCGCCTCGACCAGGGCCCGGGTGTCCAGGAGCGGACCGCGTCCGGTGTTGACGACGACCGCGCCGCGCTTCAGCTGCGCGATGCGGCGGGCGTCGAGGAGGTGGTGGGTGTCCGCGGTCAGCGGCGTGTGCAGCGTGACGACGTCGCTCAGCTGCAGCAGCTCGTCGAGCGAGGTGTAGTCGGCGGAGTTGCGCGGCCGGATGTCGTAGGCCAGCACGCGGCAGCCGAAGCCGCGCAACCGGTCCATCACCGCCACGCCGATGCGCCCGGTCCCGACGACCCCGACGGTCAGGTCGCGCAGTTCCTTCCCGCGCACGTCGTGCAGCCGGTAGTCGTACACGTCCGCGCGCCGGAGCAGGGCTTTGACGTCCCGCGCCACCATCAGCATCAGCATCACGGTGTAGTCGGCCACGCTGTCCGGCGAATAGGAGACGTTCTCGACGGCGATGCCGACGCGCTTCGCGAACTCGACGTCGAGGTGGTTGTAGCCGATGCTCCGCGTGGAGATGTACCGGACGCCGGCCCGGCCGAGCGCCCGCAGGGTGGCGTTCGTGATCGGGGTCTTGTGCGCGACGCTGATGCACCGGTTTCCGCACGCCAGTTCGACGTTGGCTTCGGAAACCGCGGCTTCCGTGATGGTCGGCACGACGCCGCAGCGCGGCGCCAGCTCACGGAACAACGCGGCCTCGTCCGGCTCGCAGCCGTAGATCGTGATGCCCAGAGCCGTGTCGGTCATGCCCGCCAGTCAAGGCGACGCGATGTTGCCGGCACGTATGCGTTTTCCGATACGCCGACGATAAGGCGGGCCGCCGCGGCGGCCCGCCTCACCCGGGGTCAGAGCAGCGCGAACTTCTGCGCCGCGGATCCGTTGCAGTCCCAGATCCGCAACCGCGTCCCGTTGCCGGTGGCACCGTCGGGGGAGTCGAGGCAGCGCCCGGACTGCGGGTTGCGCAGCGAGCCGTCGGCCTGCTGCGTCCACACCTGGCCGCCGACGCCGTTGCAGTCCCAGAGTTCGACCTGGGTGCCGTTCGCCGTGGCGTTGCCGTTGATGTCGAGGCAGCGGCCCAAGGTGCGCAGCGCGCCGCCGGCGAGGTGGAACCAGTGCTGGTCGACGGCGAACGACTGGCAGTCCCACAGCTGCACGGCGGTCCCGTTCACGCCGTGGTCGTCACCGGCCACGTCGACGCACTTGCCGCCGGGTCCGGTGACCGGGCCGCCGCCGGTGACGGAGAACTTCTGCGCCGCGGATCCGTTGCAGTCCCAGATCCGCAGCCGCGTGCCGTTGGCGGTGGCGCCGTCGGGGGAGTCGAGGCAGCGGCCGGATTGCGGGTTGCGCAGGGAGCCGTCGGCCTGCTGCACCCACTTCTGCCCGCCGACGCCGTTGCAGTCCCAGAGTTCGACCTGGGTGCCGTTCGCCGTGGCGTTGCCGTTGACGTCGAGGCACCGGCCCACAGTGGACAGTGACGAGTCCGCGTTGTGCGCCCAGTGCTGGTCGGCCGCGTTGGCCTGGCAGTCCCACAGCTGCACGGCGGTGCCGTTGCCGCCGGTGTCGTCGCCGGCGACGTCGAGGCACTTGCCGCCGGGCCCGGAAACCGTGGCCGCGTACGGCGGCGTCCCGGTGCTGCCCGCGTAGCCGACGGAGACCACATTGGACTGGACGGCGTCGTCCGCCGCGTCGGTCGGGTAGCCCGCGGTCATCACGCCTTCGAAGAACGAGCCGATCGAGGCGTTGCTGTTGTCGCCGCCGGTGCCGAGCACGATCGAGCCCTCCTGGTGCATCGGCATGTACCCGCCCGAGGGCAGCGTGCCGTTGTACCAGGTGGTGAGGCCGCCGCTCTGGGAGTTGCCGCCCTTGAGCGCGAAGGTGGTCTGGCCGTTGTTCTTCAGCAGCGCGGTGACGAACGGCGTGGCGTTGCCGCGGTTGGCGGTGTTGGAGCGGTTGCCCTGGAACAGGCCGTTCTCCAGATCGCCCGCGACCCACGGGCCGATTCCGGTGCAGGGCGGGAAGTAGCAGGTGGTGCCGAGGTTCACCGCGTCCATGTGGCCGTTGCCGGTGTCGGCGATCTGTGCCTCGACGTTGCCGTAGTCGAAGCAGCAGCCGCCGTTGACGTGCGTGCCGCTGGCGACCATGTACATGCCTTCCGGTTGGCCGTTCCGCGCGACGCCGGCGCCGACGTAGTGCCGGTAGCCGGTGCCGGGGGAGACGTAGACGCCGTAGACCTTGTGGCCCCCGGCGGTGACCGGCAGGGCGGCCGCGTTCGCGCCGACGTCCTGGCCGCCCGCGGTGCCCGGGCCTTCGATGGTCAGGTCGTTGTGCCGCGGCGACTGGTCGTAGATGACCGTGATGATGCAGGAAGTGCCGGCGCAGAAGGAGTCCTGCGCGGCGGCGTTGGCGTACCCGCCGGCGGCGAGCAGCCCGATGTCCGTTTCGGCCCGGTCGGAGGCGCGCTGCACGCGGTAGAGGGCGCCGCCGTAGGCCGAGTAGAGGGCCCGGGTGGTGCTGTGCGCGGCGACGCAGGCGGTGCCGGCGGACCCGTAGATGTCGCACGGCAGCGGACCGGCGGCCTGCGCGGGGGTGATCGGGCCGAGCACGGTTCCGAGGACGAGCAGGAGGGTGGTGAGCAGGCTTCGACCGGCGGCGCGGGGCACGGGGACCTCACTCTCGAGCCGCAGGTCGTCGCCGACCCGGGCGGATTTTTACAACGTTGTATTTCCGGGAGAGAAGGGTGACGCGGGGGAGCGATCGGGATGGGGGAAGGGTAGGTCCGGGTTCTCGGGCGTGTCAACGGGGTGGTCCAGTCCACCACCGGACGGCCCATCACGGCCGGGATGCGGTGGGGGCCGGCGCGGCGGCCGGAAGGCGGCAGTTCCGTTTTCGCTCCTTTGCCGGAAGCGCCGGTTCCGGGAATTCCGCCGAGCGGGAAATTGCGGACCGAACCGCGTGGGTGATTTCGCCTCGAAGTGCCAGCCGACTCGCCGTCGTTCCCGGGTGGCCGGGTTCTGAACAACTGTGCGAACCGGTTTCCGCGGGAGCGCGCCGGAATCAACCCATCGGGGCACCCGTTCCCCGGTCAGCGGCTTCCGTGGCGCACACGATGGTGGATCCGCGCGGAACCGAACGGCATTTTTCAGTACGTTTCCCCCATCCGGGACGGCTAACACACCTTGTCGCGGTCCCGGTCGTTTCGTACGTCTACTCGAGGAGTTCCCATGCTGAAGAAGCTCGGTATCGTCGTGGCCGCCACGGCCGCTGGCGCTTTCCTGGCCGGCGGCGTCGCGGCCGCCGGCACGCCGGACCACCACGGTCACCACGGCCACGACCACAGCAGCCAGCTCGGCCTGCTGAACCTGAGCAACACCGACGCGCTGCACAACCTGAACGTCACCCCGGGCATCTGCGACAACAACGTCAACGTGCTGGGCGTCCAGGTCCCGGTCCAGAACTCCCTCAACGGCATCGGCGTGCCGATCCTGTCGCCGGGCGGGAGCGAGGCCAGCGGCGAGAACCCGGAGAACTGCGCGTCCGGGGCCATCGCCGACGGTGGCACCAGCCAGGACAACTGAGTCCCCGCGCCGCGGCCGCCCGTTGTGTGTGCGGAAGCCGGCCCTGGCGCGGCCCCGGCGTAGCGCCGGACGTCGTACTGCGTGCCCGGAACAGGGAGCGAGCTGCACACTCCGGTTCCCCGTCCCGGGCACGCCGCGGCGTCGGGTGTTCGCCGGCCCGGGTGGGGTCGGTCACGAGCCGGCCCCACCCCCGGCCGGCTACGGCTCCAGCTGTCCCTTGTGGACGGCTCCGACGACCCGCCCGTCGGACAGCAGCCAAGCCGCCTCGTGCCCACCGAGGCGCTCCGCGGCCGCGGCCCGGGTCTCGCCGAGCCCGACGGCCGGCAGTGTGCCGCTGACGTACCCGGTGATCGGGTCGCCCGGCCGGACGACGCCCGCCTCGACCGCCCGGCGGAGTTCGCCGACGTCCAGCGCGCCCGTCACCTCCACGACCGACGGCGGTTCCGGCGACGGCCTGAGTCCCACCGGCCGCACCGCGTGCCCGTCGGCCGAAGCCAGCGCCTCCGCGACCGTCGCCGTTTCCGGCAGACCGGGCGCCGCCGCCGGCAGGGGACCGACGACGTCGGCGACGGTCGTCTCGCCCCCGTGCTCGACGGGCAGGCCGAGGCGGTCCAGCCACTCGTCGTCGTAGTACTTCGACAGGTACGACCGGCCGGAATCCGGGACCACGACGACGACCACGTCGTCCGGGGACAGCCCGGCGGCGACCCGCAACGCCACCGCCACCGCGGTTCCGGCCGAAGCGCCCAGCAGCAGACCCTCTTCCCGCGCCAGCCGCCGGGTGACCAGGATCGATTCGCGGTCGCCGACCGGCACGACCTGGTCGACGACGTCGAGGTGGTACGAGCGCGGCCACAGGTCTTCGGCGGTGTCCGGGTGCCGGTAGTGCCCGATGCTCTCGACCAGGTACGGGCTGCCGTCTCCGCCGGAGTAGACCGAGTACTCGGGATCCGCGCCGACCACCCGCACCCGGCCGCCGCTGATCTCCTTCAGGTACGCGCCGGCGCCGCTGATCGTCCCGCCGGTGCCGATCCCGGCGACGAAATGGGTGAGCCGGCCGCGGGTCTGGCGCCAGATCTCGGGTCCGGTCGTCTCGCGGTGGGCGGCCGGGTTGGCGGGGTTGTCGTACTGGTCGGCGAGCCAGCCGCCGCGCTCGTCGGCGATCCGGCGGGCGAGCTGCCGGACGTGCGCCGGGTCTTCCCGCGGCACGGTCCCGGGCGTGGTCACCACCTCGGCGCCGTACGCGCGCAGGATCGCGATCTTCTCGCGGCTGGTCTTGTCGGGCACCACGACGGCCAGCCGGTACCCGAGCTGGGCGGCCACGATCGCCAGCCCGATGCCGGTGTTGCCCGACGTGCCTTCGACGATGAGCCCGCCGGGTTCCAGCGCGCCCGAGCGTTCCGCCTCGAGCACCATCGCCAGCGCGGCCCGGTCCTTGACGCTGCCCCCGGGGTTCAGGAACTCGGCCTTGACGTACACGCGCGGGCCGCCCGGCGGCGCGATCCGGGCCAGCCGGATCAGCGGGGTGCCCCCGATCGCGTCGAGCACGGAGTCGAACGCGTCGATCTCGGCGGGATCTTCGGCTGCCACGCGCGCCCCCTCGGGTCGGTACTGCCCAGCTGTCCCCACAGCGTGCCAGAGACCCGCGTGACTTAAGTGGGACAGTGTCCCGTATGCTAACCGGGACAACGTCCCACTTGAGGAAATGAGCAGTCATGACGGTGACGTACGTACTGGTTCACGGGGCCTGGCACACCGGGCAGGCCTGGGCGCGGGTCGTGCCGCTGCTGGCGGCGAGCGGGCGGCGGGTCTTCACCCCGACGCTGACCGGCTACGGCGAGACCGCGCACCTGCTGGGCCCGGACGTCGGGCTCGGTACGCACACCGCCGACGTCGTGCGGCTGCTCGTCGAGGAGGACCTGCGGGACGTCGTCCTGGTCGGGCACAGCTACGCCGGCATGGTCATCTCCGCGGTGGCGAACGAGGTGCCCGAGCGCATCGCGCGGCTGGTCTACCTCGACGCGATGGTGCCCACCGACGGGGAGAACGCGTTCGACGTCATGCCGTTCGCGCGGACCATGCTCGGCGCGGACTGGCGGGTGCCCCCGCTGCCGGAGCTGCCCGCGCCCTTCGGACTGTTCGGCGTCACCGATCCCGGCGACGTGGCGTGGGTGCGCACGATGCTGTCGGACCAGTCGAGCCGGTGCCTCGAAGAGCCCGTCGCGATGGATCACCCCGGCCTCGCCGCGATCCCGCGCACGCACATCCACTGCACGGTGAAACCGGATGGCTTCGACCGGCGCCCGGTGCCCGCCGTGCAGCCGAACGGCGAGCCCGCGGACGTGCGGGAGCTGGCCACCGGGCACGACTGCATGATCACCGCACCCGCCGAGCTCGCCGGGATGCTGCTCGACCTTCGGGTTAGCATGCCGGTGTGACGGATTCCCGTGCGGCGGCCCCGCAACGCGCGGACGCTCGGCGCAACGCGACGAACGTCCTCGAGGCCGCCGCGGCGGTGTTCGTGACGTCGGGGGTCGAAGCGCCGATCCGGGAGATCGCCGCGCGGGCCGGCGTGGGCACGGCGACCATCTACCGCCACTACCCGACCCGGGCGGACCTGATCCTCGCGGTGTACCGGCTGCAGGTGGAGTCCCTGGCCGAAGCCGGCCCGGCGTTGCTGGCGGCCGAACCGGGACCGCACGAGGCCCTGACGAAGTGGATCGACCGGTTCGTCGACTTCGTCATCACCAAGCAGGGGCTCGCGTCGGTGCTGCAGTCCGACGAAGCGTGCTACGACCCGCTGCACGCGTACTTCCTGGAGCGGCTCGGCCCGGTGTGCACCGAGCTGCTCGAGGCGGCGGCGGAGGCGGGGGAGATCAACCCGGGCCAGGACGCCTACGAGCTGATGCGCGGCGTGGGCAGCCTGTGCGCGGGCAGCACGAAGGGCTACGACGCGCGCCACCTCGTGCGGTTGCTGGTCAACGGATTGGCCGTCCGGCGCCCCTGAGGCGGGGCGCCGCACCGCCGGTCCGTCAGCCGAAGTTCACGTCACTGCACCACATGTAGGTCTGGTCGAGGTGCGACGCCTGCCAGATCGTGAACACGACGTGGTGTCCCCGGTACGAGCCGGACGTCTGGACGTTGAACGTGATGTCCTTGGCCGGGGCGTACTTACCGGTCTGGGTGATGAAGTCCAGGTTGCCCCAGCCCAGGCGCTGGGTGGTGGGGTCGAACCCGTTCTTGCTGATGTAGACCCGGAAGTAGTCGGCGCCGTGGCTGGCCTGGTCGTACAGGTGCATCGAGAAGCTGCTGCCCAGGCTGGTCGCCTTCCACGCGCCGGGGGTGTTGAGGGAGTTGTTGCGGGCGAGGGCGTTGCTGCAGAGCTGACCGTCGGGGGTTGAGCCCTGGAAGTTGCCGCCGAGCCCGTCCCGCAGCGCGCTCATCCAGTTCCACATGGTGTCGGCGTTGGCCTGGAAAGCCTGCCAGCACATGGGGTCCTGCTGCTGCATGGCCGGGTTCGTGTGCTGGCTGCCCCAATCCTGCCAGCACTGGTAGGCGCGGGTGGCGGGACTGACGATGGTGCCGTGCGCGGATGCCGCCGGCACCCAGATGAGCAGCCCGGCGAGGGTGGCGACGATCAGGGTGAGGACGCTCCGCCGGCGGGTGCCGGACCTGGAGCTGCTGCGCATACGCATGAATGGGCCTCCATTCTCGGGATGAGCGTGGTGATCCATGGGAGCGCTCCCAGCGTGCTGGGCAGCTTATCGGTCGCCCGGCAAAAGTTCAACCAACAGTAAAGCCGGATGGTGGGACTGTTCCTCCCGTCAGCCCTCGGTCGCGTCGAGCGGCCGGTCGTGGCGGCGCAGGGTGAGCGCGGTCAGCACGCCGGCGAGCGCGGTCGCGATCCCCAGGACGGCGAGCGCGCCCTGCAGCCCGCCGGTGCCCCCGCCGATCGCGGCCAGCGCGAGCGGGCAGGCGAACTCGCCGAGGAACAGCGCGCCCGTCCACAGGCCGGTGCCGCGGCCGCGCTGGTCGAACGAGAGCCGGTTGACCGCCCACGTCAGCAGGGTGGGCAGCAGCATGCCGGTGCCGAAGCCGGTGAGCACCGCGCCGAGCGTGATGACGACCGGCGACGCCGTCGCGAACACCAGCAGGAGACCGGCGGCGGCGAGGCCGAACTCGACGGGCAGCAGAACCCGGGGCGTCTTCCCGGCCAGGCGGCCGAACGCGACCGCCCCGCCGGCCGTGGCCAGGGACATGATCGCGGAGACCGCGCCGATCACCCCGCTCGACGCCACACCGACCCCGGTGAGCACAAAGGACAGTTCGACGATGAGCGCGTAGAAGACGACCCCGCCGAAAAGCGTGACGAGACAAGGCGCCGCGAGCTGCCGCCAGGGGAGTCTCGCCAGGTGCCCGGTCGTGGGCCGCCGCCGGGGCTGCCACAGCTTCAGCGCCATCGGAATCGCCAGAGGCGCGGCGACGACGTACAGCCAGAACGGCGTCCGCCAGCCCGACGCGCCGAGCACGCCGCCGAGCGCCAGGAACACGGTCGCCGAGAGGGTGGCGACCAGCGTCTGCAGGCCGAGGTACCGCGCCCGGCGCGTGCCGGACCAGTAGTCGCCGATCAATGTGGTGCAGCAGGTCATGATCGCGCCCTCGCACAGCCCGACCAGCACGCGGCTGGCGAGGATCGCGCCGAGCGAGCCCAGGTAGAGCGGGGCCGTGCCGAACACGGAGTAGGCGAGCATCGCCAGCAGCAGCAGGCGTTTCCGGTCGATCCGGTCGGCGACGACGCCGGCGAACGGCGCCGTGAGCCCGATCAGCAGCGCCGGGGCCGTCAGCACGATCGGCACGAGCACCTCGGCGCCGGGCGTGGCGGCGAACGCCCGCGTCAGCTGCGGCAGGACGGGCGCGATGAGGACGGCGCCGAGCACCGACAGGCAGCTGCCGGCGAGCAGCAGGAGCAGCTGGAGCAGACCCGGCGTCCGGTCCGCGGCGGCGACGGCCGGAGGCAGGTTCGGGGCGGAGCGTTCGGACATGTCGGCACCAGGGCTTCCGTCGGAGGGGTGCCGAAAGTGTGGGTTCCGGTGCGGCGGAGGGGAAATCACTTCTCCCGAACCGCGGTATCAGCGCGGTGGATGCCCGGTGACGTCGGCGGCGACGCGGGAGAGCAGGTCGCGCAGGTACTGGTGTTCGGGGTCGTGCTCGTACATCGGGTGCCACCAGAACGCCTCGACCAGCGGCCCCGCCTCGAACGGGCAGGGCAGCGCCCGGACCCCGAGGTCGGCCGGGACGCGGTCGGCGAGGCGCCGCTGCAGCAGCGCCACCCGGCCCGTCCCGGCGATCAGGCCCGGCACCGTCAGGAAGTTCTCGGTGACGACCTGGACGTGCGGTTCGATGCCGAGCATCCGCATCTGCCGCGCGGCCGGGGTCGACGCGGTCGGGCCGTGGTAGGTGACCACCCACGGCATCGTCCGCAGCTGCTCCACCGTCAGCCCGGTTTCGGCCGCCGGGTGTCCGGCGTCGACGAGGCAGACCCAGTCGTCACGGTGGAGGTCGCGGTGGGGGAGGCCGTCGATGAAGCCGTGCGGCATCACCAGCAGGTCGATCGCGGTCAAGGCCTGCCGCGCGTGGTCGACCACCGCCGGGGTGTTGGCGAGGAACCGCAGGCGGGCGCCGGGTGCCTCGCGCTCGAGCGCGGTCGCGAGGTCGGAACCCAGCACGGCGACGCCGTAGTCGCTCATGACCATCGAGAACTCGCGGGACGTCGACGCGGGGTCGAAGTCCGGTTCGGCGGCGAAGACCCGTTCGACGCCGGTGACCGCCGTCCGCACCCGGCCGCGCAGCTGCACGGCGAGCGGGGTGAGGCGGTAGGTGTTGCCGAAGCGGGCCAGCAGGTCGTCGCCGAAGTGCCGGCGCAGCCGCGCGAGCTGGGCCGACACCGCGGGCTGGCTGAGGCCGACCTGCTCCGCCGCGCGGCTCACGCTGCGGTGCTCCAGCAGCGCGTCCAGCGTGACCAGCAGGTTGAGGTCGAGGCTCGCCAGGTTCACGACCTCAGGTTATCCATCGCGGTGATACCGCGCATAGGCTATTTCGTCTTCCCTGATGCGGGCCGGTGCCGGACGGTGGGCGCATGGACCGCACCGATCCCGAAGCCGCGATCGCCGCCGCCGCGAAACGCTGTTCAAACTGGGGCCGCTGGGGCGCCGGCGACGTCCTCGGCACGCTGAACTTCCTCGACGACGCCAAGCGCCGCGAAGGAGCCGCGCTCGTCCGGCGCGGCGTGAGTTTCCCGCTGGCCCAGCGGTTCGACGCGAACGGGCCGCAGAAAGGCTGGCGCCGCCGCACCAACCCGGTGCACACCATGCTCGACACCGGCCTGGACGCCGAGCGCGGCACGCAGGGCTTCCCGCACGGGATCGGCGGCGCCGACGACGTCGTGTTCATGCCGCTGCAGGCCTCGACGCAGTGGGACGGGCTCGGCCACATCTTCGACCACGGTCTCGCTTGGAACGGCCGCCGCGCCGGAGACGTCGTCACCAGCGAAGGCGACCAGGTCACCGGCATCGAGACCACCTCCGGCCGGATCGCCGGACGCGGGGTCCTGCTCGACGTCGGCCGCGCGCTCGGCACCGACGGCGAACTGCCGGACGGGTTCGCGATCACCGTCGCCCACCTCGAAGAAACCCTGGCGGCGCAAGGGGAAACCGCCCGGGTCGGCCGCGGCGACCTGCTCCTGGTGCGGACCGGCCGGCTCACGCGGGCGCGGCGCGAAGGCTGGGACGACTACGCCGGCGGGCCTGCACCGGGGCTGTCGTTCACCACCGCGGACTGGCTGCACGGCACCGAGATCGCCGCGATCGCCACCGACACGTGGGGGTTCGAGGTCCGGCCCAACGAGTTCGACGACGCCTTCCAGCCGCTGCACCAGGTCGCCATCCCGCACATCGGCCTGTTCCTCGGCGAGATGTGGGACCTCGACGCGCTCGCCGCGGACTGCGCGGAAGACGGCCGCTACGAGTTCTGGCTGACCGCCGACCCGCTGCCCGTGACCGGCGCGGTCGGCGCGCCCGTCGCCCCGATCGCCGTCAAGTAGTCCACTTCGGACCGGACGAAGGAGTCCCCATGCCCGCCGTGCACACCGTCCTCGTGGTCGGCAGCGGCCTCGCCGGCACCGCCGCCGCGATCCCGCTCGCCGCCCACGGCGTCGCGGTCGACCTCGTCGAGATCAAGCCGGACACGACGACCGCGGGTTCCGGTATCACCTTGCAGGGCAACGCGTTGCGCGAGCTGCGCAAGCTCGGCGTCTGGGAAGCCGTGCGGGCGCAGGGGTACGGCTTCGACAGCCTCGGGCTGCGCGCGCCGGACGGCACCCTGCTCGCGGAAATCCCCGACGCGCGCACCGGCGGGCCCGACCTCCCGGCCACGGTCGGGATGCCGCGGCCGGAGCTGGCGCGGATCCTGGCCGAGCGAGCCGGTTCGGCCGGGGTGAAGCTGCGCTTCGGGTGCACCGTGACCGCGCTGGCGCAGGAGGCGGGCGGCGTCGACGTCAGGTTCTCCGACGGCACGACCGGGCGCTACGACCTGGTGGTGGGCGCCGACGGGATCCGCTCGGCGGTCCGCCGGCTGCTGGGCATCGCGCTGGAGACCCGGCCGACCGGCATGGGCATCTGGCGCGCGTTCGGCCCGCGGCCGGCGTCGGTGACCCGGACGGACCTGTGCTACGGCGGGCCGTCCTACATCGCCGGGTACTGCCCGACCGGCGAGGACACGTTGTACGCCTACGTCGTCGAGGACGCCCAAGACCGCAGCGGCCTGTCACCGGACGAGCAGCTCGCCACCATGCGCGAGCTCGCGGCGGCCTACCACGGCCCGTGGGACGACATCCGCGCCACGCTGACCGACCCGGCGCGGGTCAACTACACGTGGTTCGAAACGCACGTCCTGCCGGCGCCGTGGCACCGCGGCCGGGTCGTGCTCATCGGCGACGCCGCGCACTCCTGCCCGCCCACCCTCGCCCAGGGCGGCGCCCAGGCCCTCGAAGACGCCGCGGTGCTGACCGAGCTGCTGCTCGCCGCGGACACCCTGGACGAGGACGTGTGGACCGCGTTCACCGAGCGCCGGTACGCCCGGGCGGCCGAGGTCGTCGCCGCGTCCGTCCAACTCGGACAGTGGCTTGTGGACCGCGAACCCGGTGACGTCCCCGGGCTGATGGCCCGGATCGCCGCCCTCGTCACCCAGCCCGCCTGACCCCTGAGGAGAACGATGATCACCCACCTGCGGCACGTCGACCTCGCCGTGCCGGACCTCGCCCGCCAGCAGGACTTCTACACCGGCGCGTGGGGCCTGAAGACCGAGCACACCGACTCCGGGGTCGCCTTCCTCGCCGCCGAGGGCTCGCCCGAGCAGTACGTCGTGCGGCTGCGCCGGGCCGGCGACAAGCGCATCGACCTGATCGCGTTCGGCGTCGCCACCGCGGCCGACGTCGACACCCTCGCCGCCCGGCTGGCCACCGGCGGCGTCACCCTCGTCCACGAGCCCCGCGCCCTGCACACCCCCGGCGGGGGCTACGGGTTCCGGTTCTTCGACAACGAGGGCCGCACCATCGAGATCAGCGCGGACGTCGCGGTCCGCGAACACCGCAGGATCGAGGCGGGCGAACCGGTGCCGGTCCGGCTCTCCCACGTCGTGATCAACTCGGCGAACCCCGAAGCCACGCGGGCGTTCTACGAGAAGCACCTCGGGTTCCGGCTGTCCGACATCCTGACGCACCCGCGGATGGGTGAGATGATGTGGTTCCTGCGGGTGAACTCGTGGCACCACAGCATGGCCATCGCGCGCTGCCCGCACCCGTCGCTGCACCACGTGTCGTTCGAAATGCGCGGATTGGACGAGTACATGCGCGGCACCGGGCGGCTGCTGCGCGCGGGCGTCGAGAAGATCTGGGGTCCCGGCCGGCACTTGGCGGGCAACAACACCTTCAGCTACTTCCTCGACCCGCACGGCAACACGATGGAGTACACCACCGAGCTGGAGCACGTCGACGAGGACACCTGGCACCCGCACCTCTACGACTTCAGCGACCCCGAGGTGTCCGACCAGTGGGGCACGGCGAACGCGATGAACGAGTTCGTCGCGCGGCGGTCGTTCAACGACCCGGACCAGGGCCTGTTCGTGGCCCCGCCGGTCTGATGCGCCTCGCGACCTACGAGCACGGCGGAACCGTGCACGCGGGCGTCGTCTCCGGCGACGGCGTCCACGCGTTCCCGGCCGGGGTGACCGTGCTCGACCTGGTCCGCGGCGGCTCGGCCGTCCCCGGTGGGACGTCGGTGCCGCTGGCCGAGGTGCGGCTGCTTCCCCCGCTCGACCCGCCGGCCGTCCGGGACTTCGTCGCCTTCGAGGAGCACGTCGAGGCCATGGTCGCGCCCGGGGCCGTGCCACCGGAGTGGTACGAGGCGCCGACGTTCTACTTCACCAACCCGGTCGCCCTGATCGGCGCGCACGACGACGTGCCGATCCCGCCGGGCTCGCGGCGGTTCGACTTCGAACTGGAGGTCGCCGCGGTCCTCGGCCCCGAGGGGATCTTCGGCTACACGATCTTCAACGACTGGTCCGCCCGGGATCTGCAGCTGCGCGAGATGAAGGTCAACCTCGGCCCCGCCAAGGGCAAGGACTCCGCCACGACGCTGGGGCCGTGGCTCGTGACGGCCGACGAACTCGAGTCCTACCGGGACACCGGCGGCTTCCTCCGGCTGGACATGCGAGTCTCGGTCAACGGCGAGGAGGTCGGTCACGACCTGTTGTCCAACATGGGCTGGCCGTTCGAGGAACTGGCCGCCTACGCCGCCCGCGGCACCCGCACCCGGCCTGGCGACGTCCTGGGGTCCGGCACCTGCGGCAACGGCGGCTGCCTCGCCGAGTTGTGGAGCCGCGGCAGTACGCGTGAACCCCTGCGGCCGGGCGACGTCGTGGAGATGACGGTCGAAGGCATCGGGACGATCCGGAACACGGTCGTCCCCGGCGTCGAGCTCCCGCCGGTCCGCCCGGCCCGCCCCCGCCCCCGGCCGCGGCGGCGGTCGCGGTGACCGGCGAGGTCGTGGTCGTCACCGGCGCGGCGCAGGGCATCGGCGCGGCGACCGCGCGGCGGCTGGCCGCGGACGGGGCGCGGGTGATCGGCGTCGACCGCGCCGAAGACCCCGGCCTGCCCGGCGTCGAGCACCACCGGTTCGACGTCACCGACGACGCCGGCTGGGCCGCGCTCGCCGCGAGCCTGGAGCGGGTAGACGGGCTCGTCGCGAGCGCGGGCGTCACCTGGCGGGCCCGGCTCGACGAGCTGGACGCCGCCGGGCTGGCGCACGTGCACGACGTCAACGTCGGCGGTGTCCTGCGCGCGGTGCGGGCGGTGGTGCCGCTGATGCCGGCCGGCGGGTCGATCGTCGTGACCGGTTCGGCCGCCGCGCTGACCGGGCACTACCCGGTCGCCTACACCGCGAGCAAGTGGGCGCTGCGCGGCTTCGTCAAGGCCGCCTGCCTCGAACTGGGCGGCCGCGGCATCCGCGTCAACGCCGTGCACCCCGGCTACATCGAAACCCCGATGACCGCCTCGGCGCCGCCCGGGTTCCGCACCGCGAACGTCGCCGAGACCCCGCTCGGCCGCACCGGGACCGCCGAGGAGGTCGCCGCGCTCGTCGCGTTCCTGATCGGCGACGCGGCCTCCTTCATCTCCGGCGCCGACATCCCCGTCGACGGCGGCCTGACCGCGCACGGCGGCGTCAAGTCGATCAGCGAAGCCGCCCGAACCTGAAAGGAACCCCGTGTTCGAATACTTCCCCGGCAACTACGTCTGGAACCTCGGCGTGGTCGCCGCGCTCAACAGCGGCGGGCTGATCGACGAGGTCGACCGCGCCTGCCGGCCCATCCGCGAGGCCGCGGCCCGGGGTTCGGACGCCGGAACGCCGGACTTCCTGCGCGCGTGGACCGCGCTGACCGACCAGCTCGTCGGCCAAGCCGAAGAAGCCGAGAAAGCCGGCCACGCCCGCACGGCCGGCGAACTGTACTTCCGGGCCACCAACTACCTCTGCCAGGCCGAGCGCATGCTCGCCCACGCCGACCCGAACCGGCTGCCCACGTACCGCCGGGTCCTCGACCTCGCGCGGAAGTCCTTCGCCTTGCGCGATCCCGGCGTCTCCCGGGTGGCGATCCCGTACGAGGGCACGACCCTGCCGGCCTACTTCAGCTCCGCGGGCGCGTCGGCGCCGGTGGTGGTGCTGGTCAACGGCCTGGACTCGACCAAGGAACACATGTACGGCTCGGGCCACTGGCAGGAGCTGGCCGCCCGCGGCGTCTCGTGCCTGATGCTCGACCAGCCCGGCACCGGGGAAGCGTTGCGGCTGCAAGGACTCACGGCCCGCATCGACGCCGAAGCCTGGGCCGGCGCGGCCGTGGACTGGCTCGAGACACGGTCCGATGTGGACACCGGCCGGATCGGGATCACCGGCTGGTCGCTCGGCGGCTACTACGCGCCCCGCGCGGCGGCGTTCGAGAAGCGGTTCGCGCTCTGCGTCGCCTGGGGCGCGAACCACGACTGGGGCGCGGTGCAGCGCCGGCGTCTCGAACGCGAAGGCGAGCGGCCGGTCCCGCACTACTGGGAGCACGCGCTGTGGGTGTGGGGCCACGACGACCTCGACGCGTTCATCGAGTTCGCCGACGACGTCCACCTCGACGGCGTCGTCGAGAAGATCACCGTGCCGTTCCTGATCGCCCACGGTGAGCACGACCGGCAGATCCCGCTGGAGTACGCGCACCGGTCGTACGAGCAGGCGGTCAACTCGCCGCGTCGCGAGCTGCGGGTGTTCACCTCGGAGGAGGGCGCGACCGAGCACATCGGCCTCGACCACCTGCCGCACGTCAGCACGTACATCGCGGACTGGGTGGCCGACACGTTCGGGACCACCGGGAGCCGCTGACCTGTGCCAGGCTGGGGGAGACAGACCCGGCCGAGAGGATCCCGATGCACCGCCTCACCGTGCTCTACCCGCCGCCCGCCGACGAAGCCCACTTCCGCGAGTACTACGTCCGGACGCACCTGCCGCTGGCCGAGAAGCTCCCGGGGCTGGTGTCGTGGCAGTACTCCTTCGACGTGGCCTCGCTCAGTGGCGAGAGCAAGTACTTCGCGGTCTTCCACGCGGACTTCGAATCGGCCGATGCCATGGCGGCGGCGCTCGGTTCGCCGGAGGGCAAGGCCGTGTCCGCCGACGTGCCGAACTACGCCTCCGGCGGCGTGGAGCTGATCCACTACCCGCTCAGCTGAGGGTCCGTGAACCCCCTGCCCTCCTTCCCCGACTGAACGGGGGAAGGAGGGCAGATGAGCGATGAGCTGCTGATCGTCCGGTGCCAGCTCGGCGAGCGCGACGCGTTCCCCGAGCTGGTGCGCGGCTGGCACGGGGCGGTCGACCGGTACGTCCGGCGGATGCTCGCCGGGCCGGACGACGACGTCGTGCAGGAAGTCTGGCTGGCGGTGTTCCACGGGCTGCCGAAACTGCGCCGGCCCGAGCGGTTCGCGCCGTGGTTGTTCACCATCGCCCGCCGGGCGGTGACGAACCGGCTGCGCGACAGCTACGCCCGGTCCGGCCCCGAGCCTACGGAAGAACCGGCCGGCCCGGACGAGAGCGACGCGATCGTCGACCGCGAGGTGCTCGCCGAGGCCCTGGGCGCGCTGCCGGTCCGGGAACGCGAGGTGCTCCTGCTGTTCTACCTCGAAGACCTCCCGCTGGAGGCGTGCGCCCAGATCTGCGACGTGCCGGTCGGCACGGTGAAGTCGCGGCTCAACCGGGCCCGGCGGCTGCTGCGCGAGGAACTGACGCGGAAGGAGTACGAGGTATGACCCCGGACGAGGTGATCAAGCGGCTCGAGGCGCCGCTGTCGCTGCGGCGGCGGGTGGGCTACGTGACGGTGGCCCTGGCCGGGCTCCTCGGGAGCGGGATCGTGGGGGTGTTGTGGGCGACCGAACCCGGCCTGCCCCCGCGGACGAAGGTCGCGTTCGGCGTGCTCGTCGCGATCGGGCTGGCCTGGACGGTGTTCGGCGCCTGGGCGGTGACCCGCCGGGCGCCGCTGTTCGCCCGCGACCGGGTCGTCGCCGGCTGGCTCGGGGTGGCGGCCTGGCTGCTGTTCACCGCGGGCGCGCTGGTCGTCACGACGCTGCGGCACCGGGTCGAGCCCGGGCTGCTGGTCGTGGTGCTCGTGCTCGGCGGGGTGGCGCTGCTGCGGCTGCGAGCCGTCCGCCGCGGCCGGGCCGCGCTCCTGCGCCGGAAGGAGCAGCTCAGCGGCGGTTCGTAGCCGGTTGACCTGCGGGAACCACTGCCGGTGGCCGAGGGCGGCTTGGTGCACGGGGGTGTCCGGGGCCGGGGTGCTCCGCGGCGGCGTCGAGGAACTCGCAGCCGCGGAACCGGATGCCGTCGGCGATCGACCGCGGACTTCGTTCATCCTGCAGGCCACAAAGGACGGTGCGTCCCTGACGACGCCGGCCGGGTACGCCACCCTCGGCGGCGTCGTCTTCCTTGTGCCCGCCTTGCGGCTGAAGGCGGCCCGATAGGCTGATCACCGTGCTGGCGGAGGGTGGATGACCGAGTTGTCCCGTGGTGGGCGGAACCGGAAGTTCTTGCTGGTGCTCGCCGTGCTGCTGGCGATCGTCCTGGTCCCGTTGGTGCGCGGGCTCGTCTCCGGGGTTCGACGCGCCCGGTGCCGCGCCGTCGCCGGCGACGCCCGCCGTGGACATCGAGACCGTCCCCGGTACGGGTGCGGCCACCGGGTTCGACGCCTGCGCCGTGCTCGGCTCGGACGTCGTCGCCGCGGCGGCCCTGAAGTACGCGTCCGCGGTCGTGAAGACCACGGCGCCCGGGACGAACTCCTGCGGGGGCCCGGTCGAGCCGGCGAGCCCGAGCTCCACACCCGTGGTCCTGCTGACCGTCGGCGAGCAGAAGGTGACCGGTACGGCGACGAGCCACGGCATCCGGTACGACCGGCAGGACGGCGTGCTCGACGTCGGCGTGGTTTCCCGGCGGCGAAGCTGCAGCTGACCCACTTCGCCGTCATCCCTGGCGGGGAGGGCGTGCCGGCCAGGCTGATCGACGGCGTCGCCGCCCGGCTCGCCGGCGGGCCGGAACCCGCGCCCGGGTACCGGTACCCGGCGCCGTACGACCTGACCGCGAAGCCGTGTGACGCCTTGCCGGGTGAGCTGTTCACCGCGCTCACGGCCGACGGGACGTGGAGCGAGTCGTTCACGCAGCACGAGGCGTTCTCCGTGGCCGGCACCAACGTCAAGATCGGCTGCACCCGCGAGCCCGCGGCGAAGGAGACGGTGACGGTCACCCAGACGATCTCCGCGACCCGGACGCGGCGGCCGCCGATACCCGGTTCCTGTGCGAGACCGAGCGGGCTGGGCGGCGTTGCCGGCTCCGATCGGTGATTCCGGCTGTGCGTCCCCGGGGACCGACGGCCCGCGGCAGATCTTGTTCCGCGCCGGACGGGACCGGGTGCTGGTCGAGTACCGGGCCGATCACCCGCCGGCCGGGGATTTCGGTGGCAGCGCAAGGAAAGTCTACGACTCGCTCCCGCACTGACCGGCTTGTTGGGGCGAGCGGGCGGCAGGGCCCGGCCGCCGTGCGCCGCTCCCGTGGCGGCCTCGTCCGGCGCGCGCCCGCCCGTGGCGGCGTCCGGCTCGTCGGGGGCGCAGCCGCGTCAGTCTCGGCAGCCGTGGGGTGCCGTCGCGCGGACCGGGGCCTCGAACAACCCCGCGATGCGTGCGTAGCCGACCTCGTTCGGGTGGAACCAGTCGTCCGCGAGGGTCCCCCGGATCGGCCCCAGCGCCGGGCCGCGCAGATCCGCCACCCGCACCCGGCCCTGCGCCGCCGCGGTGTCGATCAGTGCGTTGACCTCCCGGGCCGCCGCGGTGCGCCTCGGCAGCGTCGCCACCACCGACCGGCCCGGCGGGAGCTCCGCCAACAGCCGCGCGAACCGGTCCGCGACCCCGTGGCGACGGGACCGCGTCAGCATGTCGTTGGCGCCCACGAGAACCGTCACCAAGGCCGCCTGCGCGGGCAGCCGGGGCAGCTGGTCCTCGAGGACGTCCGCCACCCGGGCCCCGGAAGCCGACAGGTTCAGCACCGCGAACGGCGCCCCCAGCCGGGCGTTCAGCTGCGGAACCCAGCCGCCCGCGACGGTGTCCGCGCCGATGCCCTGCGTCATCGAGTCGCCGAGCGCCACCCACAGTGGCCGGCCCGAGGCGAGCGCCGCCCGGCCCGCTTCCTCCCACGCCCGCGCGAACGGCTCCTTCTGGGCCCGGACCCGGCCGATGCCGGGCAGCACGACGGCGGCGGCGTCGAGCACCCGGCTCGTCCACGTCGGCACTCGCACCCCTCCTGATCCCGTTTCCCCGGCATTCGGAGCCGGACCCGCATCGGTTTGGCAGCGTTTCCACCGGGTAAGCGGAGGCCTCACGAACCGAAGGAGAGGCCGATGCCCGCGTTGACCCGCGTTCTCGGAGCGGTGACCGCCGCCTACAGCGTCACGATCATCGCCGCGCCGCGCGTGCTGGCCAAGCCCTGCGGCCTGACGACCCCGACCGGCGGGGTCACCGCCGCCGTGCGGACGCTCACCGCGGGCATCGGCGCCCGCGACGCGGCGATCGGTCTCGCGATGGTGTTCGCCCCCGTCGGGAAGCCCTTGCAGGTCGCGCTCGCCGCCCGGGTGGCGTCCGACGCCGCCGACGCCGTCGTCTTCGGCATGAACCTGCCCGACCGGTCCGCCCGCAAGAAGGTCGCCGCGTTCGCCGCGACCTGGGCCGCGCTGTGCGCCGCCTCGGCTCTCGTCCCGTGAGCCGGTAGCGGCGCTTCCGCCGTATCATCGCCCTCCGGGACAGCGCCGTCGACGGAGGGGGAGCCGACCATGGCCCGGCTGGATCGCGACCGCACCCCGGCGTTGTTCGCGGTGACGACGTCCGTGCTGAGCGGCGTGATCCTGGCCGCGCTCACCAAAGCGCTGCAAGCCGGGATTTCGGCCGGCGCCACGGTGATCTGGTCCGCCGTGGTGTCCGCCGTCGTCGCCGGGATCTTCTGGATCGCGCTGCGGCGCACCCGCAAGCGATCCGCCGCGGCCTTCATGATGACCTCGGCCTTCACGCAGAAGTACTACCTGGCCGACCTGGTGCAGCAGGTGCACAGCGCGCTCGACCGCAACGACGTCGACCTCGTGCTCCGGGTCCCGGACCGGGACTACGACGCCGGCGCGCAGGCGCACCACCTGCGCCGCGTCCTCAGCCGGAAGAACGCCTACATCGGTGGCATCGTCGTCGCCGGCGAAGTGCTCCGGCTGCGCGACGACCTGGCGACGTTCTGCCGGGAATCCCGCCTGCCGGTCGTCTTCGCCGATCTCGATCCCTTTGCCGGCGAGCCCGATACCCGACCAAGACCGCCTTCATCGGCTACGACACCGGCGAACTCGGGGAGATGGCCGGAAACTGGCTGGTCAAGCGGCTACGCGGGAAGGCCCTCCCGCGCGTGCTGATCGTCGCCAGCCGGGAACACGACGGCCGCCAGCAGCGCTGCGAAAAAGCGCTGCGCGCCGCGTTGCCCGACGTCGAGATCACCGTCGACGACCGGTGCGAGTTCGTGCGTTCACGCGCGTACAACGCCGTCCGCGCCCACCTCCGGCAGCTGCCGGAGGACGGCCGTCTCGACGCGATCTTCTGCACCAACGACGAGATGGCGCTGGGCGCGGTCGACGCCCTCCTGGCCACTCCGCCGGCGGCCACCCGCGAGACGGTCGTGGTCGGCATCGACGGCGTCCTCGAAGCCCGGGCGTTGATCGACGCCGGCAGCAGCCCGCTGCGGGCCACCGTGGTCCAGGACACCCACCGCCTCGCCGTGGGCGCGGTCGACCTGCTCGTCAAGATGCACCGCGGCCACGCGGTGCCCCGGCGGACCATCCTGGACGCCGAACTGTACGAGGCCGGCTGACGGCGGGCCGGCCGGGGGAAACCCTCGCAAAGCCGGGAGGGGGAGCTGGCGCGGCGAGGTGCGCTCGCCTATGGTTCTGGAGACATCTCCGGATAGCAGGGAGCCCCATGGTCCGCTCGGACGCCCGGGAGAACCGGGCGCGCATCCTGCAGGTCGCGCGCGAGGCGTTCACCGAAGGGGGTGACGTCTCGATGAACCGGATCGCGCAGCTCGCCGGCGTCGGGCCCGGCACGCTCTACCGCAACTTCCCGACCCGCGAAGCGCTCGTGCTGGCCATCTACCAGCACGAAGTCGACCGGCTCCTCGAGTCGGTCGAGGAACTGCTGGCGAAGCAACCCCCGGTGGAGGCGCTGCGGGAGTGGACGGTCGACCTGGTGGCCGCCATGCGGAAGAAGCACGGCCTCGGCGACGCGCTCAGCCCCGGCGCGCACCAGGCGATCACCGAGCAGACCTACGGCCCGGTCATCGCCGCCATCACCCGGCTGCTCGACGCGGGCAAGGCCGACGGCACCATCCGCGCCGACGCCGACCCCCGGGACTTCCTGCAGCTCACCGGCGCCCTCTGGCGGGCCGCCCTGGGGCCGGAGGACCGGTCGGCGTCGATGCTCGCCCTCATCCTGGACGGTTTGAGCGCCCCTCGGCGGTGAGGGCGCGGCCCTCGGCGAAGAAGGCGGCGATCGCGGAACCGCCGCCGAGTTCGGCGACCGGACGGGCGGCGCCGAAGGGCGCGTTCCAGAACTCGCCGTGGCGCGGCGTGAACGGGCCGACGTAGGCGTAGGGCTCGCCGAGGTGGCCGTCGCCGGGGGAGACGCCGTAGTTCACTTCGTCGAGGGCGATCGCGACGTCGAAGTGCTCCGGCCACAGGATCGGCACCGAACCCGGCGCGAACTCGCGCAGCGCGCGGTCACCGTCGGCGAAGGCCTGTAGCAGCAGCTTCAGCGCGTGGGCGGCGAAGACGATCGTCTCGTCCGGCCGGATGCCGGGACCGCCGGAGTAGACGCCCGCGGGTTCGCCCGCCTCGATCCCCGCCTCCGCCGCCGCTTCGGCGTACGTGCGCCCGGCGAGCCGCACGCGGGTGCCACCGGCCACGAGTTCGTTCCCTTCGACGCGCAACGCTGGTTCGGCGGCCGTCGCGAACCCGCCGTCGGCCACGGCCAGGTCGATGCGCCCGGTCGCGCGGTGCTGCGGGCCCGCCAGCAGCAGCTCGGCCACGCCGTGCAGCGACCGTCGCGTCGGTTCCCAGTCCATCGTCACAGTCTACGAACTGGCGGCAAGCCGCTCCGGGAGGCGCGCGGCCAGGTGGTCGATCAGCTCGGCGACCCGGCGGGGCACGTGGACGTCGTCGGCGAGGAGGGCGTAGACGTCCGCGGGCGGGGTCGGTACCCCGGGCAGCACCCGCACCAGCGCACCACTGTCCACATGGGACCGTATTTGCCACTCCGAGCGCATCGCGATGCCGTGGCCCGCCAGCGCCCAGCCGGTCACGACGTCGCCGTCGTTGCTCGACAGGCTGCCGCGCACGCGGACCTGGCGCGGGTTGGCCGCGGAGCCGAACCGCCACACCGCGAAGTCGCCTTCGTTCTCCCGCAGCACTATGCAGTCGTGGCCGGCCAGGTCCTCGACCCGCTCCGGTGCGCCGCGCCGCTCCACATAGGACGGTGCCGCGCACGGCACCCGGCGGTTGCGCGCCAGCCGGCGCATCCGCAGCGTCGAGTCCGGCGGCACGCCGACGTGCACGGCCAGGTCGAACTCGCGCCGGTGTGGCCGCAGGGGCAGCGCCGACGTGTGGAGCCGGACGTGCACCTGCGGATGCCGCGCGGTGAACTCGCCGACGAGTGGCGCCACGTGGGCGCGGCCGAACCCGAGGGTCGCCTGGACGACGATCGAACCGCGCAGGTCGCCGGTGCGGTGGCTGACGAGGTCGTCCAGTTCGCGGACCTGGTCGAGGATTTCCGCGACGCGGGCGGCGTACAGCTCGCCTTCGGACGTCAGCGTGAGCCGGCGCGTGCCGCGGTGCACCAGGCGGACGTCGAGCCGTTGTTCCAGGGCCTTGAGGCGCTTGCTGACCACGGGCAGCGAGACGTCCAGCTCGCGCGCGGCCGCGGTGAGCGTCTCGCGGCCGGCCACCACGTGGAAGAAGGCGAGGTCGTCCAGTCTTTCCATGAGGGAAAGGATAGGTTGCCGCGGCCGGTCTTGCCCGGCCCGCCGGCCACCGCCCACAGTGGAGGCTCCCCACTCCGAGGAGCCTCCGTTGACCCACCGCTACCGCATCGCGGTCATCCCCGGCGACGGCATCGGCCGCGAGGTCGTGCCGGAAGGCCTGCGCTGCCTGCGAGCCGCCGCCGACCGTCATGGCTTTGCCCTCGACGCCACCGAATTCGGGTTCGCCTCCGCCGACTATTGGCTGGCGCACGGCGAAATGCTGCCGCCGGACTGGCACGAGCGGCTGGCCGGGTTCGACGCGATCTTCTTCGGCGCGGTGGGGTGGCCGGACGTGGTGCCCGACCACGTTTCGCTGTGGGGCAGCCTGCTCAAGTTCCGCCGCGGCTTCGACCAGTACGTCAACCTCCGGCCGGTCCGGCTGCTGCGCGGTGTGCGCGCGCCGCTGCGCGACCACGAGCCGGGCGACATCGACTTCCTCGTCGTCCGGGAGAACACCGAGGGCGAGTACTCGAGCGTCGGCGGCCGCGTTTTCGAAGGAACCGAACGGGAAACCGTGCTGCAGGAGACGGTGATGACCCGCGTCGGCGTCGACCGCGTGCTGCGGTACGCCTTCGAGCTGGCGCTCACCCGCCGCCGGCGCCTGACGTGGGCGACCAAGAGCAACGGGATCTCGATCTCGATGCCGTACTGGGACGAGCGGGCGGCCGCGATGGCGGCGAACTACCCCGGGGTGACCGCGGACAAGGACCACATCGACATCCTGGCCGCGAAGTTCGTGCTCGGCCCGGAAAAGTACGACGTCGTGGTGGCGAGCAACCTCTTCGGCGACATCCTGTCCGACCTCGGGCCGGCCTGCACCGGCACGATCGGCATCGCCCCGAGCGCGAACATCAACCCGGACCGCACGTGGCCGAGCCTGTTCGAGCCGGTCCACGGATCGGCGCCGGACATCGCGGGCCGCGGGATCGCCAACCCGATCGGCCAGATCTGGAGCGGGGCGATGATGCTGGACCACCTGGGCGAGCCCACCGCGGCGGCGGACGTGGTGGCCGCGATCGAGGGCGTGTTGGCGAAGCGGCCGGAGGTGCGGACCCCGGACCTCGGTGGGCAAGGGACGACCGAGGGACTCGGCAGGGCGATCGCGGAGCGGATCGCCGGCCGGGCTCAGCGGCCGGGCTCGCTGGAGCAGGCTCGGCCGCGATTGCGGTGAATGAGTCATTCACCTCGTCCGACGACCTGAATGACTCATTCATGTCGTCGGACCAGCCGCCGGACCCCCTCGACAGTCGCCGGCCCGACCCACCGGGGCCGGCGCCACCGCTCGCCCGCCGCGCCGCCTCGACCTAACCCGCCGGGGGAGTGGGGCCGGCCAGCAGATCGCCGAGCCCGCCCCGCGCGTCCGCCAGCACCAGCGCCTCGGCCGCTGCCGAGTCGCCCGCCCGCAGCGCTTGGACCAGCTGCCGGTGGGTCGTGTACCGGTCCAAGCCGAACGTCTCGTCCGCACTCACCCGCTCCAGCACCCGCGAACGCCGCTCGGGGGAGGAGAACACGCGCGTCTGGTCGAGCAATCGCACCAGCACCGGGTTGCCCGCGCACGACTCGACCACCCCGTTGAACCGCTGCACCGCGTCGAAGAGCCGGCCGACGTGCTTGGTCACCTCCTGCCCGGACTCGTGGCGCTGCTTGATGAGGATCAGCAGGTCGTCGGCCTCGTCGAGGATCGCGTCGAGCTGGTCCAGCTGCTCCGGCGCCGCGTGCCGGGCCGCGAAGCGGGCCACCATCCCGCGCAGGCCCACCTCGACCTCCGCGAGGTCCTGCACGGCGACGCCGCCGAACATCGCCACCTTGACCGTCCGGGGCCCGGCGCGTTCGAGGAGGCCGTCCTGCTCCAGGCGCCGGATGGCTTCGCGCACCGGGGTCGGGCTGACCGACAGCTGCTCGGCGAACCCGCGCTCGGTGACCTTCTGGCCCGGGCGCAGCTCGCCGGTGGTGATCGCGTCGCGGAGGGCGCGGTACACGCGGTCGGCCAGCGTGTCGGTCTGCAGTGCTTCGCCCATCATGACCCACAGCCTACGGCAAAACCCATTTGCAACTATTGACCATCTTGCTATAGCAAAAGTACGGTGGCCGCCATGACCAACGGAAGGGGCCGACGATGACGTTGACCACCCCGCGCGTCCGGACCGGGCGCATCACGTTCTTCGTGGCCCTGGCCGTCTTCGCCCAGGAATCGACGTGGAACCTGTACGACTCGCAGGTGCCGCCGCTGCTGCGCGAGCACCTCGGCAGCGCCGCGCTCATCGGCGCGCTGATGGGGATGGACAACCTGCTCGGCATCTTCGTCCAGCCGTGGATGGGCAACCGCTCGGACGGCACCCGCACGGCGTGGGGCCGGCGCATCCCGTACCTCGTCGTCGGCATGCCGATGGCGGCGCTGCTGTTCGTCCTCATCCCGCACGCCGCGGCCTCGCTGCCGCTGCTGATCCTGACGATGTTCGGCTACGCGCTGGTCGCGAACTCCTTCAAGCCGATCGCCGAGTCGCTGCTGCCGGACTTCATCGCCCCCGAGCGGCGCAGCCGGGCCAACGCGGCGGTCAAGATCGCCTCCAGCATCACGGTGATCGTCGCCGCGCTGATCAGCCTCTTCCTCGTCGACGACTTCCCGAAGCTGTCGTTCGCGATCCCCGCCGTGCTGATGGCCGGCTCGGTGGCCGTGCTCGCCTGGAAGGTGCGGGACAGCCGGTCGCCGGCCTACCGGGCCGCGCTCGAGGAGGACCGGGCCGAGCCCGGCGAGGCTTCGCCGCGGGTGCGGATGCGGGACGTCCTGCGCGACATCGTGCGCGACGCCGACCGCAGCCGGCTGCTGGTCATCGCCGCCGTCTTCGCCTTCGGCAGCGCGTGGTTCGCCTCGCGGTCGCTGATCACCAACTACGGCATGGAAACCCTGCGGCTGTCCCGCGGCGACGCGGGCGGGCTGACCCTGCCCAGCGGCCTGGCCTTCATCGTGGCCGCCTACCCGGTCGCCCTGCTCGCCGAGCGCTTCGGGCGGCTGCGGGTGATCCTCGCCGGGATGGCGGTGTTCGCCGCCGCGATGGTGCTGGGCACCGCGCTGCCGACGCCCACCGGCGTCGTCGTGGCGATGTGCGTGGCGGCCGCGGGCGCGGCGGCCTTCATGGTCAACACCGCGGTCGTGCTGTGGAACCTCGCCCCGTCGGCCCGGGTGCTCGGCACCTACTCCGGCCTCTACACCGTCGGCTGGTCCGGCGGCGGGTTCGCCGGGCCGGCGCTGGTCGGCGGCATGGTCGACGTGACCGGGTGGCGGTTCATGCTGCTCGACGTCGGCGTCGTCACCGCGGTCGCGGTGCTGCTCGTCGCCCGCGTCGCCGTGTTGCAGCGCCGCCGCACCGACGGACGTGTCCTGTGACCCGCGTCCTGATCACCACGGACTACCTGCGTCCGGGAGACGAGGTCGACGAGTACCTGCGCGCCGCCGGCCTGGAAACCGTGTACTGGCCCAAGACCGGCCGGCGCGACCCGGAAGACCTGGTCGCGAGGCTGGCAGGGATCGACGCCGCCCTGGTGGCCAACGAACCGCTGACGGCCGGCGTGCTCGCCCGCGCGCCGCGGCTGCGCGTCATCGTGCGGACCGGCGTCGGCTACGACTCGATCGACGTCGAAGCCGCGGCCCGGCGGGGCATCAGCGTGAGCAACCTGCCCGGCGTCAACGCGAACGCCGTGGCCGAGTACACGATGGGCCTGCTGCTCGCGGGCGCCCGGCGGCTCGTGCAGTCCGCTGCCGGGGTGGCGGCCGGCGGGTGGCCACGGGCGGAGGGGCGCGAACTTCGCGGGTCGACGCTCGGGCTCATCGGCTACGGCGCTTCCGCGCGGGCCGTCGTCCCCTTGGCCCACGCCTTCGGGATGACCGTCGTCTGCACCTCCCGCCTGCGCGGGCCGGGCGTACGGTTCGTCGGGCTGCCCGAGCTTCTGTCCACTTCGGACTACGTGTCCGTCCACACGGCACTGACCGACCGGACCCGCGGACTGCTGGACGCGGTGGCCTTCAAGCAGATGAAGCCGACGGCCCTGCTGATCAACACCGCCCGCGGCGCGATCGTCGACGAAGCCGCGCTCGTCGCGGCCGTGCGCGGCGGCGAGATCGCCGGCGCGGCACTCGACGTCGTGGGCGAAGAACCGCTGCCCGCGGACAGCCTGCTGCGGGAGGCGGCCGGGATCGTCGTCTACTCGCACTTGGCCGGGCAGACCGCCGAAGCACGCCGGGCCGCCGGTCTGCGCGGAGCCGAAGAACTGGTCGCGGCCCTCGAAGGCCGGGCCCGGCACAGCGTGAACGGAGAGGGATGAGGGACATGGACACAGTGCGCGTGCTGGCACCGAGCGGCATGCTCGGCGCCGGCTGGGACCACGCGACGGTCGAACGCGGGATCGCCCTGGGCGCCGACGTCATCAGCATCGACGGCGGCTCCACCGACTCTGGCCCGTACTACCTCGGCGCCGCGACGGCGAAGACGACGGCCAAAGCCGTGGCGCGCGACCTGCGCAGCCTGTTCACGGCCGCCGCCGGCGCGGGGATTCCCGTGATCGTGGGTTCCTGCGGCACCAGCGGAACGGACACCGGCGTCGACTGGGTCGCCGGGATCGCCGCCGAGGTGCTGGCGGAGGAGGGCCTGGACCTGAAGGTCGCGCGGATCTACAGCGAGCAGGACGCCACCGGCCTGAAGGAGTACCTGGACCGCATCCACCCGCTGCCGCCGTTGGGCGAGCTCGACGCGGAGACCCTCGAAAGCTGCACACACATCGTCGGCGCGATGGGCCACGAGCCGATCGTCGAGGCGCTGCGCGGGGGAGCCCAAGTCGTGCTCGCCGGCCGCGCGACCGACACGGCGGTCGCGGCGGCCTACCCGCTCATGATGGGCATGCCGGCCGGGCCGACCTGGCACGCCGCCAAGATCATCGAATGCGGGGGCCAGTGCACGAGCAACCCGCGCGCCGGCGGCGTACTGGCGACGATAGACGCGGACGGCTTCACCATCGAGCCGCTCGACCCGGCCTCGGCGTGCACGCCGATCTCGGTGGCCGCGCACATGCTCTACGAGACCGCGAACCCGCATCGGATGCGCGAACCCGACGGCACCTTGGACGTCCGCGACGCCGAGTACACCGCCGTCGACGACCGGATCGTCCGCGTGACGGGATCGAAGTTCCACCACGCCGCCCAGCACACGATCAAGCTGGAGGGCGCGCGGATCACCGGGTACGAAACGATGTCGTTCTCGGCGATCCGGGACCCGCTGGTCCTCGCCGACATCGACACCTGGGCGGATTTGATGCGCACGCTGATCACCCAGCGGGTCGGCCAGACCCTCGGCCTGGCCGAGGACGAATACGCGTTCGACCTCCGCCTGTACGGCCACAACGCGGTGCTGGGCGAGCTGGAGCCCGAGACCGGGCCGCCGCGCGAGGTGGGCGTGATGCTGCTGGTCAACGCGCCCGACCAGGCGACCGCGACGGCGGTGGCGAAAGTGGCCAACCCGCTGATGCTGCACCTGCCGACGCCGTCGATGGACTACCTGCCGAGCTTCGCGTTCGCGTCGTCGCCGGCGGAGGTGGAGCGCGGCGCGGCGTACGAGTTCGTGCTGAACCACGTCGTGGACTGCGCGCCGCTGGAGTTGTTCCGGACCGAGTTCGGTGTCGAAGGGAAAACCCGTGCCTGAAACGACGTTGGCGGACCTGGCCCACGAGGTCCGGTCGAAGAACGCGGGCCCGTTCTGGGTCACGATGGAGCTGTTCCTGCGCGACGCGGACGGCTACCGCGTCGCGGCGGACGAGACGTTCCTGAACGAGCGGGTGATCGCGTCGCTCTACCACGTCGATCAGGACACGATCCGGATTTTCCGGATCCCGTCGCTCAACGTCGTCAAGATCTCCTTCCCCCGCCCGGTCAGCCAGGGCTCGCTGCGCGACCGCGACATGCACGCGGGCCAGCACCACGTGCCCCTCGCGCGGCTGGTGGTGCCGTGAGCTGAACCGGGTCGGCGGTGTACTCGATCCCGACGACGAGGTCCTGCAGCCCCGCCAGATCGGCGCCCGGATCGGGCGTGAGCGTGAACCGCCACGGCTGCTCGACCGGCTCCCCGAGGACGGCGTTGAGGGGCTGGTCCGGCGTCGGGCTGCCGGGGAGCCGCAGGGGTTCGCCGTTGGAGAGCGCGGTCCCGGCGTCGAACGTGAACGCCGCGGTCGCGCCGGCGAGGTCCAGCTCGCCGGTGACCGTCGGGCCGGTGCTGCCCGGCAGCGCGAGCAGGACGTTGGCGATCCGACGGTTCCCTTCCCCGGCGGGGTAGGGGATCTTGGCGAAGTCGAGTTCGACCTGCCCGCCGCCGTTGGCCTTGACGGCGGCCAGCGCCGCCGGGGCGAACCGGGCCGCGGAGATCAGCAGGAGCCGGCGGGGCGCGGGAACCGCCGGCGTCCGGCGGAGGGCGTCGGAGAAGCGGGCGAGCCCGTCGATCCGGAGGACGACGTCGGTGATGGTGTCCCACGCGGTGGCGCCGGCGTCGCGGTCGAGGTGCAGCGTCCAGCCGGTGTCGAGGCCGATGCCTTCGAACGGGCCGAGCACCTCGTGGCCCTCGGGCACCGGCGTGCCGCTTTCGGAGACGGCGATCGCGTCGGCGAACCGCAGCAGCGGGCGCGTGGCGAGGGTTTCGTCCGTACTGGCCTGGGAAACGCCGTGGTTGACCAGGGTCCCGCGGACGCGGCGGCCGGCGGTGAGCATCCGGATCTCGACGGTGACGCTCCGGACGCGGTGCCCGAAGGTGCCGGGGAAGAACGCGCGGGCCGCGGCTTCCGTTGTGGCGAAGGAACATCGTCCGTGTGCCTTCAAGGCGCCGAAGGCGAGCGGGAACTCCTCGGCCAGCGACACCGCGTAGCGGTAGGGGACCAGTGCGCGTTCCCCGGCGACGCGGGTGGCCTCGAGTTCGGCGAGGTCGCCCTGGAGCTGGTCGGCGCCGGTGACACCGGCGAGGTCGCGGGCCAGGTAGTCCATCCGGACCACGCGCAGCCGCCGGTCCTGCTCGAACGCGAGCGCGCGTTCGGCGAGCCAGCCCGCCCAGGCCCCGAGGTCGAGGTAGCGGCGCAGGACCCGCCGCAGCACCTGCGTGACGGCGGTCCAGAACTCGGCGTTGAGCAGGCGCAGGGTGCCGAACGCGAGGAGGTCGCCGGCCAGCCGGATGTCGGCGTCGGCGATGGTGGCCTGCAGCTTGGCGATGGTGACCTCGCGCTGCTTGGCCTCGACGTTCCCCCGCGCCAGCGGCAGGGCGACGTCCTGGAGGCGGTTCAGCTCGCCGGCGCGCCCGGCGTAGGCGGTGGCCATGCCGGACATGCTGGTGTAGCCGGCGTAGTAGAACGCGCCGAAGCCGGCGAGCACCGACGCGCCCGCGCCGAGCCCGAGCAGACCGGACGCGGACGCGTCGCCGAGCCCGGCTTCGGCGGCGAAGCCTTCGCCGATGCCCTTCGTCGCGAAGCCCGGCAGCCCGGTGAACGTCTTGACCAGACCCGAGCCGAAGTCGGACAGCTGGCCGAAGAAGCTGTCGTGGTCGGCGATCTCGGCCTTCTTCGCCGCGATCTGCGCTTCGACGTCGGTGACCTGCTGCCGGGCGACCTGCACCTGGTAGGCGGCGATCCGCGCCTGCTCCCCGGCGATCGCCTTCTGCGCGGTGGCTTTCGCCAGCAGGTTCGACGTGCGCAGCCGTTCGACCGCCAGGTCTTCGAGGTGCGCGGTGGCGGCGAGGAAGTCGCGTTCGGCGGCCTTGGCCAGCGCGGCGAACCGGTCGGCGGCGTCCTTGAGGGTGCGGTAGCGCTGCACCGGGACGGTCTCCTCGGTGGCGCCGAAGTAGTTCAACCCGGCCTCGATCCGGGTGAAGCCGAGCCGGGCGCGCCCGACCTGCGCGATGACGGCCGGGTTCGCCGACGCGCTGATGTAGCCGCCCAGCAGCGTGAGGACGTCGGCCTGCCAGGCCGGGCTGACGCGCGGATCGTCGCCGTGCAGCCACAGTACGGCCTTGTAGAGCTCGCGCGCCCGCGCGGTGCTCGCCGGGTCGTCGGCGCGGAACAGGGCGTCGGCCCATTCGAGCAGCACGGTTCCCAGGCGCAGCAGCACGAACCGGCGGTCGACGCGGTGCAGCAGCCCGGCGATCTTCGGCGGGCGCAGCTGGCTGTATTCGTCGTAGAGGCTGCCGTACGGGACGGCGTCGGGTGCCTCGATGTCCGGCTGCACGACCTGCGGCCGGTCCGAGCGGTCGAAGGTGAACGGCAGCGGCCCGTCGGTGTACAGCCCGGGCACTCCGGCGTTCTGGATCGACCGGTACCCGGCCGGGTCGTCCTGGCCGGCGGCGCCGACGGCGACGCCGCTCAGGCCTTCGAGGCACTTCGCGGCCTCGGTGAAGCGGCCGACGGCGAGCAGGGCGTCCGACCGCCACACCCACGCGAAGTACAGCGCGTGCAGCACCAGGGCGGCGGTCATCCGCTTGACGGTCCAGTCGCCCGGGAACGGGAAGTCGTAGGGCGTCTCGCTCACGTAAGCCGATCCGGAGCCCAGGTAACGCTCGAAAGCCGCCAGCTGCGCCTTCGTGGTGACGGCCCGGCGTTTGCGGGCCTGCAACGGCGGCTCCAGCGGGTACCCGGCTTTCTGCTGCTCCTTCACCAGCTCGAGGGCGCGGTTCGTCGTCGTGTCGAGCAGGTTCAGCGCCTGCGGGTATTCGCTCTGCAGCAGCAGTTTCTCGATCTTCGCGATGTCGGCGAACACCGCGATCGCCTTGACCTGCCAGGCTTTCGCGGGTCCTTCGGCGGGCGTGGTCGCGGCCAGGTCGCCGGCCCGGAGGGAACGGCTCATCGAGAAGACGTTCTCGGGGTGGAAGGGCGCGGTCGCGGCCAGCCACTCCTCGTACTCCAGGAAGAACGGCGCCCGGCCGCGCTGGACGTCCGGGATGATCGTGCGGTTGCGCACGTCCGGTGGCGTGTGGAACGGGTCCGGCTGGGACTGGAAGCCGTCCCGGAAGAAACCCAGCAGGGCGGCGACGTTCTCGGCGACCGGGCTGCTCGTCACCTGGTCGGCGCGGGCGAGGTCGATCCGGAACCGCAGGCCCAGTTCTCTTGCCGTGACGCCGGAAAGCCCGATCAGCTTGTCCAGGTAGGACCGTGCGTCGAGGTCGCCGCGATCGGGCAGGTCGCCGGCGGGCAGGCCGTAGCCGGTCGGCGCGGGCTCGGTGAGGATGTGCGTCACGACGCCGATCGCGAGTTCGTTGGCCGGCCGGGAAGCCGTGTCGCGGGTGGTGAAGTCCTGGTGGAAGCGGGCGGTCAGCTGGGCGCGGGCCTGCGCGGCGGTCAGTGGCTTTTCCCCGCCTTGCTGGAGCCAGTAGTCGTCGTAGGCGCACAGCTTCGTCCACACCGAAAGGAGGTAGTCGCGGTAGCCGGCGAGCGGGAGCAGCGCGGCGATCCGCGGGCCGTCGAGGAGGTGATCGGTGGTGAAACGGTCGGCGTACCGATTGAGGACGTCCGCCAGCCCGGCCCGGCCCAGCGCGCCGAAGTCGATCGGCCAGTCCACTTGGGACAGATCGGCGAAGCTGGCCAACCGGGAGCGCAGTTCCAGCAGGGCTTGCCGGACCGGTTCGGCGTCCGCGTGGTCGCCCAGGCTCGCTTCGTAGGCGGGCAGGTCGTGGGCGAGCGCGTGCCACGGCGGGAGCGTCCCGAACCGGCTGAGGGTGCCGGACGGGTCGAGGAACGCGGTCTCGAGTTCGGTGACGGCGCGGACGCGCACGGCCTGGTCGGTCACCACCGCGGGATCGCGGACGAGCGCGAGGAGTTCGTCGACGCGGCCTTCGCCGTCGCGGGCCAACGCGGCCCAGTCGACGTCGGCAGCGGGGACGTCGATGGTGAGCTCCAGGAATTCACCCAGCCGGGTGGTACCCAACTCCTGGGCCGGCTGGTCGCCGAGGGCGCCCCGGATGGTCACCGGTTCGCCTTCGCCGCAGGTGACCATCCGGACGAGCCAGTCGGCGACCTGCTCTTGCAGCAGGAGCGAAAACCGCCCGTCGGCGTCGCTGATTCCGGCCGCGACGTCGTGGGCGCAGGAGTTCTCGAGTCTCAACTGGACGGTGAGCCGGACTCCGGCGACGGGCTCACCGCGTTCACGATCGACGACGACGCCGCCGGCCAGACTGGGTCGGGATTCGAACTGCTCCGGCATGGCGTCCTCCTGGGTGTCCGGCCTTCCGCCAGCACTCAAGAGCACGCCGGCCGCCGCCAGATACCTCCGCTACCAGGGCAGCACCCCGGTCTCGTCTCGGAGCGTTCCGGTGGGGCCGTCGGCGTCCAAGGTGGCCAGCCGCACGACGACCTCGGCGCTCTCGTCAGCATGGTGGCCGCCGCCTTGGACGCGGAGTAGAGCGCGAGCGGCAGCCGGTACTCCGGCCGGTCCGGGTTGGTCACCGCCCAGAACGACCCCGCGCTGCTGGAAAAACCGCTTTCGCATCGATCGCTGCGGAACCTCCCCCGGGGTCCCGCTTGATACTAGTACCCCCTAGGGGTATCGTCGGCCGAGTCGAGACCGCACGCTTCTGGAGGACACCATGAGCCAGACCACGTTCACCGTCACCGGCATGACCTGCGGGCACTGCGTGGCCTCGGTCGGCGAGGAGGTCGGGGCGATCGACGGTGTCACCGACGTCGCCGTCGACCTGCCCACCGGGGCCGTCACCGTCACCAGTGCCGAACCGGTCGACGAAGCGCGCGTCCGCGCCGCCGTCGAAGAAGCCGGCTACACCCTCGCCGGCTAGCCGGCGACCAGAACCGAGGGAACAGTGCCATGAACACCACAGCACGGCTCGCCGTGTTCGGCGGGGCGCTCGCCCTGCTCGCGGCCGGCGGATTCGTCGTGGGCAGGACGGCCGGCCCGGTCGCGACCGCGGCCGCCGAGGACGCCGGGCACGGCGGGGGCCACGCGGAGACGGCCACCGAGGTCGGCCTCCCGGGCGGGCTCGCGTCCAGTCAGGACGGTTACACCTTCGCCGAGCCGGTCGCCGAAGCCGGGCGGTTCACCTTCCGCATCACCGGGCCGGACGGCAGGCCGGCCACCGCGTTCGACGTCGAGCACGAGAAGAAGCTGCACCTGATCGTGGTCCGCCGGGACACCGCGGGCTTCCGGCACATCCACCCCGAATTGGCCCCGGACGGCACGTGGAGCGTCCCGCTGACCCTGCCCGCCGCGGGGTCCTACCGCGCGTTCGCCGACTTCGCGCCCACCGGCGGGAAGCCGATGACCCTCGGCGTCGACTTCCCGGTCGCGGGGGACTACCGGCCGGCGACCTTCGCGCCCAGCCGCGTCGCGACCGTCGACGGCTACCGCGTCGAACTCGCCGGGGACCTGACCGCGGGGAAGACGTCGCCGCTGACGCTGACCGTCAGCCGGGCCGGCGTCCCGGTCACCGACCTGCAGCCCTACCTCGGCGCCTACGGGCACCTAGTCGCGTTGCGCGGTGGGGACCTCGCCTACCTGCACGTCCACCCCGACGGCGAACCCGTGCCCGGACCCGAGGTGCACTTCGCCGCCGAGGTGCCCAGCGCGGGGACTTACCGGCTGTTCCTCGACTTCCGCCACGGCGGTGTCGTGCGGACGGCCGAATTCACCCTGACCACCGGCCACTGACCGCGAAAGGAGAGCCGACCATGACCGAGATCGAACTCGCGATCGGTGGCATGACCTGCGCGTCCTGCGCCAACCGCATCGAGCGCAAGCTCAACAAGCTCGACGGCGTCACCGCTTCGGTCAACTACGCCACCGAGAAAGCCCGCGTGCGCGCCCCCGAAGGCGTCGATCCGGCCACGCTGGTGGCCACGGTCGAAGCCGCGGGGTACCAAGCGACGCTGCCCCGGCCGGCGCAGCCGGAGTCCGAAGTGGACGAAGAGGATCCGACGCGGCCGTTGCGGCAGCGCCTGATCACCAGCGCGGTCCTCGCGGTGCCGGTGATCGTGCTCGCCATGGTGCCGGCGCTGCAGTTCACCTACTGGCAGTGGATTTCGCTGACGCTGGCCGCGCCGGTGGTCACCTGGGGCGCGTGGCCGTTCCACCGTGCCGCGTGGTCGAACCTGCGCCACGGCGCCGCGACCATGGACACCCTGGTGTCGATGGGCGTGCTGGCGGCGTTCGCGTGGTCGGTGTGGGCGCTGCTGTTCGGCACGGCCGGGACGCCGGGCATGGTGCACCCCTTCGAGCTGACGGTCGCGCCTTCGGACGGCGCCGGCAACATCTACCTCGAGGTCGCCGCGGGCGTCACCACGTTCCTCCTGGCCGGCCGCTACTTCGAGGCCCGGTCCAAGCGCCGCGCCGGCGCCGCGCTGCGGGCTTTGCTGGAGCTGGGCGCGAAGGAAGTCGCCGTGCTGCGGGGCGGTGCGGAGGTTCGGATCCCGACGTCGGAGCTGGCGGTGGGGGACCGGTTCGTCGTGCGGCCGGGGGAGAAGATCGCCACCGACGGCGTGGTCGAGGAAGGCAGGTCCGCGGTCGACGCGTCGATGCTCACCGGCGAGTCGGTGCCCGTCGAGGTCGGTGCAGGCGACGTCGTGACCGGGGCGACGGTCAACGCCGGGGGCCGGCTGGTCGTGCGGGCCACCCGGGTCGGGGCGGACACGCAGCTGGCGCGGATGGCCAAGCTGGTCGAAGACGCCCAAAGCGGGAAGGCCGACGTGCAGCGGCTGGCCGACCGGGTGTCCGGGGTGTTCGTGCCGATCGTGCTCGGGCTGGCCGTGGCGACGCTGGGGTTCTGGCTGGGCACTGGCGTCGGCGCGGCGGCGGCGTTCACCGCGGCGGTCGCGGTGCTGATCATCGCCTGCCCGTGCGCGCTCGGCCTCGCGACGCCGACGGCGCTGCTGGTCGGCACCGGCCGCGGCGCCCAACTCGGGATCCTGATCAAGGGCCCGGAAGTGCTGGAGTCCACCCGCCGCGTCGACACGGTCGTGCTCGACAAGACCGGCACGGTCACCGCCGGCCGGATGACCCTGACCGCCGTGCACACCGCCGAGGGTGTCGACGAGACCGAGCTGCTGCGGCTGGCCGGCGCCCTGGAAGACGCGTCGGAACACCCGATCGCGGCGGCCATCGCCCGCGGTGCCCGGGACCGCGTCGACCTGCCGGCCGTCGAGGATTTCGCGAACGTCGAAGGCCTTGGCGTGCAGGGGATCGTCGACGGGCACGCCGTCCTGATCGGACGCACGGCGCTGCTGGAAGACTGGAGCCAGCCGCTGCCGGGCGACCTCGCCGCCGCGAAGACCGCGGCGGAGCAACGGGGGCACACGGCGGTCGCGGTGGCCTGGGACGGCGCGGCCCGCGGCGTCCTGGTGGTCGCCGACACGGTCAAGCCGACGTCGGCCGAAGCGATCACCCAGCTGCGCGCGCTCGGGCTGACTCCGGTGCTGCTGACCGGGGACAACGCGGCCGTCGCCCGGACGGTGGCCGCGGAGGTCGGGATCGACGAGGTCGTCGCCGAGGTGCTGTCCGCGGACAAGCTGGACGTGGTCAAGCGGCTGCAGGACGAGGGCAAGGTCGTGGCCATGGTCGGCGACGGCGTCAACGACGCGCCGGCGCTGGCCCAGGCCGATCTCGGGCTGGCCATGGGCACCGGCACGGACGTCGCGATCGAGGCGAGCGACCTCACCCTGGTCCGCGGCGACCTGCGCGCGGTGGCCGACGCGATCCGGCTGTCGCGGCGGACGTTGCGGACGATCAAGGGCAACCTGGTCTGGGCGTTCGCCTACAACCTGGCGGCGCTGCCGCTGGCCGCGGCCGGGTTGCTGAACCCGATGATCGCGGGTGCGGCGATGGCGTTCAGCTCGGTGTTCGTGGTCGGCAACAGCCTGCGGCTGCGAGGTTTCCGCTCCAGCGCGGCCTGACCGGCCGCCGGGCCGTTCCCGGGGGAACGGCCCGGCGGTCCGCTACTTCAGGGCCATCCCGGGGACGCGGGCGCGGATCGCGTCCAGCTCGGCCTCGTCGGAGACGCCCTGCCAGTCGTAGCGCGGCGTGTAGGGAGCCTCCAGCGCGCGGGCTTCGTCGTCGGTGAGCTGCACGTCCAGCGACGCGACAGCGTCGTCGATCTGCCGGATCGACCCGGCGCCGACCAGCGGCGCGGTCACGACGGGCTGGCGGCGCAGCCACGCGAGGGCGATCTGCGCGCGGCTCACGCCGCGGGAATCGGCGATTTTCCCGACGGCCTCGACGATCGCGCGGTTCGACGCCTCTTCGGCGGGGGAGTAGAGCATGTCCGCGAAGGCGCCGTCGGTCTCGGCGCGGGCGGTGGACTTGGCGTCGTCCCAGGCGCGGGCGAGGCGGCCGCGGGCCAGGGGGCTCCAGATGATCGTGCCGACGCCTTCGTCGAGGCACAGCGGGATCATTTCGCGTTCTTCCTCGCGGGCGAGCAGGTTGTAGTGGTCCTGCATGGACACGAACCGCGCCCAGCCGTGTTCCCGTTGCAGGTGCAGGGCTTTCGCGAACTCCCACGCGGGCATCGAGGACGCGCCGAGGTAGCGCACCTTGCCGGCCTTGACCAGGTCGTGCAGCGCTTCGAGGGTCTCCTCCAGCGGGGTGGCGTGGTCGTTGCGGTGCACCTGGTAGAGGTCGATGTAGTCGGTACCCAGCCGCCGCAGGGAGTGGTCGACCTCGGTCATGATCGCCTTGCGGGACAGGCCTTTTCCGTTGGGACCCGGGCGCATGGGGTGGCGCAGCTTGGTGGCGATCACGACGTCGTCGCGATCGGCGAAGTCCTTCAGCGCGCGGCCGAGGATCTCTTCGCTGGAGCCGTTGGAGTACATGTTCGCGGTGTCGAAGAAGTTGATGCCGGCGTCGAGGGCGTGCTTGATCAGCGGACGGGCGTCCTCTTCACCGAGGGACCAGACGGGGTGGCCGCGGTCGGGCTCGCCGTAGGTCATCGCGCCGATCGCGATGGGCGAGACGTCCAGGCCGGTGGTGCCGAGCTTCACGTAGTGCATGGGTGGCTCCCTGGCAGGCAGATGCGGAGAGGTCTCCGGATGTGTCGCCGACGTTAGTGGAGACCTCTCCACTTGTCAAAAAGGCAACCTGGACCCAGGGGGTTTCAGTCTTCCGAGCGCGTGGCGGGCCGGTCCCGGTTGAGGTGTTCGGCGATGGCGCGCTGGTGGGCGACGATGCGGTCGTGCAGGTCGCGGAGGGCGAGTTCGTCGTCGTCCGGGCGGCTCTCCGGGGGCGGGTCCGCCCTGTCGTCCGCCATCGGCGCCTCCCGCTGACCCGGCCGTCGTTCCCGGCCCAAGATTTGCGGAGCACAATACTTGTACGGACGAACTGTCGCGGCGGCAGGGTCGCGGGCGAGGGTGGCTCTCGCGGTACCTGGATCACCAGGATCTCCCGGACGTCGAAGACGCCTGTCAACCTCGGTTCAGGGCTTCCACGACAGAAGGAACGAACATCAATGGCGGTCAACCGGTTCACCACGCACGCGGACCTCTTCGATCTGAGCGGGAAGAACGCACTCGTCACCGGCGGCACCCAGGGAATCGGGCTGATGATCGCGCGCGGCCTGCTGCAGGCGGGCGCCCGCGTCACCATCAGTTCCCGCAAGGCGGACGCGTGCGCGGAGGCCCAGCGGCTGTTGTCCGGATTCGGCGACGTCCGAGCAATCCCGGCCGACCTGTCCCGGCACGACGAGTGCCGGCGCCTCGCCGATCTGGTCACCGGCGATTCGGAACGCCTGGACATCCTCGTCAACAACGCGGGAGCGATGTGGCGCGAGCCGCTGGAGACGTTCCCGGACGAGGCCTGGGACGAAGTGCTCGACCTCAACCTCAAGGCGCCGTTCTGGCTGGTGCAGGCGCTGCTCCCGGCACTTCGCCGGGCGGGCACCGCCGACGATCCCGCGCGGGTCGTCAACATCGGCAGTATCGCCGCCATCCACGTCGCCGCGTCGCCCAACTACTCCTACGCCGGCAGCAAAGCGGGACTGCACCAGCTCACCAGGGTGCTGGCCAGGGAACTGGGCCCGCAGCACATCACGGTGAACGCGGTGGCCCCGGGACCGTTCCCGTCGCAGATGATGGCGGCCACGCTCGACGCCGTCGGCGACGAGATCGCGGCGAAGGCACCGCTGCGCCGCCTCGGCCGCGACGACGACATGGCAGGCATCGCGGTGTTCCTCGCCGGCCGGGCCGGGGCCTACCTCACGGGCACCGTCATCCCGGTCGACGGCGGCATCGCCACGACCGCGACCGGTACCTAGGCGTCGGGGGTACCGGCAGAACCTCCCTTCGCCCGTGGACAGGGCCTACGGTGAAGGGGTGCCCACCATCGACCTGCGCACCGAGATCAAGGAGTTCCTGAGCTCCCGGCGCGCGCGGATCACGCCCGAGCGGGCCGGACTGCCCGCCTACGGCGGCCACCGCCGGGTCAAAGGCCTGCGTCGCGAAGAGGTGGCGCTCCTGGCCGGGGTATCGGTCGACTACTACGTGCGGATGGAACGCGGCAGCCTCGCCGGCGCCTCCGACGGGGTGCTCGACGCGGTGGCCGCCGCCTTGCACCTCGACGAGGCCGAGCGCGACCACCTGTTCCACCTCGCGCGGCAGTCCAGGGCGCCCGGCGGTCCACGCCGCCGGCGCCCCACCGTGACGGTGCGTCCGGCGCTTCGGCAGGTGCTCGACGCCATCACCGACGCGCCGGCGTGGATCTGCAACGGCCGTTACGACGTCCTGGCCGTGAACCACCTCGCCCGCGCGCTGTATTCGCCCGTGCTGGCCGACCCGCGCCGGCCGGCGAACACCGCGCGGTTCGTGTATCTGGATCCCGAAGCGGCGAGAACGTTCTTCGTCGACTACGACCGGATCGCCGGCGATGTGGCCGCGAAGCTGCGCATGGAAGCCGGCCGCAATCCGCACGACGAGGAGCTGATCGCCCTGGTCGGTGAACTGTCGACGCGCAGTGAACTGTTCGGGCGGCGGTGGGCCTCTCAGGACGTCCGGCTCCACCGGTCCGGACGCAAGCGGCTGAACCACCCGGTGGTGGGCCGGCTCGACCTGGACGTCGAGTCGATGGAGCTGCCCGCCGAACCCGGCCTGCTCCTGAACGTCTACACCGCGCCCGCCGGCACGCCGACCGCGGACGGTCTGGCCCTGCTGGCGTCGTGGGCGGCCGGTCAGGAGGGGCCGGCGGCCGGGGATCAGTTCTTCCAGACCACCGGGGACTTGTCGTAGCCGTCGCCCTTGTCGAACGTCGCGGCCTCGACCGTCGCGCCTTCGCGGGCGCCCTGCAGCGTGCACGTCTCGAACTTCGCGCCCGCCGTGGTGAAGTCCTTGCCCGCCGTACCGGACTTGCACTGGTCGGTGCTGCCGGTGATGATCACGCCCGTCGAGCGGCCGTCGGAACCGAGGGCGCGCAGCGACACCGACGAGTAGGCCAGGTCGGCGCCGTCGACGTTCTCGACCGTCGCGCGCAGGTAGTACGGCGTGATGCCCTTCGCCTTGTCGCCGTACTTCGCGAGGTCGGCGTTGTCGCCCTTGTCGATCGCGGTCACGGTGATCGCGATCGTGCCGGACTTGTTCGTGCCGTACTTGAACGGGACCACCGCGCGCTCGCCGAGCTTCAGCTCGGTGCCGGGTTTCGTGACGTCGCCCGCCGGGGCCGCCGCGGCCGTCGAAGACTCGGCGGCGGCGGTCGGGGCGCTGGTCGGCGCGGCCGGCGCGGCCTGGCCGGACTCCCCGCCGCACGCGGACAGCAGGAGCGCGGCGGCGCAGGCGAGCAGGGCGGTGGTGCGGACGTGCTTCATGGATCTCCTCGGACAGCCTCGCCGGACGGGTTCCGGCCGGGCGGAGCCGGGCGCCGCGGCCGCCCCCAGGAACGGTCGCGGCGGCCGGTACGGGGCGCCCTCGCGGCTCCGTCGAGCGGACGCTAACCCGGGCGCGCCGCCGGTGGTGTGGGCCGTTCGCACCACACGAAGATCACAGATCGTCGACGCCGATCAGGCCGTCCTGGATGGCCCGGGCGACCAGCGCGGCCTTCGTCGGCGCCTCGCGGCCGATGCGCGCGTACTTGACCCGGATCCGCTCGAGGTGGGTGTTCACCGTGCTGGGCGAGATGCCCAGCCGGTGCGCGACGAACTCCTTCGACTCCGACTGGAACCACTCGACGAGGACCTCGGCCTCGCGCGCCGACAGCGCGGGCCGCGTCTCCGACCGGTCCCCGGCGAGCGCCCCGGCCAGCGAGGGCGGCGTGTACGGCCGGTCCTGCGCCGCGGCCCGCGTCGCCTCCACCAGGTGCCCGGCGCCCTCGGCCTTCGTCAGGTAGGTGAGCGCGCCCAGTTCGAGGCACTGCAAGGCGACGTCGTCGTCCGCGCGCATCGAGTAGACGACCACCCGGCGCCCGGCCTCGGCCAGCCGCCGCAGGTCGCCGAACGCCGGCGCGGGGCCGCCCAGGTGCAGGTCGAAGATCACCACGTCGGCGGCCGCGCCGTCGCCGAGCCAGGCGGCTTTGACGTCCTCGCCCTCGGCGACGACGTCGATCGGCGGGTCGCCGGCCGCCAGCCAGTACGCCACGCCGGCGCGCACCGCCGGGTGGTCGTCGACCACCACCGCCGTCACTCGGGTCGCCACCGCGCCTCCATCCAGGTCTGCCCGTCCCGGGACTGGGACGTCACGGGGACCGCCGCCGCTCCGGTGAATTCGGCCTCACCATCGGCGAAGACGGCGACGCGCACCAGCTCGGGGGTCCGCAGCACGCTCACGCGCGCCCGGGTGCGGGCGGCGGCCAGCGCGGTGAACACGGGCGCGGCCAGCTCGCGCCGGACCTCGGCCGGGACGGCGACGACGTCCCCGCTGACGGCGAGGGTCACGGCGACCCCGCGCCGCTCGGCGACGTCCAGGCCGGCGGTGACCTCGTGCACCAGCGGATCGGGCACGTCGTCGTTCTCGGCGAAGAGCCGCCGCAGCTGCGCGGCGGCGAGCGCGCACCGGGCGCGGGCGTCGGCCGTCCCGGGATCGACGGTCCCGTCGGCGAGCCCGGCGAGCAGCGGCAGGGTGGCCCCGAGCTGTTCGGCGAACCCGGCCCGCAGATCCCGCCCGGCCTGCGCGGCGAGGGCGGCCCGGGTGGCGAGGCGCTCCCGCTCGGCGGCGGCCGCGGCGGCGTCGGAGGCCCGGCGGTCGAGCAGCCGCAGCAGGCCGATGATGGCGAGCTGGAAGGTGGTGACGGCGAACAGCACGATGCCGGCGTCGCCGAGCTCGGTGCGGGTGGGGGTCCCGTCGAGCAGGAACTGGCCGACGCTGACCCCGACGTGCACGCCGAGCGCGCCGAGCAGGGCGGGGGTGCGGTCGGCGAGGAGGACGAGCAGGTGCCACCCGACGAGCCCGAACGACCAGTGCGGTCCGCGGAAGAAGGAGCCGGGCGGAAGCGCTTCGGTGGCGGCGATGGAGGTCAGGAGGACGACGAGCGTGCCGGCGGTCGCGACAGCGGCGGGGAGCGGCTTGCGGCGGAGGATCCAGATCGCGCAGAGGGCGAGGGTCGCGGCGAGGAGGCCGTACGCGAGGTCGGGCGCGAGGGGCGGGCGGTAGGCGGCTTGATGGCGGAGCAGGGGCGGGAGGCTGAGGCCGAGCTGGATGGTGCCGGTCACGCCGAGCAGGACGATCCGGATGGCCGCGGCGAGCCGGATGGCGGGATCGGCGGGGGAGATGCGCGCGTCGGGGTTCGTGGGTTGGGCGGGTGTGCGGTGTGCGGCGGGTTTGCTGGTGGGTTCGGCGGCGGGCGTGGGTACGGGCTGGCTGGCGAGTCCGTCCGGCGGTAGCCCGGCACCGGCCGCCGGCCCGCGATCTTCCGTGGGCTCAACCACGCGACCACCGCAACGTCACCGTCGTCCCCTCGCCCGGAGCCGACCTGACCTCCGCCGTCCCGCCGGCCGCGCTCATCCGCTCCACCACCGACCCGCGCACCCCGCGCCGCGCCGCCGGCACGCACGAAGGGTCGAAGCCGACGCCGGTATCCGTGATCGTCACCGCCACCCCGCCCGGCACCGGAAACAACCGCACCGCAACCGAATCCGCCCCCGAATGCCGTTCCGCGTTGCGCAACGCCTCCTCCGCCGCGCGCACCAAAGCCAACGCCGCGGCCGCCGGCACGAGCGGTACCGGCTCCCACACCGCCGACACCGGCAACGCCCGCCCGGTCAGCACCTTCCGCAACCCCGCCTCGACGTCGACCGGCGTGTCCGCCGACCGGTCCGGGGCCGTCAAGATCGCCAGGTCGCGAGCCGCGTACCCGGCCACCGACGCCCGGTCGGCCGCCGTCCCCGAGGCCACCGCCAAGAACGTCGCCGACGCCGTGTCGTGCAGCAGCGCCAGGTACTCGCGCTCGCGCCTGCGCCGGTCCCGGTCGAGCGCCGCCGCCTGCTCGAGGGCCGCCTGCTCGGCGCGCACCGCGTCCGTGCGGGCCGTCGAGCGGATCAGCAGCACGAACGCCACCCGTGCCAGGACGCTCTCCACCACCACCCGCAACGCCACCGGCAGCCAGTCCTCGCCACCGAACGCCGTCCCGAGCGCCAGCAACGCCACCAGCACCGGCCCGGTCAGCCGCGGCGAGTGCTCCCACTGCCACGTGATCGCGGTGATCGTCAGGACGTTCACCGCCCACAGGCTCGCCTCGCCCGGCACCGACGTGATCCACGGCTGGCACACCGCCACCGCGCCGGCCCGCACCGCCACCAGGGCGAACGAGCCGCCGAAGACGTCCGCCGCCAGGCTCAGCCCGAGCAGGCCGAACGCCAGTGGCAGCGCGCCGCCGGGGGTGGCCACGACGCCGAACACGCCGACGACCGTCGCCGCCACCGCTCGCGCGGGGCCCGCGAACCGCGTGACCGACGCCCGGAACTGCGCTTCGACCGGCCCTGGCGCGCTCGCGGTCATCACACTCCCGGGAACTGCGGAAATCGGACGTGCTGTTTCTACCAGGCGCGCAAATCTGTCCATAAAGGCCGGTAATCAATCACTATCGAGCACTTGACATGCCCGGTCCTGCTCGCTTTACTGCTGGACACGTCGGAACGGACGCCCGACGCCAGAGGTACGCCCAGCCGGTATGTCGGCCGCCGCCGCGAGCCCGGACTGAGTCGCCAGGACCTGCTCGTGGTCCGAGGCGGGGTCGTGCCCACCACCATCCGGAGTTCGAGGATGCCCCCTTCCCGCGTTCAGTTCCTGACCGGAGCCGCTCTGGCCGCCGTGGTCCTGACCGGCACCGCCTGCTCCGCCGAAGCGACCCCGCCGGCCGGCGCGGCGACGACGGCCGCCGTCACGCCACCCCCGGTCAAAGCCGGCTTCGACTACCAGATCGGCGGGGCCTACACCCCGGCGAGCGACGTCAAGGTGGTCAGCCGCGACCACACCGCCCAGCCCGCCCCGGGGCTCTACAACATCTGCTACGTCAACGCTTTCCAGGCGCAGCCCGGCGCCGAGGGGGAGTGGGGCGACCTCCTCCTACGGGATGCGAACGGCAACGTCGTCATCGACGAGGACTGGGACGAAGCCCTCCTCGACCTGCGCACCGCCGACAAGCGCCAGCGGGTCGCCGCGAAGGTCAACGCCTGGGTCGACAACTGCGCGGCCAAGGGCTACCAGGGCATCGAGCCCGACAACTACGACAGCTTCACGCGCTCCCGGGGACTCCTTTCCGACAGTGACGCCCAGGCGTACATCCGCCTGCTGTCCGCCCACGCCCACGAAAAGGGCCTGGCGATCGGGCAGAAGAACACCTCCGAGCTGGCCGGGCAGCGCCAGGCGAACGGGCTCGACTTCGCCGTCGCCGAAGAGTGCGGCGAGCAGGACAACTGCGGCGAGTTCACGCCCGCGTTCGGCGACCACGTGATCGTCATCGAATACACCGACGCGGGATTGCGCAACGCCTGCAGCCGCTGGGGGAGCAAGCTCAGCATCGTCCGGCGCGACCACGACGTCGTCCCGAAGGGCGAAGCCGGCTACGTCCGCAAGACCTGCTGATGGACCGGCGCGGATTCCTGCGCGGTGCCGCCGGGCTGACGCTCGGCGCCGCCGTCGCGGGCTGCGGCCCGGCCCGCAGCGCCGGCGGCCCGGTCACCGTCGAGGTCTGGCACGGCCAGACCGACACCGGCAAGAAGGTCCTCGACGCGCTCGTCGCGGACTTCCACCGGACCCACCCGGGGATCCGGATCGACCTCGGCGGTGGCGTGCTCGCGGACGCGATGCTGCAGAAGGTCACCGCGGCGCTCGCGTCGGGGTCCTTTCCGGACATCGCGTACGTCTTCGGCTCGGACCTCGCGAGCGTCGCGCGCAGCCCGCAGGTCGTCGACGTCACCGACCTCGTCGACGCCGGCCCCGGGTTTTGGGCCCCGGCCAGGGAAGCGGTGACCGTCAACGGCCGCGTGCGCGCGGTCCCGGCGCTGCTGGACTCCCTGGCCGTGGTGTGCAACAAGGCGTTGTTCGAGAAAGCCGGGCTCCCGCTGCCCGCCGCGGGCTGGACGTGGGCGGATTTCGTCGACACCGCACGGAAACTCACCGACCCGGCCGACGGCACCTTCGGCACCGCCTGGCCCGCCACCGGCGACGAGGACACCGTCTGGCGGATCTGGCCGATGGTGTGGGACCTCGGCGGCGACGTCATCGGCGCGGGCGGGCGCGGCATCGGCTTCGCCGACCAGGGCGTGCGGGCCCTGGAGGTCGTCCGCGACCTCGCCGCGGCGAAATCCGTCTACCTCGACCCGAAAACCGGCAGCGAGCAGATGTACCAGGCGTTCGAAGCCGGCCACATCGGCATGGTCCCGACCGGCCCGTGGCAGCTGCCCGACATCGCCGATGCCGGGATCGACTACGAGATCGTGCCGCTGCCCAGTTTCAGCGGCCGCCCGGTGACCATCTCCGGCCCGGACACCTGGACGCTCTTCGACAACGGCGAGGAACGCGTCCAGGCGGCGCGCACTTTCCTGTCGTGGCTGGCGGATCCGGCCCAGGACGTCCGCTGGGACGACGGCGCGGGCAGCCTCCCGCTGAGCCCGCAGACCAAGGACCTGCCCGCGTGGCAGGAGAAAACCGCCGAGACGCCGGGCCTGCCGGTGTTCGTGGACGCGCTGGCGAACGCCCGCGTCCGGCCGGTGCACCCGGCCTACCCCCAGGTGTCGGCGGCCGTCGGCACCGCGATCGTCGCCGTGCTGCTCGGCCAGGCGACCCCGGCCGACGCCCTGCGCGACTGCGCCGCGGCCGCGAACGCCGCCCTGATCATCCCACGCTAGGGAGCCGCCATGCCCGGATCGCCGAAGCCCATCACCCTGCAAAGACGCCACCGCGAAACCGCGGCCGCGTGGGCCTACGTCTCGCCCGCCGTGCTCATCATCCTCGGCCTCGGGGTGGTCCCCGTGGCCTGGTCGCTGCTGCTGTCCTTCCAGGCCGACGACCTCGTGACGCCGAGCCGGTTCGTCGGGCTCGACAACTACGCCGCGCTCGCCCAGGACCCGCACTTCGCCCAGGCCGTCGGCAACACCGTCCTCTACACGGTGCTCTACGTCCCGCTGAGCATCCTGTTCGGCTTCCTGCTGGCCCAGGCGCTGAACCGGCGCATCAGGCTGATCGGGGTGTACCGGACGCTCGTGTTCGTCCCGTTCGTGCTGTCGGCGACGGCGCAGGGCGTGCTGTTCTCCTTCATCCTCGACCCGCAGTTCGGCGCGGCGAACTCGCTGCTGCACCACCTCGGCGTTTCGCCGCAAGGATTCCTGACCGATCCGGCGCAGGCGCTGCTGGTGCTCGTCGGCATCACGTTGTGGAGCGGCACCGGCTTCTGCGTCGTGGTGTACCTGGCCGCGCTGCAGGACGTCCCGCCGTCGCTGGTGGAGGCCGCGCGGCTGGACGGCGCGGGCACCTGGCGCGTGCTGCGGCACGTGACGCTGCCCGCGGTGCTGCCGGTGACGGCGTTCCTGGTGCTGTGGCAGCTGATCACGTCGCTGCAGGTGTTCGACCTCGTGTACGTGACGACCAAGGGCGGCCCGCTCGGCGCCACGACGGTGATCGTCTACTTCGTGTGGGAGCAGGCCTTCAAGAACTTCACCGCCGGCTACGGCGCGGCGTCGGCCTACGTCCTCGCGCTGGCCCTGCTGGTCGTCGTGGTCCTCGTGCGCCTGGCGCGCCGCCCCCGGAAGGCACTCCGGTGACCGCCCGGATCGACAGCGTGCCCGCGCCTCGGACGCTGCCCGCGCTGCGCCGCCCGCGGCTGCCGTTCAGCGCCTGGCACCTGCTGCTGCTCCCGCTGGCGCTGGTGTTCGCCGCGCCGCTGGTCTGGCTGCTGCTCAGCTCGGTGATGAGCAACGCGGAGATCAACCGGTTCCCGCCCTCGCTGTGGCCGTCCCACGTGGACTTCGCGGGCTACCGGTACGTGCTCGAGAACGCGCTCTTCCTGCGCTGGATCGGGAACTCGCTGATCGTGTCGGCGGTGACCGTCGGGTCGAACCTGCTGTTCGGCGCGCTCGGCGGGTACGCGTTCGCGCGGATGCGGTTCACCGGCTCGCGGACGCTGCTCGCCCTGATGATCGCGACGATGGCGATCCCGTTCCAGCTCACCATGATCCCGACGTTCCTGGTGATGAAGAAGCTGGGCCTGATCGACAGCCTCGGCGCGCTCATCGTGCCGTCGCTGGTCACGCCGTTCGCGGTGTTCCTGCTGCGCCAGTTCTTCCTGTCCCTGCCCCGGGAACTCGAGGAGGCCGCGTGGATCGACGGCTGCTCGCGCCTGCGCGTGCTGTTCACGATCGTGCTGCCGCTGTCGCGGCCCGCGCTGAGCACCGTGGCCGTGCTGACGTTCCTGAGCACGTGGAACGACCTGACCTGGCCGCTGATCGCGCTCAATCACGACACCGTGTACACGCTGCAGCTGGGCCTCACGACGTTCCAGGGACAGCACCACACGAACTGGGCCGCGGTGATGGCGGGCAACGTCATCACGGTCCTGCCGGTGCTGCTCGCGTTCCTCGGCGCGCAGAAGACGTTCATCCAGTCCATCACCTCCAGCGGGCTCAAGGCCTGACCAGCGGATCGGATCCCATGACTCCCAAGATCACCTTCGTCGGCGCCGGCAGCGTCGTGTTCACCCAGGGGCTGCTCGCCGACCTGTTCGCCTACCCCGAGCTGGACGGCGTCCACGTCGCCCTGCACGACATCGACCCGGGCCGGCTCGCGACCGCGCTGGCCGCGGCGCGGCGCATCGCCGCCGTCCGCGGGGTCAAGCCGGTGCTCACCGCGCACGAAGACCGCCGGGAAGCCCTGGCCGGTGCGGACTTCGTCGTGAACATCGTCCAAATCGGGATGGGGGAAGCGACTCGCACCGACTTCGAAGTCCCCGCGCGCTACGGCCTGCGCCAGACCATCGGCGACACCCTCGGCATCGGCGGGATCTTCCGCGCGCTGCGGACGTTCCCGTTCCTGGCGGAGCTCGGCCGCGACATCGCCGACGTCTGCCCGGACGCGTGGTTGCTGAACTACACGAACCCGATGGCGATGAACGTCCAGTACCTGGCCGAGGCGACCGGGCTGACCCGGGTCGTCGGGCTCTGCCATTCGGTGTACTGGACCGTGCACGGGCTCGCCGAGCTGGTCGGGGTGCCGTTCGAGGAGGTCACCTACGTCGCCGCCGGCGTCAACCACCAGGCGTGGGTGCTGCGGTTCGAGCACCGGGGGAGCGACCTGTACCCGCGGCTGGCGGAGCTGGCCGAGACCGACGCGCAGCTGCGCCGGCGCGTCCGGTTCGACATGTTCCGGCGGCTCGGCTACTACCCGACCGAGACCAGCGAGCACTCCGCCGAGTACGTCCCGTGGTACCTCGGGCACGAGAGCGAAGTCGACCGGCTGCGGCTGCCCATCGGCGCCTACCTCGGCATCGTCGCCGAGAACGAAGCCGAGTACGAGAAGACCCGCCGCGCGATCGCCGCCGACGAGCCGCTGCCCGTCGAAGGCACGAACGAGTACGCGCCGCAGATCGTCCACAGCCTGGTCACCGGCACCCCGCGGACGGTCTACGGCAACGTCGTCAACCGCGGCCTGATCGAGAACCTGCCGTCCGGCGGCGTGGTCGAGGTGCCGTGCCTGGCCGACGGCACCGGCGTCCGGCCGACCCGGATCGGCGCGCTGCCGCCGCAGCTCGCCGCGCTCAACCGGACGTACCTGAGCGTCAACGACCTGGTCGTGCGCGCGGCCGTCGAGGACGACCCGCGCCACATCCGCCACGCCGCGATGACCGACCCGGCCACCGCGGCCGCGTTGCCCGTCGAGCGGATCTTCGAGCTGTGCGACGACCTGGTCCGCGCGCACGGCGACCGGCTCCAGCCCGGCCTGCGGGCGATCTTGGGCCGCTGACCCGCCAAGATCCGCCGCGGCACGGGTGAATCGGCGCCGCGGCCGGGCTGGGCGTAAGGTGTGGGCTCGTTTCCCGGTTCAACCAGCAGCCGTCGTCCAGCGCCGACCCCCGGTCGGCGTTCGCCCTCAGCCTGCGGAGGTCGCCGCCCATGCTCGGTGAGCACGATGGCGACGCCCCGACCTCGCCCCGCTTTTCCTTGGACGTGACGGGTGTGCGGCCGTGGTGGGCCCGCGACGAGCCGCCGGAGGTGATCGCCGGGCGCTACGAGGTCGGCGGCCTCATCGGCGCCGGCGGCACCGCCCGCGTCTACCAGGCCTTCGACCAGCGGTTGCGCCGGGACGTCGCGGTCAAGGTGTACGACCGCGGCGCGGTGGCCGTCGAGCGGCTGCGCCGGGCGCGGGAGAAGACGATCCAGGCCAGCATCGACCATCCGCGCGTCGTCGCCCTGTTCGACAGCGGCACCGACGGCGACCGGCCCTACCTGGTGATGCAGCTGGTGCACGGGGAGAACCTCGCACAGCGCCTGCTCGCCGGGCCGCTGCCGGCCGACGAGGTGACCGAGCTGGCCGTTCAGCTGGCCGACGCGCTGGCCCACGTCCACGACCGGCGGATCGTGCACCGCGACCTCAAGCCCGCCAACGTCCTGCTCGGCGCCGACGGCCCGCTCATCTCCGACTTCGGCATCGCGCACGAGCTGGAGTCGACGCACGTCACCGGGTCCGGCCTGGTCACCGGCACGGCCGCGTACCTGTCCCCGGAGCAGGTGGCCGGTGAGCGGGTCGGCCCGGCGGCCGACGTCTACGCGCTCGGGCTGATCCTGCTGGAGTGCCTGACCGCGGAGCGCGAGTACCCCGGCACCCCCGCCGAGTCGGCGACGGCGCGGCTGCACCGCCGGCCCCGCGTGCCCGCCGGGCTGCCCGCCCCGCTGGCCCGCGTCCTGGAGCGGATGACCGCGCTGGAACCCGCACGGCGTCCCACGTCCGCCGAAGTGGGGCGGCTGCTGCGGGAACCGGCCGCGCCGCTCCTGGCTCCGGTGCCCGCGCGGCGCCGGCGCCGGCTGGCCGCCGCCGGTGGCCTCGCGACGGCCACCGCGGCGGTGGTGCTCGGCGTGCTGCTGACGCGGCCGGACGCCGCGGATCCCGACGCGGGCCGGGACCCCGACGCCGGCTCGGTCACGCCGAGCAGCCCGGCGCAGCCCCCGGGTTCGGTGTCCCCGACGCTGCCCGCGTCGACCGTCCTGATGGGATCGCCGCAAGGCGGGTCCTCGGTGACGTCGGAGCCGGCGGCCGAGCCGCCGCCCGTGGCCGCCACGTCCGGCGCCGCGCACAGCACGAACGCCGAGAGCGGCAAGGCCAAGGGCAAGACGCGGGGGAACGGTCCGGTGAAGGGCAAGGGCCAGACCGGCCCCTGACTCCTCACGGCTCCCGCGTCACCCCGAGGGCGACCGCGCGCAGCAGCGTCGTCAGCTGTTCGCGGAACCGCAGCGCGCTGTGCGCCCACCGCGGCACCTCGTCGTAGAGCCGGCGCAGGGTGGGCGACGGCCGCGACAGCTGGAACAGGTACGCCGCGCAGCTCATCGCCGCCGTCAGGATCGTGCGCGCGCCCTCGGTGTCCAGGCCCTCCCCAGCTGCCACGAGGGCGGCCGTCATCGCGTCGAAGGACTCCGAGGCCGCGGTCTTGTACCGGCGCGCCCGCTCCAGCCGGACCGCGCCCTCCAGGCTCAGGCCGACGTGCGTCTGCAGGTCACAGAACAGGGGGAGCGCGTCGAGGGAGCCGGCGACGACGTCGGCGATCCCGACCGCGGTCAGCCGGCGGCCGCCGAGGTCGGTGAGCAGGCGCTCGCGCCATTCGGACCAGCCCTGCTCGGCCAGTTCGAGCAGCAGTTCTTCGCGGGATTCGAAGTACCGCCGCAGCGCCGACGGGTGCAGGCCGACGCGGCTGGTGACCTCGGTGAGCGTGACCTCGCGCACGCCGCGGTCGACCGCGAGCTCGCGCGCGGCGGTCAGCAGGGCCGTCTTGCGGACCTCTTTGTCCTGGTCGGAGCGGGCGCGCTGGCGGGGCTGGGACATTCCTCCACGATAACGCAAGCGCTTTGACTTAACTTCGCACCCGGCGTACGGTCAGTTTAACGCAAAGGCATTGCGTTAACTGAGGAGCTTCCCATGAGTTCAGTGTTTTTCGTGACCGGTTCTTCGCGCGGGCTCGGCCGGCAGATCGCCGAACGGGCCCTGGCTGCCGGGCACCGAGTCGTCGCGACCGCCCGGGACCCGCGGGCCCTGGCCGACCTCGCGGCGCGGTACGGCGACCGCGTCCACGTCGAGCGGCTCGACGTCACCGACGCGGCGGCCGCCGAAGCCGCGGTGGCCGCCGGGGTCGCCGCGTTCGGCCGGCTCGACGTCGTGGTCAACAACGCCGGTCAGGGCGACCGGGTGTCCCTCGAGGACACGACGCTCGACGTCTTCCGGCGGCAGCTCGAGACGAACTTCCTCGGCACGGTGTACGTCACCAAGGCCGCGGTCCCGGTGCTGCGCCGGCAGGGCGGCGGCCGGATCATCCAGGTCTCGTCCGTGGGCGGCCGCGTCGGCAGCCCGGGGATGACGGCGTACCAGTCGGCGAAGTGGGCCGTCGGCGGGTTCAGCGAGGCGCTGGCCACCGAGGTCGCGCCGCTGGGCATCAAGATCACGGTGCTCGAGCCGGGCGGGATGCGCACCGACTGGGGTGGCGCGTCGATGGCCACGCCGCCGATCAGCGAGCCGTACGAGGCGACGGTCGGCGCTTCGGCCCGCGCGATGGCGGACTTCGAGAAGCACGCGAACAGCGACCCCGCGAAGGTCGCCGACCTGGTGCTCACGGTCGCGGGCCTCGACGAGCCGCCGCTGCGCCTGCTGGCGGGCAGCGACGCCTACGAGTTCGGCCGCGAGGCGTGGCAGCGCCGCGTCGACACGGACGCGAAGTGGGCCCACCTGAGCACGTCCACCGACGACGCCGAAACCGGCGACGCGTGGCGCCGGCAGCGCGGCAAGAGCCTGCCCGACGTGCGGGCCTGACGACACCGACGGGTGGTTCGGCGGTTCCGGACGGCGATTTGCGGGTAGCCCGGTGGTGTGAGGCTGAGCAGGCCCTGCCTGCGGGACTAGTGAGAGGTGAGCACATGAGCCAGGGCGATGCTCCGGTCGGGCGATCCGTGAAGACGGCGGCGGCCGGCGTACGGGACCTCGCGGCCGAGGCGGCGCGGGTGGGTGCGGCCGCGGCCGCGCGGGCGGTGGAGATCACCGACCGGAAGCTGTCCGAAGGCGCGGACGAGCTCGCGAAGGTAGGCCGTTCGGCGACCAAGGACTTCGACAAGAGCACCCGGTCCTCGCGCCGTGACGTGCGCAAGCACTCGGTCGCGGCCCGCGACGAGGTGCTGAACCGCGCGGTGAAGCTGCGCGACCCGGGCCGCAAGGCGGCCCAGGCGCTGGCGACGGTGGCGGGCTCGGCGAACGAGTCGAACCGCAAGCGCCGCAAGGCGGTGGCGACGGCCAAGCGCGACTTGGCGGTGGCGCTGCAGGAAGCGAAGAGCGTGGCGCGCGGGGAGCGCAGCCGCCGGGCCCGCTGGCCGTGGTTGCTGGCCCTGGGCGCGCTGGCGGCGGCGGTCGTGGCCGTGACGAAGGTGAAGAGGTCGAACCCGTTGGTGGAGGAGAAGCCCGCTCCTCCGGCTCCGGCGGCTCCGGCTCCGGTACCGGCGGACAAGACGGTGACGCCGGCGGACCAGGCGGTCCCGCCGACCCCGGCCAAGCCGGAACCCCCGAAGCCGGCCACGGCCAAGCCGGTCAACGGCGGTACCGCCAACGGCAACGGCCACGCGGCCGCGGGCAAGGGCAAGAGCGAGCACAAGTCCCGGTAGTCCGGGCCAAGGCCGGGGCGTCGCCTGCTGAGGGCGGCGCCCCGGCCTTTGTCATGCTGCGCCGGCTGGTGATCGGCGCCGAGGGCGATGGCCCGCTGCCGTCCTCGAATGCCTCTCGGCGGAAGGAAGCGGCCGGTCGGGCGCCGGCGGCGGGCGGCCCCCCGGCCTTTGTCAGGCGGCCCCGGCGGGGGAGCGCCGCCGAGGGCGAGGGCCCGCTGCCGTCCTCGAAGGCCTCGCGGCGGAAGGAAGCGGCCCGTCGGGCGCCGGCGGCGGGGCCGACCGGCCGCGAGACTCAGCCGAACGGAATCACCGAACGCCGCCGCAGGTGCCGCGAAGAACCGGAAGTCCGTGCGGTCGACCAGCCGCAGCGCGTGCGTGCGTGGTCCGCATGAGCGCGGCACCCGGCTGCGCCGGTCGGCAGGCCCGCCGGTGGTTTGTCGTTTGACACCCCCGAGCATACCGTCAATCCTGACAAGCACAAATAACTCAGTCCGGATTGAAACTAATTTCGGGAGTGCTTGCATGGAGGCAACGGGGACCGTCTCTCCGATGCGGAAGAAGCCGTGGTTCAGCCGCAACTACAAGCTGCAGATGGCCGGCGCGATCGTCTCGGCACTGGGCACGTCCGCCGCGCCGGTCGCGATGGCGTTCGCGATCCTCGGCGCGGGCGGCTCGGGCACCGCGGTCGGCCTGGTGTCCGCGGCGGGCACGGTGCCCGCGGTGCTGTTCTTCGTGATCGGCGGGGTGGTGGCCGACCGGCTGCCGCGCCACCTGGTCATCGTCGCCACGAACCTGCTCAGCACGGTCGCACAGGGGCTGTTCGCCCTGGTGGTGTTCCTGGATTCGATCAAGCTCTGGGAGCTGATCGCCTTCTCCGCCGCCAACGGGCTCGCGATGGCCTTTCGCATGCCGGCCACCGAAGGCCTGCTGCTGCGCAGCGTCGACCGGGAGCACGCCGGCAAGGCGTTCGCGATCTTCCGCACCGGCTTGAACGGCGCCCAGGTCGCCGGAGCCGCGCTCGGCGGTGTGCTGGTGTCCGCCTTCGGTCCGGGCTGGGTGCTGGCGATCGACGCGGCCACGTTCGCTCTGACGTCGTTGCTCGCCTTCGCGATGCAGGCCGAAGGCAAGCTGCGCAAGCGCGAAGGCATGATCACCGAGCTGCGCGAAGGCTGGACGGAGTTCTCCGGCCGCAGATGGCTGTGGAGCGTGACCGTGCAGTTCGGCGTCGTCAACGCCCTCGGCGCCGGGGCGTTCACGGTGCTCGGCGCGGTGGCCTCCGGCCGTCACCTCAACGGCGTGAGCGATTGGGGTTTCATTCTTTCGTGCGACGCGGCCGGCATGATCCTCGGCGGCTTGCTGATGGTGCGGCTGCGACCGCGGCGGTTGCTGGTCTCCGGCGTCAGTGGCGCCGTGCTGCTCGCGTTGCCGCTGGCGGCGTTCGCGGCCTGCGCGCCGCTGCCGGCGATCTGCGCGGCCGCGCTGCTCGGCGGGGTCGGGGTGGAGATCTTCACCGTCAACTGGATGACCACGCTGCGGCAGGAGATCCCGCACGAGAAGTTCTCGCGCATCGCCGCGTACGAGGCGCTCTGCTCGTTCGGCCTCGCCCCGCTGGGCGCGGCCGGCGCGGGCCCGGCCGCGGACCGGTTCGGGCTCGGCCGGACGCTGTGGTTCGCGAGCGGGGCCATCGTCGTCACCACCGCGCTGGTCCTCGCCTCGGCCGAGGTGCGGAAGCTCAAGCGCGCCCCGGACGACGGCGCCCGCGGACCCGAGAGCGTTCCGATGCACCAGTCACAACCCGGATAGCTTTCGTTTCGTCTATCCGGATTGTGTGTAACCTGACCGTGTGTCGAGCGAAAAGACGCCGGGGCCTGCTCGGCCGGAGGGACCGCCGACCGGGGCGCAGCTGGCCGATGCGCTGATGCGCACCACGCACGCGTTGCGCCGGTTCGCCGGACAGCCGTACCAGCAGCGGGGCTGGTCCACGTCGCGGGTGCTGCTGATGCTGGCCGTCGACGAGGCCGGCACCCCGCGGATGGGCGAGCTCAAGGACCGGCTGGGTGTCACGGGTCGCTCGATCACGTCCCTTGTGGACGGTCTGGAGGACGAAGGGCTGCTCAAGCGGTGTGACGACCCGGGCGACCGCCGGTCGACGCGGCTCGAGATCACCGCGAAGGGCCACGAGCACCTGAGCGAAATCAAGGCCCTGCACGACGCCCACGCGGAGGTGACGTTCGGCATCCTCACCGACGCCGAACGCGCCACGCTGGTCGACGTGCTCGGCCGGCTGCGCGACCACGTCGCCGGCCGGTCGCCCGAACCCGGCCGCTAAAACGCCGACGGCCGCAAGCACGTCGAACAGGGCGACGGCGCCGCCCACCATCGCCGCGGTTCGCCGATCGTGGACAGCGCGGTGACGCGACGGCGTGTCAGCGCGGTGTCCGCTTCGCGTCAGCGCGTTCCGCGACCGTGGTCGTCATGACGGGGAACGGGCGACGAAGGGGAGATCCGGACATGACCAGGGTGATCAGGCGCCGGGTGGGAGTGACCGCGCTGGCGGTGACGCTGCTGGCCGGGGCGGCCGCGCCGGTCGCCGCGGCCGGGCCGGACCGGCCGGAGCTGCGGGCGGCGCTCCAGGAGATCGTCGACGCCGGGTTCACCGGGGTGCAGCTGCGGGTGCACGACCGGCGGGGCGACTGGACCGGCAGCGCCGGGGCGCGCGAGCCGGGCGGGACCGCGAAGCCGCCGACGGACGGGCGGTTCCGGATCGGCAGCACCACCAAGACGTTCACCGCGGCGGTGGTGCTGCAGCTGGTGGCCGAGGGCCGGATCGGGCTGGACGCCCCGGTCGCCGGGTACCTGCCCGGGTTCGGCTTCGACCCGCGGACCACGGTGCGGATGCTGCTGCAGCACACGAGCGGGCTGTTCAACTACACCGGCGAGTACTACGACGACGGCACGGTCGTGCCCGGGATCCCGTGGTCGGGCAAGGAATGGGTGGACAACCGGTTCCACACCTACCGGCCGCAGGACCTCGTGCGGTACTCGCTGGCCAGGCCGGCGCGGTTCGCGCCGGGCACGGGGTGGAGCTACGCCAACACCAACTACGTCGTCGCCCGGCTGCTGATCGAGAAGGTCACCGGCCACTCCTACGCCGACGAGATGCGGCGGCGGGTGCTGCGGCCGCTCGGGCTGCGGGACACGATGGTGCCGGGCACCTCGCCGGAACTGCCGGGGCCGCACTCCCACGCGTACTACCGGTACTCCGACGGCGGCCAGGAGAAGACGGTCGACATCAGCCGGCAGAACCCCTCCTGGATCTCCAGCGCCGGCGAGCTGATCTCGACGACCGAGGACCTCGGACGGTTCTTTTCCGCACTGCTGGGCGGAAAGCTCCTCCCCGCCCCGCAACTGGCCGAGATGCTGGAACCGCACGCGACCCCCGACCCGACGAGCGACTACGGCCTCGGGATCTTCGAGCTGCACGCGGACGCGAACTGCAGCGGTGAAGCGCTGATGACGCACAACGGCAGCGTCCAGGGCTACGCGACCCTGGTGTACAGCACGCCCGACGGCAGCCGGACGCTGCAGGCGTCCATCACCTATGTGGACACCGGGGTGGCTCCCACCGCGGCGTACCAGAAGGTCGTGCAAAGCCTGCTGCGGAAGGAATTCTGCGCCGCCTAGTGTCGCACTGCCAGAGGACGCTCGTCACCACGGGGCCTTCCTCGCCGGACCGAGCTGCCCAGGGGCAGGCGGCGACCGCCGCACGCGCGTGATCCGCCGCCCCGCCGCCCCGCCGCCCCGCCGGCCGGACGGCGGGAAACCGCCGTGAAACCAAGGTGAAACCCGGGTCGCGCACCCTCACCTCAGCCGTGGCCGTCCGGGCCAGGGCGGACGAGAGGAGCACCGTGACCACCCCCGCGATCGCCGCCACCGGGCTGCGCAAGTCCTTCGGCGGGCAAACCGTGCTCGGCGGCATCGACCTCGCCGTCGCCGAAGGCACGATCTTCGCCCTGCTCGGGCCCAACGGCGCGGGCAAGACCACCGTCGTGCGGATCCTGTCCACCCTCATCCACGCCGACGGCGGGCAGGCGTCGGTCGCCGGGCACGACCTCGCCGGCGATCCGGACGGGGTTCGCGCGGCGATCGGTGTCACCGGGCAGTTCTCCGCCGTCGACCCCCTGCTGACGGGCCGGGAAAACCTGCTGCTGATGGCCGACCTGCACCACCTCGGGCGCGCCGGCGGCCGGCGGAAGGTGGCCGAACTGCTGGAGCGGTTCGACCTCGTCGAATCCGCCGGGAAGCTCGTCTCCGCCTACTCCGGCGGGATGCGACGCCGGCTCGACCTGGCGATGACGCTCGTCGGCGCGCCGCGCGTGCTGTTCCTCGACGAGCCCACCACCGGCCTGGACCCGCGCAGCCGGCACACGATGTGGCGGATCATCCGCGAGCTCGTCGCCGGGGGCGTCACCGTCTTCCTGACCACGCAGTACCTGGACGAGGCCGACGAGCTGGCCGGCCGGGTCGCCGTGCTCGACCACGGCCGCGTGGTCGCCGAAGGGACGCCCGACGAGCTCAAGCGCCGCGTTCCCGGCGGGCACGTCCGGTTGCAGTTCACCGCCGCCGAAGACCTCGACGCGGCGGCACGCGCGCTCGGCGACGGCACCCGGGACGAGGCCGCGCTGACCCTGCAGGTGCCCGGCGACGGCGGGATCCGGTCGCTGCGGGCCCTGCTCGAGCGGCTGGACGACGCCGCCGTCGAGGTCGGCAGCCTGTCGGTGCACACGCCGGACCTCGACGACGTCTTCTTCGCCCTCACGACCACCAAGGAATCCGTCCGATGAGCACTCTGTCCCTCGCCGCGCGCGACTCGGCGACCATGCTGCGCCGCAACCTCACGCACCTGCGCCGCTACCCCGCCATGATGATCATGTCCCTGGGCATGCCGGTGCTGCTCCTGCTGCTGTTCGCCGGCGTCTTCGGCGGCGCGATGCAGGCCGGCGTCGGAGGCGGGGCCTACATCGACTACGTCGTGTCCGGGATCCTGCTGATGACCGTGGGCTACGGCGCGTCGATGACGGCGCTGGCGGTCAACCGGGACATGACCGAGGGGGTCATCTCGCGGTTCCGGACGATGGCCATCGCCCGGGTTTCGGTGCTGACCGGGCACGTCCTGGGCGCGGTGCTCCGCACGGTCGTCAGCGCCGTCCTGGTCGTCGCGGTGGCCTTCCTGTTCGGGTTCCGGCCCGCGGCCGGACCGGGTGGCTGGTTCGCGGCACTGGGCGTGGTCGTCCTGCTGGCGCTCGCGCTGACCTGGCTCGCGGTCGCGGTCGGGTTGCTGGCGAAGAACGCCGAGGGCGCGAACCTGTTCATCCTGGTCGTGCAGGTGCTGCCGTTCGTGAGCAGCGCGTTCGTCCGGCCGGACTCGATGTCGGGCGCGGTGCGGTGGTTCGCCCGCCACGAACCGTTCACCCCGGTCATCGACACCGTCCGCGGGCTGCTGCTGGGCACGCCGGTCGGCGGCAGCGCCGGGGTCGCCGTCACGTGGTGCGCGGGGTTCGCGGTCGCCGGCTACCTCTGGTCGCGGGCCCTGTTCAAGCGGGATCCCGTGCGCTGACCCGGTGGCGCAGCAACGTCCGGGCGGCGTCGAGAAGCCCGGCGCGGTCGAGCCCGGCGTAGGCCGCCACCGCGGCGGCGTACGCCGGGCCGTCGGCCCGTTCGGCATCGGCCCGGGCGACGGCACCGGACATCGTCGGCTGGAACCCGCGGGCGAAGCGCAGCCGGTCCGCGAGCGCGCTCATCCGCACCGCGGTGACCCGGTCCCCGGTGGCCAGGTCGACGGTCGCCTGGGCCAGGAGAAGGGCGCCGTAGCCGGCGAGACCGGCCTGCGGCGCGGTTCCGGCGGCCAGCGTCGCGGGCAGCTCCGCGACGAGGTCGCCGACCAGGTCGAGCCGGCCGTGGCGGGCGTGGGCGATCACCGTGACGGCCTGGATCTCCCACGCCCAGGCCGCGGAGCCGGGCGCCGCGCCGGCGGTCCGGCGCTCCCGCAGCCGTCCGGCGGCCTGGCGCCACAGGCGCAGCCCCGCCTCGACGTCGCCGCGGGCGAGCCGGATCTCCGCGCGGACGCCGACGTCGACCATCGACGTCCCGTCCTCGTCGCCGCTGAGCATCGCCTGGTCCAGCCAGTGCTCCGCCTCGTCGGTGGCGCCGAGCAGCAGGTTGGCGAACACCAGCGCGCCGCGGACGCGGGCCGCGCCGGACCACGTGCCCAGCTCGTCCAGCACCGAAAGCGCGGCGGTCAGCGCCCGGCGGGCGTCTTCGCCCTGTTCGAGCTGCAGGCACAGTTCGCCGACCCGGGCGTGCGCGACGGCCAGCATCCACGGCGACCGGCGGTCTTCGAACGCCGCCACCATCCGCCGCGCGGCCGCGAGCGCGCCGGGCAGGTCTTCGCCCTCGAGCAGGTGGCTGGCGACTCCGCCGGCCATCCCGGCGAGCACGGCGTCGCCGCTGTCGCACAGCTCGGCCAAGCGCGCGGGCGCCGGGCCGGTCACCGCGCGCAGGACGGTCTCGGCGGCCCCGGCCAGGGTGCCCGCCGGGGCCGGCGGGAGCCGGCGCAGCGTCGCCAGCGCGCGCATCGGTTTGGGTCCCTGCAACAGGAAGCTGTTCACCGCGCACAGCACCGACGCCGTCCGGGTCGCTTCGACCAACGGCGGTTCCGGGTGGAAGTGCGAGAGGAGCCAAGCGGTGTCGGCGGCCAGGGCCGCCATGCGCGTGAAGCTCGATTCGCAGGTCCACAGCCCGGCCAGCGTCGCGCACGTCGCGGCGACGGTCGCGCCGTCCTCGCGCTCCAGCCCGAGGCGCAGGGCCAGGACGAGGTTGTCCTGTTCGGCCCGCACCCGCGCCATCGCCGGGGTGAGCTCACTGCCGAAGAGCGCGTCGCCGTGCTCGACGCCGAAGTCCCGGGCCCAGGCCAGGAAGCGCTCGGTGACCAGCTCGGTTTCCCCGGCGTCCGCCCGGCGCCGGGTGCTGAACTCCCGCACGGTTTCGAGCATCCGGAAGCGGGTGCCGGTGGTCGTGTCGTGCACCTTGAGCAGCGAGTGGGCGGCGAGGTGGTCGAGCACCGCGAGGACGTCGCCGCCGAGCAGCCGGCGGGCCGCCCCGGCGGTGAAGCCGCCGGGGAAGATGGACAGCGTGCGCAGCGCGGTCTGGCCGCGCGGCTCGAGCAGGGCCCAGCTCCAGTCGATGACCGCGTGCAGGGTGTGGTGGCGCGCCGGCGCGTCGCGCGGGCCGCCGCGCAGCAGCGCGAAGCGGTCGTCGAGGTGACGGGCGATCTCGGCCACGGACATGACGCGCACCCGGGCCGCGGCCAGCTCGACGGCCAGCGGCAGGCCGTCGAGGTGGGTGCAGAGGTCGAGCACGAGGTCGGCCGGCAGCTCGACGTCCGGCCGGGCCGCCCGCGCGCGGCCGCGGAACAGCTCGGCGGCGGTCAGCGGGCTCAGCTCCGGCAGCGGGTACACCGCTTCCGACGACAGCCCCAGCGGCGTGCGGCTGGTGGTCAGCACCCGCAGCTCGGCGGTCGTCGCCACGAGCGCGCGGACCAGGTCCGCGACCCCGTCGACGACGTGCTCGCAGTTGTCCAGCACGAGCAGTCCGGGACCGGGGTCGAAGGCCTTGGCGATCCCGTGCAGGACGCTGTCGCGCTCGGCGCCGTCGCGGAGCGTCTCGCCCGAGCCGACCGCCGAGGCGAGTTCGGCGAGGACGTCGTCGTCGGCCGAAACGCCGGCGAGCGCGACGAAGTGCACGATCCGCTGCTCGGCCCGGCGGCTGACGGCGTGGGCGAGCCGGGTCTTGCCGAGCCCGCCCGCACCGACGATCGACGTCACCCGGGAGGTCCGCACGAGCCCGGCGACCGCGGCGAGGTCCGCGTCCCGGCCGAGCAGCGGGTTCGGTTCCTGTGCGACGCCGTGGCGTGCCGGGGGTGTTTCGCCGTGCAGAAGGCGTTCGTACACCTTGCGCAGCGCGGGCCCGGGCTCACTGCCCAGGTCGTCGCGCAGGGCGCGCCGGTAGCTGTCGTAGCGGGCCAGCGCGGCGGACGGCCCGGTGATCGCCGCTTCACTGCGCAGCAGCTCGACGAGCAGTTCTTCGTCGCGCGGCCGTTCGGCGGCCAGGCCGGCCAGCGTGTCGAGCGCCTCCGCCGGCCGCCCCAGCCGCGAGTGGCAGAGCGCCCGGGCGCGCACCAGCCACCGGCGCGTCGACGCGCGAGCCGCCCGCAGCGCGGCCAGCGGGTCGTCGCTTCCGGTGTCCGCGCGCGGGTTTCCCAGCGCGAGGCCCGTTTCGGCGTGGGCGAGCGCGGCTTCGTGGTCGCCGGCCCGGGACAACCGGGCGCACGCGGCGGCGCTGAGCAGCACCGCGGACGCGTCCACCTGGTCCTCGGCCAGCGTGAGCCGGTAGCCGGCCGGGGTCGCTTCGAGGACGCCGGGGCCGAGCTGGGCCCGGGCGCGGGAAACGAGGACCTGCAACGCTTTCGCCGGGTGCTCCGGCCGGTCTTCGGGCCAGATGCCCTCGATCAGGCGGCCGGTGCCGCAGCCGGTGCGCAGGTCGTCGGCGAGCAGGGCCAGGAGCCCGCCGAGGCGGGCGCTGGTGATCTCCCGGCCGCGGTAGGCGACCCGCGGCAGCAGGACCAGCTCGATCGTCACCGGCCCAGGCTAGCCGGGCACCGGCTCTGTTCGCGGGTGCTCAGCCGGACGCGCGCTTCGCCACCGCTTCGAGCAGTTCGGTGGCGGTCGCGCAGGCCTCGTCGGTGATGACGTGCTCGGTGCCCGGGTCGATGCGCAGGTCCACCTCCGCTCCGGCCCGCCGCAACAGCGCGGCCGTCTCCTCGACCCGGTGCCGGGGGACCCACGGATCGTCCTCGATGCTGCGCAGCACCACGGGAACCCCGCGCAGTGCCTGCTCGTCCGGCGCCGGCGGCGTCGTGCCGAGGTAGCCGCCGGTGAACAGGACGAGCCCGGCCGGCGGCCGCGGCGCGCTCAGCACCAGGTGCGACAACAGGCAGGCGCCTTGGGAAAAGCCCCACAGCACCACGCGGTCACGGTCGAAACCGGTCTCGGCGAGCCGGTCGAGGCACGCTTCCAGCACCCGCACCGACCGGTCCAGCGCCGGCTGGTTGCGCTCGACGGGCTCCAGGAACGACAGCGGGTACCACGTGTTGCCCTCGGCTTCCGGCGCGAAGAACCGCGCCGACGCCGTGCCGAGCCGCCGAGCCGTCGTCCGCATGAAGGCCGGGTCCTGGCCGCGGCCGTGCACGGCGAGCACGGCCAGGGCGGCCCGGTCCGCCGGGGCGCCCCATTCGGTGAGCGACGGGGTCACCGCGATTCCTGGAGATCGAGGAACACCCACCGCGCGCCGGGGGCCAGGCCGCTGAGCAGCTTGCCGCAGTTCTGCAGCACGACCGGGCTGGAGGTGATGTGCTGGGTGCCCGCGTGCAGGTCGCGGAAGAACCGCTGCAGGACGCCGTGGCGCAGGGCCGCCGTCGCCGCCCACTTGTAGACCGTCTGGCCCACGGCGTGCACCGACCACGTGGTGTTGTTGAGCATCAGCCGCGTCAGCGTCTCCTGCTCGGTGCCCAGGGGCTCGCCGCGGTCCAGGGTGGCTTCGTTGTCCGCCCAGACCTCCGTCGCCCACGCCCGCGCCGCGCGCAGTTTCGCCTCGGCCTGGGCGTACTCGGCGTAGAACTGCTGCGTGTCCACCGACGCGCCCGGGCTGCCGGTCTTCTTGGCCGCCAGCACTTTCAGCTCGTCGAGCATCCGGCGCCCGACGCCGAGCGCCCACCCGGTGTGGCAGACGCCGGCCATGTTCGCCAGTCCCATCCGGTAGATCGCGCCGCCGTGCCGGACGTCGGTGGTCGCGATGCCGTAGACGTGGCTTTCCGGCACGAAAACGTCCTCGCACACGTAGTCGTGGCTGCTGGTCGCCCGCAGGCCCATGACGTCCCAGTTGTCGATCACCGTGGCCTGCTCCTTGGGCAGCGTGAAGACCAGCGCCTCGCCGGTCTCCGCGCAGAGCGCGGCGGTGTGGATGTGGGTCGCCATCGAGATCCCGGACGCGAAGTGCCAGTGCCCGCTGATCCGGTAGCCGCCGTCGGTTCGCACGGCCGTGCCGAGCTTGGTGCCCTGGCCGGCGATGAGCACGTGCCCGCCGTGACCGGCGTCCGGGTACAGGTCCGCGGCGGCCTCCGGGCCGAGGTAGGCGGCCGTCGTGCCGGTGACCATCTGCACGGCCATGAAGGCCCAGCCCACCGAAGCGTCCGCATAGGACAGTTTGGCGATCGTGTCGATCACCTGGCGCGGCGAGAACTCGTACCCGCCGAGTTCGCGGGGGATGCCGATCCTGAACGCGCCGGTGCCCTGCAGGGCCTTGGCGGGCTCGTCGGGCACCCGGCCGAGTACCTCGCCCTGGTCGGCGTTCTCCTCGATGACCGGCGTGATCGCGTCGAGCCGGGCCATGACCGCGGCGAATTCGTCGCTGACGTGCAACTGGTTCACGATGTCCGTCCTCGGGTCTGCAGCGTGGCCAGGATCCAGTCGATGACGGGTTTCACGGTCTCGTCCGAGTTCGCCTCGAAGATCAGGCCGTGCCCGTTGCCGGTGATGCCGAAGTCCGGCAGGTGCAGCTGCCGGGCGTGGGCGCCGGCGGTGTTCAGGAACTCCACGACCTGCGGGGCGAACCCGGCGAACGCCGACGCGCCACCGGTCACGATCGCGACCGGTTTGCCCGCCAGCGCCGGGATGCGCCGCCCGCTGACGTCGGCCGGGTCGCCGGCCGGCGGGTCGTAGGCGATCTCGGCGCTGGTCAGGCCCCAGGTCAGCGTGCCGAGACCGGGGAACCGGGCGAACGGGGGACCCATCGGTTCGATCGCCGCGATGCCGACGACCCGGTCCGGCCGCGCGTCGGCGGTCAGCCAGCCGACCGGACCGCCCGCCGAATGGGTCACGAGCACGGCCTCGCCCACGACGTCGAGCAGCCTGCCCAGCCGGTCCGCGTCCAGGCGCTGCGACTCGGCCAGGTCGGCGGGCAGCGGTCCCATCGGGCAGAGGAGCTGGTCGACGTGCTCGGGCCCGTATGTCCACTGTGTCTGGTCGGTTCCGCCGGGCAGGAAGAGTGCTTCCGCGGCCTCGTAGGGGAACGGCGCACCCATCGGGGCGACGACGTCGGGGTGGTACGGCGAGCGTCCGTGCCCGCAGCGGTCGACGACGTAGACCGCGAACCCCGCCTCGACGAACCGGGTCGCCCACCCCGGCCTGCCGTCGGGAGTGCCGGTCCAGTCGGTGCCCTGGCCGCCGCCCCCGTGCACGAGCACGAGCGGGACCGGACGGGCGTCGCCCGGCGGCGCTTCCCACTGCACGAACAGCGGCGCCCGCTGCACTGTCCCGTATTCGGTGCGCACCCGCTCGCCGGGTACCCAGAACTGTCCACGCCGGACGGTGACTTCGTGCCCGCCGGCCAGGTGCGGTGCCGTCACGGTGCCCGCCCTCAGATGTCGATCGGTTCCAGCCGCCCCAGGATTTCGTCGCGGCGGTGCTCGAACTGTTCCGGCAGCTGGAAGCGGGTGCCGAGCTCGTGCGGGGACTCGTCGCAGGTCCAGCCGCCGTCGGCGTGGGTGACGGCGAGCTCGAACAGCGCGCCGCTCGGGGTGCGCACGTACACGCTCTTGAAGTACTTGCGGTCCTTCAGCTCCGAGATGTCGGTGTAGCCGCGCCCTTCGATCGCGAACTTCAGCTCGTCCTGGTTCTCCAGGGTGGCGGCGTTCCACGCGAAGTGGTGGTAGGTGCCGGCGCCGTAGCCCCAGGTGCCCTGGTCGTCGGTGCGGTTGACGGTGATCTCGAGGTGGTTGCCGTGCTTGGCGTCGCCGATCTGCAGCCCGATGACGTCGCCTTCCTCGGCGAGGCCGTCCTGGGCGAAGAACGACTCGCCGGCGAACTCGACCATGCGGTCGGGCGTGGCCATGTGCACCCCGATGCCGTGGATGCCGTGGATCGCGTGCTCCGGCGGCACTCCGTGGCCGGCGTGTCCCACCCGGTCGTCGCCGCTGTTGCCGACGAACAGGTACTCGATGCCCGAGGGGTGCCGGAACGCGAGCCGGCGCTTGCCGAACCGTTCGACGTCGGTGACCTCGACGCCGTGTTCAGTCAGCCTGCCGTGCCAGAAGTCCAGCGAGTGCTCCGGGACCGACAGCAGGACCTCGCGCGCCTGGTTGGTGCCGCGCTTGCCGAAGAACCCGGCCTGCGCCCACGGAAAGGTCGTGACCACGCTCGACGGGTCGCCCGCGGCGTTGGAGTAGTACAGGTGGTAGATCGGCAGGGAGCCGTCGAACAGGACGGTGCGCTTGATGAAGCGCATGCCGAGGATCTTGACGTGGAAGTCGACGTCTTCCTGGGCGTCCGCCACGGAGAGCGTCACGTGGTGCGAACCCTGCACGTAGGTCATGGGTGGCTCCTCTGCACTGAGATGTCCGCCGGGGCGAACTGTAGGAACGCGGCCGGCCGGCGTGTGGCGCGAGCGCGCACGGCCCTGTCGAACCAGCGCACTGGTCCGTGGCCGGGCGGCTGGGTACCGTGGGCTGACCGACCGTGGAGTGCGACGATGACGTCATTCACAGCGCTACCGGAACAGTTCGAAGGCGTCGCGCCGCGCCCGATCACGCTCACGTCGTGGGCGGCCGCCGTCCGGCGCAGCGTGCTGAGCTTCGAGTTCGACTGCGACCGGCCGGAGAAGTTCACCGGCCGGGTCCGCGACCGCCACCTGCACGGCGTCAGCTTCGTCGACATGGCCTCCGGACGGCACGCGGCCTACCGCGACCACCGCACGATCCGCCCCGCCGACGCCGGGTTCTACGTGCTCACCCTGCAGCTCGCCGGCGAGATCCGGATCGCGCAGGACGGCCGCGTGGCCGCGTTGAAGCCCGGGCTGTTCGCGTTGTACGACTCGGGCGAACCGGCGACGCTGACCGTCGGTGACGGCTACCGCTCCACCTGCATCCGGTTCCCCAAGACCGCGATCACCACCCGCCAGGACGATCCGCTCGCCGAGATCACGGCGACGCCGTTCGCCTGCGCGCCGGGCCTCACCGACACCGTGTGGAGCACGGTGCTCAGCGTCAACCGCAACCTCGAGTCGCTCGGGCCGCACGGACCCACCGCCATCCGGTCGCTGATGACCCTCGTCGCCGCGATGCTGCGCGGCGAACTCGGGAACCACGTCGCCGCGCGGCCCCCGCACGAGGAACTGCTCGAGCGGATCCTCGCCTACATCGACGGCCACCTGGCCGACACCGGCCTCGACCCGGGCCGGATCGCGGCGGCGCACTTCCTCTCGCCGCGGGCGTTGCACAGCCTGTTCGAACGGACCGGCACCACGGTGTCCCGCCGCATCCGCGAGCGCCGGCTCGAACGCTGCCGGCTCGACCTGGCCGACCCCGCACTCGCGCACGTGCCGGCGTCCGCCATCGGCGCACGGTGGGGTTTTCCCGGCGCGTCCCACTTCGGGCAGGTGTTCAAGCGGGAGAACGGGTTGACGCCCGCGGAATTCCGCCGGCAGACGTCGGCCGGTGCCGTTCCGGCACCCGGAAACTGACCAAAGGGGCAAACTTCCCCGCCGCCGGTTGACGGTCCCGGGCACCGGACACCAAGATCCGCCCCGACCGAGCTTCGGAGCCGGCACGCCGGCGAGCCAGGAGGAATTTGCGTGACTGCTGGAACGACGGTGCGGCCGGCGACGCGGTGGCTCCTCCCGCTCGTGCCGCCGATGATGCTGCTCGCGGCGTGCGGTCCGGCCCGGGTGGCCGGGTCGGCGAGCGCGGCCGCGGGCGGCCCGGCCACCTCGGCGAGCGCCACGGCCCCGTCGTCTTCGGCGCCGGCCGCCTCCGGGGCCGAGACGCCCGGAGCCGCCGTCGAGCAGTGGGTCACCCAGATCCTGGAAGAGAAATACACCGAAGCCTGTCTCTCCAGTGCTCCGCTGCTGCCCGCCGGTAAAGACGCCGAGTCCCTGTGCAAGAGTCCCAAAGCCGTGGCCAGCGCCAAGTCGCTGCGCGAGGCCTGGGCGAAGCCGGGCGTCGACCTCCCTCCGCAGGGAAAGGTCGAGGTGGCCGCCGTGCCGGCGAAGGGCGACAAGGTCACAGTGCCGGACACGGCGGTCAAGCTCGACGGCCGGACGCTGCGCGATCTCGAACTCGTCGGAGCCACCGGCGACACCGGCTCGTTCAGCCTCAGCTTCACGGTGCAGAAGCACGCCGGCGCCTGGTACGTCACGGGCTTCGACCTCAAGGCCTGACCCGGCTCGCCGCTGTCGACGCGGTGCCGGGCGAAGAACACGATCGGCGCGCGAGTCACGAATCGCGCGGCTGCCCGGTCAGTCCGTGAAGGTCACGGCCTTGTTCTTCTCCGGGTTGACCAGCCACAGCACCTGGTCGATGCCCTCGGCGGTGGCGCCGACCGTGAGCAGGCCGTACACGACGCCGTCCTGGAGGAGCACGGCGGAGGTCTGCCCGTTCGTGGTCGCCCACCGCACGTCGACGTCGTCCCAGAACCAGGTCGAGATCGCGTGCAGGAACTTCGCCACCCGCGCGGCGCCCACGACCGGCGTGCGGGCGACGCCCTTGCGGCCGTTGCCGTCGGACAGGCTGGTCACGTCCGGCGTGAAGAGCCGCTCCAGCTCGGCCATGTCGCCGGACCGCGCGGCGGCGAGGAACGTGGTGAGCAGTTCCCGCTGTTCGGCCGCGGGCACCGACGCGTGCCGTTCGCTCCTGAGGTGCTTGCGTGCCCGGCTGACGAGCTGGCGCACCGCGGCTTCGGTCGAGGAGAGGATGCCGGCGATCTCGGCGTAGGAGTAGTCGAAGGCTTCCCGCAGCACGTAGGCCGCGCGTTCGCCGGGGGTGAGCTTCTCCATCAGCAGCAGGGCCGCGAACTCCAGCGCTTCCCCGCGCTCGGCGCCCAGGTACGGGTCCGCGCCGGTGTCGACCGGTTCGGGCAGCCACGGCCCGACGTAGGTCTCCCGCCGGTTCCGCGCCGACTGGAGGACGTTGATGGCCAGCCGGGTGGCGGTGGTCGCCAGGAAGGCGTCCGGACTGGCCACTGTGGACCGGTCGTAGCCCTGCCACCGCAGCCAGACCTCCTGCACGAGGTCCTCGGCCTCGGCGACGCTGCCGAGCATGCGGTAGGCGATCCCGAACAGCCGCGGCCGAACGTTCGTGAAGGCGGCCGCGGCCGCCTCGATGTCGTCCGCTTCGGTGCTCACCCCGGAATCCGCCACCCCACCACTTTACGAGATCGGCGAGGTCACAAACCGCGGTGGTGTCCGGTCTTGGCTGGCGACACCGACCCGACGAACCGGAGTACCGCATGGACACCCGTGGCGCCCACGCCATCGACACGATCGACGATCTCCGCCGCCACCTGCAGTGGGCGATCGAGCTCGAGCACGCGACGATTCCCCCGTACCTGTGCGCGCTGTACTCGCTGGACCCGGCCCGCAACCCCGAAGCCACCCAGGTCGTGGGCACGGTGCTCGCCGAGGAGATGATCCACCTGGCCTTGGCGGCGAACCTGCTCAACGCCGTCGGCGGCTCGCCGAGGCTGGACACGCCGGAGCTGTTGCCGCCGTACCCGCATCCGCTGCCGCACGGTGACCGGTCCGTGCACGTGCACTTGGCTCCGTTCGGTCCGGAAGCGCTGGAGCTGTTCTTGCGCATCGAGCAGCCGGCGTCGGCGGACGCGCCCCCGCAGACCGAGGAGTACCGCACGATCGGGCAGTTCTACGCCGCGATCGAGGCCGGGTTGCGCGCGCTGTGCGACGAGCTGGGTGAGGAGCGGGTGTTCACCGGCGACCCGGCCCGGCAGATCGGCGAGTTCCACCTCCGCGGCGGGGGTGGCGAAGTGATCCCGGTCCGCGATCTGAAGTCCGCGTCGGCCGCGCTGGCGGAGATCGTCGAGCAGGGCGAAGGGGCCGCGCGCACGGACGTGTGGGACGGCGACCGCGACGTGTTCCACCCCGAGCGGGAGGAGGTGGCGCATTACTTCCGGTTCCAGGAGCTGAAGGTGGGCCGCCGCTACCGGACGGGCGACACTCCGCAGTCCGGCCCGACGGGCGAGCCGATCGCGGTCGACTTCGAGGGTGTGCTGCCGATGCGGCCCGATCCGCGGACCGCCGATTACCCGGAGGGCAGTCCGATCCGGGTCGCGCAGGAGGAGTTCAACCAGACGTACAGTCTCTTGCTTTATCAGTTGGAGGCGGCATTCACCGGCGGTCCGGGCGGGATGATGGACGCGGTCGGCACGATGTTCGCGCTGCGCAAGCAGGCGTTGGCGCTGATGAAGATGCCGACCGGTGACGGGAAGACGACCGCGGGCCCGACGTTCGAGTACGTGCCACCCGAACGCCGGAACTGAAGCACAGGTGGCGGCCGGCGATGACCCAGCCCGAGGCGGAACGGGCGTAAGGTCGCCGGTGTGGAAGACGCCGGACTCGTCGGGGTGCAGAAGACGCTCAGCCCGGTCCTGAGGGCGAAGGCGCTGGACAACAGGTTGCCGAACCCGATCCTCGGCGACGAGTACGCCGAGCGGGCGATGCGCCGTCTCGATCCCGGCTACGACGAGCGCAGGTTCGGCACCAGCCAGCTGGGCCTCGCCGCCGTGGTGCGCGCCAAGGCCCACGACGACTGGGCTCGCGGCTTCCTCGCGGATCACCCCGACGCGGTCGTGCTGCACCTGGGCTGTGGCCTGGACGCCCGGGTGTACCGGATCGACCCGCCCGCCACCGTCGATTGGTACGACCTGGACTACCCGGCCATCGTCGAACTGCGACAGCGGATCCTGCCCCCGCGGGAGCACTACACGATGATCGGTTCCAGCGTCACCGACCTGGGCTGGCTGGACCGCGTTCCGCGCGGCCGGCCGGTGCTGATGGTCGCCGAGGGACTGGTGCCGTACCTGTCCGAAGTGGACGCCCGCCGGCTGCTGACCGGCGTCGTGGACGCCTTCCCCTCCGGTCAGGTACAGCTCGACACGGTGTCGGTCTGGGCGTGGCGCACCTCGAAATGGGATCCCACGCTGCGCAGGTACGGCACCCGGTTTCGCTGCGGCTTCGACGATCCGGCCTCACTGGCCGGCTGGCACCCGCGGCTGGAGTACGTCGACGAGGCACCGATGAACGACTCGCCGGTGCTGATGGCCAAGGCGCCCGTGAACGTGCGCCGCGTGTACCGCCTCCTGAACCTGGTGCCGGGCATGAAACGGTCTTCCCGCATCGTGCGGTTCCGCTTCTGAAGGACGGCGCCGACCGGGGCGCCCGGTCGTCACGGCCGGTCGTAGGTGTAGAAGCCGCGGCCGGTCTTGCGGCCCAGCAGGCCGGCGTCGACCATGCGGGCGAGCAGCGGCGGGGGCGCGTGGAGCGGCTCCTTGAACTCCTCGTAGAGCGATTCGGCGACCGCTTTGGTCGTGTCGAGGCCGATCAGGTCGGCCAGCGCCAGCGGCCCCTGCGGGGGCGCGGCGCCGCGCACCAGGCCTTCGTCGATGGCCTCGCGCGTGGCGAAACCCGACTCGAACATGCGGATCGCGGCGAGGATGAACGGGATCAGCAGCGCGTTGACCACGAACCCCGCCCGGTCCTGGCAGAGGATTGCCTGCTTGCCGAGCACGTCGTGGGCGAACGTCCGGGCCCGGTCGACGGTGGCTTCGGCGGTGAGCAGGCTGGGTACCAGCTCGACCAGCGGGAGCACCGGCACCGGGTTGAAGAAGTGCACGCCCACGACCTGGGCCGGCCGCGCGGTCGCGGTGCCCAGCTTCATGATCGGGATGGACGAAGTGTTCGACGCCAGCACCGCGTCCGGCGCGGCCACGATCTTGTCGAGCTGCCGGAACAGGTCCGTCTTGACCGTCTCGTCCTCGACGATCGCTTCCACGACGAAGGTGCGGTCGGCCAGGTCGTCGAGTGCTTCGGTGACCCGGATCCGGCGCAGGACCTCGGCGGCGTCCGGGATCTTGCCCTTCTTTTCGGCGCGGGCCAGCGAGGATTCGAGCCGGCGGCGCCCGGCGTCCGCGGCGGCGGGGGTCGATTCGACGACCACGACGTCGAGGCCGGCCCGGGCGCACACCTCGGCGATCCCGGCCCCCATCTGCCCGCATCCGACCACGCCCACGCGTTCCATCGCCGCCACCTCTCCGGGACCGAGTACCATTCGAACGGTACTGGGTACCGACGGGTAGCTGAAGGTTCGCGGGTATGACGGCCGCCACGCCCGGGCTGGGCCGGCGGCGGCGAGGAGGAGCGGATGCCGGCCAAGGATCGCCTGACCGAGGCGGCGTTCGCGCTGTTCGCCGAACGCGGCTACGACCGGACCACGGTCGACGACATCACCGAGCGCGCCGGCGTCGGCCGCACGACGTTCTTCCGCGCCTTCCGGACGAAGGAAGACGTCATCTTCCCCGACCACGAGGTGCTGCTGGGCGCCATCGAGGAGCGCTTGCGCGGCTCCACCGACCGCACGGCGCTGATCGCGGTGACCGAAGGAGCCCGGCTGGTCCTGCGCCACTACCTCGCCGAGGGGGAGCGGGCGTCGACGCGTTACCGCTTGACGCGCAGCGTTCCGGCGCTTCGCGACCGGGAGATCGCGGGAGTCCAGCAGTACCACCGGTTGTTCCACCGTTTCCTGCACGGCTGGCTGGGCGGCGGCGCGGACACGGCGTTGCGGGCGGAGCTCATGGCGGGCGCGGTGGTGACCGCCCACAACCACGTGCTGCGCCGGTGGCTGCGCGGCCAGTCGAGCGATCCCGAGGCGGAGTTCGACACGGCGATGGCGTCGGCGGTCGGCCTGTTCACCCATGCCGGTGACGACGACGAAGCGTCCATTGTGGTCTTCCGGACGAAGAAGAACCTCGACACCGTCCTGCCGGAGTTGACCAGGGTGCTCGGCCGGAACCTGTGAGGTTCGCGCGTCGAGGTCGACGCGGCTTTGCCGGTGGTCACGGCGAGGCGGTGCTGCCGCTGTCTTCGAACCGCTCGTTGCCCAGCACGCCCAGCAGCTGCAGCTTCTCGAACGCCTCCGTGCGCGGAGGTGCCGTCAGCACCAGCAACGCCTGGGACTGGTCTTCGGTGAACAGCGCCTGGCAGTCCACCTCGATCTCGCCGAGCTGCGGGTGGACGAGCACCTTGTGGTCCTCGAACCGCTTCGCGACTTCGTGGTGTTCCCACAGCCGAGCGAATTCCTCGCTTTCGCGGATCAGCGCCCGCACCAGCTCCCCGGCCCGCGAGCGCGGACCCATCGAGCCGTGCGCGGCGCGCAGGTTCGCGACCAGGGCCCGGCTCTGGCGGTCACGGTCGCCCTCGGGGTAGAGCAGGCGCTCGTCGGGATCGGTGAACCACCGGTAGATCTCGCTGCGCGCGAGCCCGGTGTGGTCGGCCTTGCCGCCGTAGAGCGCTTCGGCGAGGCGGTTGCGCACCAGGACTTCGCCCAGGTTGGACAGGATGAGCGCGGGGGTGTCCGACAGCCGGTCCAGCACCCGCAGCAACGCCGGCGCCACGTGCGCGGCCGTCGCCGCGGGGGAGGGGGCCGTGCGGCCGGCCACTTCGAACAGGTAGTCGCGCTCGTCGTCGGTCAGGCGCAGCGCGCGGGCCAGCGCGGCCAGCATCTGCTCGCTCGGCTGCGGACCGCGTTGCTGCTCCAGGCGCGTGTAGTAGTCCGTCGACATCGCCGCCAGCGACGCGACCTCTTCCCGGCGCAGCCCGGCCGTCCGGCGGCGCGCGCCCGGCAGCAGGCCGACGTCCTCGGGCCGCAGCCGCTCCCGGCGCCGCCGCAGGAAAGCCGCCAGTTCCGCTCGGTCCATACCCCCAGTATCGCGCCCGCCGCGGCCGCAACCAGGGATCGCCGATCCCCCGATGAGTGCTCTCTGCCGCCGCCCGCCGGGCCGGGCGAAAGTCGGGGCATGGACATCACCGGAAACACCCTCTTCATCCCCGGCGCCACCAGCGGCATCGGCCTGGCCCTCGCGCTCGCCCTCAAGGACCGCGGCAACACCGTGGTCGTCGGCGGACGCCGCACCGAGCTGCTGGACAAGATCGCCGCCGAACACCCCGGCATCGGCACCGTCCGGATCGACACCACCGACCCCGCGAGCATCCAGGCGGCGGCGAAGGAGGTGCTCGCCCGCTACCCCGAGCTCAACGTGCTCGTGACCATGGCCGGCGTCATGCGCGTCGAGGACTGGCACCGGCCCGAGACGTTCCTCGAGTCCGCCGAGGACGTCGTGACGACCAACGTGCTCGGCCCGATCCGGCTGATCGCCGCGTTCGTCGAGCACCTGCAGACCCGGCCCGACGCCACCATCGTGACGGTTTCCTCGGGCCTGGCGTTCGCCCCGCTGAAGGTGACCCCGAGCTACAACGCGTCGAAGGCCGCGATCCACCTGCTGAGCGAATCACTGCGGCTGCAACTGGCGGACACCTCGGTGAAGGTCGTCGAGCTGGTGCCGCCGTCGGTTCGGACGGACCTGCTGCCCGGCCAGGCCGAGAACGCGCACGCCCTGCCGCTCGACGAGTTCGTCGCCGAGGTCATGGGCATTCTCGAGACCCAGCCGGACGCCAGGGAGATCCAGGTCGAGCGGGTCAAGTTCCTCCGCTACGGCGAGGCCCGCGGCGACTACGACCAGGTCGTCGCGGCCCTCAACGCCGCCGACCCGCACTAGACCGTCACGACGACCTTGCCGTGCACCGCGCCCTCGGCGGCGCGGGCGTGCAGGGCCGCCAGCTCGGCCAGCGGCACCCGCTCGGCGACGTCGACGCGCAGCTCGCCGGCGTCGACCAGCGCCACCAGCTTCGCCAGCTGTGCGGCGTCGCTGCGGACGAACAGGTCGACGCCGCGCACGCCGCGGTCCTCGTCGCTGGGCGCGGGCATCCACACCGTCGTGTTCACCACGACCCCGCCCGGCTTGACCAGGGTGACCAGCGCGGCCAGCTCCGCCGGGTCGACCGGCGCGAGGTTGAGCGCGACGTCGACCGGCTCGGCCACCGCCGCGGTCACGCCGGTGGCGGTGTGGTCGACGACCTCGTCGGCACCCGCGGCCTTGACCGCGTCGGCGCTGCGCGGGCTGGCGGTCGCGATGACGTGCGCCCCGGCCTCCTTGGCCAGCTGGACGGCGTAGCCGCCGACCGCGCCGCCGGCGCCGTTGATCAGCACGCGCTGCCCGGCGGTCAGCTTGCCGTGGTCGAACAGCGCCTGGTAGGCGGTCAGCGCGACCAGTGGCAACGCGGCGGCGTCTGCCAGGGGGACGTCCTTCGGTGCGGTGGTGAGGACGTCGGCCGGCACGAGGACGTACTCCGCCGCGGCGCCGGGCTTGTCCATCGGCAGGAAGCCGACGACCCGGTCGCCGACCGCCAGGCCGTCGACACCGTCGCCGAGTGCGTCGACCGTGCCGGCGACGTCGAGGCCGGGGGTGTGCGGCAGCTCGACCGGGATCGGGCCGCGCATGAAGCCGCCGCGGATGTTGCCGTCGACGGAGTTGAACGACGTCGCGGCGACGCGGACGCGGACCTGCCCGGCGGCGGGGACGGGCACCTCGACGTCCTCGTAGCGCAGGACGTCGGGGTCGCCGTAGTCGTGGAAACGCACTGCCTTCATCGGACTTCTCGCTTTCGGAAAGAGCTTCGAATTCGAAGCAACTAAGGAGCACGGTACTGCTGCTTCGAATTCGAAGCAAGTGAGGCCGGTCACCCTCGCCGGGTCCCTTGATCCACTCGGGTCCCAGGATCGTGGTCGCGGGCCCGGTCAGCCTGGGCCGGTTTGGCCCACCCTGAGCACGGCCGGCCCGGCGGACGCGCGGACGACCTCGCCGAGGCGGGCCGCGTCGGCCGAGCCCGGCGCCGCGGTGAGGACCACCGCCATCAGGTCGTCCCCGGGCACCCCGAGCAGGCTGCCGTCGAGCGCGATGTCTTCGCCGTCCGGAGTGCGGAACACGGCCCGGTTCTCGAAGGCGTCGACGGTTTCCGGGCTGCGCCACAGGGTGTCGAACGCGCGGCTGGTGCTCCGCAGCTCGTCGACGAGCTCGGCGAGCGCCGCGTCGGTGGGGTAGCGCAGGGAGGTGCCGCGCAGCCGGGCGGCGAGCGCGGCCCGGAACCCGGCCTGGTGCTCGTCGGTGCGGGCGATTTCCCTTCGCGGGTCGCAGAACGTGCGCCATGCGACGTTCCAGTCCCGGGCGCTTGACGCCGTCGAGCCGCCGAGCGCCAACCATGCGCCGTTGACGGCGATGGCGTTCCACGCGGCGTCGGTCAGGAACGCGGGGGTGTCGCCGAACCGCTCCAGCAGCCGCATCGCCGCCGCGCCGGCTTCGCGCGGCACTTGGCCGTCCACCGGGGCGTACCCGGCGAGGGCGCAGAGCCGTTCGTAGTCCGCCCGGCTGATCCGCAACGCGCGCGCGATGGCGGTCACCACGCCGGCCGACGGGTGGCGTCGCCCCTGCTCGAGTCGCCGGACGTAGTCCGCGGAGACCCCGGCCAGCTCGGCGAGCTCTTCCCGGCGCAGGCCGCGTACCCGCCGCCGGGCCCGATCGCCGGCCGGCTCGGTGTGCTCGCGCAGCCGGCGGACGGCGGCGCCGAGTTCGGACAGCGACATGGCGCCCAGTTTGCCCGGGTTCGCGTTCACGTGGGCCCTTCGAATTCGAAGCAGTAGACTCCGGGGCATGTCCGACACACCGCCGTCCCTCGACCCTGTGCAGCTGGGCGCCTACTTCGACCTCATCGAGGTGACGAGCCTGCTGCGGCACGCGGTCGAGCAGCAGCTGCGCGAGGCCGGCGAGCTGAGCTACGTCCAGTTCCAGCTGCTGGCCCGGCTCGGGGACTCGCCGTCGGGCAGCCACCGCATGACCGACCTGGCCGACGGCGTCGTCTACAGCCGCAGCGGCTTGACGTACCAGGCGGGTCTGCTCGAGAAGGCGGGTCTGGTGGAGCGAGCCCCGTCGCCGGACGACGAGCGCGGCATCACGGTGACGATCACCGCAGCCGGCCGCGAGCGGCTCGCCGCGGTGCTGCCGGGGCACGTCGAGGTGGTGAGTGGCCTGCTGTTCGAGCCGCTGTCACGCGAGGACGTCGAGAGTTTGGCGGCGTTGCTGGCGCCGGTGCGCGACCACATGCGTGCGACGCCGCCGCGGTCGGCGGCGCCCCGCCGGAAAGTCAACCGGCCGTGAGTTCCGGTGGTGCGGCTGTGGCCCGTGTGCGGTCCGTGCGCTGAAGGCTGCGGCGGGGTATGCCGCTCTGCTGGCACCGGTGCGCGACCACATGCGCGCGACGCCGCCCCGCCGGCGGGTCAGCCGGCCGTGAGCTCTGGCAGTGCGGCTGTCACCAGCGTCCGCGCCGTGCGCTGAAGGCTTGCGATCGCCGCCTCCGTGTCCAATCCGCAGAGGTCGGTCAACGAAAAGAACGCGTCGGCGCTCACCACCGCCGCGAGGTCCTGTTTGAGCTGGGCCAGCCGGCGAGCGGCAGCCGGGCTGTCCGTCGGGATGACCGGGTCGAGTGCCTCGTCGATGAGCCCGAACCGGAAGCCGGGGCGGGCCCGCGCGCGTGGGGGGTTGACCACCGTCGCCGCGATGACCGCGCGGACTGACCCCTGGTAGGCGACCACCCGCCGCAGCAGGACGGCCGTGGCGAACTCCAGCCGGTCCGCCGGGTCGGTGCTGCCCGCGACCGGCTCGAGCGCTTCGGCGGGCGTCGGCCACATGCCCACCAGCGCGGCGTTGATCAGCTCCACGATCTCGGAAAAGTGGCGGTACGCGGTCGCTTCCGAGACGCCGGCCAGCTCGGCGACCTCGGGCATGGTCAGCATCCGGCCGGACGCGATCAGCGTGCGGCACGCGTCGACGATCGCGGCGCGGGTCCGCGCCTTCTGCTCGGCCCGGCTGACCCGTTCGCGCTTGCTCGTCGTGGGCATCCCGCTCCTGTTCGTCCGATCTCCGCCGCCGATTCTCTCGCAGGCCGCCAGTCGTACTCGTGAGAGTGTACTTGCGCGAGTTGACTCTCGTAAGTAGGTTGGTCGCAGACCTCGACCAAGGAGCAACGGCATGGCGGACGTATCGGTCGTCGGACCGGAGGGCGGCGAGCCGATCACCATCGGCACGACCGTCGTGCGGATCCTGGAAGACGGCAGCACCACCGAGCACCGGCTCGGCATGGCGGAGATCGTCGTCGCCCCGCACACCGACGGGCCACCGCAGCACCGCCACGCCCAGCACGACGAAGGCTTCTACGTCGTGTCGGGCCGGGTGACCTTCACCGTCGGCACGCAGGAGCACCACGCGACGGCGGGCACGCTCGTGATGGTCCCGCCGGGCGCCCCGCACACCTTCGCGAACCACGGCGACGAGCCCGCGGTCATGCTCAACACCTTCACCCCGGACCTGTACGTCAACTACTTCCGGGACCTGCGGGACATGATCGCCGGCGGCCGTCGGCCGACACCGGAAGCGCTTACCGAGGTCATGCGGGCCTACGCCACCGAGCCCGCCACCGACTGACGATCCCAGGAGAATCCCCATGACGAACATCCAGCGCGTCGACCTCGGAGAATCCGGTCCGGTCGACGTCACCTACACCGCGTACGGCACTGGCCGCCCGCTGCTGTTGCTGCACGGCGGCGCGGGGCCCCAGTCGGTGACCGGCTTCGCCGAACGCCTCGCCGCGGACGGCTTCCGGGTGCTCGTGCCGGTCCACCCCGGCTTCGAGGGCACTCCGCGCCCCGAACCGCTGGCGACGATCGCCGGGCTGGCCCGGCTCTATTCCGCGCTGCTGACCGAGCTCGACCTGACCGGCGTCACGGTGGCAGGCAACTCCATCGGCGGGTGGATCACCGCCGAGCTGGCCCTGCTCGGCTCGCCGCGGGTCGCCGGCGTGGTGCTGGTCGACGCGGTTGGCCTGGACCTCCCGGAAGCGCCGATCGCGGACTTCTTCAGCCTCACGATGGACCAGGTCACCGAGCTGAGCTACGCGAATCCCGACGCATTCCGCATCGACCCCGCGAAGCTGCCGCCGGAGCGCCAGGCGGCGATGGCAGGCAACCGCGCGGCCCTGCAGGTCTACGGCGGCACGACGATGGCCGACCCGACGCTGCTGGGCCGCTTGCCGGCCGCGACCACGCCGGCGCTGGTGGTGTGGGGCGCCGCGGACCGGATCGTCCCGCCCGAGCACGGAAAGGCGTACAGCGACGCCCTTCCCGACGCCAAGTTCGTCCTCATCGAAGACGCTGGGCATCTGCCGCAGCTGGAAACGCCCGGCAAGCTGCAGGAGCTCGTCACGGAGTTCGCGAAGGACGCCTGAGCGGCGTCACGGCCAGCTCCACCGCATCCCCCGGCTGCCCGGCCCGCCGCCGCTGGTGAAGAGGTGCGCCGGCGCCGCCGGGGACAGCGGGACGTCCGTGACGTCCCGTTCCGGGCCGCCCGGGGAATCCAGCCGGTAGCCGTGGCAGGTCGCCGGCAAGGCGGCGAAGTGGACCTCCAGCAGGTGCTCGGCCACCGGGTGGCGGAACCGGCGGTCGTAGCTCGTGTCCGGAACCCCGTCCGTGTAGGCGAATTCGTACTCGAGGATCGCCGTCTCGCCGACCGCCGGCGACCGGCTCGGCACCAGCTCGCTGAGCACGAACCCGTCAGCCTGCACGAGGAGCTGCACGTCGGCGCCGACCGCTCGCTGACCCGGCTGCGGGTGCGCGAAGTCGTCCGCGCGGTCGAGGAACCGGTGCAGGCCAAGGTGGTGGTGCTGCGCGGCTGCGTGCCCGGCCACCCGCCCCGGCTGGTGTCGACGCGCTACTGCCGTCCGGTCCGCACCGAAGTGCTGCCGGAGCCGGGCACCGCGAACAACGGCATCGGTGGTCCTCGGTGTCGGTGCGGGGCAAGGGATTCCGGGACGGGCGGATCACGCGCGGCCGGCACGGGTGTCCGGTGGTGCCGGACCGCCTTCGGTTCAGCAGCCGCGGATCACCGCTGTCACCCGACGAACGTCGGCCGCGCGCGGGGCAACCCGTCGAAGGAACTGTCTTGTTCCGTTGATCGGCTCGGATCTTCTCCCCCCCCCCCGAGGAGTTCCCATGCGTGAGTCATCCCGCCGGTTCGCCCGCGCCGCCGCCCTGCTCGCCGGTTCGGCCGCGGCCCTCGCCACGCTCGCCGCCCCCGCGTCGGCCAGTGCGCCCGTCACGCCGCTTCCGCCCGGCGCCCAGCCGTCGATCATCGGTGGCAGCACCGCCCAGAACCCCGGCTACCTCACCCGCTTCGACGGGCACGCCAACGGTTACACGTTCTTCTGCACCAGCACGCTGATCGGCGCATGCTGGGTGCTGACCGCCAAGCACTGCATGTACGACGACAACGGGCAGCGGCTGTCCGACATCGACCTCTACGTCGGGTCGAACAGCGCTTCCGGTGGCGTGCACGCGAAAGCGTCGTCGACCTACGTGTACTCCGACGGCGACCTCGCCCTGATCAAGCTGAACACCAACGGCGGCAGCACGTACGCGCGCCTCGCGTCGAGCTCGTCGGACGCGCAGGAAGGCGACGGCGTCACCGTCCACGGCTGGGGCGCGACCCAGTCCACCGACGAGGGCAGCCACCAGTCGAGCGTGCTGCGGACACCCCGGACGGCGCGGTGGCGGGCGGCGACTCCGGCGGCCCGATGCTCGACGACGGCGTGCAGGTGGGCGTCTGCTCGACCAGCGACCGGTCCGGCACCACCACCTACGGCAGCGTCGCCGCCGGCCGGAGCTGGATCCGCCAGGTCAGCGGCGTCTGAGAACCCGGGTCGCCGGCCGTGCCCCGACCGGCCGGCGGCCGCACCCACCTCAGCCGAGCGCGGCGTAGACCGCGTCGACGTAGGTCGTGCTGCGGTCGGAGCCGATCACGCCGGGCGCCATCTTGTTCATCACGTAGGAGATCGTCAGGCGCCGGTCGAGGTCCATGATGATCACCGAACCACCCCAGCCGCCCCAGAAGCAGACGCGGCCGTCCCGGATCCACGGCACCGCGTCGGGCCGGGGGAGCGCGTAGCCGATGCCCCAGCGCAGCGGGATCCCGAGGCCGAGGTCGATCCCGTTCGCCTGCTCGGCGAAGACGAGGTCGATCGTGTCCGGCCCGAGCAGGCGGACGCCGTCGACGGTGCCGCCGAGGGCGACGGCCGAGAGCAGCCGGGCGACCGAGCGGGCGTTGCCGTGGCCGTTCACCGCCCCGAGGTCCGCGCGGCGCCACGCCGGCGTGTTGGCGACGGCCGCGTCGACCACCGGGCCGCTCAAGGTCCTGGCCATGACGCTCCCGGGTTCGGGGGCGAACTGCGCCGGCGGGGGCGGCACGACCGGCGCGATCCGCGGCCGGTCCGCCTCGGCGGCCCCGATCCGGAAGTCGGCGGCCAGCGGGCCGGCGAGCTCCTCGGCGACGAAGTCCTTCACCGTCTTGCCGCTGACCCGCCGGATCACCTCGCCGGCCAGGTGGCCGAAGTTCGTCGCGTGGTAGCCCGAGGCGGTGCCCGGTGCCCACCACGGCGCCTGCGCGGCGAGCCGGGCGGTCGTCTTGTCCCAGTCGTAGAGGTCCGCGACCACGGCGGGCTGCTCCAGGCCGGACACCCCGGACGTGTGCGACAGCAGGTGCCGCACTTCGACGTTCTCCTTGCCGTTTTCGGCGAACTCGGGCCAGTACCGGGCGACCGGCGTGAAGAGGTCGAGGTCGCCGCGGTCGGCGAGCACCAGGGCCGCCAGGCTCACGACGGTCTTGGTGGTCGACCAGACGTTCGTGATGGTGTCCCGTTCCCACGGCGTGGTGCGCGCTTCGTCGTGGAAGCCGCCCCAGAGGTCGACGACGAGCTCGCCGTCGAGGTCGACGACGAGGGACGCGCCGAGCTCCTCGCCGGCGGCGAGGTTCCGCCGCAGCGCGTCGTGGACGGGGGCGAAGCGGGGATCGTGAGTTCCGTGCACTTCGGTCATGGTCGTACGCTAAAACCTGACATTGGTGTCAAGGGCAAGAGCGGAGTGGCAGGCGCGGTCGCCGGCCGCCGGTGTGACGCGCGTCGGCTTGAGAGGATGGCGCGGGCGCGCATAATGGGCACCTGACCGACCGCTTAGCATGTGCCGGGTACCACACCGCGAAGGAGACACACCGCTGTGAACTCGTTCAAGGATCGCGTCGCGATCGTCACCGGGGCCAGCCGGGGCATCGGCCTCGGGATCGCGAAGACGCTCGTCGAGCGCGGGGCCAAGGTGTGCATCACCGCGCGCAAGCCCGAGGCGCTCGAAGAGGCCGTCAACTCCCTCGGCGGGCCCGACGTCGCGATGTTCGTGCCCGGCAAGGCCGACGACACCGACCACCAGGACGAGGCCGTCGCGAAGACGATCGAGACGTTCGGCCGGCTCGACTACCTGGTGAACAACACCGGCATCAACCCCGTCTACGGCCCGACCCTGGACATCGACCCGGCCGCCGCGGCGAAGATCCTCGGCGTCAACGTGCTCGCGCCGCTCGGCTGGACCAAGCGCGCCCGCGACGCGTGGATGGGGGAGCATGGCGGCGCGGTCGTCAACGTCGCTTCCGTCGCCGGCCTCGGTGCGTCGCCGGGCATCGGCATGTACGGCGTCAGCAAGGCCGCGCTGATCCGGCTCACCGTCGAGCTCGGCGCGGAGCTGGGACCGAAGATCCGGGTCAACGCCGTCGCGCCCGCGGTCGTCAAGACGAAGTTCGCCACCGCGCTCTACGAAGGCCGTGAGGAAGAGGTCTCCGCGGCCTACCCGATGAAGCGCCTCGGCGTGCCGGCCGACATCGCCGGCGCCGTCGCGTTCCTGCTGTCGGACGACGCGGGCTGGATCACCGGCCAGACGATGGTCCTCGACGGCGGCGTCACCCTGGGCGGTGGCCTGTGACCGGCGTCGTCGTCACCGGGGGCGGCGGGGGCATCGGCGCCGCGCTCGCCCGCCGCTTCGCCGCGGACGGTGCTCAGGTCGTCGTGGCCGACCTCGACGGCGCCAAAGCCGCCGAAGTCGCGGCCGAAGTGGGCGGGACGGCGTTCGCCGGTGACGTCGCGAGCCCCGAAGGCGTCGCGAAGCTGATCGACAGCGCGCGGGAAACCCTGGGCGAGATCGACGTCTTCTGCGCCAACGCGGGCATCGCGCCCTTCGGCGGTGCGGAAAGCCCCGAAGAGGTCTGGGCGCGCACCTGGGACGTGAACGTCATGGCGCACGTCCGCGCGGCCAACCTGCTGCTGCCGAACTGGCTCGAGCGCGGTCAGGGGCACTTCATCGCGACGGTGTCGGCGGCCGGCCTGCTGACCAGCCTCGGCTCGGCGCCGTACTCGGTGACCAAGCACGGCGCGCTCGCGTTCGCCGAGTGGCTGTCGGCGACCTACCGGCACCGCGGCATCACCGTGCAGGCGATCTGCCCGCAGGGCGTGCGCACGGCGATGCTGGAGAGCACCGGCACCGCCGGGCAGCTGCTGATGGGCGCGTCGGCGATCGAGCCGGAGCAGGTCGCGGACGCGTTGTTCGCGGTGATGGACTCGAAGCAGTTCCTCGTGCTGCCGCACCCGGAGGTCGCGGACTACTACGCGGCTCGCGCCACGCAGACCGACCGGTGGCTCGGCGGGATGAACAAGCTGCAGCGCAAGGTCGAAGCGGCCGTCGAAGCCGGATGAACTGGCAGCCGGAGGTCGACGAGATCGCGCGGCGGCGCGAGCTGGCCGAGCGCATGGGCGGCCCCGAGAAGGTGGCCCGCCAGCACGCCGCCGGGCGCTCGACGGTCCGGGAGCGGATCGCGGCCCTGGTCGACCCCGGCAGCTTCGACGAGATCGGGGCGCTCGCCGGCACCGCGTCCTATGTGGACGAGTCGCTGGCTGCGTTCACTCCGGCCAACTTCGTCATCGGCACCGCCCGGCTCGACGGCCGGCGCGTCGCGATCGGCGGCGACGACTTCACGGTCCGCGGTGGCGCCGCCGACGCCGCGATCATGGAGAAGCAGGTCTACGCCGAGCGGCTGGCGAACGAGCTGGGCCTGCCCCTGGTGCGGCTGATCGAAGGCACCGGGGGCGGCGGCAGCGTCAAGATGCTGGAGCAGCACGGGTTCACCTACGTCCCGGTCAACCCGGGCTGGGACCTCGTGGTGGACAACCTTTCGGCGGTGCCGGTGGTCGCGCTCTGCCTGGGCCCGGTCGCCGGGCTCGGCGCCGCGCGGGCGGTGATGTCGCACCTGAACATCCTCGTCGAGGGTGCCGGGCAGCTGTTCGTCGCCGGGCCGCCGGTCGTCAAGCACGCGACGGGCGAGGACCTCACCAAGGAGGAGCTGGGCGGCGCGGACGTCCACCGGCGCAGCGGGGCCGTCGACCGGATCGTGGGGTCCGAGGCCGAGGCTTTCTCGGTGGCGAAACAGTTCCTGTCGTACTTACCGTCCTCTGTGGATGGTCTGCCGCCGGTTTCGTCCACTTCGGACCCCGCGGACCGGGCCGACGAGGGCCTGCTCTCGCTGGTGCCGCGCAACCGCCGCCACCCGTACCGGCTGCGGCCGTTGCTGGAGGGCGTGTTCGACTCGGATTCGGTGTTCGACTACGCGGTGTCGGGCGGCTCGGCGTACGCGGGGCTGGCGCGGCTGAAGGGGCACCCGGTCGGCGTGCTGGCCACGGACCCGTACCGCGGCGCGACGCTGACCCCCGAAGGCGCCGACGTGATGACGCGGTTTGTGGACCTGTGCGAGACGTTCCACCTGCCGCTGGTGTCGCTGACCGATCAGGCGGGCATGGTGATCGGCGCGGCGGCCGAGCGCGCGGGCGCGATCCGGCACGGCGCCCGCGCGGTGACGGCGGTGTACCAGGCGCGGGTGCCGATGGCCGAGGTGATCGTCCGGCGCGTGTTCGGCGTGGGCGGCGCGGGCCAGGTCAACCGCCACCGCCTGGTCCGCCGCTGGGCGTGGCCGTCGGGCGACTGGGGTTCGCTCCCGGTGGAGGGCGGCATCGAGGCGGCCTACCGAGCGGAACTGGACGCGGCCGACGACCGGGCGGCGCGGATCGAGGAGATCCGCACCCGCCTGGACGCGGTGCGCTCGCCGTTCCGCACGGCGGAGCGGTTCTCGGTGGAAGACGTGATCGACCCGCGCGAGACCCGCGCGCGGCTGTGCGACTGGGTGCCGGACGCTTACGCCGTCTTGCCGAAACTGGTGGGCCGCCCGTCGTTCGGCATGCGGCCCTAGCCGACGCGGTACCACTTGGGCTTCACGACTTCGAGCGCCACGGGCTTCCCACCGGGCCGGTCGAACATCCGGACGCCGTCACCGAGCAGGACGGGCACGGGCATCGCGAGGATTTCGTCGAGCAGCCCGGCATCGAGGCACTGCCGGGCGACGTCCGCACCGAGGACGTTGACGTACTTGTCCCCGGCGGCTTGTTTCGCCTGCTCGACGGCTTCGGCGAGGTTGTCGACGAAGGTGACGCCGGGCGCCGGGGGAGCGGGCCGGTGGGTGAGCACGAACTGCGGGCCGTCCCAGCCGCCGCCGAAGGCCTTGCCCTCGCCTTCGGTGCCGCGGTGGGGATCATCGCCCCCGTAGGTCCGCCGCCCGACCAGCAGGGCACCGATCTCGGGGATCAGCTCGTCGACGACGGGATCGGGCCCGAGGTAGGGCGTCAGCCAGGACATGTCCCCGCCGGGGCCGGCGATGAAGCCGTCGAGCGAGCAGCTGAAGCCGTAGAGCAGTTTCGCCATGGTGTCTCCCTGAGCCGGTGTTCACGGACTCCGGTACTGACGGGCGGCGGCCGGAAAACTCATCGGCCGGCGTGTGGCGGGAACTCCGGCGCCCGCCGTTCGTTCCAGCTGGCCAGCCCCTCGGCCAGCTCAGGACGGCCGAACGACTCGATCATCAGCGCCGTCGCCTCGCGGGCGGCCTCCTCCAGCGGCAGCAGCGCCTCCCGGGCGAACTGCTCCTTCATCACCGCCATCGAACGCGGCGCGCTGTAGGTCGCCAGCTCGGTCGCGTACGCGTGGGCGCGCAGGCCCAGCTCCTCCGCCGGGACCACCTCCTGGACCAAGCCGTAGGCCACGGCCTGCTCCGCGGTGAACGTCCGCCCGGAAAGGAGCAGGTCACGGGCCCGGCCCTCGCCCACCAGCGACGGCAGCAGCTTCGCGATCCCGTACTCCGCGATCAGCCCGCGACGCGAGAACGCCGTGGTGAACTTCGCGCCCGCCGCGGCGAAGCGGACGTCCGCCGAGCACGCGATCACGAACCCCAGGCCCGCGCAGCCGCCGTTGATCGCCGCGACCACCGGGACGCCGACCGCCGACGCCGCCAGGACGTCGCGGAAGTTCTCGTGCCCGCCTCCCGAAGCCGGGGGAGCGGCGGCCAGGTCGTCGAGCAACCCCAGGTCGGCGCCGGGGCAGAACGCCTTGCCCGCCCCGGTGACGACGACCGCGCGCACCGAGGGGTCCGCGTCCGCCTGCCGCAGGAGGTCGCCGTAGCGGGCCTGCATCGGCACGTCCATCGCGTTGCTGCGGTCGGGCTTGTCGAACGTCAGCGTGGCGACCGGGCCGTCCGCCGCGTACCGCACTCCGTCCACAGTGGACATCGTTGCCTCCTCGGGTCGGACACCATACTAAGCGGTCGCTTGGCAGTTCTCCAGCCCAACTGCCTAGCGCAACGCCTGAGAAAGCGCGTCCAGGCTGACGCCGACGATCGTGCGGAGCTGCTCCGGGCTCGCCCCGGCCCGGCTCATCACGGCCAGGGACTGGTTGACCGCCGCGAGGTGAACGGCGAAGTCGTCGGCCGGCTTCGTGCCCTTCAAGGCGCTCCGCAGCCGCGCACGCTGAAGGTCCAAGGCTTCGATCGCGCGCGCGGCGATGGCGGGGCTCAGCACCGGGGTCGTCATCGCGGTCTGGGCGATCAGGCACCCGTCCGGCAGGTCGGGGTCGGCGATCCGCTCGAGGGTGACGTCGAAGAACTCCCGGATCGCCCGCAGCGGCTCCTCGGACGCACGGGAAAGCGCCTGGTCGTACCGCTCCCCGTAGCGCGCGGCGTAGCGGTCCAGGCAGCGCAGGTAGAGCGACTCCTTGTCGCCGAGCGAGGAGTAGATGGAGCTGCGGTTCAGCCCGGTCGCCCCGGACAGGTCGTCGAGCGACGTGTCGGCGTACCCGGCCCGCCAGAACTGGACCATCGCCGCGTCGAGCACGACGTCCACATCGAACTGCTTCTTCCCGGCCATGGGTCCATCGTATCTTGAACCGAACAGTTCAAGATGAGTTAGGGTGGTCCCATGACCGAAAATTCGATCGCCGGGTTGCCACTGCACGACCTCGCGGGGTTCACCCACCGCTGGGTCGACGCGGAAGGCGTCCGGCTCCACGTCGTGGCGGGCGGCCGGCCGGCCGGTCCTGCGCTCGTCCTGCTCGCCGGCTTCCCGCAGACCTGGTGGGCTTGGCGCAAAGCGATGCCGGGCCTCGCCGAGCGCTTCCGCGTGCTCGCGATCGACCTGCCGGGGCAAGGGCATTCCGACCGCCCGCGCGACAGCTACGACACGCACACCGTCGCTTCGCGCGTCCAGGCCGCGGTGACCGCGCTCGACGTGCCGAAGTACTGGCTCGCCGCCCACGACGTCGGGGCCTGGGTCGCCTTCTCGCTGGCCTTGAAATACGAAGAGCGCCTGCACGGCGTCGCTCTGCTCGACGCCGGCATCCCCGGAATCACCCTCCCGGACGCCGTCCCCACCGATCCCGGCCGGGCCTGGAAGACCTGGCACTTCGCGTTCCACGTCGTGCCCGATCTCCCCGAGACGCTCCTCGCCGGCCGCGAACGCGACTACGTCGACTGGTTCCTGACGGCGAAAACCTTGTCCCCTAACACGTTCGACAGCGCCGAGATCGACCACTACGCCGCCGCCATCGCGGCCGACGGGGGCCTCCGTGCGTCTCTCGCCTACTACCGCGACGCCGCGGAATCCGCGCGCAAGAACCGCGAAGCTCTGGACCGGCAGCACCTGACCGTCCCGGTCCTGGGGATTTCCGGCTCCCACGGCTCGATCCCCGACATGGCCGCTTCCCTCGGCCCGTGGGCGGACAACGCGACCGGCGTCGTCATCCCGCAGGCCGGGCACTTCATCCCCGACGAGCAGCCCGACGCGGTCGTGGCCGCGTTGACCTCGTTCACGGGGTAGCGGGCGTTCGAAATTATCGAACCCTTTGTTCACCCGGAAACCCTTGTGCAATAGTGCTTTCCGCCGCACCAGCCCGCCGGAAGGGACTGCACCGATGCCGAACACCCCGAGCAGACGCGTAGTCCTGGGCGGCCTCGGCGCCGCCGTCGTCACCTCCGCCGTCGCGCCCGCCGCCCGGGCCGCCGAAGCCCTCACCCGGCCGGGCCTCGACCTCACCGGCCGGGCCACCGACCTGGGCGCCGGCTGGCGGTTCGCCCTCGCCAACCCCGACGGCGTCACCGACCCCGGCGGCCGCTTCGCCGACGCCCCGAACCCCGCCTACGACGATTCGAAGTGGCAGGTCGTCGACGTCCCGCACGACTGGAGCATCGAGCTCCCGCCCACCGACCGGGGCACCCAGAGCGGCTCCGGCTTCTTCCGCGGCGGCCTCGGCTGGTACCGCCGCACCTTCACGCTGCCGCCGTCGCTCGCCGGGAAGCGGGTGTCGGTCGAGTTCGACGGCGTCTACTCCGACGCCCACGTGTACCTGAACGGCGAACTGCTCGGCAACCACCCGTACGCCTACACCGGCTTCGCCTTCGACCTCACCGGCCGGCTGCACACCGACGGCCGGACGCCGAACGTCCTGGCCGTACGGGCGGTCAACCCGCTGCCCAGCAGCCGCTGGTACTCCGGCAGCGGCATCCACCGCCGCGTCCGGCTGGTGGTCACCGAGCCGGTGCACGTCGGCCGGCACGGCACCTTCGTCACGACTCCGGCCATCGCCGCCGGGCGCGGCACCGTCAAGGTGACCACCGACGTCGTCAACGACTCCGCCGGGGCGCTGGCGGCCGAGGTGCGCACCACCGTCACCGATCCCGCGGGCCACGTCGTGGCGAGGGGTGAAACGACCGTGCCGGTGCCCGCCGGGAAGACCGTCACGGCGGTCACCACGCAGAACGTCGCCGCCCCGCGGCTCTGGTCGGTCGGCGAACCGCGGCTTTACCGCGTGCGCACGGACGTCGTCGTGGCCGGGCGCGTGCTCGACACGACCACTGCGGACTTCGGCTTCCGGTACACCGAGTTCCACCCGGACCGCGGGTTCTCGCTCAACGGCGAGCCGATGAAGCTGCGCGGAGTCAACCTGCACTCGACGCAGGGGCCGCTCGGCGCGGTGATCGACTCCGCCGCGTTGGAGCGCCAGATGCGGCTGATGCTCGCGATGGGCGCCAACGCGCTGCGGACCGCCCACAACCCGCCGGCGCCCGAGCTGGTGACCGTCTGCGAACGGCTCGGCATCCTCATGATGGTCGAGGCGTTCGACTGCTGGCGGACCGGGAAGCTCGAGTTCGACTACCACCGCGACTTCGACGCGTGGAGCGGGCGCGACATCGCGGAAATGGTGCACGCGGCCAAGAATTCGCCGGCCGTCGTGCTGTGGTCGATCGGCAACGAGGTGCCGGACGCGTCGATGGCCGGCGGCCCGGCCATCGCGGCGGAGCTCATCAAGACGGTCCGCGGGATCGACCCCACCCGGCCCGTCATCATGGGCTCGGACCGCTATCGCAGCGTGCCCGCGCCGGGGTCGCCCCAGGACCTGATCCTCCGGCAGCTGGACGGTCTCGGCGTCAACTACAACACCGCCCAGTCGATCGACGGGCTGCACGCGCGGTACCCGGACAAGTTCTTCTTCGAGTCCGAATCGTCGTCGGAAACCTCGACACGCGGGGTGTACCAGGACCCGGACCTGCTCAACACCGGCGAGAACCACACGCCGGGCAAGCGCGCGACCTCGTCGTACGACAACAACCTGGCCTCGTGGACGTTCAGCGGCGAGTACTCGCTCAAGAAGGACCGCGACCGGCGGTTCTGCCAGGGCCAGTTCCTCTGGGCCGGGCAGGACTACCTCGGCGAGCCGACGCCGTACGACGTCTTCCCGGTCAAGACGTCGTTCTTCGGCGCCATCGACAGCGCGGGCCTGCCCAAGGACGCCTTCCACCTCTTCCGCAGCCAGTGGACGACCGCGCCGATGGTGCACCTGACGCCGATGGACTGGACGACCCACCGGCCCGGCGAACCGGTCGCGGTGTGGGTCTACTCCACTGTGGACACCGTCGAGCTGGTCCTCAACGGACGGTCGCTCGGCGTCCGGAAGTTCGACCGGAAGACCACTGTGGACGGACGGCCGTACCTGGAGACGTCCGAACCCGCCGGTGACGACAAGAACGACCCCTCCGGCAGCTACACCAGCCCGAACGGCGGCTCCGGCAAGCTGCACCTGACGTGGACCGTGCCGTTCGAACCCGGCACGCTCACCGCGATCGCCACCTCCGGCGGCCGCGAAGTGGCGCGCGACCGGCTGGTCACGGCCGGGCCGCCGCACGCCGTCACGCTGACCGCCGAGCCGCGTGGCGACGGCGCGATGGCGTTCGTGACGGCGTCCGTTGTGGACTCCCACGGCGTCGTGGTGCCCGGCGCCGAACCGGTGCTGCGGTTCGCCGTCCGCGGGCCGGGGCGGGTCGCCGGTGTCGACAACGGGCGCCAGGAACTCGCCCAGAGCTACCAGCAGCCGGCGATCCCGGCGTTCCGCGGCCAGGCGGTGGCCGTCATCGCCGCGACCGGCGGCCGGGGCCCGATCACCGTCACGGCGAGCGCGCCCGGCCTGGCACCGGGGAAGACGACGCTGCCGGGGACGAACCTCGGGCAGCGCAACGGTCCCGGCGCCCGGGCCGTCGACCGGCCGGTGGCTCCGGCTTTCGTGCCGGTCGACGCGAGTTATTCGGGCGCGCCGGACACGTTGCCGGCGGCGATGCTGGACGGCGACCCCGCGACGGGCTGGTCGAACTTCTACGTCAAGCAGGCCACCGCGACACTGCCCGCGGTGAGCCGGCCGCGTCCGCGGGACTGGGTGTCGCTCGCCTGGCCCGCCGCCAGGCGGATCGGTGAGGTGACGGCGAACTTCGTCGTGGCCGGGAACCACGTGTTGCCGTCGGCGGTCGAGGTCGCCCACCGCACGGGCAGCGGGTTCGTGCCGGTGCGGAACCTGAAAGTCACGTGGGGGAGCGGCTCGAACGACCCGACGACGCTCGAGTTCGATCCCGTCACGACGACCGAAGTGCGGATCACCATGACCGCGAAGGGTTTCCTGCGGATCAGCGCCCTCGCGGCCGGCTGATCCCGGTCAGCGGCTGCAGGGCGCGAGCGCGTCGAGGCCCTGCGGTTTGGCCGCGGTGCGGCCGATGGCGGTCGCGATGCGGTTGATCGTCGCGACGCGCTTGTCCTCGAGCGGGCCGAGGATGGCGTTCTGGACGAAGTTCGCGCCGCCCTCGCCCGCGCTGGTGACGAGCCGGTTGTTGGCTTCGGCGATCTGCGTGTTCAGCAGGTCGAGGTTGCGCTGGACTTCGGCCTGGGCCGACGCCGGGATGGCCGGGAGCTGCGAGGCGACGTCGGGGCAGGAGATCTGCCCGGCGGCGTTCCCCGTGTTCCCGGTGTTGCCGCTGCCCTGGGCCGGTGCCGGCGCGACCGGAACCGTGCCCGCGCCGGTGTTCGCCTGGCCACCCAGCGAGCACGTCGCCAGGCTGTCGAGGCCCTGGGGTTTCTGGCCCTGACGGCCGATGGCGATGGCGATCCGGTCGATCGTCGACACGCGTTTGTCCTTCAGCGGCCCGAGGATCGCGTTCTGGACGAAGTTCGGGCCGCCCTGGCCGACGGTGCTGACCAAGCGGTTGTTGGCCTCGGAAATCTGCGTGTTCAGCAGGTCGAGATTGCGCTGGACCTCGGCCTGGGCCGACGCCGGGATGGCCGGGAGCCGCGAGGCGACGTCGGGGCAGGTGATCTGCCCGGACGAGGCCGTGCCGGCCGCGTTGGCCGCGCCGGGGTCGCCGACGGTCGTCGCGATCACCAGAGCGCCGGCCGCGATCGCGAGGCCGAGGGCCGCCGTCGCGATCTTCGTCCGCCGCGAGAGGCGGTGCCGTCCACCGGTAGCAGGCATGAATCACTCCAAGTTAGCGTGAACAGAGAGGGTCCACACGGGCAGCGCGCGGTTGTTCCGAATGGCGCGGCCGAGTGGGCCGCGGACGCCATCGTGGCTGCTCCGCCCGGGATTTGTCCAGAGAAAAACGGTAATCGGAGAGATGGTGAACCATTCCGAACCGGGGTCCGTATTACGCAGTGAAAGGCGGCTTCTGCGATTCCCGCGAAGCCGGGTCTTGACGCGGACCGCCCCGGCCTCCTAGCGTCGGCATACCGACCGGTCGGTGTCCAAGGGAGGTCACTGGATGAGCTGGTACGACGCGAAGCCCTGGCTCGCGAGCTACGACGAACGGGTGCGGGACGCGGAACCGGCGCAGCCGACGACGCTGCCGGAGTCGTTCCGCCGCGCCGTGGACGAATGGCCCGAGCGGGCCGCGATCGCGTACTTCGACGCGCGGCTGAGCTACCGCGAGGTCGACGAGCTCTCCGACGGCTTCGCGCGCTATCTGGCGCAAAACGGCTTCGAACGCGGCGACCGGCTCGCCCTGGTCCTGCAGAACATCCCGCAGTTCGTGCTCGCGCTGCTCGGCGCGTGGAAGGCCGGCGGCATCGTCGTGCCGGTCAACCCGATGTACCGCGAGCGCGAGCTCACCCACGTGTTCACCGACGCCGGCGTCAAGGCGGTCGTCTGCTCGCAGCGCGGCTGGAACGCCTACATCGGCAAGACGGCCGCCGAGAACGGCGTCGGCATCGCGCTCACCACCAGCGAACTGGAGTTCCAGACCCGCGACGACGAGCGCGTCTTCGCCAAGGTCGAAAAGGAGGAGACGCCGGGCGCGACCGAGCTCCTCGAGGCCGCCGCCACGCCGGGCCCGAAGCCGCCGGAACCCGCCTTCGCGCTCGGCGACACCGCGCTGATCAGCTACACCTCCGGCACGAGCGGCACGCCGAAGGGCGCCACCAACACCCACGGCAACATCGGCACCAACGCCGCCGGCCTCGGCTCGTTCAGCGGCCTTCCCGCCGGCTCGACGCTGTTCGGGCTCGCGCCGCTGTTCCACATCACCGGCATGGTCTGCGAAGTCGGCTCCGCGATCGACATCGGCGGCACGCTCGCCCTCGCCTACCGCTTCGAGCCGGGGGTCGTGCTCGACGCCTTCCTCGAGCACCGGCCGTCGTACACGGTCGGGCCGTCCACGGCCTACATGGCGCTGATGGCGCACCCGTCCTTCAGCCGCGAGCACTTCGAGTCGTTCGCGCTGCTCTACTCCGGCGGCGCCGCGCTGCCGCCCGCCGTCGTCGAGGCGTTCCGCGCGAAGACCGGGCACTACATCCACAACGGCTACGGCCTCACCGAGACCACGGCCGGCTGCGTCGTCGTCCCCGGCACGCTCGAAGCGCCGATCGACCCGGAGTCCGGCACGATCTCGATCGGCCTGCCGGTGCCGGACACGATCGTCCGCATCCTCGGCGAGAACGGCGAGGAGCTGCCGTTCGGGCAGGCGGGCGAGATCGCCGTCGAGGGTCCGATGGTCGTCTCCGGTTATTGGAACCGCCCCGACGCGACGGCGGAGGCGCTGCCCGGTGGGCGGCTGCTCACCGGCGACATCGGGTTCATGGACGAGCGCGGCTGGGTCTACGTCGTCGACCGCAAGAAGGACATGATCAACGCGTCCGGCTTCAAGGTCTGGCCGCGCGAAGTCGAAGACGTCCTGTACACGCACCCGGCGGTCCGCGAAGCCGCCGTCGTCGGGATCGCCGACGAGTACCGCGGCGAGACGGTCAAGGCGTACGTGAGCCCGGCGCCGGGCGCGACCGCCGACCCCGCGGAACTGGTCGCCTGGTGCAAGGAACGGCTCGCCGCCTACAAGTACCCGCGCACCATCGAGGTGCTCGACGAACTCCCGAAGACGACCAGCGGCAAGATCCTGCGCCGCGAGCTGCGGGCGAGGGGCTGATGGTCGAGACCGTCCGGGGCGCGATCGCGCCGGAAGCGCTGGGCCGGGTGCTCATGCACGAGCACCTCTTCGTGCTGAGCCCCGAGTTCGTCGCCAACTACCCGGAGCACGAAGGGTTCCGCGAGGACGAACACGTCCCCGAGGCGATCCGGCGGCTCAAGGAGCTGAAGGACGCGGGGATCGACACGATCGTCGACCCGACCGTCATCGGGCTCGGCCGGTACATCCCGCGCGTGCAGCGGGTCGCCGCCGAGGTCGAGGTCAACATCGTCGTCGCGACCGGGCTCTACACGTACAACGACGTACCGCACTACCTGCACTTCCGCGGGCCCGGCACGATGCTGCAGGGCGAGGACCCGCTCGTCGGGATGTTCGTCGGGGACATCCGCGAGGGCATCGCGGGCACCGGCGTCAAGGCGGGGCTGCTCAAGTGCGCGACCGACGAGCCCGGCGTGACCCCCGGCGTCGAGCGCGTGCTGCGCGCGGTCGCGAAGGCGCACGTCGAGACCGGCGCGCCGATCATGACCCACACGCACGCGGGCACCCGGCGGGGTTTGGAGCAGCAGGCGATCTTCGAAGACGAAGGCGTCGACCTGGCCAAGGTGCTGGTCGGGCACTCCGGCGACTCGACGGATCTGGGGTACCTGACCGAGCTGGCCGACCGCGGATCGCTGCTCGGCATGGACCGGTTCGGCCTCGACCTGCTGCTGCCGTTCGAGGAGCGGGTGAACACGGTCGCGGCGATGTGCGAACGCGGGTACGCGGGCAGCATGGTGCTCTCGCACGACGCGTCCTGCTACATCGACTGGCTGCCCTCGGAGCAGCTGCCCGTGCTGACGCCGAACTGGCACTACCTGCACATCACCCGGGACGTGCTGCCCGCGCTGCGGGAGCGCGGGGTGTCCGAAACGGACATCACGACGATGCTGGTGGACAACCCGCGGCGGTTCCTGTCCTGGCAGGCGTGAGCCGTTATCCTGGTGCGTCCGTGACGTGGAAGGGGGTCTTGCCGTGACCCGAGCAAGCACCCGCAAGCCGGGCGAGGCCTCCGGCGACGACCAGGCCGCCGTGCCCCGGCGGCTGCTGGAGCACGCCACGAAGCTGTTCGCCAAGAAGGGCTTCGACCGGACGTCCGTCCAGGAGATCGTCGAGGCCGCGGGCGTCACCAAGGGCGCGATGTACCACTACTTCGGCTCGAAGGACGACCTGCTCTACGAGATCTACGCGCGCGTCCTGCGCGAGCAGACCCGGCAGCTGGAGAGCGTCGCGTCGTCGGACGCCCCGCTGCGCGAGCGGCTCGGCGCCGCGGCGTCCGACGTCGTGGTGTCCAGCATCGACAACCTCGACGACAACACGATCTTCCTGCAGTCGATGCACCAGCTCTCCCCGGACAAGCAGAAGGCGGTGCGCGCCGAGCGCCGCAAGTACCACGAGCGCTTCCGCGGCCTGATCGAGGAAGGCCAGGCGTCGGGGGAGTTCCGCACGGACAAGCCGGCCGATGTGGTCGTCGACTTCTTCTTCGGCTCGGTCCACCACCTGGGTTCGTGGTACCGCCGCGGCGGGACGCTCTCGGCGCGCCAGGTCGGCGACCACTACGCGGACCTCCTCCTGGACGCCCTCCGGCCACCTGCGTGACGTTGCCCGTTGTCGACAAGCTGACCGGCGCGGAACGAGAGCTGATCGACGCGGCCCGGCGCGGCCTCGCCTACGTGACCGACGCGCCGGTGCGGGCCGCGGTCCTGCGCGAGCTGCTGCTGGGCCTGCGCGGTCCGGTGGACCCGCGCGGGGTGCGCGTGGGGAGCGCCCGGATCGCCGGGACGCTGAACCTGGACCACGTCGCCGCGCCGGTGGGGCTGGCCCTGGTCGATTGCGTGCTCGTGAACCCGATCTCCGCGCGGGCCGCGACGCTGCCGTGGCTCGACCTGTCCGGCAGCCGGATCGCCGGGTTCGACGGCACCGGCGTCCGGATCGGCCACGACCTCGACTTCACCGGCGTGCGCGCGACCGGCTCCGGCGACTTCGGCGTGCTCTGCCTGCGCGACGCCCGGGTCGACGGCCTGGCCGTCTTCGCCCGGGCGGAGATCCGCAGCGGCGACGGCCCCGCGCTGTTCCTCGACGACCTCGAGTGCCGGGCCGTCAAAGGCGTGGGCCTGCAGGCGACCGGCACGGGCGACAGCGGCGCGATCCGCCTGCTCGGCGCGCGCGTTTCCGGGGAGGTCTTCCTGGGCGAGGCGGTGCTCGCCAACGAGTCCGGGCCGGTGGTGCACGCCGACGGCGCGGTGGTCGACGGCGACTTCAGCCTGGCCGGCGCCACGGTGACCGGCGGTGGCGAGGAAGGCGCGCTCCGCCTGCTCGGCGCCCGCGTCGGCGGCCAGCTCGACCTCGGCGACGCCACCGTGGCCAACGACAGCGGCCCGGCCGTCGGCGCCGACCGCCTCCGGGCCGGCGGCCTGTACGGCACCGGCGTCACCGTGACCGGCGCGGTCTCGCTGCTCGGCGCCCGCATCGACGGGCAGCTCAACCTGGGCGGCGCGGTGTTCGCCCATCCCGCCGGCCGCGCGCTGAGCGCCGACAGCGCCCGGATCGAGGGCAGCGTCCACGCCCGCGGCCTGCGGGCGAGCGGCGCGGTCTCCCTGATCGGCGCGCACGTGACGGGGAACCTCTACCTGGTCGACGCCGAACTCGCCGGGGGCACCGGACCGTCCCTGATCGGTGACCGGCTCCAGGTGGCCGGTGGCCTGCGGCTGACCGGGGTGACGGCGACCGGCACGATCCACCTCGCGGCCGCTCGCGTCGGCGGCCACGCGGACTTCGAAGGCGCCCGGGTCACCTCGGCCGACGGCCCGGCGCTGGACGCCGACGGCCTGCACGTCGACGGCCCGTGCACCTTCGACGACGCCGTGCTGACGAACGAGGCGGGCCCGGCGGTGGTCGCCGATCGCTGCCGGGTCCGGGGCAAGCTCGCCTTCACCGGGGCGGAGATCGTCAGCCCTGGGACGCTCGTGAGCCTGCGGGACGCCGTCGTCGACGGGCCGGTCTTCCTGTCCGCCGGGCTCGACGGCTTGCTCGACCTCGACGGCTTCCGGTTCGGCTCGCTCGGCGACGTCACCTGGCGCGAGTGGCTGCGGCTGATCCGCGACCACACCGCCGCGTACCGGCCCGGGCCGTACCAGCAGTTGGCCGCGTCCGAGCGGGCCGCCGGGCACGACGGGAACGCGCGGCAGATCCTCATCGCCCAGCAGCGTGACCTGCAGCGCCGGGCGCCCCGAGCCATCGGCGGGTGGCCGGCGCGGCGGTTCCACTGGCTGTGGGGCGCGCTCGCCGGGTACGGCTACCGAGCCCGGCGCACGGCCGCCGCGTTGCTGCTCGCCGTGGTCGTGGCCGGGGGACTCGGGTTGTGGGCGGGCCACGTCGGGGACGGCGGCCATCGGGCGGCCGAGCGGACTTCCGACCTCACGGCGAAGGTGGGCACGCCCTGCACGACCGTCGAACTCATCGGCGTCGGCCTGGACCGCGGGCTACCGCTGTCACCCGGGGTGCGCGGGCGGTGCGACCTCAACACCGGGATCGCCGCCGGGCAGTGGTTCACGGTGGCGATCTGGCTGCTCCAGGCGGCGATCTGGGCGCTGGCCACGCTGGCGCTCGTCGGCTACACCGGCCTGGTCCGCAAGACCGGCTAGTGCTGCCGGAGGTGGTCCAGCAGGACCGCGATGACCTCGTCGGGGGCCTCCATCGCCATCCACTGGCTCGCACCCTCGATGATCTGGAAGCGGTACTCGGCGTCGATGTGGTGGACGGTCAGCTCCGCGGCGCTCTGGCCGAGGTACGGGTCCTCGCTGCCCCACAGGTAGAGCGTCGGCACGGTGATGCGGCCCGCGGGGACGTCGAAAACGTCGTTCGTGGCGCCGCGGTACCAATTCAGCGTCGCGGTCAGGGCGCCCGGTTCGGAAAGGCGCGCGACCGTGCGTTCGACGATTTCGACCGGAATCCGGCGATTGTAGACAGCGCGTAATTGGGCGGCTTCGTCGCGTAAGAGGAATTTCTCGGCTTTGCCGACCCCGCGGCGGAAGAAGCGGATGTAGCCGAGGTCGTGGAACTGCCCGTCGTCGGTGGCGGCCGCGCGCTGCAGGGCCGACGGGTGCGGCGTGGAAAGCACGGTCAGCGACCGCAGCCGGCCGGGGTGCGCGGTGGCCAGCGCCCAGGCGACCATGCCGCCCCAGTCGCGCGCGACCAGGTGGAAGCGGTCGGCGCCCTGGCTGTCGGCGAAGGCGAGCGCGTCGCCGACCAGGTGCTCGATCGAGTAGTGCTCGACGCCGTCCGGCCGGGCGTGCCGGGCGTACCCGCGCTGGTCGACGGCGAGGGCGCGGTATCCGGCTTCGCCGAGGGCGTGGAGCTGCTCGGTCCAGGACTCCGCGAATTCGGGCCAGCCGTGCAGCAGCAGGACGAGTTCCCCGGATTCGGGCCCGGCGGCGAGCGCGCTGTGCCGATGCCCGCCGACGGCGACGGTCAATTCCTCCAGCGCTTCCGTCGGTGCGACGGCGAATTCCATGGCGCCCAGGCTAGATCCCGGCGGGTGGGGAGAACCATGGGAACGGGGGCACTTTTGCCACCCTTTTGCCTCACGAGTGGTGTGGCTCACAGCATTTTCGCTCAGATGAGCGAAAATTCGGAAGAAAAGCGAGCGGGATTCACGAAAGTGGCGGGGCTCCCCGGTCCGGGAAGCCCCGCCTTCCGATCAGTCGCCCGTCACCTCCGGCGCGCTCCGGACGGAGAAGGAGTAGTACGCCGTCTCGGTCAGGCTGCCGTCGGCCCGCCGGCCCTGGACCGTGAAGTAGTAGTCGCCGTAGCTCTCCGGGGTCCAGGTGACCGACGCTGTCCCGTCCGCCCCGGCCGGCACGGTGCGTTCGGGTTCGTCCGCGCTGTCGGGCCAGTTCCGGTGCACCACGTAGACGTACCCGGTCATCCCGGGCGCGTTCGGGGTGAAGGTGAACGTCCCGGGCGTGCCTGCCCCGTCGGAGGCCTGGCCGGCGGGGTAGTCCGCCGACGACACCTTCGGCTGGTCGGTCACCGTGAAGGAGTAGTACCCCCAGCCGGACGTGTGGCCGTCCGCGGCCCGGGCCCGCACGTAGACGGTGTGGTAGCCGGACGTCGTCGGGGTGTACGCCGCGGTCGCCGTGCCGTCCGGACCCGCCGCGACGTCCGTGGTGGTGTAGCTGTCCACCGCGAATTCGAACGCCACCGTGCCCGCCATCCGCGAGGTCAGCGTGAACGTCCCGGGCCGCATCGGCCCGGCGGGCTCCCGGACGAAGTCGGCCGACGTGACGACGGGACTGTCGTAGACGGTGAAGAACGTCGAGCCCTCGGCCGACAGGATCCCCGCGGTGTTGCGGGCCTGCACGGTGAACCAGACGTTCCCGGCCTCGGTGGGCGTCCAGGTGACCTCCGCCGTGCCGTCCGGGCGGGCCGGCACCGTCAGCTTGTGCGCGGGGTCGGTGGACGGCCAGTAGACGAACTCGGCGGTGTTCTTCAGCGACGAGCGGAAGGTGAACGTGCCCGGCTGCCCGGGCGCGTCCGCGCCACCGGTGCGCGTGACGTACGGTGCCGCGCCGTCGACGTACAAGCTCAGGTACCGCACTTCGGACTGCGTGCCCGCCGCGTCCGTGCTGCGCACGCGCACGGCCTGCGCCCGGGTGTCGAGCGGGGTCCAGGCGAACGACCCGGTGCCGTCCGCCGCCGCGGGCACGGTGACGGGGCCGGTGATCGGCTCGTCCTGGTAGCCGGTGATCCAGTAGGTGTACGACGTCGTGCCGGCCAGCCGGGGCGCGAGCCGGAACGTGCTCTCCGAACCGATCTGGAGCCCGCCCTCGATGGTGATGTCCGGCGCCGTGTCGACCTGGAACTTGTACTCGCGGTAGAGCGAAACCGTTCCGTCGGCGCCGGTGTTGCGCACGTAGAGGACGTTCTCACCGCCGTGCGTGGGCGCCAGCGTGACGTGGGCGTTGTGGTCCGCGTCGGCGACGACGGTCTGGTCCGGCCCGTTGTCCAGGTGGTAGTCGTAGCTGACGGTGTCCGGCAGCCCGGGGGAGAGGTCGAACACGCCCGGCACGCCGATGTTGCCGCCGGGGTTGGTGCTGTAGGGCGGGTAGAGCGTCGACCAGACGTAGGGCCGGATGTCCTTGACCGTGAAGTCCCGGTACTGCTCCCAGGAGTAGTTGTTCGCGCGGTCCACGCTGCGGACGCCGACCGAGAACGAGCCGGAGTCGGCCGGGGTGAACGTCACCGTGGCCGGGCCGCCGGGCGACTCCGCGGGCACCGAGGTCCACTCGGACTGACCGGTGAACCGGTACTCGTAGCGCACGACGTCCGTGGACCCGTGGGCGGTGAAGGTGAACTGCCCCGGCACGCCGATGCCGCCGCGCGGCGTCCACGGGTCGTCGGTGAGGTAGACCTCCGAGGTGACGTCCGGAACCTCCGGCTTGACGCTGTCCGGGGTGAGGTAGCAGGTCGGCGACCAGTCCGAGGTGTCGACGCCGTCGGTGACCCGCAGCCGCCACGCGTAGGTGTGGTCCGCCGGCAGCCAGGGGTTGTCGAACTGGGCGTAGGCCTGCCCGTTCGTCACGGGCCAGTCGAGGTCGCGGCGCACCGAGGGGTCGTCGACCGACCACATCTCCCAGTGCGCGACCAGGTCCTGGCCCGGATCCGGATCCGTGACGTCGGCGTAGTGCCCGGTGATCGGGATGTCGTAGGCCCGGGTGAACACGCCGGGCGCGGTCGTCGCGCACGGTGCGTCGGGGGAGGCCGTGCGCAGGTTCGCCGGGATGCCCGGCGGCGTGTTGTAGGTGACCTTCAGGCTGAGGTCGTTGGCGAACCAGCGGCCGTAGCGCGGGTCCAGCTCGTGCGCGCCCGGGACGCGCAGCTCGAGGGTGAGCGTCTTCTCCCCGGCCTGCACGGCCTTCGCGACGGCGGCGGTGAGGTCGAGGCCGGCGAGGTCGGCGGGGCACCCGGCGGCAGGCGCCCCGGCGGTGGCCAGCCGGGTCAGCTCGGCGGGCGGCTTGGCCCACGACGACTTCGCGGTGACCGGGGCGGTCGACCACAGCTCCACCGCGCGGCTCGCGCAGTCGGTGGCGCGCTTCTCCGGGATGGTCAGGGCGGCGCCGACGACGTGCTTGCCGCGCAACGACGTCAGGTCGAGCGTGTAGTAAGCGCGGGAAAGGTGCGGTCCCTTGGCGTCCACGCTCGCGCCGACCGGGGCGTCGCCGGCGGCGTTCACCTTGATGTGCAGGGGATCGGCGGCGTCGGTGTAGGCCCACGACGACCGCGTCAGCGTCTTCACCGGCAGCGGTGGTGGCTCGGCGGCCGACGCGGTGGCCGGCAGCACGGCCGCCGTTCCGGTGAGCAGGAGGGTGGTGGTCAGCAGCGTGACCAACCGTCTTCTTCGTCCGGGCAGCGTCGAACGCCGCACGTGAGTGCGCACCATCGGTGAATCCCCCTCGAAACGCGGGGGCAACCGGTAGCCACCCCCAGGCGTGTTCACCTCAGCACTCCGGCAGCGGGGGCGTCAAGGGATCACCGGGACGGACCGGATCGCGCGTGACACAACCGAAACATCGGGTGTCGCGGCGGTGCCACGCGCGATCGGACGGGTCTCAGGCGGGCAGGTCGACCAGTTCCGCCAGCCGGGCGCGGTGCTTGCCCGGCGTCCCCAACGCGATCTCGTCCGCCTTCGCCCGCTTCAGGTACAGGTGCGCCGGGTGCTCCCACGTCATCCCGATGCCGCCGTGGAGCTGGATCGCCTCCTCGGCCGCCTTCACCGCGATCGGCGACACCCGCGCCTGCGCCACCGCCACCGCGATCGGCACATCGGTCCCCGTGGCCAGCGAGTCCGCCGCGTACCGGGCCGCCGCGCGGGCCAGCACCAAGTCCGTGTACAGGTTCGCCAGCCGGTGCTTCAGCGACTGGAACCCGCCCACCGGACGCCCGAACTGGTACCGCCCCTTCAGGTACGAGACCGTCTCCGTCAGCGCCCACTCGGCGACGCCCGTCTGCTCCGACGCCAGGATCCCGGCCCCGGACAGCAGCGCCTCCTCCAGCGCCGAAGCCGCGTCCGGACCGGACGCCACCAGCGTCGCCGGCGCGTTGTCCAGCGAAACGTCGGCCACGCGCCGGGTCAGGTCGAACGACGCCAGCTCCGTAACCGTCGCGTCGGCCGCCGAGACGACGTACAGCTCCGGTCCGTCCGGGCCCGCCGCCGGGACGACCAGCAGGTCCGCCACCGACGCGTCGGCCACCGTGCCGACGCGGCCGCTGAGCCGGCCGCCGGAAACAGTCACCGACGACGGGAACCCCGCGCCCGGCGCCGTCGACAGCGGCACGGCCAGCGCGCCGATCGCCGAACCCGAGGCCAGCTGCCGGACGAAGTCGCCCGCCGAAGCGCGGACCAGTGCTGTCGTCGCCAGCACCACGCTGCCCAGGAACGGCACCGGCGCGACGCTGCGGCCCAGCTCCTCGGCCACCACGGCCACCTCGCGGGCCGACGCGCCGTGCCCGCCCAGCTCCTCGGGCACCGCCAGCCCGGCCACGCCGACCTCCTCGGCCAGCGTGCGCCACAGCTTCAGGTCGTAGCCCTCGGCCGTCTCGACGCGCGCCAGCAGCGCCTCCGCGGAAGCCTTGTCCTTCAACAGGTCCCGGACCGAGGCACGCAGGTCCTCTTCGACGTCTGAATACAGCAGGTCGGTCATCGGGGGAGGTCCTTCCAGGCGACGTCCTTGTCGACGCGCGGCTCCGAGGGCAGCCCCAGCACGCGCTCGGCGATGATGTTGCGCAGGACCTCCGAGGTGCCGCCCTCGATGGAGTTGCCCTTCGCGCGCAGGTAGCGGTAGCCGGCTTCGCGGCCGGTGAAGTCGACGATCGCCGGGCGCCGGAACGTCCAGTCGTCATACGCCAGGCCCTCTTCGCCCAGCAGCTCGACCTCCAGGCCGGTGAGCGCCTGGTTCAGCTCGGAGAACGCGACCTTCATGGCCGAACCCTCCGGGCCGGGCGCGCCCGCCGTCAGCTGCTGGCGCAGCCGGGTACCCGCCAGCCGCAGCGTCTCGGCCTCGACCCAGCGCTGCACGAGCCGGTCACGCAGCTCCGGCGTGCGCAGCTCGGGCCGCTCGCGCCAGGTCTTCGCGACGATGCCGATCAGCCCGCCCTCACGCGGCTGGACGTGCCCGCCGATCGCGACGCGCTCGTTCATCAACGTCGTCTGCGCGACCTTCCAGCCCTCGCCGACCGCGCCGAGGCGCTGGCTGTCCGGGATCCGGACGTCGGTCAGGAAGACCTCGTTGAACTCGGCCTCGCCGGTGATCTGGCGCAGCGGCCGGACCTCGACGCCGGGCGCGGTCATGTCGCACAGGAAGTACGTCATACCCTGATGTTTCGGCACGTCCGGGTCGGTGCGCGTCACCAGGATCGCCCACTGCGATTCGTGCGCGCCCGACGTCCACACCTTCTGGCCGGTGACGATCCAGTCGTCGCCGTCGCGGACCGCCCGCGTGCCCAGCGCGGCGAGGTCGGAGCCGGCGCCCGGCTCGGAGAACAGCTGGCACCACACCTCCTCGCCGGTCCACAGTGGACGCAGGTAGCGCTCGCGCTGCTCCGGCGTGCCGAAGGCGAGGATGGTCGGCGCGGCCATGCCGAGACCGATGCCGATCCGGCGCGGGTTGTTGTCCGGCGCGCCCGCTTCGGTGAACACACTGTCCACAGCGGACTGCAGCGCGCGCGGCGCGTTCTGCCCGCCGAGCCCGGCGGGGAAATGGATCCAGGCGAGACCGGCGTCGAACCGGGCCCGCAGGAACTCCAGCCGGTCCGTCGTCTTCGGGTCGTGCGAGGCGAGGAACTCGGTCGCCTGGCGAGTCAGGTCTTCGGCGGTGACAGTCACTTCGCGCCCTCCGAGAGGTACTTCTTCAGCTCACGCCGGGCGAGTGAGCGCTTGTGGACCTCGTCCGGCCCGTCGGCAAGGCGCAGCGTGCGGTTCCCGGCCCACATCGCGGCCAGCGGGAAGTCCTGGCTGACGCCGCCGGCGCCGTGCACCTGGACGGCCTTGTCGAGGATCCACTCGACGGTGATCGGCGTCGAGATCTTGATGGCCTGGATCTCGGTGTGCGCGCCCTGGTTGCCGACGGTGTCCATCAGCCACGCGGTCTTGAGCACGAGCAGCCGCTGCTGTTCGATCTTCACGCGGGACTCGGCGATCCAGTCCTGCACGACGCCCTGCTGCGCGATCGGCTTGCCGAACGCCTCGCGCGAGATCGCGCGGCGGCACATCAGTTCCAGCGCGCGCTCGGCCATGCCGATGGCGCGCATGCAGTGGTGGATCCGGCCCGGGCCGAGCCGGGCCTGGGCGATCGCGAAGCCGTCACCCTCGCCGGCGATGAGGTTCTCCACCGGCACGCGGACGTCTTCGAACAGGACTTCGGCGTGGCCGCCGTGGTCGCTGTCGTCGTAGCCGAAGACGTGCATGCCGCGCTTGACCGTCAGGCCCGGCGTGTCGCGCGGGACCAGGATCATGCTCTGCTGCTTGTGCGGCGCGGCGTCCGGGTCGGTCTTGCCCATCACGATGAAGATCTGGCACGCGGGGTTCATCGCGCCGGAGATGTACCACTTGCGGCCGTTGATGACGTACTCGTCGCCGTCGCGCCGGATCGCGGTCTCGATGTTGCGGGCGTCGGAGGAGGCGACGTCCGGCTCGGTCATCGCGAAGGCGGAGCGGATCTCCCCGGCGAGCAACGGTTCCAGCCACTGCTTCTGCTGCTGCTCGTTGCCGAACATGGCCAGCACTTCCATGTTCCCGGTGTCGGGCGCGGCGCAGTTGAGCGCGGTCGGCGCCAGCCGGATGCTGCGGCCGGTGATCTCCGCCAGCGGCGCGTACTGCAGGTTCGTCAGGCCCGCGCCGTGGTCGCCGGGGAGGAAGAAGTTCCACAGGCCGCGTTTGCGGGCCTCGGCCTTCAGCTCCTCCATGACCGGCGGGATGGCCCACGGGTCGTCGCGTTCGGCGAGCTGCCGCTCGAACACGGGCTCGGCGGGGTAGATGTGCGAGTCCATGAACTCGAGGAGCTTCCCGCGCAGCTCCTCGGTCTTCTCGTCGAACGCGAAGTCCATTTACTTCTCCTCTTTGAGAATCTCGTTGCCGTGCGAGATGAGCAGCGGGACACCGGCCCCGACGCCTTCGAAGCCCGCCCCGACCGTCTTGCCCTGCGTGTAGCGGTAGTGGATGCCTTCCAGGATCACGGCCAGCTTGAAGAACGCGAAGCTGACGTACCAGTTCAGCTGCGAAACGTCCCGCCCCGAACGTTCGGCGTAGCGCCGCACGACTTCGTCGGTCGTGGGGTAGCCGGGCGCGGAGCTGGCGTTGGAGACGAACTGCAGCGACACCTTGTCGCGCTCGGCGTAGGCCACCAGCAGCGCGAGGTCGGTCAGCGGGTCGCCGAGCGTCGACATCTCCCAGTCGAGCACCGCGGAGATCTCGTCGTTCGCGTCGACCAGGACGTTGTCCAGGCGGTAGTCGCCGTGGATGATCGACGGCTTGCCGGACACCGGCACCGCCGCGGCGAGCCGGTCGTGCAGTTCCTCGATGCCGTCGAGGTCGCGGCTGCGCGAGGCGTCGAGCTGCTTCTTCCACCGCCGCAGCTGCCGCTCCAGGAAGCCCTCCGGCCGGCCGAAGTCGCCGAGCCCGGCCGCGGCCGGGTCGACGGCGTGCAGGTCGACGAGCGTGTCGACCAGTGCGTCGGCGATCGCGCGGGTGCGCTGCTCGCCGAGCCGCGCCAGTTCGTCCGCGGTCCGGTAGGGCGTGCCCTCGACGAAGCTCATGACGTAGAACCGCGCCCCGATGACGTCGGCGTCCTCGCAGAGCAGGATCGCTTCGGGCACCGGCACGGCGGTGTCGCGCAGGCCCGAGATAACCCGGAACTCGCGGGTCATGTCGTGCGCGGTGGGCAGCACGTGCCCGAGCGGCGGGCGGCGCACCACCCAGCGCGAGCGGCCGTCGCCGACCACGTAGGTGAGGTTCGACCGGCCGCCCTCCACGACGTCCGCGGACAGCTGTCCGGCGACCAGGCCGGGCCGGTGCGCGTCCAGGTGGGCGCGCAGGCGGTCCAGGTCGAGTCCTGGCGGGTTCATGCAGTCTCCTCTTCGTCGAGGGGAGCATACCGACTAGTCGGTATGACGTACAGCGGCGGTTGCCGATGCGGAGCTTTCACGTGAAAGCGCCGCCTCGGCAACCGCCGCTGTACGTCATACCGACTAGTCGGTATGACGTACAGCGGCGGTTGCCGATGCGGAGCTTTCACGTGAAAGCGCCGCCTCGGCAACCGCCGCTGTACGTCATACCGACTAGTCGGTATGACGTACAGCGGCGGTTGCCGATGCGGAGCTTTCACGTGAAAGCTCCGCATCGGCGGCGTCACGCGAGGAACCGCGTCACCCATTCGGCGACGCAAGCGGGCTTCGCTTCGCCGTCGATCTCGACCGTCCACTTGGACACTGCCTGCTTGCCGCCGGGGATGTCGGTGACCTCGACCAGCTCGGCCCCGGCGCGCACCTTCGAGCCGACCTTCACCGGCTGCGGGAAGCGGACCTTGTTGAGGCCGTAGTTGATGCCCATCTTGATGCCGTTGACCTTGTAGATCTTCGGGCCGAACGCCGAGAGCAGCGACAGCGTCAGGAAGCCGTGGGCGATCGTGCCGCCGAACGGGCCCGCGGTCGCCATCGGCTCGTCGACGTGGATCCACTGGTGGTCGTCGGTGGCGTCGGCGAACTGGTTCACCCGGTCCTGGGTGACCTTCAGCCACTCGCTGTACCCGAGGTGCTCGCCGGCCGCCGCGGCGAAGGCGTCCAGGTTCTCGAACTCGCGCATCGCCCTCAGTCCTTCGGTCCGCCGGCGGCGTAGATGACCTGGCCGGAGATGAACCCGGCGCCCTCGCTGACCAGGAAGGAGGCCAGGTGGGCGATGTCGTCGGGCGTGCCGACGCGCTGCACGGGGATCTGCGACGCGGCGGCGGCCTTGAACTCCTCGAAGCCCATGCCGATCCGCTCGGCCGTCGCGGCGGTCATGTCGGTGGCGATGAAGCCCGGCGCGATCGCGTTCGCGGTGACGTTGAACTTGCCCAGCTCGATGGCGAGGGTCTTGGTGAAGCCCTGCATGCCGGCCTTCGCGGCGGAGTAGTTGACCTGGCCGCGGTTGCCCAGCGCCGAGGTGCTGGAGAGGTTGACGATCCGGCCGTACTTCTCCTGCGTCATGTACTTCTGCACCGCGCGGGTCATCAGGAACGAGCCCTTGAGGTGCACGCCGAGCACGGAGTCCCAGTCCTGCTCGGTCATCTTGAAGATCAGGTTGTCGCGGGTGATGCCGGCGTTGTTGACGAGGACGACCGGCGGGCCGAGCTCGTCGGCAACGCGGGTGACGGCGGCCTCGACCTGCTCGGCATCGCTGACATCGAGGGCAACGCCGACGGCCCTGCCCCCCTTGGCGACGATGGCCTCGGCGCCCTGCTTGACACCGGCCTCGTCCAGGTCGAGCAGCCCGACGGCGAAGCCGTCATCGGCCAGCCGCGCCGCAACGGCGGCACCGATGCCACGGCCGGCACCGGTGACCACGGCGACACGGGAAGGGGAATCGGTCACGGGGACCTCCTCGTCGTTGAGAAGCGGGCTCGTGCCCGCGAGCCTACTAAGCGGTTGGTCACCCGACGATACGCGAGATCGGTCCCCGGCGTGGTGACAGCATGCGCAGGATCATAGCCAGCGATGAGGGCGGGAAGCCGACTGCTCCACACGGGTGAACCGCTTCAGGTAGACCGGTCCGCTGTGCCGGGGGGAAGCACATATTCAACGGTGCGCCACAGCAGCTCTGGCCCAGCCTTGGCCAGGACCGTATGAGCTGGAAGCAGAACGGCCGCCGGCACTCCTTGATCGATGTGCCGGGCGCGGCTACATCGCCAGGAGGACGCGGCCGAAGGGGCCGTCCTCGGCGAGGTGGCGTTGCGCCTGCGCGGCCTGCTCCAGCGGGAACACGCGGTCGACCAGGGGCGTGATCTCCTTGCGGGCGACCAGTTCGAGCAGCCGCGTGTTCGCGGCGTTGATCTGCTCCGGGGTGAACAGGGCGAACCGGAAGCCGTGGATGTGGGTGTTCTTCCAGATGAGGTCGGTGACGTCGATTTCGGTGCGGGTGCTCGCCGCGTACCCGATGCTGACCAAGGTGCCGTCCACGGCCAGCGCGCCCAGTGCCGCACCGGTCACCGAGCCGCCGACGCCGTCGAGGACGACGTCGACGCCGTTGCCGCCGGTCAGCCGGTGCACGCCGTCGCGCAGGGATTCGGTTGACAGGTCGATCACCTCGAACCCGAGCGCGCGGCCGCGTTCGGCCTTCGCGGTGGTGGTGGCCGTGGTGATCGCCGCGCCGGCGCCGAGCACCCGGGCGACGTCCACGCCGCCCTGCCCGACCCCGCCCCCGACACCCGGCGCGAGGACCGACTGCCCGGGCCGGAACCCGGCGAGTTCGGTGAGCGCCAGGTACGCGGTCAGGTGGCCGGTCGCGGCCGTGAGCGCGGCCGCGGCGGTGTCGTCGACGCCGTCCGGAACGGCCACGACGTGCCGCGGGTCGACGGCGATGTACTCGGCCCACGCGCCGTCGGCGCCCACGCCGTACCGGCCGCCGCTGAGGATGACGCGGGTGCCCGACGGCAGTCCGCTCGCGCCGGGCTCGGTGAGGACGCCGACGCCGAACCCGCCGGGCCGGATCGGCAGCGGTTTGACGGCCGCGGCGGGAAGTTTGCCGCTGCGGACGGTGTCGTCCAGCGGGTTCACGCCAGCGAAGGTGAGCCGCACGAGCGCCTGGCCGTCGGTGGGGACCGGGGCGGGGACATCGACGGTTCTGAGGACGTCGTAGCCGCCGAACTCGTCGTACTGGATCGCGCGCACGGTGTTCCTTCTTCTAAATAGGTGTTGGTTATTTGGTTCTTTCAGTGCGCTGCCGCTCGCGGTAGGCGCGCAGGTTGGCGGGGTTGCCGCAGACGCGCACGTCGTGCCAGGTGCCGCTGTTGTTGCGCGAACGGTCGAAGAACGCTGCTTCGCACCGGGGGTTGCGGCAGGTCTTGAGCCGGCGCCACGTGTCGGCGGACTGCGCGTCCGCGATCGCGATCAGCGCGAGCGAAGCCAGCGCCCGCCAGCCGGTCCCGCGTGGTTCCGGCCGGACCCGGCCGTCCGCGGCCAGGCGGAGCACCACGCCGGCCTGGTGTTCTGCCGCGCGCGTACTCGATCCGGCGACCTGGGCGTGGAGATCGACGCGGAGGTCGCGAAGCGGGTCGAGGTCGCCCTCACCGAGGACGACGGCGGGGATGTCCTGACCGGCTTCCCCGGTCCAGGCCGCGAGCGCGGCGTCGGCCCAGTCCTGCGCCGACGCGACGTCGGCGAGCAGGTCCGGCTGACGCGGGCGGCCGGCGGACCGGGTGTTGAGCAGGTCGTGGACGAACCCCAGCCCGCCCGGGGCGGGTGAGAGGTCGTAGCGCGCGGTCGCGAGCCAGGTCATGAAAGAAGCATGACTCGTTAGCCTATTTCACGCACACTTCTGTGGGGGAGGTCACCGTCAGGCGGGTCCGGTCGCGCCCTCGATGAGCGTCTTCGCCAGCCCTTCGGCGTCTTGGAGTGGTCCCATGTCGTTGAGCGAGGTGGCCAGCGCCCGGGCACCCTCGAACAGTACGGCGAGCTGCCGGCCGAGGACTTCGGGCCGAGGTGCGCCTGCTTCGGCGGCGGTTTCGACCAGGCGCGCGGCGAACTCGCGCTTGTGCCGCTCGACCGCCGCCGAGGCCTCGGGCAGCGTCCCGGCCGATTCGACGGCGGCGTTGTGCATCGGGCAGCCACGCACCACTTTCGCCGACGGCGGGGAGGTGGGGCGTTCGGCGAACAGCCGCAGGAGACGTTCGCGCGCGCCGAGGTCACGGCGGTCCAGAACGGTTTCGCCGAGGATCGCCCCGTCGGACTCGATGCGCTGCAGATAGGCGCCGATCAGCGCTTCCTTGCTCGGGAAGTGCTGGTAGAGCGTCCGCGTCGACACGTGCGCCACGTCGGCCAGCTTGGCGACGCCGGTGGCGTGGATGCCGTCGCTCGTGAACAACTCGACCGCCGCGCGCAGGATGCGTTCGCGCGCGCCGCGTCCACCTCGGGTCGCGCCGGCCGTGGCTTCGCTCGTCTCCATGCCCCAAGTATATCGAACGTTTTACTTCAGCGGAGACGCCTGCTACGTTCATGTACAGCGATCGTTGTACTTGACGAAAGGAGAACGACCCATGCAGCAGATCCGCCACGAGGTGGTCCGGTGGTCGATCGATACCGGCGCGCCCTTCGACGACTTTCGAAAGCGCTACGAGGCCGCCGTGCCGGCGGTGGACCTCGAGCGGATGACGCGGCTCCGCGCCGAGCACGCGAGCTGGGACGCCGTGCTGGCCGACGCCGCCGAGAGCGCACCGCACGGGTTCCTGCGGTTCTGGAGCACCGACGTCGGGGACCTCATGCGCCTCGCGGGCCACCACAGCTCCTGTGCCACCTACCTGATGGGCAACCACACCATCGCCGAACGCATGTACCGGCACGACCCGGCCGTCATGCTCTACGCGCCCCTGCGCACGACGATCCACGAAGACCGGCAAGGCGTCACGCGATTTTCCATCGACCAGCCGAGCAGCCGCTTCGCCAGCTTCGGCGACCCCGACATCACATCCGTCGGGCTCGAACTGGACCGCAAGGTCGTCGACCTCCTGCGGGTGCTGAAGGTTCCGGCGCCCGCCGCTCTCACCGTTTCCCAGGACTAGAGGTACTCATGGCAGACGAAAACCTGGCCGGACTCGGCGTCGCGGCGGCGGCCGCCGCGATCCGCGACGGCGACATCACGTCCGAGTCCTACACGTCCGCGCTTCTCCGGCGTGCCCGGGAAAACGCCGGACTCAACTCGTTCATCACCATCGACGAATCCGTTGTCCTGGAAGCGGCCGGCGCCGCGGACAAGGCACGCGCCGCCGGCTCCGACGCACCGCTCCTCGGGGTCCCGCTCGGGGTGAAGGACAGCTACGCGACGCGGGGTCTGCGCACGACGCTGGGGGTGGAAACCCTCGCGGAGTTCGAGCCGCGCGAGGACGCCGTCGTCGTCCGCGCGATCAAGGACGCCGGCGGCATCGTCTTCGGCAAGAACAACCTCGTCGAAATGTCGTTCGGGTTGACCGGAAGCAACCGGCGCTACGGTCAGGTGAAGAACCCCTACGACCAAGACCGCGTGCCGGGCGGATCGTCGAGCGGCTCCGGAGCGGCGGTCGCGGCCCGGCTCGTGCCCGCCGCGTTCGGCGGCGACACGGTCGGCTCGATCAGGGTGCCCGCCGCGCTGTGCGGCGTCGTGGGCTTCAAGCCGACGACGGGCCGCTGGCCCGGCCGCGGGGTCGCGCCGATCTCGCACACGCTCGACACCACCGGCATCCTCGCTCGCGATGTCGAAGACTGCGCGCTGATCGACCGGATCGTCACGAACGAGATCGGGCCGCCTCCCGCGGATCGCACCGATCTGAAGGGAGCGCGGTTCGCCTACGCGCCCAGGCAGTACCTCGAGCTGGTCGACCCGGAAACGGAAGCCCGGTTCAGGGAAGCACTTCGACGGCTGCGGGACGCGGGCGCGGAAGTCGCCGAAATCGATCTCGGCGAGGACTTCTCCGTACTCGCGGACCGGACGACGTGGAACATCTTCTTTCGCGAGACGAGGGACGCGGTGTCGCAGTTCTTGCGCGAAAGCCGCTTCCCCGTTTCTTTCGAGGAGATCTACGACGAGCTCAAACCGGAGCTCCGAGAGGTGTGGGGCCACCTGGTCCTGCCGACCGGGACGGGTTACCTGGCACAAGAAGATTACGCCGCGACACTGTCGGCAGATCGCCCGGAGCTGCAACGCAGGTTCGGAGAGGTGTTCGCGCGCCAGGGATTCGACGCGCTGGTCCTTCCGACGACGCCCTGCCCCGCTCCATTGATCGACCGGCAGGCGAAGTTCACGGTCGCGGGCGAAGAGGTCACTGATCTGTTCCTCGCGAAGAACACCGTTCCCGCCAGTGGAGCAGGCTTGCCCGGCATCAGCATTCCCCTCGGGTTGACCCAAACCGGGCTACCGATCGGCATCGAGTTCGACGGCGCGCCCGGCCACGACCGTGCGCTCCTGGACCTGGCGCGTCGAGCGCAGGCCGTTTTCGGCACCCTCCCCGCACCCGCGTGAGGAGGCGCCCAGGGCACTGCGTCCGGAGCCGCGGACGAGGTGGTCCGCCGTGAACAAGGCGGTCATCCCATCCGCGGGCCGGCTTCTCACTCCGCTCACTTCTCGCTGGGCGGGCTGTCGTACCGGAGCCAGGTGCCTGCTGTTCCGTGTTGTCCGATGCCCGGCTTGCTGTAGTCGCAGACGCCGCTCGGAAAGGCGGCGCGCAGTTGGGCGCGTTCGGTGGGCGTGAATGAGGCCGGGTAGTCGCGGAAGTCGAGGGGCTTGAGTGCGCAGGCGACGACGTCTTCGGAGAGCGGCCCGCCCGCGCGGAGCCGGGGGTTGGCCCCGATCGGGTAGACGGTGCCGCACCGGCCGGTGGCCGGGTAGGTCAGGGGTTGCTTCAGGCGTTCGGCCGCGGAGAGGTAGCAGCCGTCGGTCAGGTCGGCCGGCTTGCCGGAGATCACTTTCGCCTGGCGGCTGTTCGGGGAGTGGTCTGCCTCGATGGCGGTCAGCCACCGGTCCATGGCCGATAGTTCGTAGGCGTTGGCTGCCGCGAGCTGGTCGGGCGTGTACTGGTTCTCGATGATGACCTGGTTGGCCGCGGTGCCGTTGGCTTTCTCCAGCCGCGCGCGCATGACGAACGACCACTCGCTCGTGTGGATGTCCAGCAGCGGCCCGGCGGTGTCGATGTGGACGCGCTGGTCGATGATCGGTGTCGTGCGCAGGCCGTTGCCGCCGCTGGGCACGATGTCGTCGCGGTAGGCCGCGTGGACCGCCCGGGGGTCGGCCTCGCCGCGCTCGGCGACCGGTGTGCCGGCCGCGTCGTACCCGCCGATGCCCGCGTTGAGCGCGGTGAATTGCGCGGCGCTGATCCGGCCCTGCTCCAGGGCAGTCAGTCCATATTGGACACCGGTGTTGTCGGCGAGGCCGCGGACGAAGCCGGTTTCCGGGTCGCGGCCGAGCTGGTTGGCGTACTGTTCGGCGACACTGCACTTGACGCCCGTGGGGTTGGTGACGGGGTCGTAGACCGCCGACGGCGGGATCGCGGTGTTGTCGTCGGTGGCGATCCCGTGGTTGCAGCTGCCGGCCGCGGTGAGCCGGCTCGCGTAGCTGGTGTCCCAGGAGGTGCAGCTGTCGTAGTCGAGGAACCCGGCCACCGCCTGCCGTTCGGCGGCGGTGAACGCGATGCCGGGCTTGGCGAAGTACCGGTTGAGCAGCCGGCAGTCGCCGGCGACGTCGAGCACCGTGAAGGGATCGGGGAAGGAGAAGCCGGGGACGATGCCGTCCAGGATGCCGGGGTAGGCGTCGGCGATGTCGTACTGCTGGATCGAGCCGCCCGATCCGCCCCAGCCGATGGTGTGCGCCACCGGTCCGTAGGTGGTGATGAAGTGTTCCTTGACCATCATCGCCGCCTCGGCCGAGATGATCGTGGAGCAGTTGTTCTCCAGGACGTTGAGACTGGACGAGGCGACCGCGTACCCCTGCGACAGGAACAGGTCGTCGAGGACGGTCCCGGTGCTGCTGCCTTGGTGGTGCCCGCCGTTGCAGCCGCCGCCGAAGGAGTAGACCAGCCTGCGGTTCCAGTTCGTGTCCGGCCGCAGCGGGGACGGCTCGTGCCCGTCGTGGAGCGCGGCCGTCTGGTAGACGGCGCGGTCGATCGTGCCGGTCTCGACCCGGACGACGTAGGGCACGGCGCGGCCGTCGACCGTGGCCGTCGCCAGGTCGGCGGGCCGGGCGTCCGGGTCGGTCAATGGCCGGAAGGCGCCGCCGGTGGTCCGGTACCGGTAGCTGACCACGGTCGGTGCGGAACACGACGGGCCGGCGGCCGGGGCGAGGCCGGACGCGGTGGTTTCGCAGTAGAAGGGCTGCTGCTGGGGTCCCGAGAACACCGGGCCCGAGGCGGCGTGGTCGACCACCGTCACCGCGGCCTGTCGACGACCGGATTCCGCGACGAGGTGGTGGGTTCCGGGCCGGAGCCCGCGCACGAGCCCGAGGAAGCTCCCGTCCGCCTGGCGCGTCAGGCCCGCCACCGGGTGGCCGTCGGCCCGCAGGACGACCGGTCCGGGTGCGGTCACCCGGACCAGCACGTCCGGGCCGCTGACCAGGTCCGGCCGTGGGTTGGACACGGTGGTGATGGTGACGCCGGGTCCGTCCTGTGCTGAAGCGGTCGCCGGTATTGCGGTGGCCAGCAATGCGATGCTCGCCATTCCCGCCGCGGCGGACCAGGTTCTGCGGTGTGCGGTTCGCATGGGTCACGCCTCCGTAGCCAGGCCGGTGATCGCCGCGACGTCCTCATCGGACAGCTGGATCTCGGCTGCCGCCAGGTTGTCCTCCAGGTGCGTGACGCTGGTGGTGCCGGGGATCGGCAGCATCACCGGCGAACGGTGCAGCAACCAGGCGAGCGCGATCTGCCGGGCCGTGACCCCGTGCCGGGCGGCGATCGGCTCGATCACCGCCATGACCTTGTCCGGGTCCGGGCCTTCGGTGAGCGTCACGGGGTGCCAGGGCGAGAAGACCGCGCCACTGTTCTCGGCTGCGTGCAGCAGGTCCGCGCCGGTGCGCGCGCTGACGTTGAAATGCGCGGTGACCGCCGCGATTTCCACGATCTCCTGCGCGGCCCGGAGCTGGTCGAGGGTCACATTGGACAGTCCGACGTGCCGGATCAGTCCTTCCTCCCGCAGTGCCGCGAGGGTGGCGACCTGGTCTTCGAACGGCGCGTCGGTGGCGCGGCCGCTGTGCAGGTAGTACAGGTCGATCGTGTCCACGCCCAGCCGGCGCGCGCTCAGGTGGGCGCTTTGCCGCAGGTAGCTGGGGTTGCCGACGGCGCCGAGCGTGGCGTAGTCGAAGCCGCCGCGCACGAATCCGCCCTTGGTCGCGATGACCAGGTCGTCGGGGTAGGGGTGCAGTGCGTCGCGGATGAGGGCTTCGTTGGTGTGCGGGCCGTAGACGTCGGCGGTGTCGAGGAACCTGACCCCGGCGTCGACGGCCGCGCGCAGCACGGCGATGCCGCCGTCGCGATCGGGGTACTCGCCCCAGACCTGCTTCCCCGTCAGCTGCATGGCACCGAAACCGATCCGGCCGACCCGCAGGTCACCGCCGATGGTGAGGACACTCGAAGTCATCCGGACCTCCTGCTAGAGTGATAGTCGAATTATCACTTTAACGGAGTCCAGTTATCACTTTCAAGAGGTGGAGGTATCCCGGTTGACGCTCGCCGAGCTGCTCGCCGAACGCCGCCCGCACCGAGCCGACGCCCGGCGCAACTTCGACGCCCTGGTCGCCGCCGCCACCGAGGCGTACACGGAGCTCGGTGCGGACGTGCCCATGGAGGAGATCGCCCGGCGCGCCGGGGTCGGCATCGCCACGCTCTACCGCAACTTCCCGACGCGGGCGGATCTGATGGAGTACGTCTACCTGACCTCGGTCGACGAACTCGTGCGGTACGGGCGGCAACTCGACCGGGCGGACCCGTGGGCGGCGCTGTCGGGCTGGCTGAGCCGGTTCGTCACGCACCTGGCCACCAAGCACGTGCTCACGACGGTCCTCACCCGGGAATCCGCGGCGTACCTGCCCAGCCGGGAAGCGATCTACGGGGTCGCCGACCCGCTGTTCGAGCAGGCGCAGCGGGCGGGGGCCGTGCGTGCCGACGTCACCGCCGACGACGTCATGCGCCTGGTGTTCGCGGTGACCGCGGGGATCTACGTCGACGACGCGCAGCGCGAGCGTGCCATCGGGATCGTGCTCGACGGGATCCGCCCCTCGGCGAGATGACGCCTGAGGTCAGCCGGCGGCGCGGGCATCGCCGTCGAGGACGGCCGTGACACAGCGAAGCGTGGCCGCACGGATCGCCCGGCTTCGTTCGCCCGGCGGAAGCGCGCGGGCGATCGTCACGGCCCCCACGACCGAGGCCACCAACGCCCACGCGGACTCGGCCTGCTCCGCCGGCGAACCCGGCATGGCCGGAGTGAGCCGCTCGATCAGGGCCGCCATCCGGCGCTCGTAGGCTTCCCGGACCGCGTCGCTCGCGCGTGAGACGTCCGCGGTGAGCGCCGGCATGAGGCACCCGTCCGCCACGGCAGCGCAGTGCTCGTCGCTCAGGTAGAAGTGCAGGAACTCGGCGAGACGGCGGCGGCGTTCGTCCGGGTCCAGGTCGTCGACCACCGCGAACTCGGCCCCGAGCTGCTCGTTCACCACCTGTTCGAGGAACGCCTCCTTGCTGCCGAAGTGGGAGTAGATGGCGCCGGACGTCACGTCGGCGGCCGCCGCGAGACCGTCGACGCCGACGCCTCCGAAACCCTTCTCCTTCAGCGGGCGAGCCGCCGCGGCCAGGATCTCGGCGCGCGCCGTCTCCTTGTGGTCCTTCGGGTACCGCACTCCGGGTCCTCACTTTCCACCCTTGCCTTCGTGCTGCCGTCACCATACGATAGTGATCGTTATATAGCGATCGTTATTCTATGAGAGAGACGAGAACCTCCATGTCCACGAGCCACAACGAAGCCCCCACCCGCACGGTCGACGTCGGCGGGACCGCCTTCGCCTACCGGGAAATCGGCACCGGCTCCGGCGTTCCGGTCGTCCTGCTGCACCACTTCACGGCCGTTCTCGACGACTGGGACCCCGCCGTGGTCGACGGCCTGGCCGCGGAACGCCGGGTCGTCCTGGTCGACCTGCGCGGCGTGGGCGCCACCGGCGGCAGCACACCCGACAGCGTCGAAGCGATGGCCGCGGACGCCGTCGCGTTCATCCGCGCGCTCGGCCTGGAGACCGTCGACCTGCTGGGCTTCTCCCTCGGCGGCATGGTCGCGCAGGCGGTCGTCCAGCAGGAGCCCGACCTCGTCCGCCGCCTGATCCTGGCCGGTACCTCACCCGCGGGCGACGCCGGACCCGCCAACGTCCTCTCCGTGCTGCAGGACGCGATCGAGAAGGCGACCGCGGCGGGCAAGCACCCCAAGCATTTCCTGTTCTTCTCGCCGACGGCGACCAGCCAGGCCGCCGCCGACGCGTTCCTCGGCCGGCTGGAGGAACGCACCGCCGACCGCGACCCCGCGGCCACCGACGAAACCATCGGTGCCCAGGTCACCGCGCTGGCCAAGTGGGAGCGCAGCAGCACACCGGCGGGCCTCGCGAACGTCTCCCAGGCCGTCCTGGTGGTCAACGGAGACAACGACGTCATGATCCCGACCATCAGCTCGTTCACCCTCGCCCGAGCGCTGCCGAACGCCCGGTTGAGCATCTACCCCGACTCCGGCCACGGCGCGCTTTTCCAGCACCACGAGCTCTTCGTCCGGCAGGCGCTGGATTTCCTCCGCGACTGACCGCCGTCGGCTACTTCGCCACGGGCAACGCGATGTTCGACGGGTGGACCGCGTTGTGGTGAACGGTGTGCGTCACCGGGTGGAGCGCGGTCGCCGTCCCGGGGGCTTCTCCGGTTCCGGGGTTGCGGGCGAACCGCGGGAACGCGCCGCCCGAGATCTGCAGCCGGATGCGGTGCCCGGCGCCGAACCGGTGTGCCGTGGGGTCGAGCGTGATCTCGACCCTGCGGACGTCACCGGGCGTCGCATCCGGCTCGGCGAACCGGGTGATCCGGTCGGTGACGTTGATCGAGCGACCGGCGGGGTCGACGTCGCAGACGCGGACGAAGAGATCGGCGTGGGCGTTGTCGGACGCCAGGTGCAGCTCCACGACCGGCTGCCCGTGCACTTCGACGGAGGCGGCGAGCGGCGCGGTGGTGAACGTGAGCACGTCGGCACGCCGTTCCAGTTTCCGGTTGTCCCGGGCTCCGCCGCTGGGAGCCATGAGACGTCCGCCGACCGACGGCGTCGGATCCGCCGGGTCGTAGCGCAACCGCGTGGTCCCGGCACCGTCCGCGGGCGGCGCCGGGGTGAGCTCCCGCGCCGCCCCCAGGTACCAGGTGGCCGGCGTCGTGTCCTCCGGCGGCCAGCTCCGGTGCTGCTGCCACTCGCCGGCGCCACCGACGAACACCCGGACCGGTGCTTCGCGGGTCGCGGCGGCGCGGCCCGCGACGTGGGTGTCCAGCCACGAGACCGCCTGCGGCATCGAGACCTTGTTGTCGACGGTGAGGTGCGTCCACGGGCCGATGGTCACCGCGACCTCGACGTCGCGTGAGCGCAAGGTCCGGTACTGCTGCAGGGTCTGGGTGAGGAAGTAGTCGTGCCAGCCGCCGATCAGCAGGGTGGGAACCGTGGTCCGGGTCAGCGCTTCGGTGACGCGGAACCGCTCCCAGTAGGGATCGCGGACGTCGGGGTGGTCGATCCAGCCGTCGTACCAGGGCGCGCCCTTCCCGCCGAGGCCGTCCATCGAGCCGCGCAGCGGCAGGCGGTTCAGCGCGCCGCGCAGCCGGTGTTCGGCGCGCACCATCCTGATCAGACCGGCGACCGGGCCGGCGGTCTCCTGGTGGGAGAGCAGATCGGCCCAGCTGAGCATGGTGAACAGGTCGAGCGGGCCCTGCTGGTAGGCGGCGTCGGCGAGGTCGTGCACGCCGATCATGACGACCATCGCCTTCAGCTCGGGCGGCGGATCCGTCGCCAGCGCCCACTGCGTGAAGCCCAGGTAGCTGCCGCCGGCCGTGGCGAGGCGTCCGTCGAACCAGTCCTGCGTGCGCAGCCACGCGACGGTGTCCTGGGCGTCGTCCGGTTCGCTGACGCCCGGCACGAAGGTGCCCCCGGAGCCGAAGGTGCCTCGGGTGCTTTGGAGCAGGACGTGGTAACCGCGTTCGGCGTAGAGCTGGGCCGACAGCAGCGCATAGGGGAACCCGCGGCCGTACGGGCAGCGGACCAGGATGGTCGGGACGGGCTCGGTGGTCACCGGAACGTAGTGATCGGCGAGCAGCAGCACGCCGTCCCGCATCCGCACCTCGACCTTCCGCTCCACCCGGACCCGGTTGCGCCGGGCCGGCAGCCGCCACTGCCGTCCGGCGGCCGCACCCAGGAGGCTCTGGATCGGTCCGAGTGGCCTACCGCCGCGCATGGGATCTCCTTGGTCGTGGTCGGGGTGCGCGATGTCCGGCCGGCCGGGTGCCCCCGATCGCGGCTCCGACCGCGGACTCGTCGGTCAGTAACGGGTGTCGGACGCGCGCAGCAACGGGGACACCGTCGAAGGCCGACCGTCCACTGTGGCTCCCGCGAACTGCAGGCTCGGCGCCAGCACCGCGTTGTTTTCGGCGGGGAAGTTCAGCTTCGGAGCCGACACCTCGTCCAGCGCCGCGCGGTGGGCTTCGCTCAAGGTGACGGTCAAGGCGCCGAGGTTCGTCTCGAACTGGTCCATCCGGCGCGCACCGATCACGACGGAGCTGATCCCGGGCCGCCCCAGCGCCCAGGCCAGGGCGGCTTGAGCGGCCGGGACCCCGGCTTCCGCGGCGACGGCGTTGAGCGCGTCGATCACCACCAGTTCGGCCTTGCCGGGCATCCGCGCCCGGGTGGTGTCGACGTCGGTCGTCGTGGCGCTCGAGTACTTGCCGGACAGGAACCCGCCCCGCAGCGGCGACCACGGCAGCACGCCCATGCCCATGACCTGGGCCATCGGGATCAGCTCACCTTCCGATGTCCGTTCCAGCAGGGAGTACTCCAGCTGCAGGGCGATCACCGGAGCCCACCCACGCAGCCGCGCGATCGTCGCCGCTTCGGCAGTCGCCCAAGCCGGGATGTCCGAGAACCCGACGTAGCGGATCTTGCCCGCGCTGACGAGATCGTCGAGTGCGCGCAGGATCTCCTCGACCGGCGTGGCGGGGTCGAAGTTGTGCAGCCAGTACAGGTCGACGTAGTCCGTCCGGAGGCGGCGCAACGAGTTCTCGAGCTGTTGCACGATCGCCTTACGGCTGGGTCCGCCGCCGTTCGGGTCGTTCTCGTACAGGTTGCCGAAGAACTTGGTGGCGAGCACGAGCCGATCGCGCAGCCCCGGCCGTTCGGTGAGGAACTCGCCGATGATGTGTTCCGCGTGGCCGTTGGTGTAGAGGTTCGCGGTGTCGACCGAGTTGCCGCCACGGTCCACATAGGCCCCCAGGATCTTCTTCGACTCGTCGGGACTCGCGCCCCAGCCCCAATCTTCTCCGAACGTCATCGTGCCGAGCGTGAACGGGCTGACCCGAAGACCTGATCGGCCGAGGGTGACGTAGTCGTCGAGGGACACTGTGGACCTCCGCGTTGCTGGACGGTGAGACACCGGCGAGGCCATCTCCCCGCACCGCCAGTGAACCCCCGGCGCTGTCGATCACCTAGATCGATGCGCTCGACTCGATGCACGATCCGCTCAAGTTCGCCTCGATAGTGGGTATGGACCGGCGAGTCGCGGCTGTGCTTCACTCGACCGGTGAGTCATCTCGCGGAGCTCGGACGCCGCATCACGCGACTGGCCGGCGACGACCTGCGTCCGGCCTGGTTCGGCGACGTGCTGGTGTTCACCGCCGCACACGTCACGGAACCGATGAGCTCGGTGACCGAACCGATGCTCGTCCTCGTCGTGCAGGGGGCGAAGCGGTCGGCTCTCGGCGATCGCGTCTTCGAGCACCACCCCGGCCAGGCCGCCGTCTTCACCGTCGACCTGCCGTTGATCTCCCAGATCATCGACGCAAGCCCGCGCAAGCCGTTCCTCACCCTCGGATTGCGCCTGCGGCCCGCGACGATCGCGCAACTGCTGGTCGACGGCGGACCGGTCCCGGCCGGCCCGCACGACGGGTCGGGAATGGCGATCAGCGACGCCGATGACCAGCTGCTCGACTCGCTGGTCCGGCTCCTGCGGCTGTTCGACGACCCACGCGACCTCAAGGTGCTCGGCGCCGGCGTGCGGCGCGAGATCCACTGGCGGCTGCTGAACGGTCCGCACGCCGCGTTGATGAGGCAGGCGGGCCTGGCCGACAGCCGGCTCGCGCTCGTCGCGCGCGCGATCGAATGGGTGCGCGCGCGGTACGACCGCGTGATCCACATCGAGGAGCTCGCCTCCGACATCGGCACCAGCACCTCGTCCCTCAACCGGCACTTCCGCGCCGTCACCGCGATGAGCCCGCTCCAGTACCAGAAGCAGATCCGGCTGCAGAAGGCCAGGATCGAACTCATCGCGGCGCCGCACGACGTCGCGGCGATCGGCCACGCGGTCGGTTACGACAGTTCGTCGCAGTTCAGCCGCGAGTACCGGCGGATGTTCGGCGCTCCACCGGGGCAGGACGCGCTCCGCCTCCAGTCAGCCGTGATCGTCCGCGAATAGCGGAGTCAGCAGGTGCCGCACGAACCAGTCGCGGGCCGCCTGCGAGGCCACGGCGAAGCCCTGGCCCGTGTAGGCGTCGAAATGACCACCCGGCAGGAAGACGATGTCCTTCGGTTCCGCCGCGCTGGAGTAGGCGACGGCCGCGAGGTTTCCGCCGGTCAGGCCGTCTTCGCTGCCGACGATCATCAACAGCGGCGTCGGCGTGACCTCCGGCAGGTACTTCGCCGGCTCGTAGCAGTAGTAGTTGTCCAGGCTGCGCAGCGTGACCTCGTTGGGCCAGCTGGGATCGAGCTCTTCCCGTGCCCGGGTGAACCACTCGTGGGAGTCCCGCGTCGGCAGCCCGACCAGCCGGCCGGGGTCGGTCCCGATCACCGGGATGGTCGCGGCGGCCTCGCCCCGTGCACGGGCCCGGCGGTCGACCGTGAAGACGTCCGGGCCGACGACCTGGTTGTCCACCCGGGCGAGGTTCGCGTACGTGGCGTGGCCGCTGATGAACGGCGCCTGCGTGACGACGGCCTTCACCCGCCGGTCCATGGCCGCGACGACGTAGGCGTGCGCGCCCGAGAAACTGGTCCCCCACACGCCGATGCGGTCGGGGTCCACTTCGGACCGGTTCTGGGCGTGGGTGATGGCGTGCCGGTAGTCGCCGACCTGAACCCACGGATCGATCTCGTGCCGCGGCTGTCCCGGCGCCGCCTCGGAATCGCCCCAGCCGCGGTTGTCGTACACCAGCACGGCCAGCCCGGCCGCGGCGAACACCTCCGCGAACCGATCGAGGTACATCCGCCTCGTCGAGCTCCAGCCGTGGGCCATCACGACACACGGCGCCGGGCCGCCGGCTCCCGCGGGCTCGTAGAACCAGCCTCGCAGCAACGCTCCTTCGGCATCGAACTCGATGTCGTGACGCATGAACACTCCCTCGGAAGCCACTAGCGGATCTGCTTGCTGACAAAGGCGGCGACGTCGTCGATCTCCCGGCCGCGGACGTCGTGGCCCAGCCCGGGATAGACGTGGATCTCGGCGGTGGCGTGGCGAGCGAGCCACCGTTCGGTCCGCACGAGCGCGCCGGGCGGGATGACCCGGTCTTCCCGCCCCCGGCCCCAGTAGACGGGCGGCCGCGTGACGCTCAGCGGCTCGTCGCCGGGCTGCTCGTCCCGCACCACGAACCCGGCCAGGTTCACGCAGTAAGCGAACCGGTGCGGCGCCAACCGCATGAGCTGGTGCGCCATCGCTCCGCCTTGCGAAAAGCCGAGCAGCCCGACCGACGACGCCTCGACCGCCTCCAGCCACGAAAGCACGTCCAGCGCCGCCGCGTTCGCCACCGCCGGCCGAGGATCACCGATCGGATTGCCCGCGCTGGGAAACCACGCATACCCACCGGCTTCGGGAATCCGGGCCCGCACCGAAGCGACCACGACCTCCTCCGGCAAGCGCGGCGTGATCAGCCGGTGCAGATGCGTCTCGTCGTAGCTCCAGCCGTGCAGCATCACCAGCAGCGGCCGAGACCCGCGGGCACGCTCCTCTTCGGACCACAGCACTGCCCCGCGGTCCATCCCCGGTTCCCGGTTCATTCCGCGGCGAGCTCGGTCAGCGGGTCGGTGTGCACGGGCCTCCAGCCCAGCTCACGCTGTGCCTTGGCCGAGGTGAGCCGCTGGTCGAGGGCGAACGCGTCGGCGATCGGGCCCATCCGCTCGCGGGCCTCATCCAGGGAGAGGGAGACGGTCTTCCCGTCGAGCCCGGCGGCGCGGGCGCACGCCTCGGCGACCTCCTTGGCCGTCGGGTTGACCCCGCCCACGCCGAGGTACACCGAGCCTGCCGGGGCCGACAGCGCCGCCGCGTACAGCCGGGCGAGGTCGTCGAGGTGGATCAGCGCCCAGTGGTTGGCGCCGTCGCCGAGGTACGGGATCGCGCCGCTTTCCTTGCCCGGCTGGACGTAGAAGACGTCGATCAGGCGGTTGTCGCCGCCGTAGAGCAGGCCGGGCTGGACGACGACGGGCCGTCCGCCGTTCTTCGCGCGGGCCAGCACCGCGTCTTCGACGGCTTTGCGCCAGGCCACGACCGCCGGCGGGTTCCACGGCGCGGTCTCGTCCTGGATGCCGTCGGTGTCGCCGTAGACCCAGCTGCCGCCGGTGTGCACGTAGGTGCCGCCGCCGACGCCGTCCTGCATCGCGGTGGCGGCCGCCAGGTCCTCCTCGCCACTGGTGGCCTGAGCGAGGTGGATCACCGCTTCCGCCCGCGAGGCCGCGTGGTTGAGCACGTCGAGGTCGGTCAGGCCACCGCGGACCGCGCTCGCCCCGGCGGCGACCACGGCCGCCTCGGCGCGGTCGCTGCGGGCGAGCGCCTCGACGGTGTGCCCGAGCCGCACCAGCTCGCCGATCGTCGCGCGGCCGATGTAGCCCGACCCGCCCGTGAGGAAGATCTTCATCACTGTCCTTTCGCTCGTGTTTCGTTCCTCCTCCACGGTGACCCAGGCGCCCGCAGTGCGTCCAAGACCCGTTTCGCGCGCTGTGATGCCCCGACGGCATCACCGACCCGCGATGATGGGGAGCGGGAGGTGCGTCGGCGTGGACCTCGATCCGCGGAAGCTGCGGGTACTTCGTCGCCGTGGCCGAAGAGCTGCACTTCGGGCGGGCCGCCGCGCGGCTGCACATCGCCCAGCCCGCGCTGTCGCGCCAGATCCGCGCCCTCGAGGACGAGCTGAAAACCTGCTCGCGGCCGCCGAAGCCGAGAGGCTGCCATCCTGGCCGGATCCCTCGCCCTGAGTATCGCCCGGGAGTCGCGGACCGCCGGCTGCGCGCCGAGGTACCGGGCTACGGTGCCTGGCTGCCCGCGCGCGACGCGACCAACGGCGAGGGCCGCGTCGACCTTGACGCGCAGGTCGCCGGCTTGCGCCGGATCGCCCGCCGCGCGGCGGTGCTGGCGCCGGCCTGGGCCGCGGTGGCCGGCGTAGTGCAAGTGAGGTTCGCGAGACCGTGTTCTCGGCGGTTCCGGTGCTGCGCGTCCATCCGGCGCGTCAGGACGGGGCCAAAGCCCGGCGGCCGCACCTTCGTGACGTCAGCGGGCTCGACGCCACTCGAATACGGTCTGGGTACTCAGTTCTCCTTCGCGGTGGGCAGGTTCTTGAAAGCGCGGGTCTGCTCGGTGAGTGCCTGCTCGACCGGCAGTCGCTCCATGCTGCTGGCCCCGTAGAATCCGTGGCAGTACCGGGTTTTCGCCAGCACGTAGGCGGCGTCCTCGGGCGCGGAGATGGGCCCGCCGTGACACAGCACGAGCACGTCGTCGCGGATCTCCCTGGCCGCCGCGGCCCATTCGTCGATCAGTGCCACGCAGTCGTCCAGGCTCTTCGCGGTGACCGCGCCGATCGAGCCGCCGGTGGTCAGACCCATGTGGCACACCAGGATGTCCGCGCCCGCCTCGGTCATCGCCCGTGCGTCGGCCGCACTGAACACGTACGGCGTGGTCAGCAGGTCCGCCGCACGGGCCGCGGCCACCATGTCCACTTCGGATTCGTAGCCCATCCCGGTTTCCTCCAGATTGGCCCGGAACGTTCCGTCGATCAGGCCGACCGTCGGGAAGTTCTGGACGCCGGAGAAGCCCAGATCCTTCAGCTGGTTGAGGAAGCGCGCGGTGTTCAGGAACGGATCGGTGGCGTTCACTCCGGCCAGGACGGGCGTGTGCCGCACCACCGGCAGCACCTCGCCCGCCATCTCGAGCACGATCTCGTTGGCGTTGCCGTAGGCCAGCAGCCCGGCCAGCGAACCGCGGCCGGCCATGCGGTAGCGGCCGGAGTTGTAGATCACGATCAGGTCGATGCCGCCGGCTTCCTCGCACTTCGCGGACAGCCCGGTGCCCGCGCCGCCACCGACGATCGGCTCGCCGCGTGCGGCCATGTCGGCGAACTTCGCCAGCAGGTCCGCTCGGTCCAACCGTGGCACGTCAGCTTCCCTTCACCTCGTCGAACGCCGCGACCAGTTCGGCCGCGAACTCCGGATCGTTGATGTGGTGCGGGGACCGGACGAGCCGCCGGGTGCCGGTCTGGCGCACCTCGCGCTCCAACGTGTCGAACAGTACGGCGTCCGCACCCGGATCGTGGAAGGGCTGCCCGGGACTGTCCAATGCGGACACTCCGCCCTCGGGAATGAGAAACCGCACCGGGCCTTCGCACGCGTTGAGTTTCGCCGCGATGAACGACCCGATCCGCGCGCACTCCTCGGTATTGGTGCGCATCAGGGTGATCTGCGGGTTGTGCGGGTAGAACAGGCGGCCGGCGTAGCGCTCGGGAACGGTGTCCGGCGCCGCGAAGTTCACCATGTCGAGCGCGCCGCAGGAACCGACGTAGGGCACTCCTGTACGGGCGATCGCGTCCAGTCTGCCCTCGCCCGCGCTGAGGACACCGCCCGCGATGTAGTCGCACACCTCGGTGGTGCTGACGTCCAGCACGCCGCTGAGCAGGCCGTCGTCGACGAGTTTCTCCATCGCCTTGCCGCCGGTGCCGGTGGCGTGGAAGACCAGGCATTCGAACCGCTGTTTCAGCGCGTCGGTCACCGTTCGCACGCACGGCGTGGTGACCCCGAACATGGTCAGCCCGATGGCCTCCCCGTCGTCGGCGACCGGGATCGGATGTGCGCAGGCCCCGGCCAGCGCGTGCGCCGCGTTGCCCAGCACCCGGCGGGAGATCCGGTTCAGCCCGGCCACGTCGGTGACCGAGTGCATCATGGTGGTGTCGCTGCCCTCGACGTAGCCGGACACATCCCCCGAGGCCACCGTGGACACCATGATCTTGGGGACGCCGACCGGCAGCTCCCGCATGCCGGGCGTGATCAGCGCGGTTCCGCCGGAACCGCCGAGTCCGAGCACCCCGGCCAGCTCGGGCGCGGTGGGCAGGTAGCGGCGGAACGCCTCGGCCATCGCGGCCACCGCGCTGCCCCGGTCCCCGGTGAACACCGCCTCCGGCCCGTCCGGGTGCGCCGCCGCGACCTGCGCCGCGGGCACGTCCACCCCGTCGCCGCCGGAACCCGAGGTGGACAGATCCACGGTGCGCACGGCGACCCCCGCCGCCGCGATCAGCCCGGCGACATAGGCGAGTTCGCCGCCTTTGGTGTCGAACGTGCCTACCACGTACGCAATGCCCACCTCTGCCTCCTGCGCCGTTGCGGGATCCCGACCGTCCCGGGCCACCACGCTAGTGGCCTCCCGGTGCGAGCGCACCCGCCGGACGACCAGCGGCGGGCGCGGTGGGCGTTGTGCGTGAGGAGGTCTTGACCGACGAGCTGCGGCGCGACTGGAAGCGTCTTCCGACGGCCTGCAGCGGCTGGTCGCGGACGCTGGCCGACTCGCCCGGCATCCTGTCGTTGGTCTCGACGTTCGCGGCCGGCCGATGGGTCGATGTGGCCGGCCGCCTCGGGCGTGCGCCGGCCGCGACCAGGTCGTCGCGACCGTCAACGGCAGCGGCCGGTGTGTGGTCACCCGGCCTGAGCCACGCTGGCGGTCGGCCAGGTGCCGTCCTCGACCAGCCGGCGGGTCACCCGGACGATCTCGGTGGCGGCGACCTCGGCGGCGGGCGGGATGCGGCCGGCTCGCGGCAACGCCAGGACGATGGTGCGGGAGATCGCGGGATCGACGATCGGGCCGCCCAGCAGGCGCCCGGCTGCCACGTCTTCGGCGACGCCGGCGGCGGGGAGGACACTCCACCCGGTGCCGACGGCCACCAGCTTCTTCTGCACCGGCATCGAGTTCGTCTGGCACACGATCGTGGGCGCCGCGGCCGCTGTGCCGAGCGCTTCATCCACGAGGGTGCGCAGCCCGTGGCCCGCGACCGGCAGGATCAGCCGGTTCTCGCACACCCGATCCCAGGTGAGCGCTTCGCGGCCCAGTTCCGCGTCGGGGGGAGCGATCGCCCACAACGCTTCGCGCAGCAACGGGGTGACGGCGATCGACGGCGTCGAGTTCACGTTGTACAGCAGGCTCATGTCCACCGCGCCGTCGTCGAGCCACTGCCGCAGGTGACCGGAAAACGCGCTCAGGATCCGCACGTCGATGCCCGGGTGCCGGCGCCCCAGCACCTCCACCAACGGCGCGGCCACGAGTTCGACGGTGCTTTCCAGCAGCCCGATCGTCACGATGCCGCGTACGTGCTCGCGGTCCGGGCGGATCTCGGCGCGGGCCCGGTCCAGTTCGAGCAGCGCGCGTCTCGCACGCTCGGCGAGGACTTCGCCCGCCGGGGTGAGAGTCATCCCCTGGCTGCTGCGCTCGAAGAGCGGAACCCCGACCTCGTCCTCCAGGGTGCGGATGTACCGGCTGACCGCGGGCTGCACGACGTGGAGCAGGCGCGCGGCCTTGGTGACGCTGCCGGTGTCGCCGACGGTCACCAAGGCCAAGAGCTGCTTGAGTTCCACCGTGTCCTCCTGCTATGCCGGGCCGGTCTAGGGATATCACGGATCGGCATTTCCCACGACCTGTCATAACGATTCAGGATGGCGGTCATGTACGAACTCAGCGCAGACGAGACCGCGATCGTCGACGTCGTCCGCGAGTGGGTCGACCGCGAGGTCGAGCCCGTGGTGCGAGAACTGGAACACGCCGACACCTACCCCGAAGCCCTGATCGAGCAGATGAAGCGGATGGGCATCTTCGGACTCGCCATTCCGGAGCCGTGGAACGACGCCGGCGTGTCCACGCCGTGCTACGCGGCCGTGACCGAGGAACTCGCCCGCGGGTGGATGAGCCTCGCCGGCGCCATGGGCGGGCACAGCGTCGTCGCCAAGCTCCTGCTGCACTACGGAACCCCGGCGCAGCAGGACCACTACCTGCCGAAGCTGGCGACCGGGGAGATCCGGGCGACCATGGCGCTCACCGAACCCGGCGGCGGATCCGACCTGCAGGCCATCCGCACGGTGGCCCGGAAGGACGGCGACGACTACGTCGTCAACGGGTCCAAGACCTGGATCACCAACGCCCGCCGCGCCCAGCTGGTGGCCCTGCTGTGCCTCACCGACCGGACCGCGGAGCCGAAGCACCGCGGCATCAGCATCCTGCTGGTCGAAAAGGGGCCCGGGTTCGAGGTGTCCCGCGACCTGCCGAAGCTCGGCTACAAGGGCGTCGAAAGCTGCGAGCTGTCCTTCACCGACTTCCGCGTGCCCCGCGGCTCGTTGCTGGGCACCGTCGAAGGCGAGGGGTTCGCGCAGATGATGCGCGGGCTCGAGATCGGCCGCATCCAGGTGGCGGCGCGAGCGCTCGGCGTCGGCGCCGCCGCCCTCGCGCGCGCGATCCGCTACAGCCAGGAACGCGAAAGCTTCGGGCAGCCGATCTGGCAGCACCAGTCGATCGGCAACCACCTCGCCGACATGGCGACCGGGCTGACCGCGGCCCGGCAGCTCGTCCAGTACGCCGCCCGCCGCTACGACTCCGGCGAGCGCGCGGACATGGAAGCGGGGATGGCGAAGCTGTTCGCCTCCGAGACGGCGATGAAGATCGCGCTCGACGCGGTGCGGATCCACGGCGGCTACGGCTACTCGACGGAGTTCGACGTCGAGCGGTACTTCCGCGACGCGCCGCTGATGATCGTCGGCGAGGGCACCAACGAGATCCAGCGGACCGTCATCGCACGTCAGCTCATCAAGCGGAACCCGGTCCGATGACGCCCGAGGCCACCTGGCTCTTCGCGCCCGGCAACACGCCGCACCGCTTCGCCAAGGCGGCGGCCGCGGGCGCCGACGCCGTCGTCATCGATCTCGAAGACGCGGTGCGCCCCGAGGACAAGGACACCGCCCGCGCCGAGACGCTCCGCTGGTTGACCGGCGGCGGCCGAGCCTGGGTCCGCGTGAACGCCGCCGGCACGCCGTGGTTCGAGGCGGACGTCGACGCCGTCGCCGGCGCGAGCGGGTTGCTCGGCGTGCTCGTGCCCAAGGCCGAGGACCCGGCGTCCCTGGCCGCGTTGTCGGCACGGCTGCCACCGGGCACCCCGGTGGTGGCGCTGGTCGAGACCGCGGTCGGGCTGCACCGCGTGCACGACGTCGCCGCCGCGCCCGGGGTGACCCGGCTCGCGTTCGGTTCGCTCGACTTGGCCGCCGACCTCCGATCCGACGAAACCGGTGAGGCGATGCTGTTCGCACGAGCCGCGATCGTGCTCGCCTCCCGGGTGGCCGGCTTGCCGGCGCCGATCGACGGCGTCACCACGGTCATCCACGACGCCGACGAGGTGACCGCGGCGGCTCGGTACGCCAGGAGCCTCGGCTTCGGCGGCAAGCTCTGCATCCACCCCGCCCAGCTCGCACCCGCCACCCGTGGTTTGGCCCCCAGCGCGGACGACATCGCGTGGGCACGGGAGGTGCTCCAGGCGGCTGATGGATCGGCGGGCGCGGTCACCGGCGCCGACGGACGAATGATCGACAAGCCGGTGCTCGACCGGGCCCGCGCCATCCTCCGGCCCTGAAGTGCCGGCTACGAAAGGCTTTCCATGCTTCCTCTCGAAGGCACGACCGTCGTCGCGCTGGAACAGGCGGTCGCCGCTCCCTTCGCGACCCGGCAGCTCGCCGACCTCGGCGCCCGCGTCATCAAGGTCGAACGACCCGGCGCCGGGGACTTCTCCCGCGGCTACGACCGGACGGTCCACGGCGACTCCAGCTACTTCGTCTGGCTCAACCGCGGCAAGGAGTCGATCGAGCTGGACATCAAGGACAGGCGCGACCGCCGCGTGCTCGACGCGATGATCGCGGCCGCCGACGTGGTGGTCCAGAACCTCGCGCCCGGCGCGGTGGAACGCCTCGGCCTCGACGCCTCGACCCTGCGGGCGGCCCGTCCCGACCTCGTCCACTGCTCGATCTCGGGCTACGGCCCGGGCGGCCCGTACCAGGCGAAGAAGGCCTACGACCTGCTGATCCAGTGCGAGGCCGGCCTCGTCACCGCCACCGGCACGCCGGAGCAGCCGAGCAAGGCCGGGATCTCGATCGCGGACATCGCGACGGGCATGTACGCCTACTCCGGCGTTCTCACCGCGCTGCTGCGGCGAGCCACCGAAGGGGCCGGCGCGACCATCGAGGTCGCCATGATCGACGCGCTGGCGGAGTGGATGGTTCAACCGGCGTACCACGCGGTGTACGGAGGATCGGAGACCCGCCGGACCGGGGCGAAGCACGCGTCGATCGCGCCGTACGGCCCCTACCGGGCCGGCGACGGCAACCAGGTTTTCCTGGCCGTCCAAAGCGACCGGGAGTGGGTTCGGCTGTGCCGGGAGGTGCTCCGGCGCCCGGACCTGGCCGACGACCCGCGATTCGTCCACAATCCCGAACGCGTCGCCCACGACCTCTTGATCGGGCCGCTGATCGAGTCGGCGTTCGCGGCTTTCGACGCCGACGGGGTTGTCGCACTGCTCGGCGACGCCGGGATTGCGTGCGCCCGCCTGCGCCGGCCGGGTGAGCTCCTCGACCATCCCCAGCTCGCCGGGCGTGATCGCTGGCAGCAGATCCAGGCCCCCGGTGGTGCCGTCCGGGCCCTGCTGCCGCCGGTCGACATCGACGAAGTCGAGCCAGTGCTGGGCCCGGTGCCGCGGCTCGGCGAGCACAACGACGCCCTCCGCGCCGAATTCGGCCTCCGGTGCGAGGAGGTCATCCCGTGACCGAGCACACCGAAGTGCTGCAACCGGAACCCGCCGTGGCCCTTGCCCGGCTGCTCGGCGTCGACCTGCCGGACCTGGAGAACGACGGACTTCCGCTGCTGTGGCATTGGCTCTACCTGCTCGACCGGCCGCGCCAGGCCGATCTCGGGCCGGACGGCCATCCCGTGCGCGGGGTCGTCCCGGCGCCACCCGCGCCGGGCCGCCGGCGCATGGCGGCCGGAGGCCGGGTGACCCGGACCGGGCCGCTGGTGGTCGGCCGGGAAGCGACCCGCCGCTCCGAAGTCGTTTCGACGACGGAGAAGTCCGGGCGATCAGGCCCGCTGACCTTCGTCGTCGTCCGGCACACCATCAGCCAGGACGGCGAGGTGAGGGTCGTCGAAGAGCAGGACATCGTCTACCGCGACGCCGCGGCCGCGCCAACCTCGGTGACGGCGTCGGCCCCGGTGCCGCTCGAAGCGGACGAGCGGGCGTTCCCGGTCGACCCGACCGTCCTGTTCCGCTTCTCGGCGTTGACCTACAACGCCCACCGCATCCACTACGACCGCGACTACGCCCGCGACGCCGAGGGCTACCCGGGACTGGTGGTCCACGGCCCGCTGCAGGCGCTGGCCATGGCGGAAACCGTCCGCGGAACCGGGGCGACGGCCACCGCGATCGACTACCGCGTCGTCGCGCCGCTGTTCGACCACCAAGGTCTGGTGGTGCGCGCCACCAGCGGCGGGGCTTCCGTTCGTGACCACAGTGGCCGGATCACCGCGACCGGCCAGGTCGAAACGCTTACTGGAGAAAGGAAAGCACGATGAAGGCCGCAATCGTCCGGCAAGCCGGCGTCGTCGAGATCGACGACGTGCCGCGTCCCCCGCTCGGCGAGGGGGAGGTCCTGGTCCGGATCCGGGCCGCCGGGCTCAACCGCGCCGACGTGCTCGTCCGTGACGGGCGGTTCGCCGAACAACCGCCGTTCCCGATCATCCTCGGTGTCGAAGGGGCCGGAGACGTCGCGGCGGTCGGCAGCGCGGTCACGAACGTCGAGGTGGGGCAACGCGTGGTCCTGCTGCCCATGCTGGGCTGCGGCGTGTGCGATGCCTGCCGGTCCGATGTGGACAGCCGCTGTCGCGAGCTGAAGTTCCTCGGCGAGCACACCGACGGCACGTACGCCGAATACCTCGCCGTCCCGGCACGCAACGCCGTCCCGGCGCCGGAGTCCCTGACCTACGTGGAGCTGGCGGCGAGCCTGCTCGCGTACTTGACAGCCTGGCACATGCTGGTGACGCGCGGCGGCCTGCAGTCCGGCGAAACCGCACTGGTCGTCGGCGCCGGGAGCGGCGTGGGCACGGCCGCGGTGCAGCTCGCCCGTGCACTCGGCGCGCGGGTCATCGCCACCACCGGCACCGACGACAAGCGGGACCTGCTGCGGGGGATCGGCGCCGACGAAGTCGTGAACTACCGGCAGGTGCCGGAGTTCGGCGCGGCGGTCCGCTCGCTGACGGACGGCCGGGGCGTCGACCTCGTCCACAACTCGGCGGGCGGCGCGACCATCCAGGAGTCCGTCCGGGCACTGCGCCCCGGTGGCCGGCTGATCGGCATGGGCTCGCATTCCGGTCCGCACGCCGACATCGACCTGTACAGCCTTTACCGCCACGAGATCGACTTCCGTGGGGCGCACGCCGGGGACCTCCGCGAAGTCCCCGACGTCATCGCCTGGCTCGCCGCGGGGAAGGTGCGCCCCGTGGTCGATTCGGTGTTCGCCTTGGCCGACGTGGCCCGGGCTCACGAACGCCTGGTGAGCCCGGACCGCTTCGGCAAGGTCGTGCTGACGATCGACTGATCCGCGTCAGTCGATGGCCTTGTCCTTCGTCTCGGGCATCGTCAGGTAGACGACCAGGCCGATCGCGGCGGCGATCGTGCAGTACAGCCACACCCACGTGCCGAGCCTGTGGGTGGTCAGCCACGTCGTGAGGTACGGGACGGTGCCGCCGAACACCGCGACCGACAACGCGTAGGGGAGACCGATGCCGGTCGCCCGGACCTCCGGCGGGAACTGCTCCGCCATGACGGCCGCGACGTTGGCCGAATAACCGAGCAGCAGGACCAGCCCGGCGACCTGGACGAGGAGCAGCGGCCGGAAGTCACCGTTCAGCAGCCGGAAAGCGGGCCACGCGAGCAGCAGGAACCCGCCCGCGAACGCCACCATGGTGGGCTTGCGGCCGAGCCGGTCGGACAACAGCCCGGCGAACGGCAGCAGGACCACGAAGGTGACGAGCCCGATGACGTTGGCCAGCAACGCCTGGTTGAGCGGGATGTGCGTCGACACCGCCGCGTAGGTGGGCAGGTAGGTCAGCCACATGTTGTAGAGCACCACGCCGGCGATGTTCAGGCCGAAGACGCGCAACGCCGCCTTCGGGTGCTCCCGGAGCATCGTTCCGAGGACGTTGCGCCGGGGGCCGTGAACGTGGCGGAACGACGCCGTTTCCGCCACCGAGCGGCGCAGCCAGAGCCCGATGAGCCCGAACAGCGAAGCGACCACGAACGCCAGGCGCCAGCCCCAGCTGTCCACCGCCTGCCGGGGCAGCGCCGAGGTGACGATCGCGCCCATGCCCGAAGCGATGAGGATGCCGACACCGACCGAGACCTGCTGCCACGAACCCGCGAACGCGCGGCGGCCGGGTCCGGCGGACTCCACGAGGAAAGCCGACGCCGAGCCGAATTCGCCACCGGCGGCGAAGCCCTGTGCCATCCGCGCGAGCACCAGGATGATCGGCGCCGCGAGGCCGACCTGGGCGTAGGACGGCGAGACCCCGATGACGAACGTCGCCGCGGCCATCAGGCCGATCGTGAGCACCAGGCCCTTCTTGCGGCCGTGCCGGTCGGCGTAGGCGCCCATGATCGCGGCGCCGATCGGCCGCACGACGAAACCGACGGCGAAGATGGCCAAAGTGGACAGCAGCGCCGCGCTGTCGTTGCCCGGCGGGAAGAAGTGGTGCGCGAAGACGGACGAGAACGTCGTGTACACCGCCCAGTCGATGAACTCGACGGCGTTGCCGATGCTGCCGGCGACGAGCGCCCGGCGGTTGCCCCGTCCGGTCGCTTCCGCCGGGGCCGTGCCGAGCCGAGTGGGTTCCATGGTCGTTCTCCTCAGTTCCCGGGGGCGGTCAGCCGGGCCCGGATCGGTGCGGACTGTGCGACGTCCGCGATCGTGAGCGCCATCGCCAGGCCGCCGTCGCGGACGAACCGGTCGCCTTCCGCGCCACCGGCCGCGGCCGCGAAGGCGGCGGTGTGGTTCCCGTCCTCGGGCGGGAGGTCGAACGACAGCATGGGGTGGAGTGCGGGAAGCACCTGGGAGACGTTGCCCATGTCGGTCGAGCCGAAGAGCTTGTCGGGGTAGTCCGGGAACGTGCGGCCCAGGTTCTTCGCGTGGGACTCGAACAGCGAAGCCAGATCCGGGTCGTGCCGGAACTCGCGGTACAGCGACGGCTGGGTGGTGAACTCCACCGTGGTCCCGGCCGCGAGCGCGCCCGCTTCGAAGCAGCGGCGGACCCGCGCCCAGACCTCGTCGACTTCGGCGATGGTGTCGCAGCGGATCATGCACTCGGCCACGACCCGGTCGGGGATGACGTTGACGGCCGAGCCGGCTTCCTGCACCACGCAATGGACCCGGACTCCGTCGCGCAGTTGCTGACGCAGCAGTCCGATGGCGGTCTGCGCGACCACCACCGCGTCGGCGGCGTTGAGCGCGTTCCACGGGCGTGACGCGTGACCGCCCCGGCCGGTGTACTCGATCCGCCACGACCGCGAGGCCCGGAACTGGGGACTGACGACGTCCTTCAGCGACGGGTGCACCATCATGGCCGCGTGCGTCCCGGCGAAGACGCCGCGGTTGACCATGATCTCCTTGCCGGTGCCGCGTTCCTCCGCCGGCGTGCCGAACACCTTGAGCGTCAGCCCAAGCTCGTCGGCGAACGGTGCCAGGGCCAGAGCCGCGCCGACGGCCGCCGCGGCGATCGTGTTGTGCCCGCAGCCGTGCCCGATGCCGGGGAGCGCGTCCATTTCGGCGCAGATGCCGAACACCAGATCGCCGGAACCCGCCGTGGCCGCGAAAGCCGTGGGCAGGTCCGCGACCCCTTTCTCGACCGAAAAACCGTGCCGCGCCAGGACTTCGGTGAGCGCGGCGGAGGTCCGGTGCTCTTCGAAGGCGAGTTCCGGGTCGGCGTTGATGGCGTGCGACAGCGCCAAGACGTCGTCGAGGTGATGCGCGAAAGCGCTTTCGACGCGATTCCGGATGTCGGTCATCGCCACACCTCGCTGAGCAGCCGCAGGATGTTGCCGCCGAGCACGGCGGTGATCTCGTCGTCGCGGTAGCCGTGCTCGACGAGCCAGCCGGCGATGTTGCGGAAGTTCTCGGTCGGGTTCTCGAGCCCGTCGACGTGGCCGACTCGCTCCCACTCGAGGTCGCCCGCGTCGAACACGGTGGACGACCCGATCACGTGGCTGATGGCCTTCTGGAAGGCGGCGTGGTCGCCGTAGAGCGTGTCCGGGCCGAACGCGACGTGCTCGATGCCCATCAGCTCGACGGCGTGGGTGAAGTGGTCCATCACCGACTCGATGGACTGCGCCCGGTGGTCGTAGGACACGGTCGTGTGCGGCGCCGCCTCGATCCCCAGCACGCCGCCGCGCTCCGCGCAAGCCTTGAGGACTTCGTCCGGCTTCATCCGGGCGATGGGCCAGACCGCCCGCGCGCCGGCGTGCGTGATCGCGATGGGCTTGGCCGACGCCTCGATCGCGTCCAGGCTCGTCCGGTCGCTCGCGTGGGAGACGTCGATGAGCATGCCCACGGCGTTCATGCGCTCGACCGCGCGCCGGCCGAAGGCGGTCAGGCCGCCGTCGAGCTGCTCCTTTTGGCCGCTGCCAAGCGTGTTGGCCTCCGCGTAGACCAGGCCCATCTGCCGGATGCCCAGTCCGTAGAGGACGTCGATGCGGTCCAGCTCGTTCTCGATCATGCCGGCGGACTCGGTGCCCATGACGAAGGCGACGTGCCCGTCGCGCTGGGCGTCGAGGATGTCTCCGACGGTGCGAGCGACCACGACACCGTCCTGGTGGGCGAGGTCGGCGAGCCGCAGACCGAGCGTCGTGATGAGGTCGTCCCACTTCCAGCCCGCCCGGCGGGTGCTGCCGATGACGCCGAACCAGTTGTCGAAGACCGCGGTCAGGCCGGCCCGGCGCAGCTCGGCGAACGCGGTGAACTCGTGCTTGGCGCGCAGGAAGTCGGGTGTATCCGCGAAATCGGCCGGCAGCAGCTGCGGGTGGTCGTGGAAGCTGATCGTCACGTTGTCGGCCAGCAGGCGCTCGATCCGCGCCCGCCGGTCGTCGTCCGAACCGGCGTCGAAGCGGCTTCGGCGAGCACTCGGATCGGACAGTTCGACGGCGGGGAAGTCGGTTCCGCGTCGGAGGTAGGGGAAGGATTCGTAGTCGTCGGGCTTGGCGGCGGGGCTGTACATCGGAACGCTCCTGTGCGGTCGGTGGTGGCTAGGCGGTCGCGGTTTCGACGGCGGCGCGCCGCACGGTGCCGTCGGCGTCCACGACGACGGCCGGGTCCAGGTCCCTGGACGCGTCGGCGACCTGCGCGAGGATCGACGCGGCGACGTCCGGCCGGGGGAGGACCGGCTGGCTGTCCGGGTCGAGTTCGATCGGGTCGAGGCGGAGGGTGGGCCCGCCGGTGCCGCGCAGCCCGACGCGGAACACGGCGCTCTCGAACCACGGGCCCCGCACCAGTGCCGGGCGGTAGGGGGCCGACGGGTGCGCGTCTTCCTTCGGCACCATCGATTCGGCGTTCCAGCCGTCACACCAGTCGAAGACGAAGTTGCCGGTGGAGTACAGGATCAGCCCGTTCCGGTAGAACTCCACGGGGTGCAGGCAGTGTGGGTGGTGCCCGATGACGAGGTCGGCACCCGCGTCGATCAACAGCCGGGCCAAGGGCTGCTGGTACTCGGCGAGCGGGCCCTGTGCCGCGGGCAGATAGCAGTGCGGGACACCCCAGTGCAGCGCGACGACGACGAAGTCGTTGTGGTGCTTGGCTTCCCGGACCAGTGCCTCGGCCGCCCGCGCGTCCGGCTCGTGGGTGCCGGAATGGACGAACGGCGGCGTGCCCGGCGTCTCGTCCAGGAAGCCGCTGTCGAACTCGAAGGACTGCCGCACCCGGATCGCGCCGATGCCCGCGCGGTCCGCGGTCGCGTCGAAGCCCAGCGGTAGCGCGCAGCAGAAGCTGAAGAACGCGAGGCTTTCGCCGCCGGCCGAGACGACCCGGGCGCGCGTCGCTTCGGCGCGCGTTTCCCCGAAGCCGGCGTGGCCGACTCCGGCGGCGTCGAGCGCCTCGACGGTGTCGCGCATGCCGTCGGCGCCGTAGTCCATCGCGTGGTTCATCGCCAGGGAAACCAGGTCGAACCCGAGGTCGGCCAGCTCCGTGGCGCCCGACGTCGGGGCCCGCATGGCGACCAGCTTTTCCGCGCGCTGCCCGCGTCCGGTGAGGGGGACTTCGAGGTTCCCGATCGTCAGGTCCCCGCCGCGCAGGAGCCCGAACGCCGAAGCGCCGGGGTCCGAGCCGCCGGGACGGCGTGGCCACCCCGAGACGACGACATCGCCCACGACAGTCAGATCCATGTGCAACTCCGTTCCGTACTGTGGCACGCTGTGCCGCAGAGTAGACCGACGTTGTCGGCGTTGTAAAGAAACTCCTGTGCCGGGATGAGGTACGGCAGTGCGTCCAGTGGTACGGTCGTGACCTCATGGGCACAGCGGGCGACGACGGCGAACCGGACAAGCCGAACAGCAGCATCCGGTCGATGAACAGCGTGCTGAGCACGCTTCGCGTCTTCGAAGAGGTCGCGGTGCGCCAGCCGATCGGCGTCTCGGAGCTGGCCCGCGTGACGGGCATCCCCAAGAGCTCGGTCCAGCGCTGTCTGGTCACCCTCGAACAAGCCCGGTGGCTCCGGATCGTCGACCGGGAGCACGCGCGGTGGGGCGTGACGATGAAGGCGCTCGTGCTGGGTCTGCGCAGCGCCGGCGAGCAGGACCTGCGCGAAGTGGCGACGCCGGTCATCAAGGGGCTGGCCGCGGAGACCGGCGAAACCGTGCTCCTCGGCCTGCGCGACGGCGATGACTACCTGATCGTCGCGCGCGAGGACAGCTCCCAGCTCGTCCGCGTGTTCATGGAAATCGGAACGCGGGTGCCACTCGGGGCGAGTTCGGGGGGCGTCGCGATCCTCGCCCGCCTCGAACCGGGCGAGGTCGGCGAACTCCTGCGCGCCGAGCCCCGGGAGTTCGAAGGCGCGCCGCTGCTCGGTCCCGACGAGCTGCGAAAAGAGATCGCCAGGACCGCCGAGCGCGGCTACGCCATGAACATGTCGTCCTGGTACCGCCCGCACGTCACTTCCCTCGGCGCGGCGATCACCAACGCGACCGGACGACCCATCGCGGCGGTCACGCTGAGCATCCCCGAGATGCGGTACCGGCCCGCGCACGAGCGGCAGCTGGCCGAGAAGGTCGTCGCGGCCGCGGACGAGATCAGCCGCCTGCTCTCGTCCCCGTGACGGCGCGCGCGTCGCGAGCGCTCACGACGCCGGCGATGAGGTTGGCCGTTCCCTCCGGTGACTCCACCGGGAAGTGGTGACTGCCGAGGTCGACGAGCACCACCTCGACGCGGCCCGTCAGCCGGTCGATGGCCTCCTGGGTGACGAGCTCTCGGACGCCGAACACGGTGATCGGCTGCTGCACGTCGGCGAGTGCCTCGTCCATGTCCCAGGCGACGAGACCTTCGAACGCCCGGGTCCCCGCCGGCTGCCGCACCGCGGCCATCTTGGCGAAGTGCGCGTCCTTGAGCACCGGGTCGGTCCCCGGGGGCGAACCGGCCTCGACCATGGTGCGGACCAGCCCGGCGAAGTCGTCACGGAGCGGTCGCAGCAACCCTTGGGCCTCCTCTTCGTCCATGGCGCCGAAGAGGAAGAGGTAGTGCAGGGCGTCGAGCGCGATGATGTGCCGGACCCGCTCGGGGCGCAGCCGACCGGTCTCGACCGCCACCGCCCCGCCGAGTGAATGCCCGACGACGGCGCACCCGGTCACCTCCTCGGCGTCGAGGACCGCGGCGACGTCGCGGGCGAACTCCTCGATCGTCCAGGTCTCGCGCGCCGAGCGCGATTCGCCGTGCTCGGCGAGGTCGACCGCGAGCACGCGGTATTCGTCCGGCAGGAACCCCGTCAGCGCGTCGAAGTCCGTCCGGTTGCACGCCCAGCCGTGGACGAAGACGACCGTGGGTCCCTCGTCCGGTCCGCTGATCGAATACCGGATGGACGTCTCATCCGGTCGGTGGACTACGCGGCTGTCCGTCACCCGGTTCGTCGCCATGTCTGCTCCTCGTGCCGCTATGTGATACGACGTATCGTCGAGTAGCATGACGGTAAGTGCGCCGTGGGGGCATGTCAATTGCCGAGCGAAGGAGCAGCGGGATGCCGCCGACCCTCTTCAGTCCGATCGAGATCCGCGGGGTGCGCCTGCCGAACCGGGTGGTCGTGTCGCCGATGTGGCAGTACGCCGGCGTGGACGGCCGGCCGACGTCGACCCACACCGTCCACTACGGACGGTTGGCCGAAGGCGGCGCGGGGCTGGTCATCCAGGAAGGCACGACGGTGGACCGGCGCGGCCGGGGCACCGCGGGGGACCTCGGTCTGTGGGAGGACGACGTGGTTCCCCGCTACGCGCAGCTCGTGGAGGTCGTCAAGGCCGGTGGGGCCGTGCCGGGCATCCAGCTCATCCACGCCGGCCGCAAAGGGCGCCGGAACCCGCCGTGGATCCCCGGTACGCCACCGCCCTCCGCGGACTGGCCGTTGCTCGCGCCCAGCGCGATACCCCTCGGCCTCGAAGGGGCCGACACCCCCGTCGAAATGACGCTGCGCGACATCGAAGACACCGTGGTGGCCTTCGCCAACGCCGCTCGACGAGCCGACGAAGCCGGTTACGAAGTCGTTGAGCTACAAGCAGCTCATGGCTACTTGATCCACAGCTTCCTTTCCCCGCTGGCGAACCGGCGCGCCGACCGCTACGGCGGCTCCGCGGAGAACCGGTTCCGGTTCCTCGTCGAGATCGTCGATCGCATCCGGACGGTCTGGCCGGACGGCAAGGCGCTGTTCGTCCGCCTCTCGTGCGTCGATGTCGAGTGGACGATCGACCAGACCGTCGAGCTGGTGCGGGAACTGCGGGGCCACGGCGTCGACGTCATCGACTGCAGCTCCGGCGGGATCACCGGGCTGCCGTTCCCCGGCCTGAAAACCGACTACGGCTACCAGGTGCCCTACGCGCACCAGATCCGCGAGCGGACCGGGAGCAGGACGATGGCCGTCGGGCACATAGTCCACGCGGCACAGGCCCAATCCGTCATCGAGCACGGCCGGGCGGACCTGGTCGCGCTCGGACGAGAGCTGCTCTACAACCCGAACTGGCCGCTGGACGCCGCGCGCAAACTGGGCGTCCCCGATCCCTACGTCCGCGCCCCGGCGCGCATTGCGCACTGGCTCGGCAAACGGGAGCAGAGCTTCCCGGGATTCGTGCCGTCCACCGAGGGACGGGCCGTCCTGGGTGACCGAACCGGGTGAGGTTGCGGAACCGCGCGGAGCCGCGCAGGTGCTCGGGTCGGCCGTCGACCGCCTCCGTCGGGTCTTGTCAGAAGCCCGGGAGAGACACTCGCCGTCCTTCGGCGGCGGACCGGCCGATCGCGTCCAGGAGCCGGTGACGTTTGACGGCGTGGGTGAAGTCCGGGGCGGTCGCGGTGCCGTGGGTGAGATCGTTGCGGACCGCCGCGTAGGCGTGCGCCAAAGTGTGAATCGGTGTTCCGGCGAGCTGGGGGTAGTCGTCGTAGTCGTCGGGCAAGGTGAGCTCCGACAGCGGGGCGCGACCGCGTGAGCCGCGTACCGTGACGGGGCCGAGGTGCGGGTACCCGGTGGCGGCGGTGACCTCGAGGGTTCCGTCAGTGCCGTCGACGAGAAGGGAGAATCCGGGTCCCGACAGCGTTCCGCCGCGGTGGTGGGCGGAGAGAACGGCGCCGCCCGGCAACGTGCCCGAGACGGCGATCTGATCCTCGGCTGTCATCGGGACCGTCCGGCCGGTGCGGCCCAGAGGGACGAGCGGTCGCCGGACCGCTGTCGAAGCGACTACGTCCTGCAACTCACCGACGATCATGGACACCAGGTCGATGGCGTGCCCGAAGGCGATGGTGAGCATCGTGGCCCCGAGCGCGCGGTCGAGCGTGTACCGCATGCGCTCGGAGACGGGGGTACCCCACTCGACCGAGGACGCCAGCACCGTCGCGGACAGCACCTTTCCCACGTATCCGCCGGCGACGAGGTCGGCCAGCCAGCGGGCGGTGGGTGAGGAACGCCCTTGGAGCCCGATGAAGGTACGCGTCCCGCGGGCGGCTTGGTGCATTTCCTCGGCCTCGGCCAGATCGACGGCGAACGGCCACTCGCTGAGCACCGGTACTCCTGCCGCCAGCACGGGCAATATCAGCTCGCGATGCCTGGGCACTTTGACCGCGACGACGACCAGGTCAACGTTCTCGTCCTCGGCGAGCTGCTTGACCGAGGCGTAGCCGGGCACCCCGAACGCGGCGCCGGCAGCGACCGCCGAGGCTTCGGAACTCGCCGCCAGCGCGGTCAGTTCCAGGCCGTCGACGGCCGAAAGTGCCGGCAGGTGTGCTCCGGCCGCCCACCCTCCCGACGCGCTCAGGCCCACGATCCCGACACCGGTCGGCCGTCTTCCGGGTTCTCCCATCGCCTTCCTTCCGGACTCGTTCGTCGGATGAGGTGCCAGAGCGCTAGCCCGGCCAGGCGAGCAGCGCCGTGGCGACGATCGCATCGAGTTCGTCGGTCCCCAGGCCGTTCGCGGCCTGGACCGCGATGCCGAATCCCATCGTCATGATGAACCGGGCGAGACGCCTCGGATCGGCGTCCGGCCCGAGGTCGCCCTCGTCGACGGCGCGTCGGAAACGCTCCTCGAGCCGTACGCCCGCATCGTTGCGCCAGGCGAGGAGCACATCGTGTGCCGGGCGGCCCTGCTCGCTCAGTGCCAGTGCGCCCTGAACGGACAGGCAGCCGGCGGGGGCGCCGGGCGAGGTCGTGGTCCGGACGGCTCCGCGGAGGAACGCCTCGGCCACCCCGCGTGCCGTGGGCTCGTGCAGGGCGCGCGTCGCGTAGGAGGCCGGCCCCTCGGCGTAGCGCGCTACGGCCTTGCGGAAGAGCTGCTCCTTGTTGCCGAACGCGGCATACATGCTCGACTTGGTGATTCCCATGGCGCCGGTCAGGTCCGTCAGGCTCGTGCCGTCGTATCCCCGAGCCCAGAACACCTGCATGGCGCGCTCCAGCGCCTCGTCGACGTCGAACTCCCGGGGGCGACCGAACACTGTGCTCCGCGAACCACTCATGACGCAGACTTTAGTACCGATCGGTCTTGATGTGCTAGCGTTCTGTACCGATCGGAACTTAAAGCAGTCGACCTCACCGCGCCGATCACACCTTTAGGGGAAAACAATGAGAACGAGAATGACTGTCCTGGGCAGGGCAGTCCTTGCCGCCATCACCGCGGCCACCGCTGTCGTGGGGGCCGGCCTGGTCTCGGCCGATGCGGCCGTAACCCCAAGGCCGGAGTCGGCTGCCGCGCAGAGCGCCGCCACCCAGGCCGACGAATCGCCCAGCCGGCCGCCGGTCGGCTACCAGTCGAACTACGCGCAGGTGAACGGATTCCGGATGCACTACCTCCGCGGAGGCAGCGGCTCACCGGTCATTCTCCTGCACGGCTTTCCGCAGACGTCCGCCGAGTGGGAGCCGCAGCTTCAGGCGCTCGCCGAGAACCACACCGTGATCGCGGTCGACCTTCGCGGAACCGGTGACTCCTCGGTGCCGGGGACCGGCTACGACACGACACAGCTGGCTGACGACGTGCACACGCTGCTCGCCCACCTCGACCTCACCAAGGGCATCCAGATCGTGGCCCACGACATCGGCGCGTGGATCGCCTACCCGTACGCCGCGATGTGGCCCACCGAGGTCAGCAGGATGGTGGTGATGGAGGGGCCCATCCCCGACCGGTCCCTCTACACGTTCCCGGCCTTCCCGCCTGAGGGTGAGCTTTCGACGTGGCACCTCGGCTTCTTCCAGAAGGACTTCGCTCAGGATCTGGTCCGCGGGCACGAGCGTGACCTGGTCAGGGGTTTCATCGAGCAGTACCTGGCAGTGGACAACGCGTTCGACACCGGCGACTACGAGTTCTACGCCCGCTACCTCCGCGAGCCCGGCCGGTTCAGGGCGTGGATGGACATGTACCAAGCGCTGCACACCGACATCGCCCAGAACGAGAAATTCCGTGAAGCGGGGCTACTGAAGATGCCGGTCCTGGCCGTCGGTGGCGAAGAGGCGCTGAGCAGCGCCGTCGGTACCCAGTGGAAGGGCTACGCCTCGAACGTCGAGACCCGGGTGATGGCCGGCACCGGCCACTGGCTCACCGAAGAACGACCGCGGGAGCTCACCGCGCTGCTGCTCGAGTTTCTGCGCTGACTGGAGACGCTGACACCGACCTCTGAAGGACGGCTGGTGCGTCCAGGTGACGAAGCCGCACGTCTCCGCCGGAACGCGGCGGCAGCTCACCCGCCGAACCCCGGCGCTCACCGCGTTCCGGCGCAGGCGGCCGCTTCGGCCAGGTACCGCGCCACCGGTCCCAAGGTCAGCATTCCGCTCGCCGCGCCGGCGTGTTCGCCCGCGGCGTCGCGCAAGCTTTCCGCGGCGGCGGCCGCGATCCCGCGCTCGCCGAGACGGACCGCGGCGTGGGCGGTCAGGCACCACATCGCCTCCTGCAGGTGGTCGCGCGGTGGTTCGGGCGCGGCCGCGAGGGCGGCGCGGGCCTCTTCCCGCTTGCCTTGGGCGAGCGACACGTGGGGCTGGGTCCACGGGCGGTACGGACCCCAGTCGAGGTGCGGATCGGTGGGCGCGGCCCGGCCGTGCAGCAGGCGCAACCCCAGCAGTGCCAAGGGGAACAGGCCGCGGTGCAGTCCCGGCATGCCCGCCGTCCGCAGGGCGTCCTCGGCGGCGCGGTACTGCGCGGCGGCAGTGGCGGGGGCCGGGCCGCCGGGTTCCGTGCCGCGGGCGGCCGTCGCCCGGGCCCGGAACCACGCGGTGAGGACGGCGACCAAGGGCGACTCGGCGGTGGCGGCGAGCTGTTCGGCCGCCGCCGCGTGCGCGGCCGCGGTGTCGAGGTCGCCGGTGGCCGAGGCGGACTGCAGGCGGACGAGCCGGCCGAGCACGGCGAAGGCCGGCAGGTCGTGCCGCGTCGCCACGTCGAGGATTTCGGCGCCGGTCCGGTCGCGGACGGCCGCCAGCCCCGGGCGGGAAAAGGACTGCAGGAAAACCCCGTTGAGCGCGAACACCAGCAGTGCGGGATCGCCGACGCCGCGGGCCAGTGCTTCGGCCTCGTCCGCGGCTCGCCGCGCGCGTTCCCGCTCGGCGGCGGTGAGATCGCCGCTCCGGCTCTCCACGGCGACGGTCGCCAAGAGGCGGGCTCTCAGGTCGGGCGGACTGCCGGGGCCGAGCGAGGTGAGCGTGCGCTCGGCAGCCGCCACGACGGCGCGCGACTGCTCGAGGTCGTCGGCCCGGCTCCAGATCGCGGGCACGTCGTAGGCGCCGATGATCCGGGCCGTCAGCACGAGGTCGCCGGTGCGTTCGGCGGCCTGGATCGCGGTCAGGCGGTCACGCCGCGAGTGGACGAGGGCGTCGCCACCCGCCAGTGCGAGGGTGCGGGCCAAATCCACGGTCGTGCGCGGGCCGAACCGGGCACCGGAGGCGGGCCACGCGGTCCCGGCCCCGGTCAATATTTCGGCCTCCAGCCGCTGGAGTTCGGCGCCGGGGGCGAGCCCGAGCTGGTCGACGAGCATCGCGCGAGCGCGGCGGAGGGTCGCCAGCGCGTCGGCCTGCCGTCCGGCGCGGTGCAAGGCACGGGCCAGCAGCCCCCAAGCCGGCTCGCGCCACGGGTGTTCCGCGACGTGGGCGCCGAGTTCGGCCACGAGATCACCGCCCTCGCCCGCGTCGAGCAGCACGCGGGCGCGCAACTCCACGGCCGTCAGCCTCAGCTCTTCCAGCCGGGTTCGCTCGCGCTGGGCCCACGCGGAGTCCGGCACATCGGCGTAAGCGGTTCCCCGCCAAGCCGCCAGCGCCGCGCTGAGGTCGGTCACGGCGCCGGGAGCCCGCCGGGTTCGGTCCAGGGCGTCCTCGAACCGGTGGACGTCCACGTCCTCGCGCGGCAGGCGCAGTGCGTAGCCGGGGCCCTCGGTCACGATCACCCGGGGCGGGGTCCGCGGCGGCCGGCCGGGTTCGAGCGCGCGCCGCAGGGCGGCGACGAACGTGCGCAGCGCACCCACGGCGCGGGCGGGCGGGTCGGTCCACAGGTCGCCGACGAGCGTGTCGGTGGTGACCATCCGCCCCTCGGCCGCCACGAGCCGGGCGAGCACTTCGCGATGGCGCGGCCCGCCCAGGTCCACCGGGCTCCCGTCGTCGCCCAGCGCCCGCACGGCGCCCAGCACGTCGATTCGCATGCCCCCATCATCGGGGCCGCGCCCCGGCCACGCCCCTCGTACTGATCGGTTGCTGATCGGCGTCGCCGAAGCTGGCCGCATCAAGTCCTTTCAAGCAGAAAGACGGCCTTCCATGACGCTCACCATCCGCGGTTTCGACTACGTCCGCCTGCCCGGCGCCGACGGCGTGGAACTGGCGGCCGCCGTCGGCGGCAGCGGCGACCCGGTCGTGCTGCTGCACGGCTTCCCGCAGACCCACCTGATGTGGCGGCACGTCGCCGAGCGGCTCGCCGGCGAGCACACGGTGATCTGCCCCGATTTGCGCGGCTACGGCGCCAGCGACAAGCCGGCGGCCGACGACCGGAGCGTGTACGCCAAGCGCGCCATGGCCGCCGACGTGGTGAAACTGGCGGCGGCGCTCGGCCACGAGCGCTTCGCCCTCGTCGGGCACGACCGGGGTGCCCTGGTTGCCTTCCGGGCGGGCTTGGACCACCCCGAGTCGATCACCCACCTGGGCATCCTCGACGTGGTGCCGACGCTCGACATGTGGAACGTCCTGCACGGCGTCCCGGCGGCGGTCGGCTACCACCTCTTCCTCATGGCCCAGCCGCCCGGCCTGCCCGAGACGATGATCGCGGCCAGCGCGGACGCGTTCTTCGGCTCGTTCCTCGACGCGTGGGCCAACGACCCGTCGGCGATCCCGGCCGAGGTGCGCGCGGAGTACCTGCGGGCGAGCGCGGCCGCGGTGCCATCGATCGTCGCGGACTACCGGGCTTCGGCGGACATCGACGTCGACCACGACCAGGCCGACCTCGACGCCGGCTCGCAGCTGGCCATGCCGGTGACGGTCGTCCAGCAGGACTGGGGCGCGCAGCTGGGCTACGATGCCGCCGGCCTGTGGAAGGCGTGGGCGCCCGACCTCGACCACCGCCTGACCCGGGCCGGGCACTTCATGGCCGAGGAAGCACCCGGCGAGATCGCGACCGCGATCCGGGAGCTGCTGGCCCGCTGAGCGTCGTCGAGGCCCGGCGGATCGACTTCGATACCAGCCCCAGGCCCGGCCAGGACCAGGCACTCCTGGTCCTGGCCGCGACTCAGCCGGTTGGCAGGCGCTCCGGTTCAGATCTGGCCGCGCAGCATTCGCAGCAGGTGGTCCAGGACGCGCCCGCCACTGACGCGAAGCCCGTCGTGCTCGTGCTCGTTGGTCGCCCACAGTCGTAGGCCCTTGATGGTCTCGGCGGTCTGCAACGAGTAAGTGGCGTCGACGTACATGTCGTCGAGGTAGACGGCGGCGGCCACGGGGACTTCGTTCGCGGCCAAGCGCCGAGGATCGTAGAGGTCGGGCCAGTCCCCGCGGGCGAACAACACCTCGGCCGGCTCGCGCAGGGGCGCGAGACAGGGTTGGTCGAACAGGGACGGGTAGGTCGTCTCGCCGGTGAACAGCACCGGGTCGTCCCCGGCCACCGCCCTGCGCGCGTCGAACTGGGGGAACTCGCCGCGCACCCGCTGAGCCGCCCAGTTCGGCGCGCCGGTGCCGCGCTGGGCGTAGGTGAGTTCGAGCATGAGCGATTTCAGCGGCAGCTGGGCGTAGCTGAGAAAAGCCGCGACGCGGGCGAGGAAGCCGTCGGACAGCTCCGCGCCGGCCCAGGTGTCTTCGAAAAGGTAGTGCAGCACGTCCGCGCCGTCGCTCGTGCCGAGCATCATCCCGAGCGACTGGAAGGCTTCGACGGTGAGCAAGGATCCGTCCGGCATGGGTGCCGGACGCTCGATCAGGTGCGCGGCGATGCGGCGGACCGCGGCGACGTCCTGCGGGTACCGGCGGTAGTACGCGGTGTTCTTGCGCTGCACGCGCGGATAGGCGGCGCGGTAGACCTCGTCGGGGGTGACACCCAAACCGGGAAGACCGCCGGTGATCATCGCCTCGCGCAGGCCCTCGGGCGCGAACGAGAGGTAGGTGACGGTGCACATGCCGCCGAAGCTCTGGCCGAGCACCGACCAGGGTTCGCCGGTCAGTTCGCGCCTGATCAGTTCGGCGTCGCGGACGATGGCGTCGGCTCGGAAATGGGTGAGGTAGCCGGCTTGCGCGCCGGGCCCGCCACGGGCCGGGAGCGTTTGCCGGCTGATCGGACTGGAGCGGCCCGTGCCGCGCTGGTCGAGCAGCAGAACGCGGTAATCGTCGAGTGCGCGGTCCAGCCAGGAGTCCCGGCCGACCGGACGCGGCGGCAGCATGCCGGGGCCGCCCTGCAAGAACAGCAGCCAGGGAAGCCGCTCGTGCTCGCGTCCGGTGGCCACCACCTCGCGGGCGTAGATCTCGATGTGCTCGCCATCCGGCTGATCATGGTCGAGGGGGACGGAGAAGTGATGGTCGGTCAGCGTGACACCGGGCATGGAAGGGCTCCTTTGTGTGGCAACGGAGTGAGGATGCTGATGGCGTTGGCCGCGATGATCACCGCGATGCTCGACCAGGCGGCGACGTCGAGCTTCTGTCCCAGGACGAGTACGCCGACGGCCGCGGCGAACACCGGGTTGACGCTCATGAACAACCCGAACGCCGCGGCGGGAACGCGGCGGAGCGCGAACAAGTCCGCGAGGAACGGCAATGCGGAGGACAGGAGCCCGGCCGCGACGGCCGCACCGACCGCGCCGGCGGAAGGGGGGTGGTGGACCACGACGCCGGCTCCGATGGGCAGGTAGACCACGGCGGACAGCCCCGCCGCGGCGGCCGTGCCCTGTGCGCCGGGGATGCGCTGCCCGATGGAACGGTTGAGCAGGATGTAAGCGGCCCAGCAGGCAGCGGCGAGCAGAGCGAGCCCCATGCCCGGGTAATCGGCGCTGGGGCGTGGACGCATCAAGACGACGACTCCTGCCACGGCGAGTACGGCACAGCCCAGATCCACGCGTCTGCGCGAGCCGGCCAGCGCGATCGTGACGGGACCGAGGAACTCCAGGGTCACCGCCAGGCCGAGACCGATCCGGTCGATCGCGGTGTAGAGCGACAGGTTCACCACACCGAAGACGGCCGCGAGCAGCAGCACCGGCCCCCACTGGCGCCGCGTGAAGGACCGAAGGCGGGGCCGGACGAGGATGAGCAGCACCACCGCCGCGACGCACTGGCGGACCGCGACGACGCCGACCGGTCCGAGCACCGGGAAGGCCAGCGACCCGATCGCGGCGCCGAGCTGGGTCGAAAGACCGCTGGTGAGCATCATGCCGACCCCGGCTAGGGGCACGGCGCGATGCTTCGCGGGCAAGACGGCGCGGCCTGCCGGGCGATCGGATTCTGCTTGCACGCATCGATCCTGCGGCGCACTGAACCGTGTGCAAAATGCAGGGAACGCGCGAGCTATACGATTTGGTTATGGATGTCGAGCTGCGCCAGCTGCGCTGCCTCGTCGCGATCGTGGACGAGGGCACGTTCACCGACGCCGCGATCGCGCTCGGCATCTCCCAGGCGGCGGTCTCTCGCACACTCGCAGCGCTGGAGAAGCGCCTCGGAGTCCGGCTACTGCGACGTACGTCCCGCGAAACCTCGCCGACGGCGATCGGACTCCGCGTCGTGGCGCACGCCCGGCGCGTGCTGACCGAGGTCGAGAACCTGGTGCGGGAAGCGACGTCGGACCATGCCGAGCTGCGTATCGGCCACGCCTGGTCGGCGCTCGGCCGACTCACACCCGCCTTTCAGGACCGGTGGCGGGAAGCGCACCCGGAAACGCTGCTGCACCTGCTTCGCCTCAACTCCCCGAGCGCCGGCCTGGCTGAGGGCACCGCGGAGCTCGCGGTCCTGCGCAGGCCGCTGGAGGACCCTCGCTTCGAGAGCGCTGTCGTCGGACAGGAACCGCGCTGGTGCGCGCTGGCCGCCTCCGACCCCTTGGCGCGGCGTCGCTCGGTGTACCTGGCCGATCTCGGCAGCCGCGTCCTGCTCGTCGACCAGCGCACGGGAACGACGACCGCGGATTTGTGGCCCGCGAACGCGCGGCCCGCGACGCAGGAGAGCCGCGACATCGAAGACTGGCTCACGATCATCGGCACCGGCCGCTGCGTGGGGGTCACAGCGCAGTCCGTCGTCGACCACTATCCGAGGCCCGGCATCGTCTACCGGCCGGTGCGCGACGCCGAACCTGTCGATGTACGACTTGCCTGGTGGCGCGCCGACCCTCACCCCGCCACTCGCAGCGTGCTCGAGCTCCTTACCGAGCTTTACCGCACATGACCGGTCGAGTGCGGTTCGAACATGCAGAACTCCTGTGCGCCGGTTCTGCAGCCGCGGCTCGGTCACCGCACGCGTTGCCGTCTGGGACGGTGAACCCGAAACGGTGGCCGGTGGCCTGCGGTGTCCCCGGCTCGAATGCCCCACCGGACTGCTCGTCCTACCTCTGGCACGCCTGTCCTGTCGTGGACGAAGACACCCGGTGGGTCACGACGTCCCGCCGGCCGGCGAAGTCTTCCGGCGCTGCGGCCGGGCGGCTGTGGAACTCCCGCCGGACCGCGCGCACGTCGTTCGCCCGGCCCGGGCGAGGGTGAGGGCCGGGCCCGGCCTTCGGCCGTGCGCTACGGCGAGGAAGGGTGTAGTGGTCCGTTCGGTACACGCCCGAACCGGCTTCCCGGTTGCCGTTGCCGGTGCCCGGAATGTTCCGAGCTGCCGGAGTCCCCGGCACCGGTCGTAAGTTGGCCGGGACAGTTCGAAGAGGGGGGAAGTACATGATCACGGGCAGATTCGCCCGGTCGGCTCGCGCTGCCGGCGCGCTGAGCGCGGCATTCACGATCGCCGGCGCCGCCGCCGCGGCGCCCGCCTTCGCGGAAACCGGGCCGGACCTCAAGATCACGGCCACCGTCGAGCAGGGACGTTGGCTGCCGGGGGACGCCGTCCCGGTCGAAGTGACCATCACCAACACCGGTGACGCGACGGCGACCAAGGTGCACGGTGCCGCCTACACGCAGTCCGGGCCGTTCTTCTACGTCCCGTCGGAACCTTGGGGCGACCTGGAGTTCCAGGGCCCGGGCGGGACCTTCGCGCCGGGGGAGAGCCGGACCTACCACCTGCGGGGCAGCGTCGGCACCCTCGAGCAGGGCAACCCGGTCGTGGAGTTCACCGCGTCCGGCGAGCTGGACGTCGACTACGCCGACAACTCGACGCTGGTCACCGTGCCCCTGCTGCCGAAGGAGACCACCGACCGCATCGCCGGGCACCTCTTCGGCGACCGCGACCGCGACGGCAAGCCGTCCGCGGGTGAAGTGAACCTCGCCGGCGCCGAGGCGCACGTGATCGCGAACGGGATGTCCCACGACCTGGTCGCGATCACCGACGCCGCCGGCCGGTTCGCCTTCGACGCGCTGCCGGTGTCGTCGAGCTACTCCCTGCACTTCGAAAAGGTGCCCGGCGGCTGGGTGACCCCGCCGTCCCTGCCCCAGCTGCGGCTGGACGGCAGCGGCGCGAACACCGCGCTCGAGGTCGCGACGATCCGGCCGCTGAGCGACGTCCTGACCGAAACCATCACCCTCGACAAGCAGAGCTACGCCGTCGGGGAGACCGGGACGGCGACGGTCACGCTGCAGAACACCGGCGACCAGCCGCTGACCGACCTCTACGCGGGCTGCGACCCGGGCGGGTTCGGGCAGGAACTGGACGTGCCGCACGAGCAGTGGGGCGCCTTCGACCCCTGGCACCCGGCGGGCAAGCTGGCGCCGGGGGAGCGCGTGGTGCTGAAGGTTTCGGGCAAGGTGCCGGAGCGGGCCGCCTACTTCGGCCGCACCGGGCTCGGCTGCTACATCGACGACGGCAAGACCTACAACTCCGGCCCGTACACGTTCGCCGGGGCCAAGGTGCCGGGGAAGAAGGCGAACGCCAAGGGCCGCGTGTGGATCGACAAGAACGGCAACGGGCAGCCGGACGCCGACGAAGGCCTGGCGATGACGACGGTGGCCCTGACGGAGGACGGCCGTCACGTCGTCTCACTGGCCCGGACCGACGCCGCGGGCTTCGCGACGTTCACCGATGCCCCGGTGGGGAGTTACGACGCACGCCCGCTCGGCCCCTGGACGACGATCGGCAACACGGTCGTGGACGTCACGGCCCCGCCGTTCGGCCTGGGTGACTGGAGCGTGCAGGTGGCCCGGCGCTGACGGCGTCAGGACCGGCGTCCTCGAGAGGGGCGTCGGTCCTGACGCCGCGTGGCACTGTTCAGGGCTCGATCACCAGTTCGGCGATCCGATCGTCGTCCAAGGTGAACCGGAACCGCAGGTCGGCGACCCCGCCGGGGAAATCGCCCTCGAGGTGGTGCACCGCGACGTAGTGTTCGTCGTCGATGCGGTGGGCCGCGACGAGTGTCGTCGTGTACGTGTACTGGCTTGCCGTCCGGGTGAGCCAGGTGCGGATCTCCTGCTTGCCGCGGTGGGTCCGGCCCTCGTCGGTGACGACAGCGTCCTCGGTGTAGCCAGCCAGCGCCGGGTCCAGGTCGCGGGCTTGGTGGGCGGCCAGGTAGCCGGTGATCACCGCGGGCAGCTCGTGGAGGTCGATCGATTCACTCATGACCACCACGGTGGGGTCTCTCCCGGGGAGAGGGTCAAGCGGTGCACAGTGGGGAGGTGTTCCGTGGATTGACGATCGGCGAGTTCGCGAAGCTGACGCACCTGAGTGTGCGGACCCTGCGCCGGTACCACGAGTCCGGGCTGCTGGAGCCCGCCTCGGTCGACCCCGCCAGCGGCTACCGGTACTACACCGCCGACCAAATCCCCGCCGCGCAGGTCATCCACCGGCTGCGGGAGCTGGACGTGCCGCTGGCGGACGTGGCCAAGATCCTCGCGACCGAGGACGCGGCGGAGCGAGCGGACCTGGCCGGCGGGCACTTGCGGCGGTTGGAGGCGGAACTGGACCGGACCCGGGCCGCGGTGGTCTCGCTGCGGCGGCTGCTGCGTCCCGGCGGCGGCGAGCCGGCCGTCGAGCTCCGTTCGGTGGCGGCGAAGACGGTCGCCGCCGTCGAGGGTGTCGTCGACCACGATGACGTGCCGGCCTGGTACGACGAGGCGATGGCCGAACTCGACGCCGCGGTCGCCGGCCTGCCGTCGCTCGGCCCACCGGGTGGCCGCTACGCCAACGAGCTGTTCACCGGTGGCCGGGGCGCGGTCCTGGTCCACCGGCCCGTCGGCGACCCGCCGTCGCGCGGGCGGGTCCGGCCCGTGGCATTGCCGGCCGCCGAGCTCGCCGTCGTCGTCCATTCCGGACCCCACGACGACATCGACGTCACCTACGGCCGGCTCGGCGCCTGGGTGGTCGACCACGCCCTCACCGTGGCCGGTCCCGTCCACGAGACCTACCTCGCCGGCCCGCGCGACGACCCGGATCCGGCGACCTGGCGGACCGAGATCGGCTGGCCCGTGTTCCGGCTCTCGCCCCCATCGGGGCGCCGCCCGGCGCGCGACGGCGGCGACCCAGCGCGCCCCTGTTAAGCGCTCGCCGGGAGAAGCGTTACGCCCCGGCGTTCCGGTAACGCGCCGGTGTTCCGGGCGAAACCGTCCGGAAATGGCTCGCCGGTGCACTGATCGGCATGAACTTCGAGCTCGACGGCCTGCACCGGCCGGTGATCGTGGTCGGCGGTGGCCAGGCGGGACTGTCGATGTCCCACTGCCTGACCACTGCCGGGGTCGGGCACCTGGTGCTCGAACGCGAGCGCGCGGGGCACGAATGGCGGACCCGCCGCTGGGACAGTTTCTGCCTGGTCACGCCGAACTGGCAATGCCGGCTGCCCGGGTTCCCCTACGCGGGCGACGATCCGGACGGGTTCATGGTCCGCGACGAGATCGTCGCCTACCTCGAGGCGTACGTGCGGGAGTTCGACGTCCCGCTGCACGAGGGTGTCGAAGCGACGCGGCTGCGGCAGCTGCCCGGCGGCGGTTTCCGGCTGACGACGTCGGCCGGTGAGCTGACCGCCGACCACGTCGTGCTGGCCACCGGCCCGTACCAGGTGCCGTTGAAGCCGCGGCTGGCCGAGCGGCTGCCCGAGCACGTCGTCCAGCTGCACTCGGCCGAGTACCGCAACCCCGCTCAGCTGCCCGCCGGGGACGTCCTGGTCGTGGGCACCGGGCAGTCGGGCTGCCAGATCGCCGAAGACCTGCACCTGGCCGGGCGCCGGGTGCACCTCGCCGTCGGGTCGGCGCCGCGGGTGGCCCGGCGCTACCGCGGCCGCGACGTCGTCGCGTGGCTCGACGAGATGGGTTACTACGCCCGGGGGATCGACGAGTTCGCCGACGCGGACGCCGTCCGGTTCCGGGCCAACCACTACGTCACCGGCCGGGACGGCGGGCACGACATCGACCTGCGGGCGTTCGCCGCGGACGGCATGCAGCTCTACGGCAGGCTGACCAGCGTCCGAAGTGGACAGCTGGAGTTCGCGGACGACCTGCGTCGCAACCTCGACGCCGCGGACGCCGTGTCCGAGGGCATCAAGGACTCGATCGACGCCTTCATCGCCCAGCGCGGGATCGCGGCGCCCCGGGAGGAGCGGTACAAACCGGTCTGGGTGCCGCCGGACGGGCCTCGCGCTCTCGACGCGGAAGCGCTTTCGGCCGTTGTCTGGAGCACCGGGTTCGGCCGGGACCACCGGTGGATCGACGTCCCGGTGTTCGACGGCAAGGGCTACCCGACGCACCACCGCGGCGTGACCAGCTGTCCCGGTCTGTACTTCCTCGGCCTGCCGTGGCAGCACACCTGGGGCTCCGGCCGGTTCTGCGGCGTCGCCGCCGACGCGGAGTACCTCGCCCGGCGGATCACCGGCGGCGGCCGCGGCGACGTCCGGTGGCTCTCCGGCACGCCGGTGAGCACCTACCCGGCCGACGACGACTGGGTCGCGCCCCGGACGGTGGCCTGATGAAGTGGACGAACGACGCCCACCGGCACCTGGGCGTGCTGCCGGCGTACCCGTTCTACGGCGGGCCGCCGGTCGCCCCCGCGATCGGCAGCCGCGCGACGATCGGCGAGCTGCTGTCCGATATGGACCGTGAAGGCACCGAATGCGCCCTGGTGATCCCGAACTACGGCGTGCCGGACCCGGCGATCGCGTTCTCTTTCAACGAACTCTGCGTCGAGGCGGCGGCCAAGGACGACCGGATCAGTGCCGCGCTGTGGGTGTCTCCACGAGCCGAAGACGCCGATCGCACCGGAGAAGCGCTGAAACTGGCGGGTGCGGAAGGCGTGCGGGCACTGAAGCTCAGCTTCCTGCTGGGCGGCAAGGCATCCGACGCCGCGTGCAAGCCACAGCTCGACAAGATCTTCGCCACGGCGAGGGAGCACGACCTCGTCGTGCACGTCCACACCTCGCCGGGCGCGGCCTCGGACGTCGACGAGGTCGGCAAGCTCGTCGACGCCTACGCCGACGACGTCAAGCTGCACCTCGTCCACTTCGGCGGCGGGATGAGCGGGCACATCAAGCTCGTCGGCGGCCGGTTCTTCGACTGGATCGCCGCCGGCAAGCAGGTCTACACCGACCTGTCCTGGGCGATCGGCTTCACCCCGCGCTGGCTCGTCGAGGAGATCTCGCGCCGCGGCCTCGGCCACGACCGCGTGCTGTTCGCCTCCGACCAGCCGTGGGGCGATCACGAGGGCGAACTCGCGAAGCTGGCCGCCGCGGCCGGCGACGGCGAACTCGCCGACCTGGTTTTCCGCGGCACGTTCGACGTGCTGTACGGACCGAAGAAAGGGAAATAGACCGATGGCAGAGCTGACCGAAACCGAGAAGACCAGCCTCGACGAGATCCCGCACCCGTCGCTGCCCCAGGGCTCCAGCCTGTACGGCGGGACCAAGGTCTTCCCGGACTACCAGGCCGAACCCGGCCAGAGCTACTTCACGCTCGTGCACGGCATCGCGCACGAGTCGTCGGTGAGCTTCGTGGCGATCCTGCAGGCGACGCGCGCGCTGCGGAAGGGCTTCGAGGCCGCGATCTACTTCTACGGCCCCGGTTCGCTGAACTGCCTGGCCACCCGCGGCTTCCCGACCACCGGCAACGCCGCGTTCCCGGGTGAGCTGAACATCAACGACCAGCTCAAGACGTTCATCTCCGAGGGCGGCAAGGCCTACTGCTGCCGGTTCGGGCTGTCGCTGCACGGCGCCCGCGAGGAGGACCTCATCGAGGGCGTCATCCCGACCCACCCCCTCGATGTGCAGGACGCGCTGATCCACTACGCGCGCAAGGGCGCAATCATCAACTCCACCTACATGTTCTAGGGAGCGGTACGTGCGCGTTGGCATCGAAGAGGAGCTGGACACCCGCGCCGACATCGCCGTCCGCGGGGTGCGCGTGGACGCACCTGTGCAGCGCAGCAAGGGCGCCGGGCCGAGCGACGACGGCCACCTGGTCGTCGACGGTGCCAACGCCACGCTGCCGCTGAACCCCGACAGCCCGTACGAGGTCCGGGACGGCCGGATCCACCGCGGGACGACCGACCTCGGCCTCAGCGTGACGCCGGTGGCGCGGCCCCGGTTCTACGACCTGTCCACAACGGACGGTGTGCCGTACCGGAAGATCGCGCTGCTGCACGGCAAGGACGTCCTCGCGACGACCGTCGTGCAGACGTGCGTCCGGTACGCCGAGGACCAGCGCTGCCGGTTCTGCACCATCGAGGAGTCGCTGCGGGCCGGGTCCACGGTGGCTGCCAAGACCCCGCAGCAGCTCGCCGAAGTCGCCGAAGCGGCCGTGCGCCTCGACGGCGTCCGGCAGATGGTGATGACGACCGGCACCACGGCCGGGCCCGATCGCGGCGCCCGGCACCTCGTGCGCTGCGTCCGCGCGGTGCTCGACGCCGTGCCCGGACTGCCGATCCAGGTGCAGATCGAACCGCCGGGCGACCTCGGCGTGCTCACCGAACTACGGGACGCCGGAGCCACGTCGATCGGCATCCACGTCGAGTCGCTCGACGACGACGTCCGGCGGCGCTGGATGCCGGGCAAGTCGACCGTGCCGCTGGCCGAGTACGAGGCCGCATGGACGGAGGCGGTCCGGGTGTTCGGCCGCAACCGCGTCTCGACGTACCTGCTGATCGGGCTCGGCGAGGACCCGGACGATCTGGTCGCGGGCGCCGGACGGCTGATCGGCGCCGGTGTCTACCCGTTCGTCGTGCCGATGCGCCCGATGCTCGGCACCCTGGCCCGCCGCGACGGGGCCACCGCGCCGTCGCCGGGGCTGGTCGCCGACGTCACCGGCCGGGTCGCGGCGTTGCTGCGGGCGGCCGGGATGACCGGCGCCGACCAGGGCGCCGGTTGTGCCGCGTGCGGCGCCTGCGGCCTGCTGAGCGCGGCGGGGGGCTGACGTGGACCACGACATCCTCGCGCTGCTCGGCGACGTCCGCAGCGTCGCCGACCGCCCGGCGTTCCACCTCGACGAAGCCGACCACAGTGGACGGACGGCCTACCGGGCCCTGCGCCACGAGGCCTTCGTGACCCGGCAGGGCCTGTTCGACGGGCACGACCTCGACGACCACGACACCGACCCGCGCACGGTCGTACTGGTCGCGCGAAACCCCGCCGCGGACGTGCTCGGCGGCGTCCGGCTCGGCCCGGTGACCGACGGGCCCGACCTCGGCTGGTGGCGGGGCGGGCGCCTGGTCGTCGCCCCCGGCGCGCCGCCCGGGATCGGCTCGGCCCTGGTCCGCGCGGCCTGCGCGCGAGCCGAGGCCGAAGGCGCGCTGCGGTTCGAAGCGACCGTGCAGACCCGCACCGAGAAGCTGTTCACCCGGCTCGGCTGGCACCGGGTGCGGCCGGTGACCGTCGCCGGCCACGACCACGTCCTGATGAGGTGGCCGATCGGGCGGATCGCCGCGCTGGCCCGCTCGACGAAGGCCGCCCTCGGCCCGCTGCTGCGCGGCCTGACCGGCGTGCCCGGCTTCGTCGGCGACGACGGCGTCCCGCTGCCCGGCACCGACGTCGTCGCCGCCTGCGACGCGATCATCCCGGCCATGGTCGAACGCGACCCGGAATGGGCGGGCTGGTGCTCGGTGCTGGTCAACCTCAACGACCTGGCCGCGATGGGGGCCATGCCGACCGGGTTGCTCGACGCGCTGGGCGCCCGGGACGCCTCCTTCGCCGCCCGTGTCCTGAGTGGACTGCGGAAGGCGAGCGAGGCCTACGGTGTGCCGGTGCTCGGCGGGCACACCCAGTTCGGTGTCCCGGCTTCGCTGTCGGTCACCGCATTGGGCCGCACCGCCGATCCGGTGCCCGGAGGTGGTGGGAAACCGGGGCAGCGCGTCTGGCTCACCGCCGACCTCGGCGGCGGCTGGCGACCCGGGTACGGGGGACGTCAGTGGGACTCGACGAGCACTCGCGGCACGTCCGAGCTGCGCGCACTGCTCGGTTCGGTCGCGAAAGCGCGGCCGGCGGCGGCCAAGGACGTCTCGATGGCCGGGATCGCGGGCACACTCGGCATGCTCGCCGAGGCGTCCGGCTGCGGCGCGGTGCTCGACGTCGAGCGCGTGCCGCGGCCGCCTGGAGCGTCCACAGGGGACTGGCTGACCTGTTTTCCGGGCTTCGCGATGCTCACCGCCGGCGCCCCGGCCCCCGCCGGGCCCGCGGTCACCGCGGCCTGCGGCGAGCTGGTGACGGGCACCGGCGTCGCGCTGCGCTGGCCCGACGGCGAACTGACGACCGCCGTCGACGGCGGCGTCACCGGATTGGGGAACTCATGACGACACTGCGGATGGCGGCGGCGGCCGCGCCGTTCGACCGTGACCTCGAAGCCGACTTCGCCCGCATCGAGAAGCTGATCGGCGAGGCGAGAGCCGAGGGCGTCCGGCTGCTGGCCCTGCCGGAGGCCGCGCTCGGCGGCTACCTCGCCAACCTCGACGGCGGCGCCGAAGGACCGCCCGCGCTGGCCGCCGACGGTCCCGAAATCCGGCGGCTGGCCGCGCTCGCCGGCGACCTCGTCGTCACGGCGGGGTACTGCGAGCTGGACGGGGACCGCCGCTACAACTCCGCGGTGTGCGTCAGCGGCGACGGCGTCCTCGGCCACCACCGCAAGGTCCACCAGCCCCTCGCCGAAAACGCCAGCTACGGCGCCGGCCGCGGGTTCGCCGCGTTCGACACGCCGGCCGGGCGGCTGGGCATGCTGATCTGCTACGACAAGGCGTTCCCCGAATCCGCGCGAGCGCTGGCACTGGACGGCGCCGAGATCGTCGTCTGCATGAGCGCCTGGCCCGGCAGCCGCACCCACGCGGCACCCGATCTCGAGCAGGACCGCTGGAAGCGCCGCTTCGACCTGTTCGACCGGGCCCGCGCGCTGGAGAACCAGATCGTCTGGCTCTCGGCCAACCAAACCGGCACCTTCGGCGACCTGCGGTTCGTCGCGAGCGCCAAGGTCGTCGACCCCGGCGGCGAGGTGCTCGCCGACACGGGCGTGGCCGAAGGCATGGCGATCGCCGAACTCGACGTCCAGCAGGCGCTGGCCACGGCCCGGCGGTCGATGGGACACCTGGCGGACAGACGGCCCGACGCCTACCCGGTTAGTGTCCCGTGAATGGGGCAGATCCGCATCGCCGCCGTCGCCGCGCACTTCGGCCGCGACCTCGACTTCGACCTGCAGCGCATCGCGACGCTGATCGACCACGCGCGCTCGTCCGGCGTCGCGCTGCTGGTGCTGCCGGACGCGGCCCTCGGCGGGTACCTCGCCGACCTGCGCCATCCGGACCCCGACGCGCTGCCGCCCGCGCTCGACCCGGACTGCCCGCAGCTGAAGACCATCGCCTCGCTCGCCGCGGAAATGGTCGTCTGCGTGGGCTACTGCGAGGCCGACGGGCCACGGCGCTACAACTCCGCGGTGTGCGTGACCGGTGACGGCGTGCTCGGCCGGCACCGCAAGGTCCACCAGCCGCCGGGGGAGCAGGTCGCCTACGCACCCGGTGCCGAGTTCGCCGCGTTCGACACCCCGGTCGGGCGGCTGGGCATGTTGATCGACTACGACAAGACGTTCCCCGAGTCGGCGCGCTCGCTCGCCGTCGACGGCGCCGACGTCGTCGCCTGCCTGAGCGCGTGGCCGACCAGCATCACCAACCGCGCGCCGCGGATGGCGCAGGACCGGCAGTCGCGGTTGTTCGACCTCTACGACCAGGCGCGCGCGGCGGAGAACCAGGTGGTGCTCGTCTCGTCCAACCAGACCGGCGCGATGGGCGGGATGCGGTTCCTCGGCCAGGCCAAGGTCGTCGGGCCGGGTGGGGAGATCCTGGCCCGCACCTGGTCGAAGGCCGGGATCGCGGTGGCCGAGCTCGACGTCGAGCAGGAGCTCGCCAACGCCCGGCGCGTGCTGCACCACCTGGGGGAACGGAAACCGTCGGTGTACCGGGAGGCTTGATGCGCATCGCCCTGCTGAGCTACTCCACGAAACCCCGCGGCGGCGTGGTGCACACGCTCGCCTTGGCCGAGGCCCTCGCCGAGCTGGGCGAGGACGTCACGGTGTGGACGCTCGGCCGGGGCGGCGACGCGGGGTTCTTCCGGCCGGTCGACCCGCGGGTGCGGCTTTCGATCGTGCCCTTCCCGGACGTCCCCGGCGAATCGGTGGGAGAGCGGATCCTGCGGTCGATCGCGGTGCTGCGCGCGGCGTTCACCCCGGACGCCTACGACATCGTGCACGCGCAGGACTGCATCAGCGCGAACGCCGTCGACCGCTGCGTCCGGACGATCCACCACCTGGACACCTTCACCACCCCGGAACTGGCGGCCTGCCACGAGCGCGCGATCATCCGGCCGTACGCGCACATCTGCGTTTCGGCGTCGGTGGCGGCGGAAGTCCGCGCCGGCTGGGGTATCGAGGCGGCGGTGATCCCCAACGGCGTCGACCACGACCGGTTCGCGACGGCCGCCCGGGAGCCGGAGCGGGGCCGGTACGTCCTGGCGGTGGGCGGCATCGAGCCGCGGAAGGGATCGTTGGACCTGCTGGAGGCGTACGCGCTGCTGGTCCGGGACGAACCCGGTGTCCGCCTGGTGATCGCGGGCGGGGAAACGTTGTTCGACTACCGCGACTACCGGACCCGCTGGGAGAAGCGCGCCGCCGAACTGGGTGTGGAGCCGGAAGTCCTCGGGCCGGTCGCGCACGACGAGCTGCCGGCGCTGGTGGCGTCCGCCGCGGTCTTCGCCTTCCCGTCCACGAAGGAGGGTTTCGGGCTGGCCGCGATGGAGGCGTTGGCCGCCGGAGTGCCGGTGGTCACCCGGGATCTGCCGGTGCTGCGCGAGGTGTTCGGCGCAGTGGCGCGCTTCGCCACCACCCCGGCCGGTTTCGCCCACGAGTTCCGCGCTGCCCTCGCCGGCGCCGACCCGGCGCCCGGCCGATCCCTGTCGCGCCGGTACACGTGGACAGCCGCGGCGAAGCAGCACCAGACGTTCTACCGGTCTCGGGTGGAGCCGAACGCGCCCGGCGGCTGCCACCTGGGACGCATCCACCATCCGGGGTGACCTCGTCCTGACCGCTGACCGGAGCGGCCATCGAGTCGGCGCGCCGCGGACCTGCACGCCTTACGGTGAGCCGCTGACCACGGCGGGAAACACCGACAAGGACAACGTTCCGGACAACCAGCCGGGCGACGAGGATCTCGCGGGCACCGTTGCTCTGGAGCTGGCAGGATGTGGTGCAGGGGAGTCGTGCTCGTCGGAAGCGCGTTCCTTTGCCGGCCCGAGGATTGGACGCAATTGGGACGCTCGTCGGTGTTCACCTTCCAGTACATCGCCATCGACACGGAGGCTGGTGTCACGCCGGAGGAGTTCGAGACCTTCGTGCGTGGTGAAGGCGTGCACCTGCCCTTGTACCCGGGGTGGCGGTGGACTCTGCTGCGCGGGTTGCGTGGGGAGCGGACCGGGCAGTACCTGATGTTGTACGAGATCGACAGCGCCGAGCAACGCGACCGCTACGTCACGGCCCGGGGTGAGCAGACCGAGCCGGCCCGGCAGTTCTGGGCGAGGCACCCGGAGGCGGAGGTGGTGTTGGCGCGGTGGCGGCGGCTGGGGACGTTCGGCGAGCTGCCGACGTTGTTCACCGACTACCGGCTGCTGGCCGACAATCCGCGGAGCACGGTCACGCCGGGCCCTCGCTACCGCGACCGCCCGGGGGAGGAGCCCGTCGCCCGGGTCGTCGGGATTCACAACCTGGCGTTGCGCGCCGGGGCGACCGAGGAGATGTTCGACCGCTTCATCGCCGAGAACCACCACCGGATCGACGATTACCCGGGCTGGCGGTTCCACGTGCTCAAGGGCGAGCGGGGCAACCGTCTCGACCAGTACGTGATGATGATGGAGATCGCGAGCTTGGAGGCGCTGGACGTCTTCTACCCCGAGCCCGATATCGCTACCGGCGTGGCCGCGGAGTTCGCGGCTGCCCACCGCGACACCAAGCAGATGTACGAGGAGTGGAAGCAGCTGGCCTCGTTTTCGGGCTCGCCGCAGATCTACACGGACTACCTCGCCGTCGCGGAGAACCCGGCGTAGCTCCGCACGACCGGGACGGGCGCGGACGCAGAGCCCGATCAGCGTCCGGCTGGGCGACTTGGATCGGATCTGCGCCGCACTGGACTGCACGGTCGGCCGCGGGGTTGCCACAGCCGGAACATGGCTGGAGCCGACGTGATTCCTCCCCGCCCCGGGGCCGGCCGGGTCCGGGCCGTGACCGCGCACGGCGTCGGCCACGGCGCGCGGCGCGGCCGCGCCGGCCGGATGCCCGAACCGAACCGCGCGGCGTTTGCGGCCGCGTCCGTGAGTGGCGAACCCGGCCGCGCCTGGACGACCGCGACCCTGGCCGCTGCAGCCCGGGTCTCGCGCGCCACGCTGTCGCGGCGCTTCCCCGGCCGCGCTCGGTCGGACACCCGGCGCCTACCTCACGGCATGGCGTATCGATCTCGCCGCCGCACGGCTGCGCGACACCGATGACACGGTCGAAGCCGTTGCCGCCGCCGTCGGGTACACCTCACCGCACGCGTTCAGCCGCGCCTTCCGGCGAGCTCGCGGCTCGGCTCCGAGCGAGTTCCGCTTCCGCACCACCGTGCGCGGCTGGGGACCTCGGCCGCCGGATCCCGGCGTAACGATCACCCGCCGGGACGGTGCTCAGCCGGCGGCTGGACCCCTCACGTGGCGGCGATCGCGACGGGGGTGAGCGCGGCGAGGTAGCGCACCTCGCCGTGGTTCCGCGACACCGCCTCCACCGCGAACAGCACTTCGTCAGCGGCGGGGCGCGGGAGCCTCACGGGACGAGCAGGCGGGGCGGACCGGCCAGGGCGGCCTTGGCACGGCGGCTCAGGTCGTCGGCGACGATCTCCACCTGACCGTTCTCGAGCCCGTCGAGCGCGATCTCGACGAACTCGGCCGGCGGCATCTTCGCCACGTCCAGGGCGGCGGTCAGGTCGGTGTCGACCATGCCCACGTGCACGCCGACGACGAGCGTGCCCTGCGCGTCCAGCTCCATACGCACGCCGTTGGTCAAGTTCCACTGCGCCGCCTTGCTCACCGCGTAGGAACTGCTTCCCGGGTAGCAGAACCAGGAGGCCGCCGAGAGGATGTTGACGATCGCCCCGCCACCGTTGCGGGCCAGGATCGGAGCGAACGCGCGGACCATCGAGAGCGTCCCGAACACGTTCGTCTCGATCTCGGCGCGGATCCGGTCGACATCGCCGTCGGCGAGGTTCCGCGCCTGGGCGACCCCGGCGTTGTTGACCAGCAGCGTGACGTCGCCGGCCAGCGCAGCGGCCGCGGCAACCGACTTCGGGTCGGTGATGTCCAGCGATACCGGCTCGACGCCCGGCATCGTCACGCGCCGCGTACCGGGCGCCCGCGTACACCTTTGACGCCCCTCGCACGCGGAAGCTCCGGGCGAACTGCTCTCCGATGCCACGGTTCGCCCCCGTCACGACCGCCACCGAGTTTTCGATGTTCAACTGCTTCTCCAGCTGTCGGGCCGATGTCTCCTTCCGAAGGTAGGAACTTCGCACGTGCGTGACGATGATCGGCGGCGTCGATGATGTGTCCGGCTGCCTCACCCACGTGAGCCACGTCGCGTATCGCCTCCAGCCGACCGCTGAGGCTGCGCCCGCGGGCCACGGATTGGGAGAAGCAGGCGCTGGACTACATCGGCATGCTGCGGGCCACCGTCGCCGCCGACCCCACCCATCCCCGCGCCACCGCGATCGTCGGCGAGCTGAGCATCCGCAGCGCCGAGTTCCGGCGGTTGTGGGCCCGCCACGACGTTCGCGAGTCGGTGAGCGGCACCAAGACCTTCCGGGTGCCCGCGGTGGGCGACATCCTGCTGGACTGGGACACCTACCGCTACCCGGCAACCCCGGACCGGTCATGGTGGTGTTCACCGCCGAACCGGGCGGCCCCGACGCGGACCGGCTGCGGCTCCTGGCGTCGCTGCACGCGGGGCAAGGGGGTCGCCCCACCTGATCGGCCGTCACGCCGCGAGCGTCCGGATCAGCCGCGCCAGGTCCTTCGGCCGCGAAGCGAACGGCGAGTGGCTGCTCTCGAGCGAGCCGACCCGGAAGCGGTGGGCCGGGGCGAACCGGTCGGCGTCGTCGATCATCCGTCGTTGGAGCGCCGGGGTGACGACCCGGTCCTGCGTCGTCAGCACGTACGAGCGCGGGATCGAACCCCACCGTTGCCGGGTCGCGCCGACCTCGGCCGCCGCGATCCGGGTGGGGTTGTCCGGGACCAGACCGTTGGCGAAGGCCAGGAACCGCTCTTCGCCGACGTCGCCGTAGAAGGTCCGGTGCAGCAGGGCGCGGTAGCCGGCGTCGGTGCTGCGGAAGTTGATCCGGGTCGCCCCGATCGCCGCCGGGTCGCCGACGTAGAGGTCCGGGTAGCGGGGCCCGGCCTCGGGCAGGCGGAGGTAGGCGGCGGCCGACCCCAGCAGCGTGGGCACGAGGGCCGCGACGTAGACGAGGTGGTCGACCAGGCCGGGAGCCTGTTCCGCGGCCCTGGTCACCGTGAGCCCGCCGAGGCTGTGCGCGACCAGGACGAGCCTGCGCCCGGTACCGCGCAGCCGCCGGAGAGCGGCCACGACGGCGTCGGCGGTGTCGTCCAGCGTGAGGTCCCGCAGCGGGGACACTTCGGTCGTGAGCCCCTGCTGCCCGGCGGTCGGGTACGACACCGGGAAGCGGGCGTTCGGGCCCGCGCCCGGCAGGTCGAGGGCGCTGACGCGCCCGCCCGCCGCCGTGAGCTCGAAGCTCACGTCCGCCCAGGAGGCACCGCTGTGCCACGCCCCGTGCACCAGGACGAAGTCCGTCTCGGCTGTCTTCCCGTGACCCGGTGGCGGCCCGAATCCGGCCATCAGTGCGCTCCCGAGGATCGTGCGCCGGTTCGGCGGCGTGCTGGTCAAATGCCGTTCCCTTCCCGGGTGTACCGTGCCGCGTGCCGCGCCGCGAGGTAGCCGAACGTCACGGCGCCGCCGACGCGGCACCCCGGCCCCGGATACTCCGACGCGGTGAACGAGTGCGCGTCATCGCCACAGGCGTACAGACCCGGCACGGGTTCGCCCGTCCCGGTGAGGACGCGGGCGTCAATATCGGTCCGCACCCCGAGGGTGGTCGCCAACGGCGTCGGGAAGACGGCGACGGCGTAGAACGGCGGCCGGCCGAGGGTTCCGCGTGCCGTCACGGTGTGCGCCAGCGCGTCGGGATCGACGCCGATCTCCGCGGCCAGCGCCCGCACGGACCGGCCGGACCGCAGGTAGCCGTCGTCGAGATGACGCCGCAACGCCGCTCCCGGCAGGTACGGCCGGACCAGGCCCAAGCCGTACTTCCGCAGCGCCGCCGCGTCGGTGACCAGCCACGCCGGCACCGCCGGATCCGGCCGGGCGGCGTACATGGCGCGGACGAAGCGGTGGTAGGACACCGACTCCTCGACGAACCGGCGGCCCGTCCGGTCGACGGCCACGACGCCGGACCCGGCCCGGTCCCAGATGTGCGGGAAGACCACCGTGCTGCCGTCGCGGCGCCGGCCGACGGAAGCGGGGAACCACAGGGCGTTGTCGTCCCGGGCGGCGCCGAGCGCTCCGCCCGCCGATCGGGCCAGGCGCAGGCCGTCTCCGGCGGCCTCCGGTACGGCCGGCGTGAACTGGGCGACCGGCTCGGGCAGGTGTGCGGCGCGCAGCGCGGGGTTCGCGGCGAAGCCACCACAGGCCAGGACGACGCCGCGCCGGGCGCGGACCCGGTTGACCGTGCCACGCCGGTGCACCACCGCGCCTTCGACCCGGCCGCGCTCGCCGACGACCAGTTCGCCGGCGTGCGCGGTGAACCACACGTCCGCCGTCCTCGCCGGCAGTCGCTCGTAGAGGGCGGCGACGAGCGCGTTGCCCATCGTCAACCGGGTTCCGCGCGGGTAGCCGCCCGCGCGGTCGAGCAGCCAGCGCAGGCCGAGGCGGCCCGCCGTCGCCGCGGCCCGGACGGTCCGCCCGGTGAACGCGGCCGCCAGCTCGTCGGCTTCCGCCCGGCGGAGCATCAAGGTCCCGCCGAGGAGCGTGAACTCCCGCACGGGGTGGCGGATCCGGCCGAAGGCCCGCCGTCCGAGCCGCCGTCCGTCGAAGGGCTCCGGTTCGAGCGCCCGCCCGGCGCCCGCTCCGGGCACCTCGGGGTGGTAGTCGGCGGCACCGGCCGTGTGCCGGAAGCCGATTCCCAGGTCCCGCAGGTGCTCCAGGGCTTCGGGGGCGTAGCGGAGGTACGCGGTGCGCAGGTCGCGGTGGCCGCGGTCGCCGACGAGCGCGTCGAGGTAGCGCGTCGCCTCGACGACGTCCGCTCGCGGATCGGCCTGCTGCCGGTGCCCCGGAACCCACACCGTGCCCGCCGAGCGGGCCGTGGTTCCGCCCACCCACTCCGACTTCTCGGCGACGAGGGTGGACAGGCCCGCCCGCGCGGCGACGACCGCGGCGGTGAGCCCGGCGGCACCCGAGCCGAGGACGAGCAAGTCGGTTTCGTGATCCCAGCCGGCCATCAGTACGTCGCCCGCCCGCCCGAGAGGTCGTAGGTGAACCCCGTGGTGAACGACGCGGCCGGGGAGACGGCCCACCGCACGAGCGCGGCGACCTCGGCCACCGTGGCGAGCCGGCCCATCGGGATGAGGGTGCGCAGCCGGGCCACCTGCTCGTCGGACATGCCCCGGATCAGGGTCGTCTCGACCATCGTCGGCGCGATCGCGTTCACCGTGACACCCGTGGTCGCGTACTCCTTGCCGAGTGCCTTCACCATGCCCATGAGCCCGGCTTTCGAGGCGGAGTACCCGGTCATGCCGGCGTTGCCGTCCTTGCCGGCCATCGAGGCGATGTGCAGCAGGCGGCCGTACCCGGCGGCGGCCATCACCGGGAGCACCGCCTGGGACAGCGCGAACGCCCCGGTGAGGTTGACGCGCAGGACGTGCTCGAAGTGCTCGATCGGCTCCTCGGCCGCGGGGGCGGGGTCACCGAGGATGCCGACGCAGTTGACGACCCCGTCGAGCCGGCCCAAGGTGCGTGTCGCGCTGCTCACCAGCTCTCGCACTCCCGCCGGATCGGTGAGGTCGACGGGCCACCAGCCGGCCAGACGGGGCAGCGGCGGAGGCACCGCGGGCAGGTCGCTGCCGGCGACCACCGCGCCCGAGGCCAGCAGCAGTTCGGCGACTCCGGCGCCGATGCCGTTCCCGGCTCCGACGACCAGGACGCGCAGGCCGTCGATCCCGGCACGGGCCACGGGATGACCTTGCTCGACGGGGAAGTTCACGAGGACACACCTTTCGGGGACGGCTCACGGGTTTCCGGGCTCGCCAGGACGGCGCCCGCCGAAGTGAGGGCGAGGACGACGAGCAGCGCTCCGATCGCCCAGTACGAACCGGTCGCCGCGCACAGCGCGGACGCGATCAACGGGGTGAATCCGCCCAGTGGATCGGAAAGCGAACGGGCGACGGTGACGCCCGAGTTGCGGACCCGCGGCTCGAACATCTCGGCGAGGTACGCGCCGGACACCGCGAGGATGACCTTGACGCCGAGCCCGTAGGCGAGCACCAGCGCGACGACGACGAGCAGCGGGTTCCGCGTCTCGAGCAGCCAGAAGAACGGGAAGGCGAACGCGGCGAGGAAGAACAGTCCGAAGAGGAACACCGGGCGGCGGCCGACGCGATCGGCCAGGTGCCCGCTCAGCGGGATCACCGCGAGCCCGACGGCGTTCGCCACCAGGACCCCGGTCAGGGCCGGCCCGGCGCCCATCCCGAGCTGCGCGGTGCAGTACGAGATCGCGAAGACGTTGAACAGCTGGGCGCAGACGGACTCGGTCGAGCGGGCCAGGGACGCCAGGACCAGGTGCTTGCGGCCGGTGCGCAGGAGTTCCCGCAGCGGACTCGCCGCCAGCGTCCCGGATTCCCGCAGCCGCTCGAACGCCGGGGACTCCGGCACCCGCAACCGGAGGTAGAGCCCGACGAACACGAGGCAGAACCCGAAGAGGAACGGCAGCCGCCAGCCCCAGTCCAAAAAGGACTGCCGGGGGAGCAGGGACATGACCGAGAAGGCGCCGGTGCCGAGCATGATCCCCAGCCCGACGCCGAGGGCCGGCACGGTCGCGTACAGCCCCCGCCGACCGGCGGTCGAGTACTCCGCGGTCATCGTCACCGCGGTGCCGTATTCGGCGCCGGCTCCCAGGCTCTGCACCAGCCGCAGGACCACCAGGAGGACCGGGGCCGCCAGCCCGGCCTGGGCGTGCGTCGGGAGCAGCCCGATGGCGCCGGTCGAGGCGCCCATCAGCACCAGGCAGAGGACCAGCAGGCGTTTGCGCCCGATCGTGTCGCCCCACCGCGCGAGCACCATGCCCGCCACCGGGCGGAACACGAAGCCGATCGCGTAGGTGGCGAGGGCCGCCAGCGTTCCGGCGACCGCGCTCGCCGCGGGGAAGAACAGCGGGGCGAACACGAGCGCGGTGGCCGTGCCGTAGAGGTAGAAGTCGTACCACTCCAGCACGGTGCCGATGAGGTTCGCGGCGACGGCGCGATGTCTGGCTCGCGAGGTCGTCCTCGGGTGCAGAGCCGATGAGGTGTGGGTCAACGGTGACCGCCTTCGACGTCGGGTTTACGGGACTGGGCAAGGGAAGTGCGGGGGTGTCAGGGCAGGGGGGAATCGACGATGGCGCCCGCGTCGCGCAGTGCTCGGCGCAGCTGCTCGCCCGGGACGTCGTGGGTGCCGACGGCCTCGGCGGCCGCGATGGCCGCGGCGGTGCCCGCCGCCTGGCCGGTCGCCATCGCCGTGCCCATGTGCCGGGTGGCGCCCATGGCGCGCCCGGTCGCGGACAGGCACCGGCCCGCCACCAGCAGCCCCTCGGTCCCCCGCGGGACGAGGCACCGGTACGGGACGGCGAACGGTGCGGGTGGTTCGAGCAGGACGAGTCCGGTCCCCGTCGTGTCGTGCACGTCCAAGGGGCCGCCGGCCTGGGCGATCGCGTCGCCGAACTGGCGTCCCCCGAGCACGTCGTCCTCGGTCAGCGTGTAGTCACCCTCGACGCGCCAGGTTTCGCGCACGCCGATCCAGGGCGCCAGCGCGGCGAGGTAGGAGCGTTCGAACCCCGGCACGGACGTCCGCAGGAACTCGACGACGGCCCGGACCTGGGTGCGGCCGGTCCGCTCGGCGATGGTGAGATCCGCGCTGTCGGAGCCGTCGAGCCCGGTCACCCGGGTCATGAGGATGAACGCGTCCGAGCCTTCGGGCGAGCTGACCAGGGAGAGCAGCTCCTGCTTCAGCGCGCCGGCCCGCACGCCGGACACCGCGAGCCGCCGCTTTTCTTCGCGCGGCAGGGCGCGGAAGCGCGCGACATCGACGTTCGACAGCCTCGCCATGAGCGTCATCGGCTGGCGGTCTCGCCGCTGCTCGACCCGGTTCTGCGTCCGGCACCCCGCGCGGCGGCAGACGAGGGCGTTCGCGGTGGCGTCGACCACCACCCGCGCCCGGATCGCGCGACGGGCGTACTGGTCCTGCGTGACGACTCCGCGGACCGTGGCGCCTTCCCGGAGGGGATCGACCACCTGGGTGTGCAGCCGCACCTCGGCGCCGCTCTCCGCGAGCAGGTCGTCGAGGACGAACTTCAGCACCTCCGGATCGAACGGGAAGGTCCGCACCTTGACCGGGTTCCGGCTCGCCTCGGCGAGGACGTACGGCGTGAACCCCTTCGCTCCGCCGGCTTTCACCAGGCGTTCGGTGATCTCGTGGCCGATGCCGCCGCCGACCCGCACGTCCCGCCAGTAGAAGCCCATGAAGCTGGCGACCATCGCGCCGGTGGCCGTGCCGCCGAGGAAGGGCGCCTGCTCGACGAGCACCGTCCGGGCTCCGGACCGCGCCGCGGCGACGGCCGCGCAGAACCCGGCCGGACCACCACCCGCGACGGCGACGTCCACGGATCGGTCGACCTCGATCGTTTCGCCGGGCAGGTCGATCGTCGGGTGCGGCAACGCTGGTTCTCGTCCGGTCATGGTGCAGAACGGTGCCTCGCCGGAGCCCGGCGGTGGCCTCCGTTCCGCAGTGCGGAACCGCAAAGCGCTGACCAGCTAAGATCAGGCCATCGAGGTGCGGAGGTGAAGCGATGGGACGCGCGCCGGGTCATCCGCTGAAATCGGTGGACCACGCGCTGCAGGTGCTGGCGACGCTGCAGGCCGGTGCGTCGGTGACGGTCGGCGACGTCGCGCAGTTGCTGGGCATCGGCCGGTCGAGCGCGCACCGGGTGCTGAGCGCGCTGGTGTACCGCGACTTCGCCGAGCAAGGGGTGAGGCGTGAGTACCGGGCGGGCCACCGCCTCCCGGTGCAGCGAGCGGGCAGCGATCCGCTGAACCGGCTGCGGGCGTCGGCGGCGCCGGCGATGAAGGAGCTCGCGGAGCGGACGGGCGAAACGGTGTTCCTGCAGGTGCTGCGCGGTCGTGACGTGCACTTCGTCGCCACGGTCGAGTCGGGGCAGGCGGTCCGGGTCGGTGACCGGACCGGCCTGGTGCTCCCGGCGCACATGGTCTCGGGCGGCCGGGCGATGCTGGCGACGATGAGCGACGAAGACGTCATCGCGCTCCACAGCGGCTCACGCCTGGCCGCCGACCCCCGCAGCCTGCGCCGCACCCTGGAAGACGTGCGCGCCAAGGGTTTCGGCACCAACGTCACGGAGACGAGGTCGGGATTCGTCGCACTGGGCGTGGCGGTGGGCGGCCGGGAGGACCACGCGCACACGGCGGTTTCCCTGGGCGTCCCGGAGTTCCGCTACGCCCCGAACCGGCTTCCGGAGTACCTGGCGGCCCTGCGCCACGCGGCGGCGGCGATCGAGCAGGCGAAGCCGGCGCCGCGCACCTCGGCCGGGTGAGACACCGAGGCCGCGGGCGGGTCCGGGCTGCCCGGCGAAACGCCGACCACCTCTCACGCGACACCACCTGACGCGGTTACCGCTGCCTCAGCAGGTACCGCTGGATCTTGCCGCTGGGCGTCTTCGGCAGCGCGTCGACGAAGTGGACCGTGCGCGGGTAGGCGTGCTTGGAGTAGTTGTCCCGGACGAGCTGCCGGAGTTCCGCGGCCAGTTCGTCGTTCGCTTCGGCGTCTCCGGTGAGGACGACGAAGGCCTCGACGACTTCGCCGCGGATGCCGTCGGGGTCGGGGCGGCCGACGACCGCGACGTCCGCGACGGCGGGGTGGGTGATCAGCACGCTTTCGACGTCGAACGGGCCGATCCGGTAGCCGGCGGCCAGGATGACGTCGTCGTTGCGGGCGGTGAAGAAGAAGTACCCGTCGTCGTCGACGCGGCCGGAGTCGGCGGTGAGGTACCAGCGCTTGTCGGCGGTGAACCGCTCCGACGTCTTCTCGGAGTCTTCGTGGTACCCGGTGAACCACAGCAGGGGACTGTGTTCGACGTCGATCGCGATCTGGCCGTCGACGGTTCCCGCGACGTAGCCGGGCATGGGCTGACCCATCGAGCCGGGCTTGACCGGGCGGGCCACGTCCGGGTGCCAGTGGTTGTTGACGACCATGCCGAGTTCGGTCTGGCCGTAGTGGTCGCGGACTTCGACGCCGAGCGCTTCGCGGGCCCAGTCGACGACGTCGGGGGTCAGCGGTTCGCCGGCCGAGGAGGCTCGGCGCAGCCGCAGGTTCCGCACCAGGCCGCTCTTGCTCAGCGCCCGGTACATGGTGGGCGCGCCGGCGAAGTTCGTGACGCCGAACCTGCCGATGACGTCCACTGTGGACTCCGGGGTGAAGCCCGTCTCGAGGAGCAGGTTGCGCCGTCCGGTGACGAGCGGGGCCAGGATGCCGTAGTAGAGGCCGTAAGCCCAGCCCGGGTCCGCGGCGTTCCAGAAGACGTCGTCTTCGCGGACGTCGAGGCCGTAGTGCAGGTAGCAGTGGAAGGACGCCAGTGCGCGGACCGGCACCGGGACGCCCTTGGGCTTGCCGGTGGTGCCGCTGGTGAACAGCTGCAGCATCGTCTCGCGGCCGCCGACCGCGACCGAGGTGGCGAGGGGGACCGCGTCGTCGACGAGCCGGTCGAACTCCTCGCCGGTCTCGAGGACGTCGATGCCTTCGATGGGGTCGAGCTTCGCCCGCTGGGAGGGTTCGGTGACGACCAGCTGTGCCCGTGCGGCTTCGACGCGCATCCGGATGGCGCCGGTGGCGAACGCGGTGAACAGCGGGACGTGCACCGCGCCGAGGCGCCAGATCGCCAGCAGGGTCGTCACCAGTTCGGGGCGCTTGCCCATGAGAACCGGCACCCGGTCACCCCGCCGGACGCCCCGCCCGGCGAGGACGGTGGCCAGCCGCCGCGAACGATCGGCCAGCTCCCCGTAGGTCACGTCGCGGTGCGTGAGGTCCGGGGCGACGAAGGTGAACGCGACGGACCGGGCGTCGTGGCGGTCACACAGCAGGTGGGCGGCGTCCGCCTCAGCGGTGGCGTACTCGGTCAGCCAGGTGCCGACCAGCGGCTGTGCGGCGAGGGTTCGAGGCTGCATCAGGTTTCTCCGGGGCGTCTTCGGTCCGGTTCGGACGGCGGGCGATTGTCAACGGGCACCGCCCGGGTGACACTGTGGCCGTGAGCGACGAGGCGAGCCACCCTCCGAAGAGGGGGGTCGATCCCCTGGGCCCGGCGGTGACCGCGGCCCTGGCCAGGCTGCGCGCCGCGACCGGGGTGAGCCTCGCGTTCGCCGGCCGGGTCACCCGGTCGGGTGTCCTGCTCAACGCGTTCGACGGTCCCGTGGTCGGCCCCCTGCGCGGCGTCCTGCTCGGCGCCGGGCAAGGCGTGGGTGGCCGCGTCGCCTACCGGCAACGTGCGCTGTCGCTCCCGGACTACGTCGGTTCGCCGGCGATCACCCACCGCTATGACCAGGTGATCCGGGCCGAAGCGTTGCGGGCGATGGCGGCTGCCCCGGTGATCGTGGCGCGGCGCTCGGTCGCGGTGCTCTACGTCGCCCTGCGCACCAGCCAACGCGAGATGGGGCGCCTGCTCGACGCGGTGTCGCACGAAGCCCGTGCCCTCGAACAAGATCTGGCCGTCACCGACGTTCTCCGCCGGCTGCGTGACCGGCAGGCCACCGAGGACGGCATCCGGCGGTCACGGGTGTCCGAGGCCTACGCGGACCTGCGCGCCCTCGCCGACGAGATCGGGGACCCCCGGCTGCGCGCGCGGCTGCTGAACACCGCCGGACTCCTGGTCGGCGAGCGGTCGCCGGAGGCGGACGTCCCCCACCTGACGGGCCGGGAGCAGGACGTGCTGGCGCTGCTCTCGACGGGTTTGCCGAACCAGGGCATCGCCGAGCGGCTGGGCATCGGCGTCTACACGGTGAAAGACCACGTCAAGAACATCCTGGCCAAGCTCGGCGCCCAAGGGCGCATGGAGGCCGTGGCCCAGGCCCGGCGGCTCGGCCTGATCCCTTAGCCGCGAGCGATGTGCGAGAGCGGTTCCGTCCTGCCCGCCGGCGGTACGTTGACCGGGGACGGCCGTGCCGACGGCTCGCGCACTCGTCGAGCGGGAGTGCGAGCCGGGGGACCGCGAGCACCTGGTCGTCGAGACCGCCGCCGAACGCGTCGGACTGATCCGGTGGCCCGTCACCCGGCCTTGACGGCGTGCACCGCGTCGGCGAGCGCGACGAGTGTGGCGATCGGGTCGTCACCCAGTGGGTAGCCGGCCCGCTCGACTTCCGCCGCGTGGTCCGGGGTCAGTTCGTGCTCGCGCAGGTGGGCGCCCGGCGGCGGAAGCACGGATCACGAACTCGGGACACTGCTAGTCGACGACGAATTTGTCGGCGACCGTGCCCATCTGCCAGTCTTCGGGCATCGCGTCGTAGACCAGTTCCGGTTCGGCGCGCTCGGTGTGCAGCGTCCAGTAGGCGTTCGCGATGGCGTCGGGCTCCGCGTCGGGTCCGCCTTGGCCGATCATCGCGGCCAGGGCCACATGAGCGACGTAGACGCCTCGGTCCGCCAGGGAGGCGTGGAGGTTCAGCGCCCAGTTGCGCAAGCCCCCGGTGGCGATCTGCACGTTCGCCACGTGCGGGGCGATCATCGGGCCGGATCCCGCTCCCGTGGTGAAGATGATCGTGCCCGTTCCGCGGGACAGCATCCCCGGCAGCACCTGCCGGACGGCGGTGATACCGCCACGGACGTACAGGTCGAACTCGGGCAGCACCGACTCGACCGTCACCTCGCTCGCGTCGACAAGCGGCTGGTTCCGCAGGTCGGCAAGGCTCGGCGCCGGCGAGAACTCCAGCACGTCGACCCCGCCGAACCGCTCCTCCGCCGCTGCCAGCGCGGTGCGCAGGCCGTCCGCATCGCGGATGTCGGCGGGGAACGCCCCGGCGTCGGCGCCCTCGTCCCGCAGTGTCGCCGCGAGCTTTTCGAGCTGTTCACCGTTCCGCGCGAGCAGCGCCACCGAAAAGCCCTCGCGTGCGAACCGCCGGGCGATCGACATCCCCAGCTGGGGCCCCGCCCCGACAACGGCAAGTGTGCTCATGACGCCATCCCCTCTCGGCACTCGCGTGCCCCTGTGCGCTACCGGCCCGCGCCGGCGCGGATCATGATCCACCCTACGCGTGCCGGCCATCGACTGCACCGGATCCCTTGCGCGGAAACGAATCCGGCGCGGGTCGTCGCGTCCCGATCGGATCGGCCCTCGGGGCTGACGACGGCAAGTCCACTTCGGACGTGACGGGGAAATGGGCTCGCGCGCGTCCCAGGCGCCCGCCGCCGTGCGCTCGATCGGCGACATCGGTGGATTCAGGCCCGCCCCGGTCCCTCGCGGGCGAAGTGCGGTTCCGCCGCTTCCAGCCGTGGTACCGAGATGCCCAGTCGTCGTGCTTCGGCGAGGGTGTCCCGGCAGACCTCACGCGGCTCCTCGGCGTCGGGGTCGTCGTGTGCTGTCAGGCCCATGCGAGCGGCCGGGACATGAGTGGTCAGCCAGGCGAGCGCGGCGGCCGTCAGCCAGGTGGGCGCCCGGAACGGCAGCAGACCGCCCCGGTGACGTCGCAGGTCGAGGCCGCGCGCCCGGAGGAGCGGCAGCAGCTCGCGGCCGGCCAGCAGCGCCTCGCGCAGGTCCTTCCGCGCCCCGGCCAGTTCGGACAGGGAACCCCGCCGCAGGCCCTGCGAGAACATGCCGGCATCCGACACGAAATGGACCCACAGCCAGCCGCGGAAGTCGGGTCGCTCCTTGATCCGGAGCCCGGCCTCACGAAACGCCTGGCGCACGGCGAGTTCCCGGTCGGCCGGGGGCCGGCCGAGGGTGCCGAAGACGACCGAGGGCAGCAGTCCTCCGCGGAGCACGCCGTCCGCGTCGAAACCGCCACCGGCCTGGGGGAAGCCCCAGGCGACCCGGTCGAGGGGAAGGGCGCCGATCGCGGCTGCCGGCTCGGTCCAGAGGTTGCCGAAGACCAGCACCGTGGCCTGGGCGACGCGCGGGGTCAGGAAGGCCGTCGCCTCGGTGAGGCGGTGGTGCGGCACGCTGAGCACGATCAGGTCGAAGTCGTGGCCGGGCTCCAGGGTCTCGCGGTAGCGCACCGGCCACTTCTCGGTGACGCGCTGCCCCCACACCCGGCGCCGCCCGTCGAACAGATCGAGGTCCACCGCGTCCCCGTACGTCGCCGCGCGGCCCGGCCGGACGTAGAACTCGACGTCGTGGCCCGCCTTCTGCAGTGCCCAGCCGTAGATGGTGGCGATCACGCCTCGGCCGAACATCAGGATCTTCACGGGGTACCTCGTGGGGTAGGATCGATTTGGAGGTCATCTCCACTTTCGAAAATATGGAGGTCATCTCCATTTGTCAACGTGAGGGGAGTGCGTGACCGCTGAGAAGCCGCTGCGGGCCGACGCCCAGCGCAAGCGCCAGGCCCTGCTCGCCAAGGCTCGGGAGGTCTTCGACGCCGGCGAATTCTTCGACCTGCGCTTCGACGACTTCGCCGGCCTGGCCGGGGTGGGCACCGGCACGCTGTATCGCCACTTTCCCACGAGGGAGGCACTGGCCGAGGCGGTCTACCACGGAGAAGTCGCCGCGCTGTGCGACCGCGCCGGCCAGTTGCAGGCCACGCTGCCCGCGGGGGAGGCGTTGGCGACCTTCCTCCGCGACATGGTCGACCACATAGCCGCCCACCAGGGCCTCGCCCGGACGCTGGCCACGCTGTGGGCTGATCGCTCAGGTGCCCTCGCCGAGGGCAGCCGGGCGCTGGAGGAGGCGGTCGGCGACCTGGTGGCCGCCGCCGTGCGGGAGGGTACCGTTCGCGACGACGTGGACGCCGGTGCCGTGATGATGGCGTTGCACGGCATCGGCGCGGCTCATGACCGCCCTGCCTGGCGGGCCGAGGCCGACGGTGTCATCACCCTCGTGCTGGACGGGCTGCGCCGCCCGCTGTGACGAGGTGCGGCGCGGGGTCGCCGCCACCGACCGGAGGACCCGGTCGGTGGTACGGCCGCGAGCCGCGTCGGGCAGGGCTGTCGCGAGAAGGGCCCCTGCCGGGGCTCCTACCCGCGGTCGACGACCACGTCCTCTTCGCAGATGATCCGCCCGAAGTTCGAGAGATCGATGAAGTTCTCGTGGTCCGGGTCGACGATCTTCAGGAAGTTGTCGCTGAAGAACAGGGCTTCGAGATCGGCCATGCTGTCGAACCAGGCCTCGACCACCGAGTCGTACTCCGGTTCGGGGTACCGGGGTGCCGCGACCGGGTAGGACACGACGAACCGGCGGATGTAGCGCTCCGACTCCGGGATCGACATCAGCAGCGGCCGATGGATTTTCTGCTGGTAATGGATGAATTCCTCGTGGGTCATGTCCTTCCGGCGCTTCAGCGTGATGACCATCTTGATCACGGGTGATGTCCTTCTTTCGTTGATTGCGGGAAATCGATGAGTGCTCTGCGGTTCCGAAGTCGCCGCGCGAGGAGCCAGAACAGTGCGGTGGTGGCCAGTTGCCCGCCGAGTGCGACCGTGAAGGCGTGTTGCCAGCCGAGCGCGGGGGCGAGAGTGCCGAAGAGCCCGCCGATGGTGGCGATGCCGAGCGCCAGCGCGGCCTGTTGTGCTGTCGTGAACAAGCCGCCGGCCAGGCCCGCGATGCGCGGGGGCACCGCGGCCAGGACCGTCCCGACCAACGGGCCGTACTGGCTCGCCTGCGCCGCGCCGAGGAGCACGCTGAGCACTTCGAAGCAGGCGAGCCAGATCGCCGTGCCCTTCCCCTGGGCGACCCACGAAACCAGGCCGAGCAGGACGAGGCCGCCGGCCAGCAGGACCGCGGCCAGCTCCATCGTGCGGTCGCCGAACCGCGCGCGGATGTGGGGGATGCGCAGTCCGGCGAGCA
>NZ_JBDLYJ010000014.1:217653-238160 GCF_051337345.1 Amycolatopsis sp. MEPSY49 | reverse complement strand
GCCAGGCCCGGGATGAGCACTATCAGACCAGGTCAACCCATCCTGACCAGCACAAACCACGATGAAACAACCCCATTGGGGTGCTTCAGGCAGGGGCGACCGCGGACCACGGAACCGTCAGCTCGCCCGGCCGGATCCGCGGGTCCGGCACCGGCCAGCCGCGCGCCGCCAGCAGCCGGACCGTCTCCAGCCAGCGGGACCGGACGCCGAACGCCTGGTGCGGCGCGGCCGTGGCCCAGCAGGTGTCGAGCGCGGCCAGGAACGCGTGGATCCGCTCGCCCGGGACGTTGCGGTGGATCAGCGCCTTCGGCAGCCGCTCGGCGATCGTCGACGGGCGGTCCAGCCCCGCCAGCCGCATCGACAGCGTCAGGGACACGGGGCCGGCGGACGACACCAGCACCCACGTCGACAGCCGGCCGATCTCGTCGCACGTGCCCTCGACCAGCAGGCCGCCCGGGGCCATCGAGTCCAGCACCAGCGCCCACGCGCCCGGGACCTCGTCCTCCGCGTACTGGCGCAGCACGTTGAACGCCCGCACCAGCACCGGCCGCGTCCCGGCCAGCTCGAACCCGCCGCGGCGGAAGTCCAAAAAAGGAGGCGACGCGGCGGGCAGAGCGGCAGCCACGCGAACAGGATCCAGCTCCAGGCCCAGCACCCGGACGTCCGGCCGGACCCGGCGCAGCCACCGGGCCAGCTCGACCGTCGTCACCGGGGAAGCGCCGTACCCGAGGTCGACGACCAGCGGCGACGCGGCCGTGCGCAGCAGCCGGGTCGCCGCGGGAGAGTACGTGATCCACCGGTCGACCCGGCGGAGGCGGTTCGGGTTGGTCGTGCCGCGGGTCGGCGCGCCGACCGGACTCAGGCGACCTCGGTGAGCCACTTCGCCGTGAATTCGGCTTCGCGCTCCAGCAGCTTCGTGACCTGCTCGGCGATCACGCTCTCCAGCTTCCCGCCGAACAGCGGGATCCGGACCGTCACCTCGCCGCTGATCCGCAGCACGGTCTTGTCGCCGTTGGCCAGCAACGCGGTGCGCGCGGCGATCTCGCCGGGGACGCCGCCGACCTCGACGGTCGCGTTGCCCTGGCGGCCGGTGCCGTCGTTGCTCACGCGCCACGTCTGAGTGCGGGTCACCAGCAGGTCGCCCTTGTGCAGCGTCCGCACCGCCGACGGCAGCTTGTCCGCGCTGATCCCCTGCCGCAGCTCGTAGCGCAGGTCCGTGCCGGACTCCTCGTACGACAGCAGGGCCGCGTCGTGCCCGCCGAGCTGCTCGAGCCGCGCCCGCAGGGCGGCTTCGCCGGCGACCGCCGCGTACGTCGCGGGGACGTCGGCGGCGAACTCGGCGCGGTGCTCGATCCGGGATCCCATGAGCCGGACAGTACCGTCAGACGCGTGAACACCGCCCGTACTCCCGCCCTCCCGAAGCTCTCCGCGTACACGACGCTGCGTCTCGGCGGCCCCGCCCGCCGGTTCGTCAGCGCCGTGACCAGCGAAGACCTCGTCGCGGCGGTCCGCGAGGCCGACGCGGCGGGCGAGCCGGTGCTGCTGCTCGGCGGCGGCTCCAACCTCGTGGTGGCGGACGCGGGGTTCGACGGCACGCTCGTCGAGGTGGCGAACACCGGCTGGCGCCGTGACGGTGACGTCGTGGAGGTCGAAGCCGGCCAGAACTGGGACGCGTTCGTCGCCGGCCTGGTCGACGCGGGCCTGGGCGGGCTCGAATGCCTCTCCGGCATCCCGGGCAGCGTCGGCGCGACGCCGATCCAGAACGTCGGCGCGTACGGCTGCGAAGTCGCGGAGTCGATCGTCTCGCTGGAGCTGTACGACCGCCGGACGCGCGAAGTGCGCACGCTCAAGGCCGACGAGCTCGGCTTCGCCTACCGCACCAGCGTCCTGAAGGGCACCGACACCGGCGTCGTCCTCTCGGTCCGCTTCGAGATCCGCGAAGACGGCCTCTCCGCGCCCATCCGCTACGCCGAGCTGGCGCGCACGCTCGGCGTCGAGATCGGCGCCCGCGTCCCGGCCGCCGAAGCGCGCGAAGCGGTGCTGAAGCTGCGTCGCGGCAAGGGCATGGTGCTCGACCCCGACGACCACGACACGTGGAGCGCGGGCTCCTTCTTCACCAACCCGATCGTCCCGTCGGCCGAGGCGGAAGCCGTGCTCCGGAAGATCGCCGAGAGCGTCGGGACCGACGCGCCGCAGTACCCGGCCGACGGCGGCGTCAAGCTGTCGGCGGCCTGGCTGATCGAGCGCGCCGGCTTCGCCAAGGGTTACCCCGGGCCGGGGAACCGCGTCTCGCTGTCGACGAAGCACACCCTCGCCCTGACCAACCGCGGCGACGCGACGACGGACGACCTGCTGGCCCTGGCCCGCGAAGTCCGCGACGGCGTGTACGAGCGCTTCGGCGTCCGATTGCACCCCGAACCCCTGCTGATCAACTGCGTGATTTGAGCCGAACCGGGCAACCTGGACGTGTATGAGACGTCTTTGTCGACAAAGACGTAGCCACCTGATCGGATGGTCTTCACCTTTCGACAGGTAACGTCGAGCGGGCCACCAGCGCTAAGGGCGTGGACCCGCTGGTCGGTGGGGGAAACACAGGAGGTTTCGGTGATCGAACGGCGCACGGTCTTCAAGGCCGCTCTGGCGGCGGGGGCCGCCCTGGTCGCCGCGGCGTGTTCGAGCACGAACGACGGCACGGCCTACCCCACCGGCGCGGCCGCCTCCGACGGCGGTGGCGCGCAGCCCGTGGCGAAGATCACGGCCGAGCCCGCCGTCAACGCCAAGGACGCCTCGGTCCTCAAGCCGGTCACCGTCAAGGTCGCCGACGGCAAGCTCACCGAGTGCAAGGTCACCGCCGACGGCGGCAAGGCCGTCAAGGGCGACACCGCGCCGGACGGGCTCACCTGGACCAGCTCCGAGCCGCTCGGCTACGGCAAGACCTACACGTACGCGGCCAAGGCCACCGGAACCGACGGCAAGCCGGTCGAGCTCACCGGCACGTTCACCACGATCAGCCCGGCCAAGCAGATCCGCGCCACGCTCAACCCCGCCGACAACCAGCAGGTCGGCGTGGCCATGCCGATCAGCGTCAAGTTCGCGTCGCCGGTCAAGGACCGCGCGGCCGTCGAGAAGGCGCTGTCCGTGAAGACGGACAAGGAGATCGAAGGCGCCTGGGGCTGGCTGTCCGACAGCCAGGTCGACTACCGGCCGAAGGAGTACTGGCCGCAGAACATCACCGTGAACGTCGAGGCGAAGCTCTACGGCGTCGACCTCGGCGGCGGCGCGTACGGCAAGGCCGACGTCACCACGAAGTTCAAGATCGGCCGCAACCAGGTGGTCAAGGTCAACACGCCGGACCACCAGATGCGCGTCTACCGGGCCGGGGCGCAGGTCAAGAGCTACCCGTGCGCGAACGGCCTGGACGCCGAGGTCGACCGCAACACCCCCAACGGCACCTACATCATCATGAGCAAGGAGCCGACGGCCGTCTTCGACAACGCCCGCTACGGCTACACGAACGTCAACAAGAAGTGGGCCTGCCGGTTCTCCAACCACGGCGAGTACATCCACGAGAACCAGGACAACGCGGCCAACATCGGGAAGAACAACAACTCCCACGGCTGCGTCAACCTCCTCGAGGCCGACGCCAAGGACTTCTTCGACTCCGCGCTGATCGGCGACCCGGTCGAGATCACCGGCTCCCAGCTGGGCGCGCCGATGGCCTCGGACGTCAAGGACTGGAACTACAGCTGGTCGGCCTGGAAGTCGCTGGGAGCGAAGTAGATCGTGCGCACCGAAGTCGTCGGGCACGGCGGGGTCCGGCTCGGCCTGCGGGTCGAGGGGGACGGGAACAGCAGGCCGATCGTGTTCGTGCACGGCTGGGCGCAGTCGGGCGCGTGCTGGGCGGCGCAGCTGGCCGACCCGGCGCTGACCGAGCGATTCCGGCTGGTCGCGATGGACCTGCGCGGCCACGGCGCCTCCGACGTCCCGGCGGCCGGCTACGACGACCCGGTGGCCTGGGCCGACGACCTCGCCGCGGTGCTCGACTTCGCCGGGCCGGACGCGATCGTGGTCGCCTGGTCGTACGGCGGGCTCGTGCTCACCGATCACATCCGCGTGCACGGCACCGCACGCCTGCGCGGGGTCGTGCTCGTAGGCGCCATCACGGAGATCGGCCGCGACCGGCCGGGCGGGCGCGTCGGCCCGCTGATGCGCGAGCACATGCGCGCCATGCTTTCGGACGATCCGGACATCGCGGTCCCCGCCCTGACCGAGTTCAGCCGCGGGATGGTCGCGCGGCCGGTGCCGGGCACGCAGGCGCAGGCCCTTCTCGGCGCTTCTTTGAGCGTGCCGCCCGCGGTCCGTTCGGCGCTCTTCCGCCGGGACGTCGGCAGTGAAGACGTGCTGGTCAGGCTGGACAAACCCACCCTGGTCGCGCACGGGACCGCCGACCGCGTGATCGAGCCGTCGGCGGCCGAGCACGCCCTCGGGAAGATTCCGGGTGCGGTCGCGCGTTGGTTCCTTGACGGGGGGCATGCGCCCTTCGCCGAGTCCGCGGACGAGTTCGACGCGGTGCTGCGGCAGTTCGCCGAGGAATGCTGACGCGGGAGACGTGACCAGGTGACCAGCTCCATCCGGGGGTTCGACGCTGCCCCTCGCCGGATCGCGGTGCTGTCCGTGCACACATCGCCGTTGGAGCAGCCGGGCACCGGCGACGCCGGCGGGATGAACGTGTACATCAGCCAGACGGCGACCGAGATGGCCCGCCGCGGCGTCGAGGTCGAGGTGTTCACCCGCGCGACGGCGTCCGACCAGCCCCCGGTGGCCGAGCTGGCGCCGGGCGTGACCGTGCGGCACGTCCAGGCCGGCCCCTTCGAGCCGCTGGGCCGCGACGAGCTGCCCGCCCAGCTGTGCGCGTTCACCTCCGGCGTCCTGCGCACCGAGGCGTTCCACGAACCCGGGTACTACGACCTCATCCACTCGCACTACTGGCTGTCGGGCCAGGTCGGCTGGCTCGCCCGCGACCGCTGGTCGGTGCCGCTGGTGCATACCGCGCACACCCTGGCGAAGGTCAAGAACGCCGCGCTCGCCGACGGCGACAAGCCGGAGCCGCGCCTGCGGGTGATCGGCGAGGAGCAGGTGGTCGCCGAGGCCGATCGGCTGGTCGCCAACACCGCCGTCGAGGCGCGGCAGCTCATCGACCTCTACGACGCCGAGCCGGACGCGGTGCACGCCGTGCCGCCGGGCGTCGACCTCGACCGCTTCACGCCGGGCTCCCAGGCGGCCGCACGTGCTTCCCTCGGCCTGGCCGGCGACGACGTCGTGCTGGCCTTCGCCGGCCGGATCCAGCCGCTGAAGGCGCCGGACGTCCTGCTGCACGCCGCCGCGGCCCTGCTGCGCCGGCGTCCCGAACTGGCCTCGCGGCTGGTCGTGCTGGTCGTCGGCGGACCGTCGGGCACCGGGCTGGAGCAGCCGAAGGCGCTGCGCGAGCTGGCGGTTTCGCTGGGCATCGAGCGGCAGGTGCGGTTCCTGCCGCCGCAGCCCGGGGAAGCGCTCGCCCGCGTCTTCCGCGCCGCCGACGTCGTCGCGGTGCCCAGCTACAACGAGTCGTTCGGCCTGGTCGCGCTGGAAGCGCAGGCCTGCGGGACGCCGGTGGTCGCGGCCGAGGTCGGCGGCCTGCCGGTCGCGGTGCCGCACGGCGTGTCCGGCCTGCTGGTGCCCGGCCACGGCGCCGACGAGTGGGCGGACGCGCTGGCCGCCGTCGCCCTGCGCCCGGACCGGCGCGCCGAACTCGGTGCCAACGCCGTCGTGCACGCGCGGCGGTTCTCCTGGCGGCGTACGACGGACGCCCTGCTGGACATCTATGCTCAGGCGACGAGCGCGTTCTCCCGCGCGCTGGACCTGCGCACGGAGGTGGCGGTGTGAGCCTGGACCAGCTGATCCAGTCTACTTTGGACTCGGCCGAGCTGAAGTACGACAAACGCGGTCCCGGCAAGTACTTCGTCACGCTGCCCGGCACGAAGAAGCTGCAGACCAACGCGTGGCTCGTCGACGGCGACCACGCGTTTTCGGTGGAAGCCTTCGTCTGCCGCCGTCCCGATGAGTCCCATGAGGACGTTTATCGCTTTCTGTTGCAGCGCAACGCGAAGCTCTACGGCGTGCACTACACAGTGGACAGTCTCGGCGACATCTACCTGGTCGGCCGGTTCGGCAAGGAGACGATGTCCGCCGACGAGCTGGACAAGGTCCTCGGCCAGGTGCTCGAAGCCGCCGACGGCGACTTCAACACGCTGCTGGAGATCGGCTTCGCGACGTCGATCAAGCGCGAGTGGGACTGGCGCGTCTCCCGCGGCGAGTCGCTGGCGAACCTGCAGGCGTTCAAGCACCTCGTCGCCCCCGAGAAGCCGCACGAACCGGGCTTGACCGAGTCGTGACCCAGGCCGTGCAACGGCCCTGAACCGGACATCCGTCTCACCGCCAGTCGAAACTGGAGGGAGACGCAGGATGCGGACTCGATGGAGAGCGGCGCTCGCGGGCGCGGCGGTGGTTTTCGCCCTGGCCGGGTGCTCGGCGGCCGAGAACGGGGCTTCGTCCACGGCGGACAGCGCCGGTGGGGTGGCGAAGGTCCCGGCCGCGCCGCAGCAGGGGACCGGGGGCAAGGCCGAGTCGAAGGTCGCGGCTCCGCAGCCCGGGGCCACCGAACGGAAGCTTTCGCGTAGTGCTCGGTTGGAATTGACCGCCGTCAAGGTCGTGGACGTCGTCGCGCAGGCTCGGGGGATCGCGCAGGGTGCTGGGGGTTATACCGGGCAGGAGAGCACCGGTGACCAGTCGGCGACTTTGTCGTTGGCCGTGCCCGCGGAGCGGTTGGATCCGGTGTTGGACCAGTTGTCGCACTTGGGGTCTTCGCTGGTCAAGCGGGAGTTGAACACTCAGGATGTGACCGAGCAGGTTGTTGACGTCGAGGCTCGGTTGACTACTCAGCGGAAGTCCGTTGAGCGGATTCGGGCGTTGCTTTCGCAGGCTACTTCGGTGTCGGACATCACTTCGATCGAGAGTGAGTTGACGAGCCGTGAGTCGGCTTTGGAGTCGTTGGAGCAGCAGCGGAACTCGCTCGCTGGGAGTGTCGCTATGGCGACCGTGTCGATGAGCATTCGGAGTGTTGCTGCTCCGGCTCCGCCTTCGGAGGATCGGAGTGGGTTTCTTGGCGGGTTGGCTGGGGGGTGGGACGCGTTTTTGACCTTGGGCGGCGGGTTGCTGACCGTGCTGGGGGCCGTTGCGCCGTTCCTGCTGATCGTGGGGCCGTTGGGTTGGCTGGGGTGGTGGCTGAACCGGCGGCGGCGAGTCGTGAAGCCGGAGACTGTTGAGAGCTGAGGTTTCCCCCGCTCCTCGTCCTCGATTGTTCAACACCGGAGACCCGGCCTCAAGGGCGCCTTCGGCGTCGCTTCGCGATGAGCTTCGCTCACCCTTGACCCCGGGTCTCCGGTGCTGACTGCGGCTGGGACGAGGGGCGGGGAGGTCTAGGCGCGTGTTGGCCGCTGGGGTGAGCGGCTGAGCGGCTGCCGGAGATGACGTGAATGACTCATTCATGTCGTCAGGCGACAGGGCGCCGGCAAAGTCAGGTCAGCGCAGCCGATCCGGTCGCCCACATGTCATGAACGGGTCGTTCACCTCGTCAGACGACATGAACGACCCTTTCATGACATCGCCGCGACGCCGGGCTGAGCGGCGCCGGGGATGTCGTCTGGGTGGCCGTGGAGAGCTGGGCGGAACAGGCGGGACGGCTCGAGGGAGGGGGGAGTCGCGATCTCGAGCCGCCCCGCTGAAGTTCCCGCCGATCAGGACCCGGTGACGAGGGGGGTGTCATCGGGGCCGGCGGGCCGCGGCTCGGCAGGGGGGAGACGAGCCGCGGTCGAAGCCCGAAACCGGCCGGGGAGTGCGTGGAATCCGGCCGCTCGGGACGTAAGCAAACCTGTCAGATCTCGACCTGTAATCACAAGACTACTCACTAGTCCGTTCGAGTGAACTTCGCTCGCGGCGATAACGGTGTGCAGTTTGAAGCGCGGATTTTGCGCGTTGTTGGCGCTCGGACTTGTCGAAGGGTGAGGTGTTACTTCGTAGTAACACACTCTGGGTAGGAGGCGAGGTCACCAGTCGGTCCGCTGGTCCGTCATGGCAGGCTGAACCCATGGCCGAGATTGGGACTTTGGTGCTGCTGCGGCACGGGCAGAGCACGTGGAACGCGGAAAACCTGTTCACCGGCTGGGTGGACGTGCCGCTGTCGGAGCAGGGCGAGGGCGAAGCCCGCCAGGGCGGGCAGCTGCTGGCCGATGCCGGGCTGCTGCCGGACGTCGTGCACACCTCGCTGCTGCGCCGCGCGATCTCCACCGCGAACATCGCGCTGGACGCCGCCGACCGGCACTGGATCCCGGTGAAGCGCGACTGGCGCCTCAACGAGCGCCACTACGGCGCGCTGCAGGGCAAGAACAAGAAGCAGACCCTCGACGAGTTCGGCGAGGAGCAGTTCATGCTCTGGCGCCGCTCGTACGACACCCCGCCGCCGGAGATCGACCCGAAGGACGAGTGGAGCCAGGCCGGCGACGCCCGCTACGCGAACCTCGGCGACGACGCGCCGCTGACCGAGTGCCTCAAGGACGTCGTCGAGCGGCTGCTGCCGTACTGGGAGTCCGAAATCGTGCCGGACCTGCGCGCGGGCAAGACCGTGCTCGTCGCCGCGCACGGCAACTCGCTGCGCGCGCTCGTCAAGCACCTCGACGGGATCTCCGACGCCGACATCGCCGGCCTCAACATCCCGACCGGCATCCCGCTGCGCTATGACCTGACCGCCGACCTCAAGCCGGTCAAGGCCGGTGGCGAGTACCTCGACCCCGAGGCCGCCAAGGAAGCCGCCGCCGCGGTCGCCAACCAGGGCCGCTGACTCACGCCGCGGTGACCGGCCGGACGGCCGTCGCCTTCCAGCTCGCCCCTTCACGGACGACGTCGAACTCGACCGTGAAGGGCTTGCCGGCGGCTTTGCCCGTCGCGTCGGTCACCTGCAGCGTCGTGAAGAACAGCACCACCGCCCGGCCGCCGGTCAGCACGACGACCGCGGCCATCGGGTCCGGCCCGAGCGCCACCTTCGTCCCGCTCTTGCGGATCGCCTCGACGTAGCTCGCCTTCTTCGCGCGGTAGTCGCTCAGCAACGGGTCGGCGATGACGGCTTCGGCCCGCGCGTACGAGCCGTCCGCGTCGGCGCTGTCGGTCGTGAACAGGCCGCCGGCGATCGCCCGCGTGCCCGCCACCGCCGCGTCACGGGTGCCCGCGAGGGTGCCGTCGTCCGGGTGCGGCGCGGGGGACGGCTGCGCCGGGTTCACGGCGAGGTCCGAGAGCCGCCAGTGCCCGTCCGCTTTCAGCGCGGTCAACGCGACCGTCGCCAGGCCCTTCGACGTGCCGTTCTCCTGCTCGAGCACCGCCAGTTCGCGGACCCGGTCGCCGGTGAACTCCAGCGCGGCCGCCTCCCGCACCCGCGTGGCCAGGCGCACTGCCTGCGGGCTCTTCCGGATGGTGTCGAACAGCTTCGTGAGCTGGTCCTTCGCCGCTCCGGTGACGTTCGCCGCGACGGCCTGGTCGAACGCCGCCGGGTTCGCCGAGTCGTAGCTGAACACCGCCTCGGCCGCCGTCTTCACCGCGTCGAGCGCGGCGGCCGTCCCGGGCCCGTTGACGAGCGCGAGGTTGCCGGTGAGCGGCGTGGCCGTGCCGGAGATCGCCGACGTGCACGCCGAGGTCGTCAGGACCAGCGCCAGGAGCACTCGCCTCACAGGAGCCCGGCCTCGCGCGCCCGCGCCCCGGCCTGGAACCGGGACGACGCGCCGAGCACCTCCATCAGCTCCGCCACCCGCCGCCGGTACGTCCGCAGGCCGACGCCGAGCGCGCGGGCCGCCGTCTCGTCCTTGCAGCCGGACGCCAGCTGCTCGAGGATCTCCCGCGCGCCCAGTTCGGTGAACCGGGCCTGGTACGACTCGAGGTCGGTGCCGCCCGCCCAGGCCGCCTCGAACAGCGACTGGATGCCCTGGACCAGCTCCGGGCTGCTGACGACGGTGTAGCTGCGGACGCCGCCGACGTGGTCGCCCGCGACGATCGCGATCCGGCGGTCCAGCAGGATCGTCTCGTTGACCTCGCGCTCGGTGATCCGGATGCGCGCGCCGTGCGTGGCCATGAACCGCAGGTGCTCGGCCAGCGCCGGGTCGAACAGGACGCCGGGCAGGTACATCTTGCGCACCGACGTTGTGCGGACGGCTTGTTCGCGTTCCGGCGCGCTCGGGTGCGCCACCGACCAGGTGTGCAGGTCGCGGGCCGCGCACGAGATCTCGTTCGCGGTCGCGAACAGGTGGGCGGTGCGCTCGAACAGCTCGGCTTCGCCGCGCACCACGACGACGTCACTGACTCTCTCCACGCATTCCAGTGTGGCAGCAAACTGCCAAACCCGGAGGTCAACGGTGCTTCGTCGGAAGGCTGGAGCCATGACCACGAACACCACTCTCCCCGCCGCCGCGGCGGGCACCTGGCAGCTCGGCTCCTTCGCAGTCAACCGCCTCGGTTTCGGCGCCATGCGCCTGATGTCCACTTCGGACGGAGGCATCCGCGCCCGCGAGACGTCGATCGCCGTGCTGCGCCGGGCCGTCGAACTCGGCGTCAACCACATCGACACCGCCGCGTTCTACTTCGCCGGCCCGCGCTCGGCGAACGAGCTGATCAACACCGCGCTCTCGCCCTACGACGACCTGACGATCACCACCAAGGTCGGCCCGGGCCGCGACTTCACCGGGGAGTTTTACACCGCCCGGCCGGAGCAGCTGCGCGCCCAGGTCGAGCAGAACCTGCGTGAGCTGGGCCTCGATCACCTCGACGTCGTCAACTACCGGATCGGCCAGGCGCTCGACCGCGGCGAGGGCTCGCTCGCCGACGGCTTCGGCGCCCTCGCCGAGCTGCGGGAACAGGGCCTCATCCGCGAGCTGGGCATCTCCAACATCGGGCCGGAGCACCTCACCGAGGCCCTCGCGATCGCGCCGGTCGTCTGCGTCCAGAACCAGTACGGCCTCACCGCGCGCCGCGAGGACGACGAGATCGTCCGGATGTGCGCCGAGCACGGCATCGCCTTCGTGCCGTTCTTCGCCGTCGCGAGCGGGACGGGCGAGGACGCGCGCGTCGCCGAGGTCGCCCGCCGGCACGACGTCACGCCGGCCCAGGTGCGGCTCGCCTGGACCCTCCACCAAGGACCGCACGTGCTCGCCATCCCGGGCACCGGCGACGTCGCGCACCTCGAGCAGAACGTCGCCGCGGCCGCACTGGAGCTGACCGACGACGATCTGAAGACCCTCGACACCGCCGGGTGATTCACCCGGAATGTCTCGCCGCGGAATCGATCGGGTGAACGCGGGCTGAAGCACCGGCGAACATGTCCTCGCCAGGTGTCGCGGTGCTCACGACAAGGCGGACAACGCTAGGCCGAAGGGCCACTTCTCAGCTTACGATCGGCCTGTGACCACGCCTGTTTCACTCGCACTGGCCATCGGCGCACTGGTGGCCGGTGCGGTGGTCGGCTACCTCGTCGCCCGGGCGCGAACCCGGCGCGAAGAGGCCCGGCCGCCGGGCCCGACCGTCGCGGAGCTCCTCGAACGGCTGGTCCGCTCCTCGAACAACGGCGTCGTCGTGCTCAACCGGTTCGGCGACATGGTGCTGCACAACCCGCGCGCCTACGAGCTCGGCCTGGTGAAGGTCAACCAGGCCGACCCGCGGGCCCGCAAGGCCGCCGAGCAGGTCGTCGAGACCGACGAACCGCTGGAAATCGATCTCTCGCCGCTCGAAGCGCGCGGCCGCCAGCCGGAGGCGGTGCTCGGCCAGGTCCGGCCGCTGGGCGACGGCTTCACCGTCGTCGAGGCCGTCGACCACTCCGAGGCCATCCGGCTGGAGGCCGTGCGCCGCGACTTCGTCGCCAACGTCAGCCACGAGCTCAAGACCCCGGTCGGCGCGATCGCGCTGCTCACCGAGGCCGTGCTCGATGCCGCGGAGGACGTCGAGGAGGTCCGCCGCTTCGGCGGCAAGATCCTCCGCGAGTCGACGCGCCTGGGCCAGCTCGTCACCGAGCTGATCGCGCTGTCCCGCCTGCAGGGCGCCGAGCGGCTGCCGGACCTCAACGTCGTCGAGGTCGACGCCGTCGTCCGCGAGGCGCTCGGCCGGACGACGCTTTCGGCCGAATCGGCCGACATCCGGATCACCACCGACAACCCCAGCTCCCTGCTCATCGAGGGCGACCGGACGCTGCTGGTCACCGCGCTGTCGAACCTGCTGGAGAACGCCGTCGCGTACTCGCCGGCGGGCAGCCCGGTGTCGATCAGCAGGCGGCTGGCCGACGGGATGGTCGAAATCGCCGTCACCGACCGCGGGATCGGCATCGCCGAAGACGAGCAGCAGCGCGTGTTCGAGCGCTTCTACCGCGCCGACAAGGCCCGCTCGCGCGCCACCGGCGGCACCGGGCTCGGCCTGGCGATCGTCAAGCACGTCGCGGCCAACCACGGCGGCTCGGTCGGGCTGTGGAGCCGTCCCGGCACCGGCTCGACGTTCACCCTGCGCATCCCCGCGCACGTCAGCCCCGAACCGGCTCCCGAGCCGACGCGGGCCGCCAAGACCTCGCCGGCACCTCGGCAGGAGAAGACCCCCGAGCGCACCCCGAGGCTCGTGGTTACCGGGCAGGACAGCCCAGATCATGGAGGAAACCTGTGACCAGGGTTCTCATCGTCGAGGACGAGGAGTCGTTCGCCGACCCCCTCGCCTTCCTGCTGCGCAAGGAAGGGTTCACCGCAGCCGTCGCCGGGACGGGCCAGGCCGCGCTGGAGGAGTTCGACCGCAACGGCGCCGACATCGTGCTGCTCGACCTGATGCTGCCCGGCATGAGCGGCACCGACGTCTGCAAGCAGCTGCGCCAGCGGTCGGCCGTGCCGGTGATCATGGTGACGGCGCGCGACAGCGAGATCGACAAGGTCGTCGGCCTGGAGCTGGGCGCGGACGACTACGTGACGAAGCCGTACTCGGCGCGTGAGCTGATCGCGCGGGTCCGGGCGGTGCTCCGCCGCGGCGGCGAGCCGGGCACGGACGGCGAGCTGGCCCCGCTGGTGCTGTCGGCGGGCCCGGTCCGGATGGACGTCGAGCGGCACGTCGTGACGGTGGACGGCGCCGAGGTGTCACTGCCGCTGAAGGAGTTCGACCTGCTGGAGTACCTGCTCCGCAACGTGGGCCGGGTGCTCACGCGCGGCCAGCTGATCGACCGGGTGTGGGGCGCGGACTACGTGGGTGACACGAAGACTTTGGACGTCCACGTGAAGCGGCTGCGCTCGAAGATCGAACCGGACCCGGGCTCGCCGCGGCACCTGGTGACGGTCCGCGGTCTGGGCTACAAGTTCGAGACATAACGCTCCGTAGACCGAACTTTCCCCGAGAAAGTGTAGCGGAGCTACCGACTCCGGATCACTTTCTCGGGGAAAGTGCGGTCGTGGCCGCACCGAGTGTTTTCGGTTACAAGTTCGAGACCTGGCGCCAGGGCCGGTACCCTGGACCCCCGTGCGCCTAGGGGTACTCGACGTCGGTTCCAACACCGTCCACCTGCTCGTGGTCGACGCCCACCGTGGCGCCCACCCGACGCCGATGCATTCCGAGAAGTCCGTGCTGCGCCTGGCCGAGCAGCTCACCCCCGCCGGCGAGCTCAGCAAGGCCGGTGCCGACGACCTCGTGACCGCGGTCGAATCCGCGAAGGACGCCGCCGCGCGGCTCGGCTGCCAGGAAGTCATGGCGTTCGCCACGTCCGCCGTCCGCGAAGCGAAGAACTCGGCCAAGGTCCTCGCCCGCGTCGCCGACAAGACCGGCGTCGACCTGCAGGTCCTGTCCGGTACCGACGAAGCCCGGCTCACCTTCCTCGCCGTCCGGCGGTGGTACGGCTGGTCCGCCGGCCAGCTGCTCGTGCTCGACATCGGCGGCGGCTCGCTGGAGATCGCCATGGGCCGCGACGAAGAGCCCGTCCTGGCCGAATCGCTGCCGCTGGGCGCGGGCCGCACCACGCGCACCCGCTTCAAGCACGACCCGCCGACGCGCTCCGAGCTCGTCGCGACGTCGGCGTGGCTGGACGACCAGCTCACCGACCTCACCCGCAAGGTCACCAAATGGGGTGAACCCGACCGCGTCGTCGCGACGTCGAAGACGTTCCGGTCCCTCGCCCGGCTGACCGGCGCCGCCCCCTCGGCGGCGGGCCCGCGCGTGCGACGTACGCTCACGGACACCGCGTTGCGCCAGCTCCTGGCCTTCATCTCGCGGATGACGTCGGCCGATCTGGCCCAGCTCGAGGGCGTCAGCCCGAGCCGGTCGCACCAGCTGGTGGCGGGCGCGCTCGTCGCGCAGGCCACGATGCGGGCCCTCGGTTTGGCCGAACTCGAGATCTGCCCGTGGGCTCTGCGAGAGGGTGTCATCCTGCGGCGGCTGGACCATTCGAACGGCGCGGATGAGACTGGAGCCGCCCTCGTGGGCCGCTTCGGCGCACAGGAGGACCGGTGAAAGCACGCGGCTGGACTTCCCGGACGGACAACGGGCACGGTGGAGAGGTGACGGACATGCGGAGGTCGGCGTACAGCGCGCGCGGCGCCGCCGGCGTGCCGTCAGGTACCGCTTCGCCGAGTGCCGAGAACCCAGAGCGCGCAGGGGACGACCAGGTATGACGGACCAGACCGGAGGCGACCAGCCGCAGAAGACCGTGGCCGAGCTGCTCGCCCAGCACGGTGCCCAGGTCGACGGCGGTCGCCGTCGCCGCCGCCGCGCGGCCGATGACGACGACGAGCCCGCCACCCCGGAGACCCCGGGGCCGACGGGTTCGCACCGCCGTCCCGGCGTCGGCGACACCGGCCCGCAGGCGATCATCGACCGCGTCGCCTCGGAGGGCACGCCGCCCCCGCCGAACCGGCCCACCGGACGGCGGCGCGCCGAGCCACCCTCCCCGCCGCCGCCCGCGCCCCGCGCGGTCCCGCAGGACTCGCAGCCGCTGCCGCGGCCGGTTCCGCCGCCGCCGGCCCGCCCCGCTCCCGGTGGCGCCGAGTCCGGCCAGTACGCGCGCCCGCCGCAGCAGGAGCCGACCCAGTTCACCCGGCCGCCGCAGGAGTCCGGGCAGTTCGCACGCCCGCAGGAGTCGGCGCAGCCGCCCGTGCCGCCGCGCGCGCCGCGGCGCCAGCCGCCGCCCCCGCAGCCGTCGCAGCAGCTGCCGGTCCCGCCGCCGCAGCCGTCCCAGCAGCTGCCAACGCCGCCGCCGGCCGAGGAGACCCGCGGGGCCGTCCCGCCGGTCCGGCGCCGTCCCGCGCCGCCGTCGCAGCAGCTGCCGGTCCCGCCGCCGCAGCCGTCGCAGCAGCTGCCGACGCCGCCGCCGTCCGGCGGCCCGCTGTCGGCCCGGCTCGACGGCCTCAACGGCACCCCGGACGCCGACGTCGACGTCCCGCCGCCCCCGATGGCCAGCGGCACGTTCTCGACGCCGCCGGCCGCGCCCGGGCGCCCGCGCCGCGGCCCGGCGCGCCGTCCGCAGCCGCAGCAGGAGGCCTACACCGAGCAGTTCGACGCGGTGGCCGGCGAGCAGCCGCCGCCCCCGGCGAAGCCCGACGAGCCGTCGTCACCGGGCGGGCTCGCGAACTGGCGCAAGCGCCGGCAGAAGGAGCAGCTGGAGGACACCGAGATCGGCGTCATGCCGGTGGTGCCCACCGAGACGCCGGACGACGGTTACCCCGAGGACGACTTCGAGCCCGACGGCTTCGCGCCGGAGAGCAGCGGCTACCAGGCCGCGTACGACGCGGGGCCGCCGACCGGCGCGTACCCGCCGCCGATGCCGTTCGCGCCCGGCGACCGCGCGTCGCGGGCCCCGATCCCGGACGACCTGGCGCCGTACGAGCGCGAGTTCGCCGACGGCTACCCGGACGGCGGCCCGGACTTCGAGCAGGACGACTACGGCTACGAGCAGGCCGACGGCTACGAGGACGACGAGTACGACGACGTGCCCGAGCCGGTCGCGGAGCCGGAGCCCGCGGCCTCGCCGGGCAAGGCGTGGCTGGCGCTGGCCGGCCAGCTGGCGCTGGGCGTCGTCGGCGGTGCCGCCGTCTGGCTGGGCTTCAACTGGCTGTGGGTGAACATCCCGGCCGCTGCCCTGGTGGCGGCGCTGCTGGTGGTCGTCGCGCTGGTCTGGATCGTGCGGAAGATCCGCCGCGCGGAGGACCTGCAGACGACCGTGCTGGCGGTGCTGGTCGGCCTGGTGGTGACGGTCTCGCCGGCGGCGTTGCTGCTCGTCGGCCGCTGACGCGCGGGGGACGCGGTGAGATCCGCGTCCCCTTCCGCGCGTGCCCCTGCTCCGCACCCTCGGTGACGAGGCAGGATGGCGCGCGTGACAGACGAGCAGCCGGTCCCCGTCGGGCTCAGCACGGCGTCCGTGTGGCCCCTCAAGGCCGGGACCGCCTTCGAGCTCGCCGCCGAGCTGGGCTACGACGGCGTCGAGGTCATGGTGTGGGCCGACGCGGTCAGCCAGGACGTCAGCGCCCTGCGCCGGTGGTCGCGCCGGACCGGGGTGCCCGTGCTGTCGATCCACTCGCCGTCGCTGCTGATCACGCAGCGGATCTGGTCGCCCGACCCGGTCGTGCGGCTGCGGATGTCCGTCGAGGCCGCGCAGGAGCTCGGCGCGCGGACCGTCGTCGTGCACCCGCCGTTCCGGTGGCAGCGGCGCTACGGCGACGCCTTCGGTGATCTCGTCGACGAGCTGGAGGAGTCCAGCGGGATCGAAATCGCCGTCGAGAACATGTTCAAGGTGCGCCCGCCCGGCGGTTCGAAGAATTCGCGCGTCTCCGCGTTCCGGCCGTCGATCGACCCGACGGACGTCGGTTTCCGGCACTACACGCTCGACCTGTCCCACACAGCGGCAGCCCGGATGGACGCCCTCGCGCTCGCCGAGCGGATGGGCGAAGGCCTCTCGCACGTCCATCTGGCGGACGGCACCGGCGTCCCGAAGGACGAACACCTGGTGCCCGGCCGGGGTGGCCAGCCCTGCGCCGCGCTGCTGGAGAAGCTGGTCAGCAGCGGTTTCGGCGGCCAGATCGTGCTGGAGATCAACACCCGGCACGCGGTCACCGGCGCCGAGCGGGTCCGTGATCTGGCGGAGGCATTGCTGTTCGCGCGATTCCACCTCGGGCAGTAATTGCGCACGTTCACCACGGACACGACTGCTCCCGGGTCCATTTACCGGGATCGAACACGTAAAGTTCGGACCGTGAACCCGTCGCGCTCGTTGATCGTCACCTGCCCGGATTTACCCATTGGCCCGGCGCGTTCGTGAGCGGAACGGACGGCACCGCCGTGTCCTTCGACACGGCGAGTGCGGCGCGGTCGCTGGGGGACGGCACCTTCACCGCGGTGCTGCGTGCGGAGTGGGCCATCGGCTCGCACCCGCACGGGGGTTTCCTGCTGGCCCTGCTGGCCAAGGCGGCGATCGCCGCCCTCCACGAGCGCGGTGAGCCGCACGCGGAGCCCCTGGTGGTCAGCGCGGAGTTCCTGCACGCGCCCGCGCTGGGCCCGGTGCTGCTGCGCACGGACGTCCGCAAGGTCGGCCGCCGCGCGACGGTGGTCGAGGTCCGCCTGGAGCAGCGCGGCCGCAGCTGCGTCGAGGCGCGCGTGACGACCGGCCGGCTGCCGATGCGCCGCCCGGAGTGGACGGACGTGCCGTCGATGCCGGCCGAGCCGTCCCCGGGCGCGCTCGCGATGGCGGAGAGCACGGAGGGGCCGTTCAACCTGGCCAAGGGGTGCGAGGTCCGGCTGGACCCGGCGACGGCGGGGTACCTGGCCGGGCGCACCGGCGAGCCGCCCCGGATGCGGCTGTGGGTGCGGCCGCGGCACGGGCTGGTGGACCCGTACTTCACGCTGCTGGCGTCCGACGTGAACCCGCCGGTGGTGATGAACCTGGGGCGCATCGGCTGGGCGCCGACGGTGCAGTTGACGGCGTTGCTGCGGACCCGGCCGGCGCCGGGGTGGTTGCGGGTGGTGGTGGAGTCCCGTTCGGTGCACGAGTCGTGGTTCGACTCGGACGCGACGGTGGTGGACTCGCAGGGGCGGCTGGTGTGCCAGGCCCGGCAGCTGGGGCTCGCCCCGGCACCGGGTTCCTGAAGCGCGTGGCTCGCCCTGGTGCCCGGCCGGAACGCCATGAACGACTCTTTCATGGCGTCGGGCGAGGTGAACGGGTCGTTCATCGCACGGCAGCCGAACCACCCGGGGCGCGGTTCGCCCCGGCACCGGGCGCCTGAAGCGCGTTTGGCACGCTTTACGCCATGACGGTCATCGCGGTGCTGGGTGCGGGAAAGATCGGCGAGGCGTTGCTCTCGGGGCTGCTGCACGGCGGCCACGAGCCGGGCGACCTGCTCTTCACCGAGCGGTACCCGGCGCGCGTCGAAGAGCTCACCGCGCGCTACGGCGTCCGCGGCGTCGAGGTCGAAGAAGCCGCGAAGCGCGCCGATGTCCTCGTTGTCGCGGTGAAGCCGCAGGACATCGAGCCCGTGCTCGACGAACTCGCGCCGCTGCTCGGCCCGAACTCGCTCGTCGTTTCGCTCTGCGCGGGCCTGCCCACCTCGCTGTACGAGCGGCGGCTGGCCGAGGGCGTCCCCGTCGTGCGGGTCATGCCGAACACGCCGATGCTGGTCAACGAGGCCATGAGCGCCATCTCCGCCGGCCGGCACGCCACCGCCGAGCACCTCGCCGTCGTGCGCGATCTGCTCTCGCACGTCGGCCGGGTCGTCGAGGTGCCCGAGGCGCAGCAGGACGCCGTGACCGCCCTCTCGGGCTCCGGGCCGGCCTACTTCTTCTACCTGGTCGAGGCCATGATCGACGCCGGCATCCTGCTCGGCCTGCCGCGCGCGCTCGCCGGGCAGCTGATCATCCAGTCGGCCGTCGGGGCGGCGAAGATGCTCGCCGAGTCGGACGAGCACCCGGTGCTGCTGCGCGAGGCCGTGACGTCGCCCGCCGGGACGACCATCAACGCCATCCGCGAGCTGGAGAAGCACGGCGTCCGCGCGGCCATGCTGGCGGCCATCGAGGCCGCGAAGGACCGGTCCGTGGAGCTGGGCAAGGCTCACGAAGGCTGACGCGGCCGCCAGTCCGCCGCCCAGGCGTCGAGCTGGACCAGCGTCCCGAACAACGACCGGCCCTGGCCCGGTGAGTGAGTAGCCCTCGGCGTGCCCGGCCAAGTCGGCTTCGCCCAGTTCGCGCAGCCGTGTGGCCAGCACGCTGGACGACACAGTTCCCAGAGGATCCGCAGCGTCCACCGCCGGCCGAGCAGGTCGAGCAGCGCCATGATCGGGCGGCCGGCCGGGCATGCCTGAAATCGAAGCAGCCACGGATCGCGCCCCTCGAGCCGCCGTTCGACGCGGGGACGGCCGAAGCGCTCGACCGGCTCGGGCCGCCGATCGCGCTCGAGCTGGTCATCGACCGCACGACCGCGCTCTGCGGCGCCGACTACGAGTGGAGCGTGCACATCGCCACCTTCGCCGGGAAGGCCGGCCTCCGAGACGAACAGATCCGCTCGCTCGCCGCCGGCGGCCCGGCCGACGAGTGCTGGGACGCGGGTGACCGCGCGGTCATCAAAGCCGTCGACGAACTCCACGCCACCTACGACCTCGCCGACGACACCTGGGTGGATCTCACGGACGCCTTCGGCCAGGACGGCGCCGCTGCGGCTGCCCCTCGAACCGGGGACCGCGCGCCCGGATTCGCCGTAATGGGCGATTCCGGAGGTCTTGCACGCGCGGGTGCCTGTGCGTTAGCGCAGGTAGGAGCCCATCTCGGTGACAGGCGTCGCATTAGTCCCACCAGTCCCGCTACTCTCGATAGAGCACGTGCGTGTCGATACCACAGGTGGGGAAGCCTCGTGGCGCGACACGTGTCGAAGGACGCGGTAAACATGTCGCCGAACAAGAAGGAGGATCTGCCGGCAGTCGGGCAGGTCCAGTTCCTGACGGTCGCCGAGGTGGCCACGCTGATGCGGGTCTCCAAGATGACCGTCTACCGTCTCGTGCACTCGGGTGAGCTGCCCGCCGTCAGGGTCGGGAAGTCCTTCCGGGTGCCGGAAAAAGCAGTGCACGAGTACCTCCAGGGCGCTTACTACGACGTGGGTTGATCGACGTCGCGGCCGGCGGCACGTCGCCTTACGACGTGCCCGCCGACCGGCCCGCACCGGGTGCCGGGTAACCTGGAAAACCGCTCGTGCCTGTGCGCTCCACCCGTTGGACGCTGCGCCGGGCAGCGTGACCGACGACGACCTAAGGAGCGCCCATGGGCTCTGTGATCAAGAAGCGCCGCAAGCGCATGTCGAAGAAGAAGCACCGCAAGCTGCTTCGCCGCACGCGAGTGCAGCGTCGTAAGGCCGGCAAGTAAGACCCAGCCGTGCGTAGCCGTGGCCCGTCCAG
>NZ_JBDLYJ010000014.1:0-217502 GCF_051337345.1 Amycolatopsis sp. MEPSY49 | reverse complement strand
TGGCCCGTCCAGTCTCTGGAGGGCCCACGTCCATGTGGTGGGCCGGTTCCCCCCGTTCGAGTGAGGCCTTCGTCGCTTTCCGGGGGAATGGCGGTTAATAGCACGTAAGACACCCCGGAGCTACCACTGATGAGCGGTAACATCTCAAGGGCGTCCGCGCGATGCTTCCAGTGAGTGCAGGCCCGCGCACATCGGGTGATCGTCCACCCCCACCACGCCCTACGCCGCAGGGAGTCGCATGCCGTCGAACATCGTGCTCGTCACCGGCGTCGCCGGGGAACTGGGCGGGAAACTCCTCGCCCGGCTGGGCAACAACCCCGACTTCGAGCGGGTCATCGGGGTCGACACGGTGGCGCCGGACAAGACGGTGCTGCAGCGCATGGGCCACGCCGAGTTCGTCCGCGCGGACATCCGGAACCCGTTGATCGCCAAGGTGATCAGCACGGCCGAAGTGGACACCGTGGTGCACGCGTCCTGCACCGCGCACCCGGCCGGGCCGGGGCGCCGCAGCGCGATCAAGGAAGTCAACGTCATCGGCACCATGCGGCTGCTGGCCGCGTGCCAGCGCTCGCCGCTGGTGAAGAAGCTGGTGGTCAAGTCGACGGCGGCGGTCTACGGCGCCGGCGCGCGCTCGCAGGCGGTGTTCACCGAGGACTCCGAGCTGATCCCGACGTCGTCCAGCGGGTACGCGAAGGACGCCGTCGAAATGGAGGGGTACGTGCGCGGCCTGGTGCGGCGCCGCCCCGACATCACGACGACGCTGTTCCGCTTCGCCAACATCATCGGGCCCGAGACCGACACCGTCCTTTCGCGCTACTTCGCGCTGCCGGTCGTGCCGACGGTCTTCGGCTACGACGCGCGCATCCAGTTGCTGCACTCTTCGGACGCGCTGGCCGTGCTGGAACGCGCGACCCTGGAAGACCGGCCCGGCGTGTTCAACGTCGGATCGGAGGGGGTACTCACCCTCTCGCAGGCGATCCGGCGAGCGGGCCGGGTCGAGCTGCCGATGCCGCGGAGCGTGGTGCCGTCGGTCGGCAAGGTGCTGCGCGGGGCGCGTGTGGTCGACTTTTCCGCCGACCAGGTCCGGCTGCTGAACTTCGGCCGGGTCGTCGACATCACGAAGCTGAAGGAAGGGTTCGGCTACACCCCGCGGTGGACGACGCGTGAGGCGTTCGACGACTACATCACCGGACGCGGCTTGCGACCGGTGCTCGACGGCGGGAAGCTGGCGGGCCTGGCCGGCAAGGTGCTCGTCGCCGCGGCGACGGGGCAGAGCCGATGACCAAACCGCACGACTTGGACGACTTCGGAAGCGAGGCGGAGACGGTGGGCGGTGCCGAGGCGCAGGTCATCCCCCTGCACGGACCGGGCCGGGAGAAGCCGGCGGCGAGTCCCCGTGACGAAGCCGCGCGGGTCGACGCACCGGTCGTCGCCTTCCCCGGCGCGGACCAGCCGGCGCCGGAGGAACCCCTTTCGGACGCCGCGCGCTCGGCGCTCGGCTTCATCCGCGACCGGCTGACCGGCGACTACACGGTCGACGAGTTCGGCTTCGACGCCGAGCTGACCGACGCGGTGTTCCTGCCGCCGCTGCGCGCGCTGTACAAGAAGTGGTTCCGCGTCGACACGTACGGCGTCGAGAACCTCCCGGCGTCCGGCGGCGCGCTCCTGGTGTCCAACCACTCCGGCACGATCCCGCTGGACTCGTTGATGACGGCGGTGGCGGTCCACGACGAAACGGGCGGCCGGCACCTGCGCGGCCTCGGCGCGGACCTGGTGTTCCAGGTGCCGCTGGTGGGCTCGTTCGCCCGCAAGTCGGGTCAGACGCTGGCTTGCAACGCGGACGCGGAACGCCTCCTGCGCGGCGGCGAGCTGGTCGGCGTGTGGCCCGAGGGGTTCAAGGGGATCGGCAAGCCGTTCTCGTCCCGGTACAAGCTGCAGCGCTTCGGCCGCGGCGGGTTCGTGTCGGCGGCCCTGCGCGCGGGCGTCCCGATCATCCCGGTGTCGGTGATCGGCGCGGAGGAGATCTACCCGAAGCTGGGCGACATCAAGGTCCTGGCGCGGATGCTCGGGCTGCCGTACTTCCCGGTGACGCCGTTCTTCCCGATGTTCGGGCTGCTGGGCGCGATCCCGCTGCCGACGAAGTGGAGCATCGAGTTCGGCGAGCCGATCGCCACGGACGCGTACGGCCCGGAGGCGGTCGAGGACCCGATGCTGGTGTTCCAGTTGACGGACCAGGTCCGCGAGTCGATTCAGCAGACGCTGTACCAGCGGCTTTCGCAGCGGAAGTCGGTCTTCCGCGGCTGAGTTGTCCACATCGGGTTCAGTTGTCCACAGATTTCCGCCGCGGCCGTCTTTGCCCCCGGGCGGCGATAGACTGGACCAGGGGACGCCCCCCGGGACAGGGCAGGGTTCCGGCAAAGTCGTGTCGTTGCAGGCAGGCACGGCTCTCGGTGGTGATCATGTGGTTGTCGAAGCCCATGGTCTGTGAGAGAGCCGTGCCTGCTGTTGCATCTTCTCCCATTCTTGCCGCGCTGACCCGACTGGCCTCCCTCGATCCTGATCAGGTAGCTGATCTGCGTGAATACCTCACCCGAGTGCCGGACCCACGCAAGCGGCGTGGGCTGCGGCATCCGCTGGGATCAGTTCTGGCACTGGCTGCGGCGGCAGTAGCAGCCGGGGCCCAGTCGTTTACTGCGATCGGGGAATGGGCCGCGGATGCACCACAGTGGGCGCTGGCCCGTCTCGGCACCCGGTTCGACCCCCGCCGGGATCGCCACGTTCCCCCGGACGAGGCCACCATCCGACGGGTGCTCTGCGACATCGACGGCGACGACCTCGACGCCGCGGTCAGCGGCTGGATCGCCGCCACCACCGACACCCCGGCAGGAGTCGCGGTGGACGGCAAATCCCTGCGCGGCACCTTCGCCCGCACCGGCGGCGCAGGGGCCCACCTGTTGTCCGCGCTGACCCATCGCGACGGAACGGTGCTGGCCCAACGGCAGGTCACCGCCGGGACCAGCGAAATCAGCTGGATACAGCCTCTGCTGGCCACCCTCGACCTCACCGGTGTCGTGGTCACCGCCGATGCCCTGCACACCACCCGCGGCCTGGCCCGCTACCTCGCCCGCCGCGAGGCGCACTACGTATTCACCGTCAAAGCAAACCAACACCGGCTGCATGCCCGGCTGGCGGCACTGCCGTGGCCAGCCGCCGGCCACCACATCAGCACCGGCATCGGCCACGGCCGTCTCGAGCAACGCACCATCGAAGTCCTGCCCGCCCCCGCCAACCTCGACTTTCCCCATGCGGCAACGGTTTTCCAGATCACCCGCTACCGCACCGACCGCGCCACCGGCACCCGCGAAACCCACACCGGCTACGGCATCACCAACCTGCCCGCCGGCACCGGACCGGCCACCATCGCCGGCCACCTCCGCCGGCACTGGGAAATCGAGAACCGGCTGCACTGGGTCCGCGACACCACCTACCGCGAAGACCACCCCCGCGTCCGCACCGGCACCGCACCCCGAGCCATGGCCACCCTGCGCAACCTCGCCATCAGCGCCCTGCGCACCGCCGGGCACACCAGCATCGCTGCAGCACTCCGCCACACCGCCCGAGACACCACCCGACCACTCACACTCTTCGGAATACCCACATGACCAGCACAAACGACTTTGCCGGAACCCTGCCGGGACAGGGCGGGGGCTGCCTTCCGGGCCGGTGGGCCGCCCTCAGCGGCGGCGGTAGGCCATCCCCGCCGCCACGGCACCCGCGAGCGCCCCGGCTCCCAGGACCGACGGCACGCCGATCTTCGCGGCCTTCCGCCCGGTCCGGAAGTCCCGGATCTCCCACCCGCGCGCCCGGGCCACGTCCCGCAACCCGCCGTCCGGGTTGACCGCCACCGCCGTGCCCACCGCCGACAGCATCGGGATGTCGTTGGCCGAGTCCGAATACGCCGTGCAGCGCTTGAGGTTCAGCCCTTCGCGGGACGCCAGCGCGCGCACCGCGTGCGCCTTCGCGCGGCCGTGCAGCAGGTCGCCCACCAGGCGGCCCGTGTACACACCGTCGCGGGTCTCGGCCACCGTCCCCAGCGCGCCGGTCAGCCCGAGCCGGCGTGAGATGATCGCCGCCAGCTCGATCGGGGTCGCCGTCACCAGCCAGACGCGCTGCCCGGCGTCCAGGTGCATCTGGGCCAGCGCGCGCGTGCCGGACCAGATCTTGTCCGCCATCAGCTCGTCGTAGATCTCTTCGCTGATCGACGTCAGCTCCGCCACCGTGCGACCGGCCACAAAGGACAGTGCGCGCTCGCGGTGGGTCTTGATGTCCTCTTTGTTCTCGCGGCCGCCGAGGCGGAACTTGATCTGGCCCCAGACGAAACCGGCCAGGTCGGACGACGTGAAGAACTTGCGCGCCGCCAATCCGCGGGCGAAGTAGAAGATCGACGCGCCCATCATCATCGTGTTGTCGACGTCGAAGAACGCGGCCGCCGTGAGGTCCGGCGGTGCGGGCGGGGCGGAGGGCTCGGCGACCACGCGGGCGTGCGCGGCCTCGGCCGACGCCTCGCCCGCGAGCGTGGCGAGCCGTTCGAGCTCCTGACTCTTATCCCTGCCACGCCAAGCTGACACGCACACCGCCTCCACGTCTGCCCACGTCCGGCCACGTCCCGGCGAAGGTCCGGGTCCTTCGCACAGCGTAGCGAGCCGCCCACCGCGACGTCGCAGGTGTGGCCCGGACCTCAGCCGATCACGATCGGGGGCAGACCCGGGAGCAGCGGCGGGATCGAAACCAGCGGCGGCGGCTGCGTGGTCGAGGTCACCGGCGGCGGCTGCGTGGTCGTCGGCACCTGGCCGTACACCGGCGGCGGCGTGACCCCGCCGGTCGGCGTGGACAGGCCCGGCGTCGCCGCGGCGTCCGACGGCGGCAGCTGCGTGCCGGTCGCCACCGGCGCGGTGCTTTCGGTCGACGACTGGGGAGCCGCCGACGTCGGCTCGCCGCCCGAAGACGGGATCGGCCGCTGCGTGCACTCGCCGGTCGCCGGGATCAGGCCCAGGTCGTCCGACGACCCGGTGGTGATCTGGTAGCAGTTCATTCGCGCCGCCAGGCCGCTCGTGCGCTCCTGGACCTTGCCGAGCAGGTCCCGGACGTCTTCGAACACCGGGGCCGAGCCGGCCGGGAGCGTCGCGAGCCGCGCCTGCTGGTTGCGGGCCCACAGCCGGACGTCGGACAGCGCCTGCGCGCCACCGCCTTCGCTCGTCGCCACGGTCGCGATCTGGGCGACCCCGGCCTTCAGGTCGGCCGCGAAGTCGTCGTAGGCCGTCCGGTAGTCGGCTTCGCTCGCGCCTTTTGACGCCAGCTCGCCCAGCTCGGTGACGCGGTTGGTCGCGAACTCCAGGTGCTTGCGGGCCTTGGCCTCGTCGCCGAAGGTCAGGCTCAGCGCCGTCGACTCCCCGGCGCGCTTGACGCCGTAGAGCGGGTCGCCCGGGAGCGCATTGCGGGAGAGCACCAGCGTCAACCCGGAGAGGACGAGGAAGAGGAAGAGCGCGGCGGCCACCAGGTCGGCGGTCCGCGGCCGCCACCTCCGACGCGGGGTGGCCACCGCCGTCTCCAGGCGGCCGGCGATCTCCGCGCGGATCCGCTGCCGGGTTTCCAGGTCCGGGGCCCCGGCCGCCCCGAGCTCGCGCAGGGCGCCGACGAGAGCCAGCTCGTCGGCGAACTCGCCGTCCCGGCGTACCGGGGACGGCTCCAGGGCACGCGCGAACCGATCGATCTCGGCTCGCTCACGCGCAAACCTCACTGCGCTGCTCCATCTCGGGCCTTTGGCCGGTCCTGACACCGGTCTGGCAGGAGTAACGATCCAGAAGCCGTCAGGGTTACCGGTTTCGGTCGACGGGCAGAAAAGTTCGCGGGATCAGCGCAATCCCGTGGGGAGAAGTTGTGCCAAACGGCGTACCGCGCGGTGCTGGAGCGCCTTGATCGCGCCCTCGTTGCGGTTCATGATCTCGGCCGTCTCCGCCACCGACAGTCCCTGCAGGAACCGCAGGATGATGCATTCCCGCTGGTCATCGCCCAGTTCGGCGACGCAGCGGAGCAACTCGGTGCGGGTCGCGCGGCTGATCGCCTCCTGCTCGGGACCCACCTGGACGCTCGCGCCGACGCTGAACGGCGCCGAACCCGGCTCCGTCACCTCGTCGGTGACGACCTCGAGGCGGAACCGGCTCGACTTCACGTGGTCGAGCACGAGGTTGCGGGCGATGGTGACGAACCAGGCGCCGACGTCACGGCCCTGGTAGCTCACCGAGGTGATCCGGCGCAGCGCGCGCAGGAACGTCTCGCTGGTGACGTCCTCGGCCAGGTCGCGGTCGCCGAGCCGGAACAGCACGTACCGGTAGACGACGTCGACGTAGCGGTCGTAGAGCCGGCCGAACGCGGACGTGTCGCCTTCCTGCGCGGCGCGCACGAGGTCCCACGCCTCGGCCTTGGCCGCCTCGGCGCGCTCGTCGTCGGACGCCTGCCTGCTCACCGGCATGGACGCGGAACGCCCGAACACGCGCTCGGCGAACATGAAGACGGGCCCGCGGCTCACGGCGGTCGGCACGGTCATCGGGCGGCACCTCCGGCGGCGAAGCTGGCCCAGCGGGCCACGGTACCCCCGGAACTCCGGAGAGCAGGGGCCTGCCGGCTCGCGTGCCCCACGGCTTCGTGGGCAAGCAAGTTCGTCACGGCGACTCCCTCTCTCCGGTCGTGGTGGTGATCACCGCCACCCCCACGACGCAGTGCAGCATACGTGTAGTTACCGCGAAGTAGGTAGTGGCTCCCGGGGTTGTGCAGACGCGACGCTCGCGGTCAGCACCCATGACGTCGCTCCGAATGACAGACTTGCAACGGTTTGGGCCGGGCGAGGAGAGGTGGATCGCGCGTGAGTGCTCCAGAGGGGACGCGGGCGGGGGTCGGCGGGCTGCTCACGCGGGCCGCGGCGACGTGGCCGGACCACGTGGGCGTGCAGGAGACCGGCACCGGGCGCGGCCTGACCTTCCGCCAGGTCGAGGCCGTTGCCCAGGCGCAGGCCCGGCGGCTCGTGGACGCGGGCGTCGAGCCCGGCGACCGGGTCGCGTTGCGGCTGCCGACGTCGGTGGACTTCGTGGTCGCGTTCTTCGGCGCCCTGCGCGCCGGCGCGGTCGTCGTGCCGCTGTCGCCGCAGGCGCCGGAACCCGAGCTCGAGAAGCTGCTCGAGCACAGCGGTGCCAAGGTTGTCATCACGCGCGACGCCGATGAGGCACTGCCGGACGGCGTGACCGGTCTCACTCCGGAATCCGACCCGGATGGAGCAATCGAATTCGTCGACGCGGGCCGGGCCGGGGAGGACATCGCCGTCGTCTCCTACACCTCGGGCACCACCGGGCCGCCGCGCGGCGTGATGCTGTCGCACCGCGCGCTGCTGGCGAACCTGGCGCAGATCGGCGAGGTCGAGGGCGCGCTGGAGCACGACGACCGCGTGCTGATCACCATCCCGCTCTTCCACGTCTACGGCCTCGGCCCCGGCCTGCTGCACGCGGTCGCCGTCGGTGCGACCGCGGTCCTGTCGGAGCGCTTCGAGGCGCAGCGCACCCTCGACGACTGCGCCGAGCACGGCGTCACGACGATCACCGGCGTCCCCACGATGTACACGGAGTTCGCCGCGCTGGGCACCGACGAGCTGCGCGGGAAGCTGACCACCGTCCGGCGGATGACGTCGGGCGCGGCGCCGCTGCACCCGAAGGTGCTCGGCGCGATCCGCGAGGCCACCGGCCTGGACGTCTTCGAGGGCTACGGGCTCACCGAGTGCGCGCCGGTGGTGACGTCGACGCTGGTCACCGGCTACCCGAAGCCGGGTTCGGTCGGGCGGCCGCTGCCCGGGGTCGAGCTGCGGCTGGTCGACAGCGACGGCACCGACCAGGCCGTGCCGCTCGACCCGGACGACGTCGACGACGTATTCGAAGCCGAGGGCGAGACCGGGCTGGTGTCGATCCGCGGCGCCAACCTGTTCTCCGGCTACTGGCCCGACGGTGACCACGGGCCGGACGCCGAGGGCTGGTTCCGCACCGGCGACGTCGGCTACCTGGACGTCGACGGCGACCTGCACCTGGTCGACCGGGCCAACGACCTGATCATCGTCAACGGCTTCAACGTCTTCCCGCGCGAGGTCGAGGAGGTCATCGGGCAGCTGCCGGAGGTGGCCGAGGCCGCGGTCGTCGGGGTCGTGGACGAGCGAAGCGGCGAAGCGGTGAAAGCGTTCGTGGTGCCGGTTTCCGGGGCGTCGCTGTCGGAGCAGCAGGTCGTCGACCACTGCGCGGCCCACCTCGCGGGGTACAAGGTGCCGCACGCGGTCGAGTTCGCCGAGTCGCTGCCGCACTCGGCGACCGGCAAGCTGCGCCGGGTCCGGTTGCGGTAGGACTGAGGGCATGGCGCACGAAGTGACGGTCATGGGCCGCGACGGCTGCCACCTCTGCGAGGTCGCGGAGGCGGAGGTCGCCCGGATCTGCGGCGAGCTGGGGGTCCCCTGGCGCGCGGAGGACGTCGACACGGACCCGGAGTGGCGCGCGGAGTACGGCGACCGCGTCCCGGTGATCCTCGTCGACGGCGCCGAGCACGGGTACTGGCGAGTGGAGGAGGACCGGCTGAGGAAGGCCCTCGCCTGACCCGGTCCGCCCGGATGACATGAATGACTCATTCATGTCGCCAGACGACGTGAATGACCCTTTCATGTCGTTTGGGCGGCGCGGGACCTGAGCCGTAACCGGCTCGTAAGGGGGATCGGGCAGCCGCTTCGCGCTCGCGCTCCGAAGATGGAGGCGTGAGCACTCTGCAGGAAGCGCCGCCCGAAGCGCCCCGGCGGCTTTCGCTGCCCGTCGCGACCCTCATCGGGCTGCTGGCGCTGGCGGCCGCCCTCGGCGTCGGGCACCTCGTCGCCGGCTTCGTCGGCTACACCGCTTCGCCGTTCATCGCGGTCGCCAACTACGTCATCGACCACAGCCCGACCGGGATCGTGAAGTGGGCCGAGCGGACGCTGGGCACGTGGGACAAGCCGGTCCTCAAGATCGGGCTGGCCGTGGTGCTCGTGCTGTTCGCGCTGCTGGCCGGGCAGCTCTCGCGCCGGACGCCTCGCGCGGGGCAGGTCCTCGTCGTCCTGCTCGGGGCCGCCGGCGTCGCGGCCGTGTACGCGCGCAGCGACCTCGGGCAGGTCTCGCTGCTCGCGCCGGTCGCCGCGCTCGTCGCGGGGCTCGCGGTCTTCACCTGGCTGCACCGGCTCGCACTTTCACGTGAAAGTGCCGACCAGGGGGCCGCACTTTCACGTGAAAGTGCGGCTTCGGGGGCGTCCCGGCGGAAGTTCCTCCGGGCCGGCGTCGGGGTCGTGGCGGGTTCGGGCGTTGCCGCCGTCGTCGGGCAGGTGGCCGGGACCAGCAAGAACGCCGAGGACTCGCGGGCCGCCGTCGGGCCGCTCGTCCCCGCGCGGACCGCGCCGTCGCTGCCCGCCGACGCCGACTTCGCGAAGCTCGGCTCGCCTCCGTTCATCACGCCGAACGGCGACTTCTACCGCATCGACACCGCGCTGGTCGTCCCGCAGATCCGCACCGAGGACTGGAGCCTTCGCGTGCACGGGATGGTCGACCGCGAGGTGACGTTCTCCTACGCCGACATCCGCAACCGGCCGCTGGTCGAGCGGCGCGTCACGCTGACGTGCGTGTCCAACGAGGTCGGCGGGCCGCTGATCTCGAACGCGACGTGGCTCGGCGTCGACCTCGTCGACCTGCTCGACGAAGCGGGCGTGCACCCGGGCGCCGAGCAGATGTACGCGACCAGCGTCGACGGCTGGACGTGCGGCACCCCGGCGAACGTCGCGCTCGACCCGCAGCGCGGCGCGATGCTCGCGATCGGCATGAACGGCGAGCCGCTCCCGATCGAGCACGGCTTCCCGGCGCGGATCGTGATCCCCGGGTTGTACGGGTACGTGTCCGCGACGAAGTGGGTCCAGTCGCTGGAGTTCGCGAAGTGGGACGACCGGCAGGCGTACTGGCTCAGCCGCGGCTGGGCCGAGCAGGCGCCGATCAAGACGGAATCCCGCATCGACACCCCGACGGGCTTCGCGCGCGTTTCGGCGGGCAAGGTCCGGCTGGCGGGGACGGCGTGGGCGCAGCACACGGGCATCGCGAAGGTCGAGGTCCGGCTGGACCAGGGGGCGTGGCAGCCGGCGGTGCTGTCGGCCGAGGTGAGCAAGGACACCTGGCGCATGTGGTGGATCGAGCTGGACGTACCGAAGGGGACGCACCAGGCGTTCGTCCGGGCGACCGACCAAGACGGCTACACGCAGACGGAGAACCGCGCGGACCCGGTCCCCGACGGCGCGACCGGCTGGCACTCGGTGAGCCTCGACGCGAGCTGACTCCAAGCGCCCCAATGTGGCCTTGGTTGCGTCTCACGCACCGAAGGCCGCCTTGGGTGCGTCAGACGCACCGAAGGCCACATTGGGGCGCTTGAGGCCTGGGCTGCGGAAGTGCCTGGCGGGCAAGGATTCTGACACCGCGTCATGATCGTGGCCACCCCTGAACCGCCTCCGACCAGTGACTTTGTGCGCGCGTTCACAAGTGGTCTACCGTAGGACCATCGCCCCCGGGCGGTCCGCATCGAACCGGACCTCGCGCCTTGGGTCAAGACACAGTTCGGAACGGCCGTGGCGATGGCCGCCGGGTGCACAGCGGGCAGGAGACGACGGCGTGGTGACACAGCGGGGGAGGCGCGACGCGGCGGACTCCCCGGGCCGGGTGCCGCGACGGCCCCGCCGGCAGGCCACCCCGGACGCCGACAACGCCCCCACCGCCGAAATGCCGGCCGTCCCGGCCGAGCGCAACGGGGATGCCCCCGAGGCCGTCCGGGCGAAGTCGATCCCGGAAGCCGCCGTCGCCCGGCTCGCCGTCTACCTCCGGGTGCTGTCCGGAATGTCGGAACAGGGCGCGACGACCGTTTCGAGCGAAGAGCTCTCGCAGGCCGCCGGCGTCAATTCCGCGAAATTGCGCAAAGACCTCTCCTACCTCGGGTCGTACGGCACCCGCGGCGTCGGCTACGAGGTCGGCGTCCTGGTCAGCCAGATCGAGCGCATCCTGGGCCTGACCCGGCAGCACAAGGTGGCCGTGGTCGGCATCGGCAACCTCGGCCACGCGCTGGCCAACTACGGCGGCTTCCCGGGGCGCGGCTTCCCGGTCGAGGCCCTGTTCGACCTGGACGCGGACCTGATCGGCGTGCCCGTCGGCGGCCTCCCCGTGTCGCACATGGACGACATCCCGCGGATCTGTGCCGAGCGTGGCATCTCCATCGGCGTGATCGCCACCCCGCCGACCGCCGCGCAATCGGTGTGTGACCGGCTGGTCGCGGGCGGTGTCCAGTGCATCCTCAACTTCGCCCCGGTCGTGCTGCAGGTTCCTGCTCACATCGAGGTCCGCAAAGTGGATTTGGCCGTGGAGCTGCAGATACTCTCGTTCCATGTGGCCCGCCGCGCGGACGACGCCGCCGGTAATCAGGGCAATTCCGGATTACCCGGTGCGGGCCTGCCGTCCGACAATGGGAAGGGCGGCCGGAACGGTTCGGGTCCGGACGGCGGACGGGAAATGGTGGTGCGCTCATGAGCGTCTTGGCGGTCGGTCTCTCGCATCGGAGTGCGGAGCTGAGCACGCTGGAGCGCGTCGCGGTCCCCGCGCCCGAGATCGGCAAGGTGCTCGACGAGCTGCAGCAGGCCGAGCACGTCAGTGAGGTCATGCTCGTCTCGACGTGCAACCGGATCGAGGTCTACGCGGTCGTCGAGACCTTCCACGGCGGCCTCGACGACGTCACCCGCGTGCTGTCCCGCCAGGCCGGGATGGAACCCGCCGAGCTCTACGACAGCCTGTACGTGCACTACGCCGGCGCCGCGGTCGAGCACCTGTTCTCGGTCACCTCGGGCCTGGACTCGATGGTCGTCGGCGAGACGCAGATCCTCGGCCAGATCCGGTCCGCCTACGCCACCGCCCGTGAGGCGGGCACCGTCGGCCGCACGCTGCACGAGCTGATCCAGACCACGCTGCGCGTCGGCAAGCGCGTCCACACCGAGACCGGGCTCGACCAGCTCGGCGCGTCGGTCGTGTCCGAGGCGCTCGCCGCCGCCGGGGACGTCGCCGGCAAGCACGCTGTCATCGTCGGCGCCGGCTCGATGGGCGCGCTGAGCGCGTCGCAGCTGCGCAAGGCCGGGATCGGCGAGATCACCGTGGCCAACCGCACCGACGCCCGCGCGCGCCGGCTCGCCGCGAACGTCACCGAGCAGGGCGTGCCGGCCCGCGCGATCCCGCTGTCCGGGGTCGCCGACGCCGTGCGCGACGCCGACGTCGTGATCTGCTGCACGGGCGCGCAGGACGCCGTCTTCGGTCCGGAGCACGTGCTGCCGCGCGGCGGGCGCGCCCTGGTCGTCTGCGACCTCGGCCTGCCCCGCGACGTCGACCCGGCGGTCGGCGAGCTCGCCGACGTGCGGGTCGTCGACCTGGCCACCATCCAGCGCCGGATGCGCGAAGCCGGCACCCCGACCACCGAGCGCCAGACGGCCAAGGCGACCGGGATCGTCCTCGACGAGGTCCGCGACTACCTCGCCGGGCAGCGCAGCGCCGAGGTGACCCCGACCGTGACGGCGTTGCGCCGGCGCGCGGCCGAGGTCGTCGACGCCGAGCTGCTCCGGCTGGACAACCGCCTGCCCGAACTGGACGGCGCGGTCCGCGAAGAGGTCGGCCGCACGGTCCGCCGGGTGGTCGACAAGCTGCTGCACGCGCCGACGGTGCGGGTCAAGCAGCTGGCCGCCGAGACGGCCGACACCGACTACGCGAACGCGTTGCGAGAACTGTTCTGCCTCGACCCGCAGGCACCCGCCGCGGTGGCGAGCCCGAAGCCCCCACCAGAGAAGAAGTAGCAGTGACCAGAGTCATTCGCATGGGTACGCGCGGTTCGAAGCTCGCGCTGACCCAGACCGGAACCGTGGCCGACGCCCTGCGCGCCACCGGCGTCGAGGTCGAGATCGTCAAGGTGACCACCCCCGGCGACAAGTCGATGGCGCCGATCGCGACGATCGGCGTCGGCGTGTTCACCTCCGCGCTGCGGGAAGCGTTGCTGCGCGGCGAAGTCGACGTCATCGTCCACTCCTACAAGGACCTGCCGACCGCGCCGGAGCCGGGCATCACGCTCGCCGCCGTGCCGCCGCGCGAAGACCCGCGGGACGCGTTGATCGCGCGTGACGGACTGACTTTGGGTGAGCTGCCGCCGGGTTCGACGGTGGGCACCGGCGCCGCGCGGCGCACCGCGCAGCTGCGGGCGCTGGGTCTCGGTTTGGAAATCGTGCCGATTCGCGGCAATATCGACACCCGCATGCGCAAGGTGACCGACGGCGAGCTCGATGCCGTGGTGCTCGCGCGTGCCGGACTGGCCAGGGTCGGACTGGTCGAGGCGATCACCGAGACCCTCGACCCGATCCAGATGCTGCCCGCGCCCGCCCAGGGCGCGCTGGCGGTGGAGTGCCGGTCCGCGGACGTGGACATCGAGCAGCTGCTCGCGTCCACAGTGGACGACGAGGGCACGCGGGTCGCGGTGACGGCCGAGCGGGCCCTGCTGGCCGCGCTCGAGGCGGGGTGCAGCGCGCCGGTGGGCGCGCTCGCCGAGATCGTCGAAGATCTCGACGCCGAGGGCAAGGTCGTGGAACGGATCTCGCTGCGCGGCACCGCCGCGGCCGAAGGCGAGAACGGCGCGGTGGACATGGTCCGGGCCATCGCGCTCGCCGACAAGGACCAGGCCGCCCAGCTGGGCAAGGACCTGGCCGCCGAGCTGCTGGACCTCGGAGCCGGAGCCCTCTCCGGACCCGCTCAGTAGCGCTCTCGCGAGCGCTTCCGAAAAGACGTGTAGGAGACCTGCGTCCGTGCGATCCCGCACGGCCGCCGCAAGAGGAGAAACGCACAGATGACCCCCGCGCGAAAGACCACCGGGCGCGTAGCGTTCGTGGGCTCCGGCCCCGGCGACGCCGGCCTGCTCACGGTCCGGGCCCAGGAGCTGCTGACCAAGGCCGAGGTCGTGGTGACCGACCCCGACGTCCCCCAGGCGGTGCTGGCCATGGCCGCCGAGGGCGCCGAGGTCCGGCCCGCCGTCGGCGAGGCCACCGAGGTCGCCAAGGACCTCACCGCCGAGGCCAAGGCCGGCCGGCTGGTGCTGCGCCTGGTCGCCGGCGACCCGCTGACCACCCCGGCCGTGGTGGCCGAGGTCCAGGCGGTCGCGCGCACGAGCGCCGTGTTCGACGTCATCCCGGGCGTCTCGCCGGGCGCGGCCGTGCCGGCGTACGCGGGCGTCGCGCTGGGCGGCACGCACACCGAGGTCGACGTCCGCGGCGACGTCGACTGGGCGGCGCTGGCCGCTTCGCCGGGCCCGCTGGTGCTGCACGCGACGTCGGCGCACCTGGCCGAGGCCGCGTCGGCGCTGACCGGCAACGGCGTCCCGGCGTCGACCCCGGTCGCGGTCACCGCGAACGGCACCATCAACACCCAGCGCACCCTGGACACCACGCTCGAGAAGGTCGCCAACGACGCGGGCGAGCTCGTCGGGCCGCTGATCGTCACGATCGGCCAGGCCGCCGGGCACCGCTCGAAGCTGTCGTGGTGGGAGTCGCGCGCGCTGTACGGCTGGAAGGTCCTGGTGCCGCGCACCAAGGAGCAGGCGGGCGAGATGGCCGAGCGCCTGCGCGGCCACGGCGCGACGTCGCACGAGGTGCCGACCATCTCGGTCGAGCCGCCCCGCAGCCCGGCGCAGATGGAGCGCTCGGTCAAGGGCCTGGTCGACGGCCGCTACCAGTGGATCGTCTTCACCTCCACCAACGCGGTCCGCGCGGTGTGGGAGAAGTTCGAGGAGTTCGGGCTCGACGCCCGCGCGTTCTCCGGCGTGAAGATCGCCTGCGTCGGCGAATCGACCGCGGCGAAGGTGCGCTCGTTCGGCATCATCCCGGAGCTGGTCCCCTCGGGTGAGCAGTCTTCGGAAGGGCTCCTGGCCGAGTTCCCGCCGTACGACGACGTCCTCGACCCGGTCGACCGCGTGCTGCTGCCGCGGGCGGACATCGCCACCGAGACGCTGTCGGCCGGCCTGCGCGACCGCGGCTGGGAGATCGACGACGTGACGGCGTACCGGACGGTCCGCGCCGCGCCGCCGCCCGCCGAGACCCGCGAGATGATCAAGACCGGCGGTTTCGACGCGGTCTGCTTCACCTCGTCTTCGACCGTGCGGAACCTGGTCGGCATCGCCGGCAAGCCGCACACCCGCACGCTGGTCGCGTGCATCGGCCCGAAGACCGCGGAGACCGCCGTGGAGTTCGGGCTGCGGGTCGACGTCCAGCCGGAGAAGGCGGACGTGCCGCACCTGGTGGACGCACTCGCCGAGCACGCCGCCCGGCTTCGCGCGGAGGGTGCGCTGCCGCCGCCGCGCAAGGCGAAGCGGGCCCGCCGCTCCTGACGCGCTTCACGACGAAGGCCGCCCCGATCGGGGCGGCCTTCGGTCGTTTCAGCGGGGGTTGGTCTCGCGCCACTTCAGGTAGTCGGCCACCGAGGCCGGGACGTCGAACTGCGGCTTGAAGCCCGTGTCCGCGGTCAGGCGCGAGATGTCCAGGTACGGGCCGTTCGAGCCGCCCGGCTGCAGAGTTACGCCCAGCGCCGACGCGAACTCGCCGTACGTGAACGGGCGGCCGCTCGAGACGTTGTAGACCTCGTGGTTCACCGTCGGAGCCGTGGTCAGCAGGGCGATCGCGCGGCCCGCGTCCGGGGCGTAGCAGACGTCGCCGCCGTCGTCGGTGTGCATGTCCGACGTGGCCGTGTTGACCAGCGAGGGGATCGGGCAGAACGGTGACCGCGGATCCACCAGCGGGCCCCAGATCGTGCCGATCCGCAGCACCACCGGCTGGACGCCGCTGCCCGCCAGGCTGTGCGTCGTCAGCGGCTCGACCGCCTTCTTGAACGCGATGATCAGGTGCGGCAGGGACGCCGTCGGCAGGTCCAAGCCCTCGTGCCAGGGAACTTCGGGACGGCCGATGTACACGCCCAGGCTGCTCGCGACCGCGAACCGCCGGACACCCCACGCGCGGGCCGCGTCGAGGGCGTTGAGCAGGCCGGTGAGGTCCGTCCGGAAGAAGTCCACCGGATCGTCGCCCGGGATGCTGCCGGCCAGGTGGACGATGTCGCTGATGTCGTGGCGCGAACCGAGCGCCAGGAACGCGTCCCGGTCGGTGACGTCGAGCTGTTCGACCGTGACCCGGCCTTCGAGGAACGACGGGACTTCGGCGCGCCGGTGGGCCGTCACGACGACGTCGTGGCCGAGGTGCAGCAGCGCGCGGGCGGTGTGGGCGCCGATCATGCCGAGCCCGCCGGTGACGAGGATCATCGCGCCAGGCTAGGGACGCCGAACCGCCGGTTCTTGAACGAATCGCGCAGGAACGGCAGGTAGGACGCCGAGTGGTCGTGGCCGCAAGCGCACGCGGAGACGCTGCCGCCGAGCAGCGCGCGCGGAGTCAACCCGGTCAGCCGGAGGCACTCGCGGTTGAGGTGCGCCTGGTCGGCGTACCCGGCGTCGGCGGCGAGCCCGGCCGGACCGCCCGCGCCCGCCTGGGCCAGTGCGAGGAAACCCTGGAACCGCAGCGTCCGCTGGAGCACCTTCGGCGCGACGCCCACCGCGCGCAGGCAGCGGCGGCGCAGCTGGCTGGGGGAGAGCGCGAGGTGCCCGGCCAGGGTGTCGATGTCGACCGGGCGCCACGGCATCAGCAGCCGCACGGCCTCGGCCATCAGCGGGTCCACCGCTCTCACGGGCAGCTGGGCCTGGATGGTTTCGAGGGCCCGTTCCGGGGACGCGGCGACGGCTTCGGCCAATCGGTCGTCGGCCAGGTCTACGTGCTGGTCGACCAGCTCGTCGAGGGGTACCGGCAGCGGTGGCGCGGCCCCCGGGTGGAACCGGACGCCGACGAGGGTCGTGCGGGCCGGGATGACCTCGAGCCGGGCCGCGGTCAGCGGGCCCAGCAACCGGGGGCGGCCGCCGATCGGGAAGTGCAGTTCGACGCCGCCGGTCGGCAGGTGCCGCTGGACGTACGGCTCGTCGCCGGTGCGCTGGAGCCAGACCGTCCGCACGACGGACGCCAGCCGCGGCACGGGCAGGCGCTCGACGTACTCGGTCACCCCCGTACCGAATCGCCCGCGCGAGCCGGGGTCAAGCACCCTTGCGGAACTCCGGCGATCACGGCGGGAGTAACTTGGAGGGGTGTTCCCAGAGCATCGTCCCCGCAGGCTCCGCACCACCCCGGCCATGCGCAGGCTGGTGGGTGAGACGACGCTGCGGCCACGCCAGCTGATCCTCCCGATGTTCGTCGCCGAAGGCCTCGACCAGCCGAAGGCGATCTCGAGCATGCCGGGCGTCGTGCAGCACACCCGGGACACGCTGCGGAAGGCCGCCGTCGACGCGGTCAACGCCGGCGTCGGCGGGCTCATGCTGTTCGGCATCCCGCAGACCCGGGACGCCGAGGGCTCCGGCGCCGTCGACGAGAACGGCATCCTCAACGTCGCCCTGCGCGACCTGCGCCACGAGCTCGGCGACGCCACCGTGCTGATGGCCGACACCTGCCTCGACGAGTTCACCGACCACGGCCACTGCGGCGTCCTCGACGCCGACGGCGGGGTCGACAACGACGCCACCCTGCGCATCTACGCCGAGATGGCCGTCGCGCAGGCCGAAGCCGGGGCGCACGTGCTCGGGCCGTCCGGGATGATGGACGGCCAGATCGGCGTCATCCGCCGCGCGCTCGACGAGGCCGGGCACCGCGACAAGGCGATCCTCGCCTACTCCGCGAAGTACGCCAGCGCGTTCTACGGCCCCTTCCGCGAGGCCGTCGACTCGCAGCTCAAGGGCGACCGCAAGACCTACCAGCAGGACCCGGGCAACGGCCGCGAGGCGCTGCGCGAGATCGAGCTGGACCTCGCCGAGGGCGCGGACATGATCATGGTCAAGCCCGCACTGTCCTATTTGGACGTCATCAAGGCGGCCGCGGACATCTCGCCGGTGCCAGTGGCGGCGTACAACATCTCGGGCGAGTACGCGATGGTCGAGGCGGCCGCGGCGAACGGCTGGCTGGACCGCGAACGGACCGTCCTCGAGGTGCTGACATCGATCCGCCGCGCGGGCGCCGACCTGATCCTCACGTACTGGGCCGCCGAGGCCGCTGCCTGGCTGGACTGACGTATTAGAGTCCCCCCGTGGACGACAAAGAGGACCTCACCGGTCTGACCGACGACGAACGGCGCAAACTGGGCCGCTCGCCGGATCCGGTGCTGCCGGGCCAGGTCGCGACGCAGGTGACCCCGCCCGGACCCGTGCAGGTGTCCTTCTGGTTCTGGGTCGCCGGCGGGCTCGTGCTGATCGGCGGCCAGGTGCTCACCCTGGTCCTCAAGCAGCAGCTGATCGACCAGCTGATCAAGCAGAACCGCGAGGCGGGCCGCCAGTTCGACGCGGCGGCGATCGCGAGCGGCACCACCACGCTGGTCTGGGTGCTGTTCGTCGGGGCGGTGGTGTTCGCGCTGCTGATGGCGCTGTTCGCCTACAAGGCCCGCGAAGGCACCCGCTCGGCGCGCACGGTGCTCACGTGGCTCGCGATCGCGTGCGTGCTGTTCCAGTTCGCCCTGTTCAGCAACCTGCCGTCGGTCATCGCGACGCTGCTGTTCGTCATCGCGCTGGTCCTGATGTACCTGCCGTCGGTGCGCGACTACTTCCCGAAGGCCGGCAGCAAGCCGTGAGCGACCGGCTCTACGCCGAGTCGGGCGTGAGCTGGACCGCCGTCGTGTGGGGTCCGGTGTTCGCGCTGCTCGGCGCGCTGGCGGAGCTGGTCACGGGCGGGCCGGTGCACGTGGTGGGCTGGCTGATGGTCGGGTTCGGGCTGTGCGTCATCACGGTGCCGTGGGTGTACGCGCGCCGCCGGTTCCTCTCGCTGGAAGTGACGACGAAGCAGCTGCGCCAGGGCCGCGAGAAGGTCCCGGCGGACCAGCTGGCGTCGGTGACGGACGTCGGGGTGCCGGTGGGGGCGCGGGTCCTGGGCGGCGGCTGGACGGTGCCGCGCAAGTACGACTCGCTCCCGGTCGAGCTGGCGGACGGCACGGTCGTCCTGGCGTGGGCGAAGGACGTCGAAGCGCTGAAGGACGCGCTGGACCGGCTCGTCCGGGCGACGCCGGAGGAAGCATGAGAAAATCGCTTCCGTGATCGACCTTCCGCAGCCCACCGGGGCCGAGCTCTGGCCGCCGGAAGAACCCGGCCCGCAAGCCCGGCTGCACAAGCCGTGGCGGACGCTCGTCGCCGTCGTGGAAGTCGTGCTCGCCGTCGCCGCCGGGTGGGCCGCCTACGCCCTCTGGCACGGCGGCCGCGCGATCGTCGTCACGCGGACCGACGACGGTGCCGTCCTCGAGTCGCACCGGTACTTCGGGGGCCTGCTCGCCGCCGCCATCGGGCTCGGCACCGTGGCCGCGATCCTGCTGGTCGACGCGGTGCGTCAGCTGCTGCTCGCCGTGCGTGCGCGGCACCGCGCGCCGAAGGCCTGATACACAGCTCCCGCACAGGGAACGAACAGGCAATTGCTAAGCAGCGGCAGCACTGTTGCCGCATGACGCGCGTGCGTGCCTCGAAGGCATGGGTGATCAACGGTGCTCTGGTCGTACTGCTGGCCGGAGCGGGTTTCGGGATATACCAGGCGTTCAGCCCCGAACCGAGCACGGCGCAGGCGCAGACGCGCAGCACCCAGGTGCGCCGCGCGACGGTCACCGAGACCATCTCCGCCGCCGGGACCCTCGCCAGCAGCTACACCGGCGCGGCGAACTTCTCGACGGCGGGCAAGGTCACCTCGATCGACGTGAAGGTCGGCGACGTCGTCAGCGCCGGCCAGAAGCTCGCCACGATCGACAGCACGCAGGCGGCGAAGCAGCTTCAGGTCGCGAAGGCGAACCTGGCGGTCGCGCAGGACAGCCTGGACTCCGCCGAGGACGCAGAGGACACGCCGGCGACGGGCCAGAACTCCCAGAACAGCGCCCAGTCGGCGGCCACCAGCGTCACCTCGGCGCAGGCCAAGCTCGACCAGGCCCAGCTGGACGTCCAGACCGCGCAGGAAGCCCTCGACAACACCACGCTCTACGCGCCCGGCGCCGGCACGGTCACCGCGATCAACGGCACCGTCGGGCAGCAGTCCTCGAGCGGCTCGGCCGGCAGCTCCCAGTCGACGTCGAGCAGCGGCAGCGGCCAAGGCGGGCAGGGCTCGTCGAACAGCTCCGCGTCCTCGTCCAGCAGTAGCAGCAGCGGCTTCATCACCATCACGAACATGACCGGCCTGGTCGTCAACACCTCGGTCGCCGAGATCGACGTCAGCAAGGTCAAGACCGGCCAGAAGGCGACCGTCACGCTCAACGCGCTGCCGGACAAGCCGATCCAGGCCACTGTCTCGAGCATCAACCTGACCCCGACCACCAGCGGCAGCGTCGTCTCCTACGGCGCGCAGCTGGCGCTGACCGACCCGCCGGACGGGCTGCGGCCCGGCCAGTCGGCGAGCGTCGTGATCACCGTGGCGGAGGCGCAGAACGCGCTGAGCGTGCCGGCCGCGGCCGTGACGACGGCAGGCAACACCAACGTCGTCACCGTGCAGGAGAACGGCCGGAACGTCACGCGCCAGGTGCAGGTCGGCATCCGCGGCGAGTCGACCGTGCAGATCACCTCCGGGCTGACCGAGGGCGAGAACGTCGTGCTCACCGGGGCCTCGACCGGCACCACCGGCACCGGCCGGACCGGCACCGGCACCGGCGGGTTCCCGGGCGGCGGGACCGGGGGCTTCCCCGGCGGCGGCCAGCGCGGCACCGGAACGGGCGCCGGCGGCGGCTTCGGCGGCCGCGGGTGAACCCGGCGCGCGCGAACCCGGTGATCGCGGTCTCCGGGCTGCGCAAGACCTACGGCGCCGGCGACACGGCGGTGCACGCGCTGCGCGGCGTCGACCTCACGGTGTGGCCCGGCGAGTACGTCGCCATCATGGGTGCCTCGGGCTCGGGCAAGTCGACGCTGCTGAACATGCTCGGCTGCCTCGACGTCCCGACGTCCGGCCAGTACCTGCTCGACGGCTTCGGCGTCGGCAAGCTGAACGAACGGCAGCTGGCGTTGCTGCGCAACCGGAAGATCGGGTTCATCTTCCAGTCGTTCAACCTGGTGCCGCGGACGTCCGCATTGTCCAATGTGGAATTGCCGCTCGTCTACAGTGGACTCCGCCGGGCGGAACGCCGGCGCCGCGCGCTCGCCGCGCTCGACATGGTCGGGCTGTCCGACCGGGCCAAGCACCTGCCGAGCGAGCTGTCCGGCGGGCAGATCCAGCGCGTCGCCGTGGCGCGGGCGCTGGTCACCGGCCCGGCGATGCTGCTGGCCGACGAGCCGACCGGCAACCTCGACCGCCGCAGCACCGAAGACGTCCTCGGCGTGTTCGACCGGCTCAACCGGCTCGGCCGCACCATCGTCGTCATCACGCACGAGGACGAGGTCGCCGAGCACGCGCGCCGCGTGGTGCGGGTCGACGACGGCCTCATCGTCTCGGACGAGATCACCCGCGCGGTCGGAGCGCTCACGTGAACTTCCTCGAAATCCTGCGCTTCGCCGTCCGCGGGCTCACCGCGAACAAGCTGCGCTCGGCGCTCACCACGCTCGGCATCACCATCGGCGTCGCCGCGGTGATCCTGCTCGTCGCGGTCGGCAACGGCGCGTCGGCGGCCATCGCGGCCAGCATCCAGGGCCTCGGCACCAACGTCGTCAACGTCTCCCCGGCGCGCGGCGGCGGGCAGGGCGCCTCGGCGCGGCCGCTGACCGTCCAGGACGCGCACGCGCTCGTCGACCCGATCGGCGCGCCGGACGTCAAGGCCGCGTCGCCGGTGGTGAACACAACGGCGACCGCCACCTACGGGCAGACGTCGTACGACATCTCCAGCGTCGCCGGCACCGAACCCGCGTACTTCACGACGACCAACCGCGACCTCGCCCAGGGACAGCTTTTCACCAGCGAGGACGTCACGGCCGCGCGGAAGGTCGTCGTGCTCGGCCCGACGACGGCGGAGTCGATCTTCGGTACCGCGGACCCGGTCGGCAAGAACGTGCTGCTGAACAGCATCCAGTTCACCGTGATCGGGGTGCTGCAGGCCAAGGGCAGCACCGGGCTGCAGAACGCCGACGACGTCGCCATCGCGCCCATCTCGGCCGTGCAGAACTCCCTGGCCGGGTACGGCAGCCTCAGCCAGATCGCCGTCCAGGCCACCAGCGCCGACTCCGTCTCGCTGGCGCAGTCCGAGATCACCGCGATCCTCAACGCCCGCCACGGCATCCGGCTCGGCGGCACCGCCGACTACCAGATCCAGAACTCCGAGCAGCTGCTCGCGACCCGGACGTCGGCGACCGAGACGTTCACCGTGCTGCTGGCCGCGGTCGCGGCGATCTCGCTGCTCGTCGGCGGGATCGGCGTCACCAACATCATGCTCGTCACGGTGACCGAGCGGATCCGCGAAATCGGCATCCGCAAGGCCATCGGCGCCCCGCGCGCGGCCATCCTCGGCCAGTTCCTCGCCGAAGCGACCATGCTCAGCCTGTTCGGCGGGCTGCTCGGCGTCGCGATCGGGCTGATCGGCAGCCGGTTCACCATCTCCGGGATCAAACCGGTCGTGGTGCCGTCGTCGATCTTGCTCGCCTTCGCGGTATCCGCCCTGATCGGGCTGTTCTTCGGCAGCTTCCCGGCGAACCGGGCCGCCAAGCTGCGGCCGATCGACGCCCTGCGTCACGAATAGGAGCCCACGATGACCACCAACCCCGCACTTTCACGTGAAAGTGCCGACCAGGGGGCCGCACTTTCACGTGAAAGTGCGGCCGAGGAGATCGTCGCCAGCCCGGCGGTCGAGGGGGACCTCAACGCCGAAATGCGGCGGGCCGCGAAGCCGTTTTCCCGCACCACGCTGGTGCTCGCCGGGCTCGTCGTCCTCGCGATCGCGTTCGGCGGCGGGGCCTGGACGCACGCCGCGTTCGGCTCGTCGTCGACCTCGACGCCGACCCGCCCGAGCGGTGCTCAAGGCGGGACTCAGGGCGGCACCGGCCAGCAGGGCGGCGGCTTCCGCGGCGCGGGCGGCCGGGGCACCACCGGGACCGTCGACCGCGTCGACGGCACCACGGTCTACGTGAAGACCGCGCAGGGCGAGGACGTCAAGGTGTCCACATCGGACTCGACCACGGTCGGCGTCACCCAGCAGGGCAAGCTGTCCGACCTCAAGCCGGGCGCGACGGTCACCGTCCAGGGCCAGGCGGGCGAGGACGGCACCGTGACCGCGCAGGCCATCACCCAGCAGGCGGCGCGCTAGTTGAGCGCGACGATCGCGGTGTTCAGCGCCGTCGCGTAGAGGATCCAGGCGAGGTAGGGCACGAGCAGCGCGGCGGCGGCCTTCGACCGGCGGGCGAACAGGACGATCGTGACGACCACGACGACGTCCAGCACGACGATGTCGACGAGCGCCGCCTTCGCCGCGCCGCCCTCGAAGAACAGCGGCGTCCACAGGAGGTTGGCCAGCAGGCCGATGCCGTAGGCGGCGAAGCCGCGGGTCTCGCCGTCGGTGCGCCAGTACAGCCAGCCGGCCACCGCGATGGTGACGTACAGCACTGTCCACACCGGACCGAACCAGGAGGGCGGCGCCGCCCACGACGGCTGCTCGAGCCGCGCGTAGACGTCCTTCGCCGAGGTCGCGGCCAGTGCGGCGACCACGGCCACGACGGCGACGACGCCCAGGAAGCCGCCCAGCATGAGCCACGGGTTGCGTTGCGGGGCACGTTCGGTCACCGGCTGTTCCCCTCCCGGGCGGCTGCCCGCCATCCTAGGCGGGTTTGCGAGACTGAACCTCATTCTGGTTAGGCTGGCGCTACGGATCGCGACCGTGCCGCTTGAGGTGACCTCTCGCGCCGGCCGACGGCTGAATGAGGTTCACTGAACCGGTGAGCACTGGAACCGAGCAGTCCAAGGCATGGTTCGACCGCGCGAAGACGGCCATCCCGGGCGGGGTGAACTCGCCGGTCCGGGCGTTCAACTCGGTCGGCGGCACCCCGCGGTTCATGGTCCGCGGCGAGGGCCCGCACCTGTGGGACGCCGACGGCAACCGCTACGTCGACCTGGTGTCGTCCTGGGGCCCGATGATCCTGGGCCACGCGCACCCGCACGTCGTCGAGGCGGCGCGCGAGGCGGCGACGTCCGGGCTGTCGTTCGGCACGCCGACCATCGGCGAGGTCGAGCTGGCCGAGGAGATCATCAACCGCGTCGAACCGGTCGAACAGGTCCGCCTGGTCAACTCGGGCACCGAGGCGACGATGAGCGCGATCCGGCTGGCCCGGGGCTTCACCGGCCGGTCGAAGATCGTGAAGTTCGCCGGGTGTTACCACGGTCACGTCGACGCGCTGCTCGCCCAGGCCGGCTCCGGCGTCGCGACGCTCGGGCTGCCGACGTCGCCGGGCGTCACGGGCGCCCAGGCCGCGGACACGCTGGTGCTGCCCTACAACGACCTCGACGCCGTCCGGCAGTCCTTTGTGGACAATCCGGGCGAGATCGCCGCGGTGATCACCGAGGCCGCGGCGGGCAACATGGGCGCGGTCGCGCCGGACGAAGGCTTCAACGCGGGCCTGCGCGACCTGGCCCACGAGCACGGCGCGCTGCTCATCATGGACGAGGTGATGACCGGGTTCCGCGTCTCGAGCGCGGGCTGGTTCGGCCTCGAAGGCGTGGCCGGCGACCTCTACACGTTCGGCAAGGTGATGTCCGGCGGGCTGCCGGCGGCGGCGTTCGGCGGCCGCGCCGACGTGATGGCGAAGCTCGCCCCGGGCGGGCCGGTCTACCAGGCCGGGACGCTCTCCGGGAACCCCGTCGCGGTGGCCACGGGCCTCGCGACGCTGCGCGCGGCCGACCACGCCGTGTACGCGGCGCTCGACGCGAACGCGAAGCGCCTCGGCGACCTCTTCCGCCGCGAGCTCAGCAACGCGGGCGTCGCCAACAACGTCCAGTACGCGGGCAACTTGGTAAGCGTCTTCTTCGGCGAAGCGCCCGTACGCGACTACGCGGGCGCGCAGGCGTCCGAGACGTGGCGGTACCCGGCGTTCTTCCACGCGCTGCTCGACGCGGGCGTGTACGGGCCGCCCAGCGCGTACGAGGCCTGGTTCGTCAACGCGGCCATGGACGACGAAGCGTTCTCGGTGATCGAAGCGGCCCTGCCCGCGGCGGCGCGCGCGGCGGCGGAGGCGGTCAAGTGACCACCGTCGTCCACCTGCTGCGGCACGGCGAAGTGCACAACCCGTCGAAGATCCTCTACGGCCGCTTGCCGGGTTACCGGCTGTCCGAGCGCGGGCAGCGGCAGGCGCTGACGGTCGCCGAGGCCGTCGCCGGCCACGACCTCGTGCACGTCGTCGCGTCGCCGCTGCAGCGGGCGCAGGAGACGGCGGGCCCGATCGCCGCGGCGCACCGCCTCGACATCGCGACCGACGAGGGCCTCATCGAGGCGGGCAACCAGTTCGAGGGCCTGCACGTGGCCGTCGGCGACGGCGCGCTGCGGGAGCCCAAACACTGGCCGAAGCTGGTGAACCCGTTCAAGCCGTCGTGGGGCGAGCCGTACGTCGAGATCGCGCACCGGATGCTGGGCGCGGTCCACCGGGCCCGCGAAGCGGCTGTCGGTCACGAGGCTCTCTGCGTGTCGCACCAGCTGCCGATCTGGACGCTGCGGCGGTTCCTCGAGGGCAAGCGCCTGTGGCACGACCCGCGGCGCCGCCAGTGCTCGCTGGCGTCGCTGACGTCGCTGGTGTTCGACGGCGACGAGCTGCGGGAGATCGTCTACAGCGAGCCGGCGGGGACGACCGACCCGAAGGTGACCGGGGCATGAAACGGCTGGTCGTGGGGGTTGTCGCGCTGCTCGCGCTGGCCGGGTGCAGCAGCGGCAAGGACGCGGTGGTGCAGGGGAGCAGCTTCAGCTTCGTCTCTCCGGGCGGCAAGGTCGACATCACCTACGACCTCGCCCAGCGCCAGACCGCGCCGGTGCTGGCCGGCGAAGACCTGATGAACGAGGGCAAGCAGTTGTCGCTGGCGGACTTCCCCGGCAAGGTCGTCGTGCTCAACCTGTGGGGTCAGTGGTGCGGGCCGTGCCGCACGGAGGTGCCGGAGATGGAGGCGGTGGCCAAGCAGGGCGTCCAGGTGGTCGGCATCGACGTCCGCGACCCGGCGCGCGAGGTGGCGCAGGACTTCGTCCGCGACCGGAAGCTGACGTACCCGTCGATCTACGACCCGGACGGCCGGGTGCTGCTCAAGCTGAGCGGCTACCCGCGCAACATCATCCCGTCGACGATCGTGCTGGACAAGCAGCACCGCGTGGCGGCGGTGTTCCTGCGGCCGGTGCTGGCCCAGGACCTGCTCCCGGTGACGCAGCGCCTGGCGGCCGAAGCCTGATCGCCGCCGCCGCGGTCACCGCGGTGTCGTGCCCGCCTCGGCGTCGGTCCAGGGGTTCACGGTGCTCAAGGCGAAGAGCGGCTACGGCCGCACGCTGCGCGTGTGGCTGAACACGAGCGCCCCGCCCTTCCCTGGGGGGCGTGCCCTTGTCCAGTCTATCGGCGAGGGGCGACAAACCCCGCCGACAGACGGCGCTGGGCCGGAGCTGTCCACATTCACGGTGAGTTGTGGACAACTCCGGCGCGGCGAGCGGAGGGCCGGCCGGTCTTCCCGGCAGCCGAAGGCCTGACCGGCACTCCGCCCAGACCCGCCCACCACCCCGATCCGAAGCCAGAACACGGACGGCGGTGCCGGGTCAAGGCACGCTTTCCCGCCTTGACGCGGTGCTGCCGTCCGTAGTCACAATCGGGCTTCGGGGTGGCTGCCCGCCGCACGGTCGGCCGCCGAAACCTGCCGGCCCACCGCACCGACGACGTGAATGACCCATTCATGTCGCCACACGACATGAATGAGTCATTCACGTCATCCGACGGCCGCTGCGCCGGGCGGGACCAAGGTCCTGAACTGCTGTGACCGAGGTCCTGTGAACCAGCCCCGGCGTTCTCACCAGGACCTCACTGCCTACCCTCAACGGGGTGAACTCCGTGACCGAGCTGGCGATCTCCGGACCGCTGCTGCTCGCCGCGGGCGTCGCGCTGCTGGCCGGGACCATCTCCTTCGCCTCGCCCTGCGTCGTGCCGCTCGTGCCGGGGTACCTCGCGTACCTCGCCGCGCTCGTCGGGGCCGATGCACCCGCTGTTAGCGCCGACGAAGAACGCAAAAAAGGCCGGTGGGCCGTGCTCGGCGCCGCTCTCCTCTTCGTGCTCGGATTCACCGTCGTCTTCGTCGCCACCCTCGGCACCCTCGTCTGGCTGGCCGACACCCTCGTCCTCAACCAGGACCTCCTCCAGCGCATCGGCGGGGTTCTCACCATCGCCATGGCGCTCGTGTTCCTCGGCTGGATCCCCGGCCTGCAGCGCGAGGTCCGCTCGCACCGCGTCCCCGGCGGCGGCGTCTGGGGCGCCCCGGTGCTCGGCGCGATCTTCGGCCTTGGCTGGACGCCCTGCATCGGCCCCACGCTCTCCGCCGTCACCACGCTGGCCAGCGCCACCGGCGGTGCCGAGGCCCGCGGGTACCTGCTGATCGCCGTCTACTGCCTCGGCCTCGGGCTGCCGTTCCTGCTCATCGCGCTCGGCGCCCGCTGGGCCGTGCGCGCCACCGACTGGGTGCGCCGGCACGGCCGCCAGGTGCAGATCTTCGGCGGCGTGCTGCTGATGGTCGTCGGCATCCTGCTGGTCACCGGCGTCTGGGGAGATCTGATGGGCTGGCTCCGCAACGAGCTCGCGGGCAACCTGGAGCTGCCGCTGTGACGACCACGGAGGCGCCCCCCAAGGCCCCGCAAGGCCCGACGCCCGCGAAGCGCACCTTCGCCTTCATCCGCAACACCTGGCGCGGCCTGACGTCGATGCGCACCGCGCTCGTCCTGCTGTTCCTGCTCGCGCTGGCCGCCCTGCCGGGCGCGCTCCTGCCGCAGCGGAAGCTCAACGCCCCCAAGGTCGACGAGTACATCGCCGCCCACGGCTGGTGGGGCACCCTGCTCGACAAGCTCGAGTTCTACGACGTCTACTCCAGCATCTGGTTCTCGGCCATCTACCTCCTGCTGATGGTCTCGCTGGTCGGCTGCCTGACGCCGCGCAGCTTCGACTACGTCAAGGCGATGCGCGCGAAGCCCGTGCTGACCCCGCGCAACCTCGCTCGGATGCCGCACTACCGGCTCGGCCGCGGCAAGTCCGACGTCGAAGCCGAGATCGCCGCTGTCCACAAGCAACTGTCGGGCTGGCGCCGCGTCGAGCGCGAAGAGGCCGACGGCGTCCGCACGATCTCCGCCGAACGCGGGTTCCTGCGCGAGACCGGCAACCTGCTCTTCCACTTCAGCATGCTCGGCCTGATCGTGTTCTTCGCGCTCGGCAAGCTCTACGGCTACGAGGGCCAGGTCATCGTCCAGGCCGACGGCAGCTCGTTCTGCAACTCCGGCATCTACAACTACGACTCCTTCAACGCGGGCCTGCGCGTCGACGGCACCGACCTCGATCCGTTCTGCGTGAAGGTCAACGACTTCACCGTGCGGTACACCCCGGCCGGCGAGCCGGAGTACTACCACGCGAACATCCAGTACCAGTCCGGCGCCGACCTCGACACGGGCACCTGGCGCCCGTACGGCCTCGAGGTCAACTCGCCGCTGCGGACCGCCGGCGACCGCGTCTACCTGCTGGGCCAGGGCTACTCGCCGCAGTTCACGGTCACCTTCCCGGACGGCAGCAAGCGGACCCAGAACACCCAGTGGCGCACGGTCGACCCGACCACGATGCTCGCCGAAGGCGCGACGAAGTTCGACCAGCCCGGCATCACCGACGAGGTCCAGCGGCGGACCCGCCAGCTGGCCATCACCGGCCTGTTCGCGCCGACGTCGTTCCTGCACGGCAACGTCCTGACGTCGGCGGCGCCGGAGCTGAAGGACCCCGCCGTCGCCGTCGACATCATGCGCGGCGACCTCGGCCTGGACGCCGGGCGCGGCCAGTCGGTGTTCGAGATCGACCAGTCCCTCGTGGACGACGGCAGGCTGAAGAAGATCGCCCGCGAGAACCTGAAGGTCGGCCAGGAGATCAAGCTCGACGACGGCACGAAGATCCGCTTCGACGGCGTCAACCACTGGGTCTCCCTGCAGGTCTCCCACGACCCGACGCAGGGGTTCGTGCTCGGCTTCGCCATCGCGATGTTCCTCGGCCTCGGCGCGTCCCTGCTGGTCAAGCGCCGCCGGCTGTGGGTGCGGGTGAAGCCGGGGACCGAAGACGACCCGGGTACCGTGATCGAGGTCGCCGGACTCGCCCGCACCGACCAGGCGGGGTACGGCGAAGAGTTCCACCGGATCAGTGAACGCCTGATCAGTGGTCAGAAGGGCTGAGGCATGCCGATCAACGAGACGCTGTCGACCTACAGCGACTGGCTGTACACCACCGCCGCGGCGATCTACGTCGTCGCGCTGATGATGACGCTGGTCGAGCAGGGTTTCGGCGCCAAGGGCCGGCTCGCCACCGAGCGGGCGAAGCTGCGGGCGCGCGAGCTCGTCGGCGCCGGCGGGCCGCCCATCGAAGAGGCTCAGGCCGCGCAGCGCACGGCCGGCCGGCCCGAGCGGATCGGCAAGATGGGCGCGTCGCTGCTCGTGCTCGGCGCGCTGCTGCAGCTGTCGGCGATCGTGCTGCGCGGGCTCGCCGTGCACCGCGCGCCGTGGGGCAACATGTACGAGTACGGCATGGCGGTCACCTTCATCACGGTGGTCACCTGGATCGTCGTCATGTGGAAGTTCCCGGTCCGCCACCTCACCGGCTTCCTGCTGCTGCCCGTCGTGATCCTGATGTTCATCAACGGCACGCTGCTGTACACGACCGCGGCGCCGGTGCAGCCCGCGCTGCAGTCGTACTGGCTGGTCATCCACGTCTCGGCGGCCATCATCGGCTCCGGCGTCTTCCTGGTGCCGGGGGTCGCGAGCGTGCTTTACCTGTTCCGCGCGGCCTACGAGAAGGACGAGACGAAGTTCGCCCGGTTCGCCTCGAAGCTGCCCGCGGCCGACGTCCTCGACCGGATCGCCTACCGGACGACGATCTTCGCCTTCCCCGTCTTCACCTTCGGCGTGCTCTGCGGCGCCGTCTGGGCCGAGTCGGCGTGGGGCCGGTTCTGGGGCTGGGACCCCAAGGAGACCGTCGCGTTCATCGCCTGGGTCATCTACGCGGCCTACCTGCACTCGCGGGCGACCGCGGGCTGGCGCGGGGCGCGCGCCGCGGCGATCAACATCGTCGGGTTCGCCGCGATGATCTTCAACCTGTTCTTCGTGAACCTCGTCACCGCGGGCTTGCACTCGTACGCCGGGGTGGGCTGAGCAGACCGCGAGTACGCCGACTACCGTCGTCACCAGGGGGCGTGATGTCGGGCGGAGTGCGCGGAGGTTTACACCGGTGACCGGACCCAGCGAAGAATCGGCTCCTGGCCACCCCGAACAGGCCGAAAAGCAGCCTGAGGTGAGCTTGTTCGCCGACGACCGGACGGACTCACACCCGCATCCGGATACGCCGGCCGCGCTCGACGCGCAGCCGACGCAGGCCGTCGCGCCGCCGCCCAACCCGGCGGTGTCCGGGCCGCACCAGGTGAACCCCGCCGTGTCGGGACCCCACCAGGTGAACCCCGCGGTTTCGGGACCGCACCAGGTGAACCCCGCGGTTTCGGGGCCCCACCAGGTCAACCCGGCGGTTTCGGGGCCGCACCAGGTCAACCCGGCCGTGTCCGGGCCGCACCAGGTGCCGCCGGGCCAGTACGGCTACGACCAGAACCTGCCGCCGCTGCAGCCGCAGTACGCGCAGGGCCAGTACCCGCAGCAGCAGGCGTCCGGGCTCCCGCAGCCCCAGGGCGGCCGGCACGCGGCGCCGCCGCAGGGCCACGGCCACGACCTCGCGACCGCGCACCTGGTCAAGCAGGTCAAGCGGCCCCCGCAGTCGGGCTGGCGCAAGGCCGTCTACGTCGGCTCCGGCAAGCTGATCAACCCCGGCGAGAGCCCGGCGGACGTCCAGCGCCGCGACCTCATCGCGCGCGTCAACCAGCCCCTGCGCGGCTGCTACAAGATCGCGATGCTGTCGCTGAAGGGCGGCGTCGGCAAGACGACGGTGACGACGACGCTCGGGGCGACGTTCGCCTCCCTGCGCGGCGACCGCGTGGTGGCCGTGGACGCGAACCCGGACCGCGGCACGCTGTCGCAGAAGCTCCCGCTGGAGACGACGGCGACGGTCCGCCACCTCCTGCGCGACGCGGCTCGCATCACGCGCTACAGCGACGTCCGGTCCTACACGTCCCAGGGCGCCAGTCGGCTGGAAATCCTCGCGAGCGAGCAGGACCCGGCCGTTTCCGAGGCCTTCTCCGAGGAGGACTACCGGCGCACGGTCAACCTGCTCGAGCACTTCTACAACATCGTGCTCACCGACTGCGGCACCGGCCTGATGCACTCGGCGATGAAGGGCGTCCTGGACGTGGCGGACGCGCTGGTCGTGGTGTCGTCCGGCTCGGTCGACGGCGCCCGCAGCGCCTCGGCGACGCTCGACTGGCTCGAGGCCCACGGCTACGGCGAGCTGGTCAAGCGCTCGGTGGCGGTGATCAACTCGGTCCGCCCGAAGGGCGGCTCGGTCGACCTGGACAAGCTGTCGGCCCACTTCGGGGCGAAGGTCCGCGCGGTCTGCAAGATCCCGTTCGACCCGCACCTGGAAGAGGGCGCGGAGATCGAGCTGGACCGCCTGTCCGGCGACACGCGCCTCGCGCTGCTGGACCTGGCGGCCACGGTGGCCGACGGGTTCGCGACCCCGCTTTCGCAGGGTTACCGCTAGCCGTCCTCGTCCCGGCGTTTGCGCTGCTGTTCGGCCAGCTGGCGCAGGAAGTCGGGGTCGTCGTCCGGGGCGATCGGGGCGCGGCGCGGCGGCGAAGTGACCATCCGCTGACCGGCGAAAGACCGCCACAGGAGCAGGGCGACGACCAGCGCGCCGACCGCCGCGAGCAGAGCGAGCATGCCGGATCCTCTCGTGTGGGTCCCCCGAGGTTAACCCGTCGGACCGGGTTTCGGCCCGAACCCCGGCGAGCGGGGTGACGACCGGAACACGAACGGCCGTGCCGGGCGGGGATTGGTTCCCCTTTACCTGGATACGGCTCCGGCGTGCGGATGGTTCGCGGGAACGCCGCCCAACCCGGTCGTGGCGGCGCTTACTCGAACGACATGAATGACCCATTCATGTCCTCTGGCGACATGAATGACTCATTCATGTCGTTGCGGGGATGACGAAGGGCCGCGCGGGCCGGGGAAGTCCCCGGGCCCGACGCGGCCCTCCGCCGGAATTCCTTCAGACCTTGCGAGCCGGTTCGCTGGCGTCCGTGGTCAGCTCCGCGAGGAGCTCGTTCACCTCGGACTCCCGGAACCGCCGGTGCCCGCCCGGGGTCCGGATCGAGCCGATCCGGCCCGCCGTCGCCCATCGGGTGACCGTCTTGGGGTCCACCCGGAACAGTGCTGCCACCTCGCCAGGGGTGAGCAGGCGTCCGCCCATCGTCGCGGTCATTTTCCGCCTCCTTAACGACCTCACTGCTATACCGGAGGCAATCCGGGCCCTTCTGGCCCGTCGCGCCGGGGTAGCCAACACGGCAATCGTTGCACTTCACCCGCCGGGTACTCGAACGGTTGTCCAAGAGTAAAGAGCCCTTAAAGGTCAAAACGGACAGCTTGCTTACGTTCTGCAACTATTATCCCGGTGACATGACGTGCGGAGATGTCGTTCGCCTGGGTCATCGGCCGCGAGGCGTGGTCTCAATGGGGGATTGTCCAACCGCATAGAGTGATGCCGTGGATCAGTTGGACCGGAAGATCATCGCGGCGTTGCGCATCAACGGACGGGCCACTTACGCGGACCTCGGGCGGGCGGTCGGGCTCTCCGCGTCGTCGGTGCACGAGCGGGTGGGCAAGCTGGAAGCCGCCGGCGTGATCACCGGCTACCACGCGGTCGTCGACCCGAACTCGGTCGGCCTCGGCGTCACCGCCCTCGTCAGCATCCACCCGACCGACACCGCGACGGAGGACGACGTCGCCGACGCGCTCGCCGAGCTCGACGAGGTCGAGAGCTGCTACGCGGTGGCGGGCGACGAAGCTTTCGTCGTGAAAGTGCGCGTGCCGACCGTCGACGAGCTGGAGCGGACCCTGGGGCGGCTCCGGCGCATCCCCGGCGTCGGGCGGACGAACACGACCGTCGTGCTTTCGACGCGCTTCGAGGGCCGCCCGAACAACGCGGGCCTGCAGAAGGACCGCGCGGGCGGGGCGTAGCCTGCGTTGGTGTGAGCGACGAGAAGGCCGGCACCCTGCCGCGTGACCTGACGTTGTACCTGCTGGCGCGGTTCGTGCTGGTCGGGGTGATCGCCTGGGTGCTGACCCTGGTCGGCGTGCCCCTGCTGGTCGCGCTGCTCGTCGGCCTGGTCGTCGGGCTGCCGCTGGGCCTCCTGCTGTTCCGCCCGCTGAACGCCCGCGTCACGGCCGGCCTGGCGAAGCGCAACGAAAAGCGCGCCCGGGCCCGTGCCGAGCTTCGCGCCCAGCTGCGCGGGGACGCGCCGGGCAGCGCGGAATGAGCCGCCCGCACTCCCGCAGCTGGGTCCGCGAGGCCGTCCGGATCATCGAGGCCGACGCCAACCGCAGCGCCGACACCCACCTGCACGTCTTCCCGCTGCCGCCGGAGTGGGGCATCGACCTGTACCTCAAGGACGAGTCCGTCCACCCGACCGGCTCGCTCAAGCACCGGCTGGCCCGCTCGCTGTTCCTCTACGGGCTCGTCAACGGCCAGATCGGCCCGGACACCGTGCTCGTCGAGGCGTCCAGCGGGTCGACGGCGGTGTCCGAGGCCTACTTCGCCCGCATGCTCGGCCTGCGCTTCATCACGGTCGTGCCGCGGAAGACGTCGAAGGAGAAGATCGCGCTCATCGAGTTCTACGGCGGTGAGTGCCACTACGTCGACGAAGCCCCGGCGATGTACCCCGAGGCCGAGCGGCTCGCGGCGGAGTGCGGCGGGCACTACCTCGACCAGTTCACCTACGCCGAACGCGCGACGGACTGGCGTGGCAACAACAACATCGCCGAGTCGGTGTTCGCGCAGATGCGCTCGGAACGCCACCCGATCCCGACGTGGATCGTGGTCGGCGCGGGCACGGGCGGCACGAGCGCGACGTTCGGCCGGTACGTCCGCTACAAGCGCCACACGACGAAGATCTGCGTCGCCGACCCGGAGAACTCGTCGTTCTACGGGGCGTGGGAGACGGGCGCGCTCGACTACGCGACGGGCATGCCGTCGCGGATCGAAGGCATCGGGCGGCCGCGCTGCGAACCGTCGTTCGTGCCGGGAGTCATCGACGAGATGTTCCAGATCCCCGACGCGGGCTCCCTGGCGGCCATCAGGCTGCTGCGCGAGCGCACCGGGCACTGGGCGGGCGGCTCGACCGGCACGAACCTCTACGGCGCGTTCCGGCTCATTTCGCGGATGGTCGAGGACGGCCAGGCGGGCAGCGTCGTGACGCTGCTCTGCGACGGCGGCGAGCGGTACGCGCACACGTACTACAACGACGAGTGGATCGAGGCCCAGGGCCTGGACCTGGCGCCGCACACGGCGTTGTTCGAGGAGTTCCTGACGACCGGGAAGTTCGTCCCGGAGAGCTAGAAGCCCAGCGCGACGGCGGCGAGCACCGCCCAGGCGAGCATGGCCAGGCCGGTGTCCCGCAACGCCGGGATCAGCTCACGGCCGTGCGCGCCGCCGCCGACCGCGCGGACCGACTTCAGCAGCAGGGGCGCCGTCACCAGCGTGATCAGCAGCAGCGGGTGGAAGACGCCGAGCACGATGCTCAGCGCGTACGGCACCGCGATCAGCACCAGATACAGCCGCCGCGTCCCGCCGTCGCCCAGGCGGGTTGCCAGCGTGCGCTTGCCCGACTCGATGTCCGTCGGGATGTCACGCAGGTTGTTGGCCGTCAGGACCGCCGTCGAAAAGCTGCCGACGGCGACCGCGCACGCCAGTCCGGCCCAGCTGACCCGCCCCGCCTGGACGTACACCGTGCCCAGCACGCCGGCCAGCCCGAAGAACACGAACACCGCGATCTCGCCGAAACCGTAGTAGCCGTAAGGCTTCTTGCCGCCGGTGTAGAACCACGCGCCGAGGATGCACAGCGCGCCCATCACCAGCAGCCACCAGTGCCCGCTGCTGATCACCAGCACGAGCCCCAGCACCCCGGCCAGGCCCAGCGCGACCAGCGCGGCGGTCAGCACCGCCTTCGGCGCGGCGACGCCCGAGCCGACCAGCCGCAGCGGGCCGACGCGGTTTTCGTCCGTGCCGCGGATGCCGTCGGAGTAGTCGTTGGCGTAGTTGACGCCGACGATCAGCGAGAGGGAGACGAGCAGCGCCAGCGCCGAGCGCCACCACGAGAACGCGTCCAGCGCGATCGCCGCGCCGACACCCGCCACCACCGGCGCCACCGCGTTCGGCAGCGTCCGCGGCCGGGCCCCCTCGATCCACTCGTTCACTGTCGCCATGGCGCCATTCAACGCCATGTCGATCAGCGAGCAGCAGTCAGTTCGTGGTCGGCAGCTGCCAGGTGAGCTGGCCGCTGTTCGGATCGGCCCCGGGGCCGTCGGCCAACGCCGCGCCGGCCGGCAGGAGGACCCCCAGGGCGACGGCGGTGGTGACGAGAGCAGTGCGAATCCAGCGCGTCATGGTGCGTAGCCAAGCGGGTGCCGACCGTACATGTCAACGAAGTGCCGCCATTCAGCCGCTCAAACCCGACTCGAGTCGCTGTTTCACGGCCGCACGGTCGATCTTGCCGGGCCCCCGAAGGGGCAGCTCAGCGCCGTATTCGACGCGTTTCGGCGTCGCGGCCGCGCCCAGCTCCGCGCGGACCGCGGCGCGCAGTTCGTCCGCTTCGCGTGCTTCATCTTCCGGGACCACCAAGGCCACGACGGCCTCGCCCCACTCCGGGTCCGGCAGGCCGACGACGCACGCGTCGCGGACGCCCGGCTGGGCGGTCAGCACGCGCTCGATCGCGTTCGCCGAGACCTTCACGCCGCCGGTGTTGATCATGTCGTCGGCGCGGCCGAGGACCTCGATCCGGCCGTCGTCGTGACGAACCCCACGGTCGGACGTCGTGAACCAGCCGTCCGAGAAGGACGCCGCCGTCAGATCGGGCCGCCGCCGGTAGCCGTGCGCGAGGACGTCGCCGGCGATGCGGATCCGGTCGCCCTCGACGTCGACGCGGACGCCGTCGAGGGGGAAGCCGTCGTAGACGCAGCCGCTCGCCGTCTCGCTCATGCCGTACGCGGGCACGATCGCCACGCCCGCGTCCGCCGCCCGCTCGCGCAGGGCCGCCGACGTCGCCGCCGCGCCGACCACGATCGCGTCGAACGTCTTCGCCGCGGCCAGCCCGGCGCCGCCGGCGTCGAGCAGCCGGACCAGCTGGGTCGGCACCAGCGCCGTGTACCGCGGGCCGCCGGTGAGCTTCGCCGCCGCGGCCGCGAAGTCGTCCGGCCGGAAGCCGGTGCCGGTCAGGAACACCGGGGACGTCCCGGCCAGCAGCGACCGGACCAGCACCTGCAGGCCGCCGATGTAGTGCGCCGGCGTCGCCAGGAGCCAGTGGCCTGGCCCGCCGAGGCGGGCGTGCGTCGCCTCGGCGGACGCCGTCAGCGCGCGGGCCGAGAGCAGCACGCCCTTGGGCGCGCCGGTCGAGCCCGAAGTGGCGATGACCACGGCCGTGTCCGGCTCGGCGGGCTCGTCCGGCGCCATCGCGTCCCGCAGCGTGGGGTCCGTGAAGGGCAGGACCGCCGGGCCGCCTGCCAGCGCGTCCGCGACGGCCCTCTTCAGCACGTCGAGGGCTTCGAGCGAACCGTCGAGGTGGACCGGGAGCAGCTCAGTAGTAATAGGGGACGTCCTTGAAGTCGGGGTCGCGCTTCTGGAGGAACGCGTCGCGGCCTTCGACGGCTTCGTCCTGCATGTACGCCAGGCGGGTGGTCTCGCCGGCGAACAGCTGCTGGCCGACGAGGCCGTCGTCGGTGAGGTTGAACGCGTACTTCAGCATCCGCTGGGCCGTCGGCGACTTGCGCGTGATCTCCCACGCCCAGGTCAGGGCCTCTTTTTCGAGGTCGGCGTGCGGGACGACCGCGTTGACCGCGCCCATGTGGTGCATCTGCTCGGCGGAGTACTCGCGGCCGAGGAAGAAGATCTCGCGGGCGAACTTCTGCCCGGCCATCTTCGCCAGGTACGCCGAGCCGTAGCCGCCGTCGAACGAGCCGACGTCGGCGTCGGTCTGCTTGAACTTCGCGTGCTCGGCCGAGGCGAGCGTGAGATCGCACACGACGTGCAGGGAGTGCCCGCCGCCCGCGGCCCAGCCCGGCACGACCGCGATCACCGGTTTCGGCAGGAACCGGATCAGCCGCTGGACCTCGAGGATGTGCAGCCGGCCGGCCCGCGCGGGGTCCACCGTGTCGGAGGTCTCGCCGCTCGCGTACTGATAGCCGGAGCGTCCGCGAATACGCTGGTCACCACCGGAGCAGAACGCCCACCCGCCGTCCTTGGGCGAGGGGCCGTTGCCGGTGAGCAGGACACAGCCGACGTCGGCGCTCATCCGGGCGTGGTCCAGCGCCCGGTAGAGCTCGTCGACGGTGTGCGGCCGGAAGGCGTTGCGGACCTCCGGGCGGTCGAACGCGACGCGCACCACGCGTTTGCCGCCGCGGCTCTCAGCGGAGCGGTGGTAGGTGATGTCGGTGAAGGCGAAACCTTCGACCTCGGTCCACGCGGCGGGGTCGAACAGCTCGGAAACTCGGGCGTCATCCACGTTTGGGAGAATAGGACCTGTGGACACATCTGATCTCGACGGAGCCTGCCGGTGAACCCTTCCACCGCGCAGGCCAGGGTCATCGTCGACGAACTCGTCCGCAACACCGTTTCGCACGTCGTCCTCTGCCCGGGCTCCCGCAACGCGCCGCTGTCGATCGCGCTCTATGACGCCGCGGCGGCCGGGAAGCTCCAGCTCCACGTCCGCATCGACGAGCGCGGGGCGGCGTTCCTCGCCCTCGGCATCGCCGCGCGCACCGGCCGCCCGGTGGCCGTGCTCTGCACGTCCGGCACCGCGGCCGCGAACTTCCACCCCGCCGTCCTCGAGGCCGACCGCGCCGGCGTCCCGCTGATCGTGCTGACCGCCGACCGGCCGCCCGAGCTGAGAGCCGCGGGCGCGTCGCAGGTCATCGACCAGCACCAGCTCTACGGCGCCGCTGCCCGCTACTTCGACGAGCTGGCCGTCGCCGAGCGGCGGGCCGGCCAGAACTCCTACTGGCGCAGCCAGATCTGCCGCGCGTGGAACGCCGCCTACGGCGAGTGGCGCTGCGGTCCCGTGCACCTGAACATCCCGTTCCGCGAGCCGCTCGTGCCCGACCTCGACGACGACGGCGAGTGGTACGAGTCCCTCGACGGCCGGCCCGACGGCTCCCGCTGGACCGAGCTGCCCGACTTCGGCGCGCTGCCGTCGTTCGTGGTGCCGTCGGCGCGGCACGGCCTGGTCATCGCGTGCGACACCGGCGTCCAGGCGGCCAGCGAGTGGGCCGAGCAGCACGGCTGGCCGGTGGTGTCGGAGACCGGCGGGCTGGGCCTGTCCGGCGGCACGGCGATCTCGTCCGGCGCGTGGCTGCTGGGCGTCGAGGAGTTCATCGCGAAGCACAAGCCGGAGCAGGTGCTCTGCCTCGGCCGGCCGACGGTGTTCCGGCAGATCCAGAAGGTGATCTCGGACCCGTCGGTGGAGGTCCTGCTGGTCCGCCCGGACTCGGACTGGCCGGCGCCCGCGCACAACGTCCGCCAGGTCGGGCAGTGGTTCGACGAGCCGACCAAGCCGGCCGACCCGGAGTGGCTGGCGAGCTGGCGCCGGGCCGACGCGGCGGCGTCCGCGGCGGTCGCGTCGGTGCTGGACTCGGAGCCGTGGCCGTCCGGGCTGCGGCTGGCGTCCGAGCTGGTGGACGCGCTGCCGGCGGACTCGCTGCTCGTGGTGGGCTCGTCCAACCCGACGCGCGACGTCGCGCTGGCGGGCCGGCTGCGCCCGGACGTCCTGGTGCACCGCAACCGCGGGGTCGCGGGCATCGACGGGACGGTGTCGACGGCGATCGGCGCGGCGCACGTCCACCGCGGGCCGTCGTACGCGCTGCTGGGCGACCTGACGTTCCTGCACGACGCGTCGGGCTTGCTGACCGGCCCGGCCGAGCAGCGCCCGGACCTGACGATCGTGGTGTGCAACGACGACGGCGGCGGCATCTTCTCGCTGCTGGAGCAGGGGGCGCCCGAGCACGCGGCGAGCTTCGAGCGCGTCTTCGGCACGCCGCACGGCGCCGACCTGGGCGCGCTGTGCGCCGGCTACCGCGTCCCGCACGTCGTCGCGGAGACGCTGACGGAGTTCCGCGCGGCCCTGCGGCCGGCGCCGGGGCTGCGGGTCGTGGAGGTGCGGGTGGACCGGGCGCGGCACCGTGACCTGCACGGCCGGTTGCGGGCGGCGGTCTCGGCCGCCGTCTCCGCGGTCTGAGTCAAGCGGTTTCCGGGACCGGTCCCAGGAGGTAAGAACCTTCCTTCGCCGGTACCTCGGTGCTGCCCGGCTGGCTACGTTCGAGCGCGCTGAACCTCACCCGTTGGAGGGATTCGAATGCGTGCAAGAACGCGCACCGGCTTCGGTGCGCTCGCGGCCGGCGTCGTCTCGGTGCTGCTGGCCGGCACCGCCGCCGCGGCCCCCGCGCCCGGCGCCCCCGGTGTCGGCGACCCCTACTACCCGAACGCCGGCAACGGCGGCACGGACGTGCTCCACTACGACATCCGCCTGACCTACCAGCCGGCGACCGACGTCCTCGCGGGCACGACGACGCTGCTGCTCACCGCCACGCAGGACCTCTCGCGGTTCGACCTCGACTTCGCGCTGAAGGCGTCGAGCGTCCGCGTGAACAACCGGCCCGCGCAGTTCGCGAACCAGACCGGCAACGGCGAGCTCGTCGTCACCCCGGCGCAGCCGCTGCTCAAGGGCCAGACCGCGACCGTCGTCGTCGCCTACTCGGACACGCCGTCGACCGAGACGGTGGACGGCATCAACGCCTGGAAGAAGGGCGCGTTCGGCGCGCTCGGCATCGACGAGCCGCAGAGCTCGGCGTGGTGGTTCCCGGCCAACGACCACCCGACCGACCGGGCGACCTACGACGTCACGATCGAAGCCCCGGACGACAACGTCGCCATCTCCAACGGGTCGCTCGTGCGCACGACGAAGAGCCGCGCGGGGTGGACCCGCTGGCAGTGGCGCAGCACGAAGCCGCAGGCCACGTACCTGACGTCGTTCATCGTCGGCAAGTACGAGCTGAACCAGTCGACGACGCCGGACGGCAAGCCGTTCGTCACGGCGTACGGCGCCGACCTCGGCGACTCGCTGTACGCGGCGAAGGCCAGCGTCGAGCGCACGCCGGAGATCAACGAGTTCCTGGCGACGCAGTTCGGCCCGTACCCGTTCGAGGCCGAGGGCGGCGTCGTCACCAGCGGCATCACGTTCTCCCTGGAGAACCAGACCCGGCCGACCTACGGCGCCCGCAACTTCCGCGCGGGCTCGAACACGACGCTGATCGCGCACGAGAACGCCCACCAGTGGTTCGGCGACAACGTCTCCCTCGGCCGCTGGAGCGACATCTGGCTGAACGAGGGCTTCGCGTCCTACGCCGAGTGGCTCTGGTCGGAGCACGAGGGCGAGGGCACGGTCGCGGAGCTGGCGCAGTACACGTACGACTCGAACCCGGCCGATGGTGATCTGTGGAAGCTCGTTCCGGCTGATCCGGGTGCGGACAACCAGTTCGACAACGCCGTGTACGACCGGGGTGCGCTGACGCTCCAGGCGCTGCGGACGGCCGTCGGTGACCAGGCGTTCTTCGCCATCTTGAAGGCGTGGCAGGCTGCCAAGGGCGGTTCGTCCGGGCGGATCCTGGAGTTCATCGCGCTGGCGGAGAAGATCTCGGGCAAACCGCTGCACGATCTGTTCCAGACGTGGCTGTACACGGCGGGTAAGCCGTCCGTGGGGCCGAACGGGGCCTCGCCTGCGGCTTTCACCGCGCGTGTGGCGTCGGTGAAGCCGAAGTCGTACGACCAGATCCAGGCGAACCACCGGAATCTCGCCGCCGAACACGCGCACTGAGCGGGACCGCTACGCTCGCCGCGTGAGCACGAGAGGTGAGCGGGTGAGGCGCGTCGGGTGGTGGGCTGCCCTCGGCGTTGCCTCGCTCCTCACCGTCATGTGTGTTTGCCTGCTCTTCGCGGCTATTCGGAATGATGGTGCGATCTCCGCGCAGTTGGGGACGGCGAACGCGACCGTGGACTCGGTGGCGTTCGATCGGACCATCATCCACTTCGAGACGCCCGATGGGATTGTGCACAGTCCGGCCAATGGGGTGTTGTATCCGGATGGGTTGGCCGCTGGGCAGCTCGTGCGGATCGAGTATGACGCTTCTGATCCGGAGTTGGCTCGGGTTGCCGGGCGGTCGGCTGCTTTGACTTTGCTGCCGCTGGGGAGTTTTGTGTTTTTTACCTGGCTTGTGGCTGGGCCGTTGCTTTGGTGGATTCGGCGGGTGGACAAGCGGGCTCGTGTTGAGGAGTCGGTCGCTGTTTGACCTGGGTTTTTGGTGTTCCCCCGCTCCTCGTCCTCGATTGTTCAACACCGGATACCCGGCCTCAAGGGCGCCTTCGGCGTCGCTTCGCGATTCGCTTCGCTCACCCTTGACCCCGGGTCTCCGGTGCTGACTGCGGCTGGGACGAGGGGCGGGGGGAGGTCTAGGCGCGTGTTGGCCGCTGGGGTGAGCGGCTGGGGGCTCAGCGGCTGCCGGGATGACGTGAATGACTCATTCATGTCGTCAGGCGACATGAATGAGTCATTCACGTCAGTAGTCGCGCCGCGCGGGCAGGCAAGCCACCTCAGCCCGCGTGGGCCGTCTCCTGCCACCAGCCCAGGACCTCGTCCGCCACCCCTGGGGCCGCCACCAGCAGGCCGTCCGTTGGCAACGCCGTGTCCTCGCCGTGCTTGTCCAGCACCACCGCGCCCGCCTCGATCGCCATCGCGACCGAGCCGGCCACGTCCCACTCGTGGTAACTGTGCAACACCGCCGCCGCCGCGTGACCCAGCGCCACCTGGGCGATCGACAACGCCGCCGATCCCAGGACCCGGACCCCCGCGTGCGCCGCCGCCGCTCGCTCGATGAAGCCGCCCATCCCCGGCCACGGCCCGCGCCGCGCGAACTCCGTGCACACCAGCGCTCCCGCCGTCACGCAGCGGTCCGTCAGCTGGACCGGCTTGCCGTTCGCCCTCGCTCCCCGGCCGCGTGCGGCCGCGTAGATCTGGGCCCGGTACGGGTCCGCCACCACCCCCACCACCGGCCCCGCCGCGTCCACCAGCGCCAGGCTGTACGCGCACCACGGCACGCCGGCCACGTAGTTCGCCGTTCCGTCCACCGAGTCGACCACCCAGCGGTACTCCGCCACGTCCGCTCCGTGGTCCGCGCCGAACTCGTGGCCGACCACCGGGATGCCCGGGAACTCCGCCGTCAGCACCCGCCTGGTGTGGCGCTCCAGGATGCGGTCGGTGTCGGTGACCCAGTCGAACGGCGAATCCAGCGTGGACGGGTGGGCGCCGCGGCCGGCGGTCGCGGTGATCACGTCGGTGGCGTCGTTGGCCAGCCGTCCGGCCACTTCGAGCGCCCTCGACAGCAAACCGGGCTCGACGGGCCGCGGCGGCCGGGAGGACAAGAGGGTCATGCCTGCTTAGTCTGGGCCCCGCTGGTTTCCGGGACACGACCTTGAGATGACATGTCGTAGCCGATCTGTTCCGGCAGCGTTGGCCGCCGTGTCACACGAGCGCCAGCATCGGGTGCGATCGTCCAAGACGTGCGAGTCGCCATAGTCACCGAAAGTTTCCTGCCCCAGGTGAACGGCGTGACCAACTCCGTCCTGCGGGTCGTCGAGCACCTGCGCGAACGCGCCCACGACGTGCTGATCATCGCCCCCGGCCCGGGCCCGGACTCCTACCGCGGCGCCCCCGTCGTGCGGATTCCCGCCCTCGACGTCCCCGGCGTCAACTCCCTGCCGATCGGCCTGCCCACGCGCACGGTGCTGAACGCGCTCGCCGCGTTCGGCCCGGACGTCGTGCACCTGGCCTCGCCGTTCGTCGTCGGCGCGCGCGGGCTGGCCGCTGCCCGGCGGCTGAGAGTGCCGTCCATCGCCGTCTACCAGACGGACATCGCCGGGTTCGCCGCCGCGTACGGCTTCGGCATCGCCGCGCGCGCCGCGTGGCGCTGGGTGCGGCGGCTGCACTCGCGGGCCGACCGGACCCTCGCGCCGTCCAGCGACTCCGTCGAGCAGCTCGAGCTGCACGGCGTCCCGCGCGTGCACCGCTGGGCGCGGGGTGTCGACATCGAGCGGTTCTCCCCGGACCACGCCGACGCCGCGCTGCGGGCCGAGCTGGCGCCGAACGGCGAGCTGCTCGTCGGGTTCGTCGGCCGGCTGGCTCCCGAGAAGGAGGTCGACCGGCTGGCCGCGCTCGCCGGCGTGCCCGGGATCCGCTTGGTCGTCGTCGGCGACGGGCCCGAACTCGACAACCTGAGGGCGCAGCTCCCGGGTGCCGCGTTCCTCGGCGCGAAGTACGGCGAAGAGCTCTCGAAGGCGTACGCGAGCTTCGACGTCTTCGTCCACACCGGCCCGCACGAGACGTTCTGCCAGGCGGTGCAGGAGGCGATGGCGTCCGGCCTGCCGGTGCTCGCGCCGGCCGCGGGCGGCCCCAAGGACCTCGTCCTGCCCGGCCGCACCGGCTACCTGCTGCCCGCCGACCGCGCGGGCTTCGGCCCGGCGCTCGTCGAGAAGGTCGACGCCCTCCGCGACGCCGCGCTGCGCGTGAGGCTCGGCGAGAAGGCGCGCAAGGTCGTGCTGGGCCGCACCTGGCCCGCCGTCTGCCACGAGCTGCTCGGGCACTACGAAGCCGTGCGGGGCCGGGCCGCCCGCGCGGCCTGACATGCACATCGTCCAGCTCGCGAACTTCTACGGACCGCGCTCGGGCGGGCTGCGCACGGCACTGCACCACCTCGGCGCCGGCTACGTCGCGAGCGGCCACGCCGTGACGCTCGTCGTGCCCGGCACCCGCTACGCCGACGAGGTCCTGCCGACCGGCGTGCGCCGGTTCTCCCTGCCCGCCCCGAAGATCCCGGGCACCGGCGGTTACCGGGCCGTCGACCCGCACCGCGTCCGCGCGGTCCTGCGCAGGCTCGAACCCGACCGGCTGGAGGTGTCGGACCGGTTGACGCTGCGGGGGATGGGTGGCTGGGCGCGGCGGCACGGCGTACCGAGCACGGTCATCTCCCACGAGCGCCTCGACCGCCTGCTGGAGCAGTTCCTGCTGCCCGAGCCGGTGGCGCGCCGCGTCGCCGACGTCGCCAACCGGCGGATGGCGGCGAGCTACGACACGGTCGTCTGCACGACGGCGTTCGCGCGCGCGGAGTTCGACCGGATCGCCGCGCCGAACGTCCGCCGCGTGCCGCTCGGCGTCGACCTCGCCACGTTCCGGCCCGCCATGCGCGACACCGGCTGGCGCACCGACCTCGCCGGGGGAGCGGACGCGCTGCTCGTCCACTGTGGACGGCTCTCGCCGGAGAAGCACGTGGAACGCAGCGTGGACACCGTCGCGGAGCTGACGGAGGCCGGTGCGAAGGTCCGGCTGGTGGTGGCCGGGGACGGGCCCCGGCGGCGCGCGCTCGAACGCCGGGCGCGCGGGCTGCCGGTGACGTTCCTGGGGTTCCTGTCCGGCCGTGGCGACGTCGCCCGGCTGCTGGCCAGCGCGGACGTCTCCCTGGCGCCGGGGCCGCACGAGACCTTCGGGTTGGCGGCTTTGGAGGCGCTTGCGTCCGGGACACCGGTGGTGGTGTCGGCGTCGTCGGCGCTGCGGGAGATCGTGCGTCCCGGGTGTGGCGTGGCCGTGGACGACCACGCGCCCGCGTTCGCGGAAGCGGTGACCGGGCTCTTGGAAAGCCCGGAGGACTTGCGCAGGGCGGCGGCGCGAGCGAGAGCCGAGGAGTTCACCTGGCCGGCGGCGGTGGCCGGGATGCTGGCGACCTTCCGCTGAAGCAGCGGACTAATCTCAGGTCATGTCACGCGCAAGCCTGGACAAGGACCCGCACGAAGTCGCCGCGATGTTCGACGGCGTCGCGTCCGGGTACGACCGGGCGAACTCGTTCATGACCTTCGGCTTCGACCGGCGCTGGCGCACCACCACCGCCCGCGTGCTCGACGCCCGCCGCGGCGAGAAGGTTCTGGACCTCGCCGCCGGCACCGGCGTGTCCACCGTCGAGTACGCCCGTGGGGGCGCCTGGTGCCTGGCCGCGGACTTCTCGTTCGGCATGCTCCGCGCCGGGAAGCACCGGAACGTGCCGATGGTTGCGGCCGACGCGCTCAACCTGCCCTTCGCCGACGAGAGCTTCGACGCCGTGACGATCTCGCTGGCCCTGCGCAACTTCGTCGACACGAAGGCCGCGCTCACCGAGATCGCCCGGGTGGTCAAGCCCGGCGGCCGCCTGGTGATCTGCGAGGTCTCGACGCCGCCGTTCGCCCCGATCCGGTTCATCCACCGGCGGTTCATGCTGAAGCTGCTCACCTGGGTCGGCAAGCGGACGTCGTCGAACCCCGAGGCCTACTCCTACCTGGCCGAATCGATGCTCGCCTGGCCCGACCAGCGCACGCTCGGCGAGATCATCGCGAGCGCGGGCTGGACCGACGTCGAGTGGTTGAACCTCACATTCGGCGTCGTGGCGATCCACCGCGCGCGCAAGCCTGCCTAAACTCGCGCGTATGAGCCGTCGTACCGCAGACCAGGACGCCGAAGTCATCGTCGTCGGCGCCGGGCCCGCCGGATCCACCGTCGCGACCTATCTGGCGAGGGCGGGCGTCGACGTCCTGCTGCTGGAGAAGACCGAGTTCCCGCGCGAGAAGGTCTGCGGCGACGGCCTGACCCCACGCGGCGTCAAGCAGCTCATCGACCTGGGCATCGACACGAGCGAGGACGCCGGCTGGGTGCACAGCCGCGGCCTGCGGATCCTCACCGGCGACCTGACGCTGGAGCTCGACTGGCCGGACCTGACGAGCTACCCGCCGTACGGTGTTTCCCGCACCCGCCACGACTTCGACGACCTCCTCGCGAAGCTCGCGGTGAAGGCGGGCGCGCGGCTGTACGAGCGCACCACCGTCACCAGCGCGATCACGAACGCGAGCGGCCGCGTGGTCGGCGTCGAGGCGAAGGTCGGGCCGGAGAAGACGCCGGTGCACTACCGCGCGCCGCTCGTCCTGGCCTGCGACGGCGTCTCCGCGCGGCTCGCGCTGAGCGTCGGCATCCAGAAGAACGAGAAGCGCCCGATGGGCGTGGCCGTGCGCCAGTACTACAAGAGCCCGCGCCACGACGACCCGTTCATCGAGGGCCACCTCGAGCTGTGGGACCGCTCGGACCCGCGGGACCCGAAGCTGCTGCCGGGCTACGGCTGGGCGTTCCCGCTCGGCGACGGCACGGTCAACGTCGGCCTCGGCATGCTGTCGACGTCGGCCTCGTTCCGGAACACCGACTACCGCGCGCTGCTGCGCCAGTGGCTCGACGGGACGCCGGAGGAGTGGGGCTACCGCGAGGAGAACGCGATCGGCAAGGTCGGCGGCGCCGGCCTCCCGATGGGCTTCAACCGCACCCCGCACTACCGCGACGGCCTGCTGCTCCTCGGCGACGCGGGCGGCATGGTCAGCCCGTTCAACGGCGAGGGCATCTCGGCCGCGATGGAGTCCGCGCAGATCGCCGCGGAGGTCGTCGTGCAAGCGCTTGCGCGGCGCGAAGGCCCTTCGCGGGAACGTGCTTTGGAGGCGTACCCGCGCGCGGTCCGCGAGCTGATGGGCGGCTACTACCAGCTGGGCAACGTGTTCGCGAAGATCATCGGCAAGCCGAAGATCATGCACGCGTGCACGAAGTACGGGCTGCGCATCAACAAGCTCCTGCCGCTGGTCTACAAGGGCCTGTCGGGCTGCTACGACGCGAAGGGCGGCGACGGCGTCGACCGCCTGATCTCCGCCCTGGCCCGCGCCACCCCGTCCCCCCGCTGACCAACGCGTCACTTTCCCTAGGAAAGATGCGTCCCGAGGCCCCTTGGACGCATCTTTCCTAGGGAAAGTGGCGTCTTCATACGCGCGCGGACACTCGGGTGGCCTAACAAGTTGGCCGTGCGGTCAGTGGGATAGCTCACACGCCGACGTCCCAAATGTCCGGCCGGCGAGCGATCTTGGACGGTCTTCGCGCAGGTCGTGCGCGCGTCGTCATCGGGCCGTGACAACGATGGCGGGAAAAGTTAGGCGACCCTTATAACACGGGGGCCTAGGGACAAGAGTGTGAGTCGCGTCCTAGACTCCCCCCATGCTTTGTGAATCCCTTCACATCCGCGACGAGTGGCTTGTGAACTATTTCACAAGCACCGCGCGGTCCAGCCACGGGCCGTAAGGAGACCCTGACCCTCGGCGGTGTGACCCAGGTCCCTTAGGGTGCCGACGAGGCCAAGCGGTTCCCCACCACAAGCACAACCGCATCGGCGCGGAAAGGATGGCGAAGACCCCGTGCTGACGTTGCTGACCCGAACCGACACGGTGCAGCTGGCGCAAGAGGCCCCCAGCCTGAAGCCCTACCTGCCCATCGTGATCCTGTTCGTCCTGGCGCTGGCGTTCGCCGTGCTGTCGGTCCTGCTCGGGCCGCTCGTCGGCCCCAGCCGGTACAACAAGGCCAAGCTCTCCGCCTACGAGTGCGGCATCGAGCCGTCCCCGCAGCCGCTCGTCGGCGCCGGGCGGATGCCGGTCGCGTACTACATCACCGCGATGCTGTTCATCCTGTTCGACATCGAGATGGTCTTCCTCTACCCGTTCGCCGTGCAGGCGGACGCGCTGGGCACGTTCGGCCTGGTGGAGATCCTGCTGTTCATCGCGACGGTCGGCTTCGCGTACGCCTACGTGTGGCGGCGCGGCGGCCTGGATTGGAACTAGACCCATGGGCCTCGAAGAGAAACTCCCCAACGGCATCCTGCTGGCCAGCCTCGAAGGCCTCGTCAACTGGGCGCGCAAGAACTCGCTGTGGCCCGCGACCTTCGGCCTCGCCTGCTGCGCGATCGAGATGATGACGGTCGGCGGTTCCCGCTACGACATCGCCCGCTTCGGCATGGAGCGCTTCAGCGCGACGCCGCGGCAGGCCGACCTGATGATCGTCGCCGGGCGCGTCACGCAGAAGATGGCCCCGGTACTGCGCCAGATCTACGACCAGATGGCCGAGCCGCGCTGGGTGCTCGCCATGGGCGTCTGCGCCTCCTCCGGCGGCATGTTCAACAACTACGCCGTGGTCCAGGGCGTCGATCACATCGTGCCGGTCGACATGTACCTGCCCGGCTGCCCGCCGCGGCCGGAGATGCTGCTGGACGCGATCCTCAAGCTGCACGCCAAGATCCAGGACGAGCCGATCAACGCCCGCCGCGCCGCCATCCGCGCCGCCAGCGGGGCGCGCACCGAGCTCGTCGCGTCGTCGATCAAGTACGCGAAGAAGTAGAGCGATGACTGAGAACCCCCAACCCGGCGAAGAGCAGTCCAGCGCCGAGCGTGCCGAAACGGGCCTCACGGCGAAGGGCCCGGGCGCGGCCGAACCGGTCGTCACCGGGCGCGAACGCCAGGGCATGTTCGGCGTCCACGGCACCGGCGACACCTCCGGCTACGGCGGCGTCCGGCTCCCGGCGTACAGCCCCGCGCCGGCCGAGCGCCCGTACGGCGGCTGGTTCGACCAGTTCGCCGACGAGTTCTACGCGGCGCTGGCCGACCACAAGATCCCCGCCGAGTCGATCCTGCAGACGACGGTCGACCGCGGCGAGATCACCTTCTACGTCGACCGCGAGAAGCTGGCGGAGATCGCGAAGGTCCTGCGTGACGACGGCGGCCTGCGCTTCGAGCTGCTGTCCTCGGTGTCCGGCGTGGACTACGGCGTCGACGTCCCGCAGCGGCTGCACGCGGTCTACCACTTCACGTCGCTGACCTACCGCCGCCGGATCCGCCTCGAGGTCACCCTCGACGTCGAGGACGCGCACGTGCCGTCGCTGGTCGGGATCTACCCGACCGCCGACTGGCAGGAGCGCGAGGCCTGGGACATGTTCGGCATCGTCTTCGACGGCCACCCGGCGCTGACCCGGATCCTCATGCCGGACGACTGGGACGGCCACCCCCAGCGCAAGGACTACCCGCTCGGCGGGATCCCCGTCGAATACAAGGGCGCGGAGATCCCGCCGCCGGACCAGCGGAGGTCGTACTCGTGAGCACCGAGAACCTGTCCGACGTCACCACGGGCACGTCGACCACCGAGACCGGCAGCGACAGCACCGACGACGTCAACTACGCCGATTCCCGCGACACCACCGAAGGCCGCGTCTACTCGGTCTCCGGCGGCGACTGGGACGACGTCGTCGCCGACGCGGCGCACGACGAGCGCATGGTCATCAACATGGGCCCGCAGCACCCGTCGACGCACGGCGTGCTCCGGCTCGTGCTGGAGATGGAGGGCGAGACCGTCACGCAGCTGCGGTCGGTCATCGGCTACCTCCACACCGGCATCGAGAAGAACTGCGAGTACCGGACCTGGACCCAGGGCGTCACCTTCGTGACGCGGATGGACTACCTGGCCCCGCTTTCGACGGAGATGGCGTACTGCCTCGGCGTCGAGAAGCTGCTGCAGATCGAGGCCCCGCGCCGCGCGCAGCTGCTGCGGGTGCTGCTGCTGGAGATCAACCGGATCGGCTCGCACCTGGTCTACATCGCCACCGGCGGCATGGAGCTCGGCGCCACCACCGCGATGACGCTCGGCTTCCGCGAGCGCGAAGAGGTGCTGCACCTGCTGGAGCACCTGACCGGCCTGCGGATGAACCACGCGTTCATCCGTCCCGGCGGCCTCGCGCAGGACATGCCGGCGGACTACCGCGAGAAGGTCACCGAGTTCGTCAAGACGATGAAGCAGCGCCTTCCGCTGTACGACAAGCTGTTCACCGGTCAGCCGATCTGGCGCAACCGGCTCAAGGGCGTCGGGTACCTGCCGGTCGACGCGTGCCTCGCGCTCGGCGTCACCGGCCCGGTGCTGCGGTCGGCCGGTCTCCCGTGGGACCTCCGCAAGACCGAGCCGTACTCCTGCTACGACGAGTTCGACTTCGACGTCCCGGTCGACAACGGTGCCGACTGCTGGTCGCGCTACCTGATCCGCGTCCACGAGATGCACGAGAGCCTCAAGATCATCGAGCAGTGCCTCGAGAAGCTCGAGCCGGGCCCGGTCATGGTCGAGGACAAGAAGATCGCGTGGCCCGCGCAGCTGTCCATCGGCAGCGACGGCATGGGCAACTCGCTCGAGCACGTCAAGAAGATCATGGGCCAGTCGATGGAGTCCCTGATCCACCACTTCAAGCTGGTCACCGAGGGCTTCAAGGTGCCGGCCGGCCAGGTCTACACGTCGGTCGAGTCGCCGCGCGGCGAGCTGGGCGCGCACCTGGTCTCCGACGGCGGCACCCGGCCGCTGCGGGTCCACGTGCGCGAACCGAGCTTCGTGAACCTGCAGTCGATGCCCGCAATGGCCGAAGGCGGCCTGGTCGCGGACGTGATCGCCGCGATCGCCTCGATCGACCCCGTCATGGGGGGAGTGGACCGATGAGCACAGCAGTTCCCGAGCCGGGCCCGAACTACTCCGCGACGACGCACGCCGCGGCCGGGCCCGACACCGACGTCGTCGCCATCGCGCCCGACCCGGAAGTCGCCGCCGGGATCATCACCGAGACGCCGCTGGAAGACATCTTCGACGCGGACATCCACGCGAAGGCGCAAGAGCTGATCGCGCGCTACCCGATGTCCCGCTCGGCGCTGCTGCCGATGCTGCACCTCGTGCAGTCGGTGCAGGGGTACGTCAGCCAGGAGGGCATCGCGTTCTGCGCGAAGCAGCTCGACCTGTCCGACGCCGAGGTCAGCGCGGTCGCGACGTTCTACACGATGTACAAGCGCAAGCCGTGCGGCGAGCACCTCGTGAGCGTCTGCACCAACACGCTCTGCGCGGCCATGGGCGGCGACGCGATCTACAAGCGGCTCCAGACGCACCTGGGCTCCGACGCGGAACCGCTGGGGCACAACGAGACCGCGGGCACGCCGAACGAGCCGGGCTCGATCACCCTCGAGCACGCCGAGTGCCTCGCGGCCTGCGACCTCGCACCGGTCATCCAGGTCAACTACGAGTACTTCGACAACCAGACCGAGGACAAGGCCGTCGCGCTGGTCGACGCGTTGCAGGCGGGGAAGAAGCCGGCCCCGACGCGCGGCGCGCCGCTGACGAGCTTCAAGGGCGCCGAGCTGCAGCTCGCCGGGTTCTTCCCGGAGGACGAAGCGGCCTACCGCCGGGACGTCGACGGCCCGTCGCAGGCCGTCGAGACACTGCGGGGCGCGAAGCTCGCGCAGGACCGCGGCTGGGTCGCCCCGGTGGCGTCCGATGTCCCGCTTCCCGAAGTGGAGAAGAAGTAATGGCTGACCCCATCACTCCGGTCCTCACGAAGCGCTGGCTGTCCCCGAACTCCTGGCAGATCGGGACGTACGAGGCACTCGAGGGCTACACCGCCGTCCGCAAGGCCCTGGCGGGGACGCCGGAGCAGCTCGTCCAGCTGGTCAAGGACTCCGGCCTGCGCGGCCGCGGCGGCGCGGGCTTCCCGGCCGGCATCAAGTGGTCGTTCATGCCGCCGAACTTCGACAAGCCGCACTACCTGGTGATCAACGCCGACGAGGGCGAACCTGGTACCTGCAAGGACATCCCGCTGATGATGGCGGACCCGCACTCGCTCATCGAGGGCTGCATCATCGCCTCGTACGCGATGCGGTCCAACCACTGCTTCATCTACGTCCGCGGCGAGGCGCTGCACTGCATCCGCCGGCTCAACGCGGCCGTGCGCGAAGCCGAAGCGGCGGGTTACCTGGGCGAGAACATCCTGGGCTCGGGCTTCGACCTCAAGATCACCGTCCACGCGGGCGCGGGCGCGTACATCTGCGGTGAGGAGACGGCGCTGCTCGACTCGCTCGAGGGACGTCGTGGCCAGCCGCGGCTCAAGCCGCCGTTCCCCGCGGCCGCCGGTCTCTACGCGGCGCCGACCACGGTCAACAACGTCGAAACCATCGCGAGCGCGCCGTTCATCGTCAACGGCGGCTCCAGCTGGTTCCGCGAGATGGGCCGCGAGAAGTCGCCCGGCCCGAAGATCTACTCGATCTCCGGCCACGTCGAGAAGCCCGGCCAGTACGAGTGCCCGCTCGGCACCACGCTGCGCGAGCTGCTCGACATGGCGGGCGGCATGAAGGACGGCATCCCGCTCAAGTTCTGGACCCCGGGCGGCTCGTCCACCCCGATGTTCACCGCCGAGCACCTCGACGTTCCCCTGGACTTCGAAGGCGCGGCGGAAGCAGGCTCCATGCTCGGCACGACCGCCGTGCAGGTCTTCAACGAGACCGTGTCGGTGCCGTGGGCCGTGATGAAGTGGACGCAGTTCTACGAGCACGAGTCCTGCGGCAAGTGCACGCCGTGCCGCGAAGGCACGTACTGGCTGGCGCAGATCCTCGAGCGCATGGTCGAGGGCCACGGCACCGAGGAGGACATCGACACCCTCCTCGACGTCTGCGACAACATCCTCGGCCGGTCGTTCTGCGCCCTCGGCGACGGCGCGGTGTCGCCGATCCAGAGCGGCATCAAGTACTTCCGCGAGGAGTTCCTCGCGCTGTGCGAAGCGAACCGGCACGAACAGACCAAGCCCGAACTCGTGGGAGCGCAGGCATGACGATCGCGCCCGACAAGCCAGAGACCACCGAGACGCCGGTCCCCGAGGGCCACGTCAAGCTGGTCATCGACGGCGAAGAGGTCATCGCCCCCAAGGGCGAGCTCCTCATCCGCACGGCCGAACGCCTCGGCACGGTCATCCCGCGGTTCTGCGACCACCCGCTCCTCGACCCGGCCGGCGCCTGCCGCCAGTGCCTCGTCGAGGTCGAGATGGGCGGCCGGCCGATGCCGAAGCCGCAGGCGTCCTGCACGATGACCGTCGCCGACGGCATGGTCGTCAAGACGCAGCTGACGTCGCCGGTCGCGGACAAGGCCCAGCAGGGTGTGATGGAGCTGCTGCTCATCAACCACCCGCTGGACTGCCCGATCTGCGACAAGGGCGGCGAGTGCCCGCTGCAGAACCAGGCGCTGGCCCACGGCCGCACGGAGTCGCGGTTCGTCGACACCAAGCGGACGTTCCCGAAGCCGCTGCCGATCTCGACGCAGGTGCTGCTGGACCGCGAGCGCTGCGTGCTCTGCCAGCGCTGCACCCGGTTCTCCCGCGAGATCGCCGGCGACCCGTTCATCGAGCTGCTCGAGCGCGGCGCCCACCAGCAGATCGGCACCGCGGAGACGGCGGACGTGCTGGACATGGCGTCACGGACGACCAGCGGCCAGCCGTTCCAGAGCTACTTCTCCGGCAACGTCATCCAGATCTGCCCGGTCGGCGCCCTCACGAGCGCGGCCTACCGGTTCCGGTCCCGCCCGTTCGACCTGGTGTCCGCGCCGAGCGTCTGCGAGCACTGCTCGTCCGGCTGCGCCGAGCGCACCGACTTCCGGCGCGGCAAGGTCCAGCGCAAGCTGGCCGGCGACGACCCCGAGGTCAACGAGGAGTGGATCTGCGACAAGGGCCGCTTCGCCTTCCGCTACACCGGCGCCGAGGACCGCATCAAGCGGCCGCTGGTCCGCAACCGCGAGACCGGTGAGCTGGAAGAGGCGTCCTGGACCGACGCGCTGCGCGCCGCTGCCGAGGGCCTCACCGCGGCTCGCTCGAACGGTGGGGTCGGCGTCCTGCCCGGTGGCCGGCTGACCGTCGAGGACGCCTACGCGTACTCGAAGTTCGCCCGCGTCGCCCTGCAGACCAACGACGTCGACTTCCGCGCCCGCCCGCACTCGGCCGAGGAGCTCGCGTTCCTCACCTCGCACGTCGTGGGCGTGACGCCGGAGTCCGGCGTCACCTTCGGCGAGATCGAGCGGGCGCGCACGGTCCTGTGCGTCGCCTTCGAGCCCGAGGACGAAGCGCCGATCGTGTTCCTGCGGCTGCGCAAGGCGGCCCGCAAGAACCGCACCCGGGTCGTCCACTTGGGACAGTGGACGACGTCGTCGGTGCGCAAGACGTTCGGCGAGCTGCTCGCCTGCGTCCCCGGCCAGGAGGCCGCGGCCGTCGAGGGCATCGCCAAGCACGCGCCGGACCTCGACGAGGCCCTGCGCGGCGAAGGTGCGGTCGTCCTGGTCGGCGAGCGCGCCGCCCAGGTGCCCGGCCTGTTCTCGGCCCTGCACGACCTGGTCGAGCGCACCGGCGTCCGGCTCGCGTGGATCCCGCGCCGCGCCGGCGACCGGGGTGCGCTGGCCACGGGCTGCGTGCCGACGCTGCTGCCGGGCGGGCACCGGGTCGGCGACGACGCCGCGCGCGTCGCCGTCGAAAACGCTTGGGGCGTCCCGATCCCGGCCACGCCGGGCCGCGACACCACCGGCATCCTGCGGGCGGCTTCGGCCCGCGAGCTCGGCGGCCTGGTCGTCGGCGGCGTCGACCCGTTCGACCTGCCGGACCCGGACCTCGCGCTGCGCGCGCTGGACAACGCCGGCTTCGTCGTCAGCCTCGAGCTCCGCCACAGCGCGGTGACCGAGCGCGCGGACGTCGTGCTCCCGGTGGCGGCGTCCGACGAGAAGGCGGGCAGCTACCTCAACTGGGAGGGCCGCACCCGCCCGTTCGACGTCACGCTCGAAGGCACCGGCGCCCTGCCGGACTGCCGGGTGCTCGACACCCTCGCCGTCGAGATGGACGCCGACCTGTTCACGCAGACGCCGGCCGCCGCCCGCGGCGACTTCGAGAAGCTCGGCCCGGCCTCGGCGTTGCGCTGGGGTCCGGTCGAGGCGGAAGCCGGCGGAGCCACGAAGGTCCCGGGTGCGGGCCAGGCGGTCCTGTCGACTTGGCGCCAGCTCATCGACAACGGGTCCCTGCAGGACGGCGAGCCGCACCTCAAGGGCACCCAGCGCACGCCGGTCGCGCGGCTGTCCGCGAACACCGCGGAAGGGCTGGGCGTCACCGTCAAGGTGAGCACCGAACGCGGCGCGATCACGCTACCGGTGGAGATCGCGGACCTGCCCGACGGCGTCGTGTGGCTGCCGGGCAACTCCGACGGCTCCGCCGTGTTGAAGACGCTCGGCGCCGGGCACGGCGCCGTCGTGAACCTCGCTGGAGGTGGGCAATGACCCCGCTGCTGACCACGCTTTTAGGGGACACTGCCGCAAGCAGCGTCCCCGACGCGGCGACGCGGGCGGCGCTGCTGGCGGACGACCCGTTGTGGCTGATCCTGCTCAAGTGCGTGGTCATCCTGCTGATCGGGCCGATCATGACGATCTTCCTGATCGTCTGGGAGCGCAAGGCGGTCGGCCGGATGCAGAACCGGCCCGGCCCCAACCGGGTCGGCCCGGGCGGCTACCTGCAGTCCCTCGCGGACGCGATCAAGCTGCCGTTCAAGGAACAGATCATCCCGGACACGGCCGACCGCAAGGTGTACTTCCTCGCGCCGGTCATGTGCGTGGTGCCGTCGCTGATCGCGCTGTCGGCCATCCCGTTCGGCCCGGTCGTGTCGATCTTCGGCGAGCGGACCGTGCTGCAGCTGCTCGACCTGCCGGTCAGCGCGCTGGTGATCCTGGCCTGCTCCTCGATCGGCGTCTACGGCATCGTGCTCGCCGGCTGGTCGTCGGGCTCGCCGTACCCGCTGCTCGGCGGCATGCGCAGCGCGGCGCAGGTGATCTCCTACGAGATCGCGATGGGTCTCTCGATCGTCGCGGTGATCCTGCAGGCCGGCTCGCTGAACCTGGCCGACATCGTCGGCGCGCAGCACAAGGTGTGGTTCCTCTACCTGGTCCCGAGCTTCGTGATCTACCTGATCTCGATGGTCGGCGAGACCAACCGCGCCCCGTTCGACCTCCCCGAGGCCGAGTCGGAGCTGGTCGGCGGCTTCCACACCGAGTACAGCTCGATGAAGTTCGCGATGTTCTTCCTCGCCGAGTACGTCAACATGGTGATCGTCTCGGCGTTCGCGACGACGCTGTTCCTCGGCGGCTGGATGGCCCCGTGGCCGCTGTCGCTGATCGGGAACAACGTCCTCAACACCGGCTGGTGGCCGGTGCTGTGGTTCTTCGCGAAGATGTTCGTCCTGCTCTTCGGGTTCATCTGGCTGCGCGGCACGCTGCCCCGCCTGCGCTACGACCAGTTCATGCGCCTGGGCTGGAAGGTCCTGGTCCCGCTGAACCTGGTGTGGATCATCATGGTGACCTTCGCGAAGGTCATCGCCTGGAACACCGCGTCCATCATCATCGCCGCGGTCGCCATCTTCATCGTCCTCGCCCTGTTCTTCTACGTCCGCGCGTCGGGCCGCGAAGAGGAGAGCGAGACGATCCCGGTGACCGGCGGCGGTTTCCCGGTCCCGCCGCTGGACCTGAAGGTCCCGCAGACCACCCCGCGTCAGAAGGCCCTGGCCAAGGCCGAGGCGAAGGCGGCCCGCCGCAAGCCGGCGGCCGTCGGTACCGCACAGGAAGGAGCGCAAGATGGGGTTTCTTGATCCCGTCAAGGGCTTCGGCGTCACCTTCGGGATGATGTTCAAGAAGGTCGCCACCGAGGAGTACCCGGAGGCGGGCGCGCCCGCCGCCCCGCGCTACCACGGCCGGCACCAGCTGAACCGCCACCCGGACGGCCTCGAGAAGTGCGTCGGCTGCGAGCTGTGCGCGTGGGCGTGCCCGGCGGACGCGATCTTCGTCGAGGGCGGTGACAACACCGAGGAGGCCCGGTACTCGCCGGGCGAGCGGTACGGCGCGGACTACCAGATCAACTACCTGCGCTGCATCGGCTGCGGTCTCTGCATCGAGGCGTGCCCGACGCGGTCGCTGACGATGATCAACTTCTACGAGCTGGCCGACGACGACCGCCAGCGGCTGATCTACACGAAGGAAGACCTGCTCGCCCCGCTGCTGCCCGGCATGGAGCAGCCGCCGCACCCGATGCGGCTGGGCGAGAACGAGCAGGACTACTACGTGAACGGCCCCGAACTGGCTCGCGGGGAGGCTTCGAAGTGATCACCGCACTTCTGGCCCAGGCCCCGACCGGTGCCGCCGCCGGCGTCACGACCGGCGAGGCCATCGCGTTCTGGATCCTCGGGCCGCTGTCCCTGCTCGGCGCGCTCGGCATGATCTTCTCGCGCAACGCCGTCCACTCGGCGTTGTGGCTCGTGCTGACGATGCTGAGCCTGGGCGCGCTGTACATGATCCAGTCGGCGCCGTTCCTGGGCTTCACGCAGATCATCGTCTACACCGGCGCGATCATGATGCTGTTCCTGTTCGTGCTGATGCTGGTCGGCCGCGAAAGCTCCGACTCGGTCGTCGAAGTCCTCCGTGGACAGCGGCTCGCCGCCACCGTGCTCGGCATCGGGATGGCCGCGCTGCTGGCCACCGGCATCTACCGGGCGATGGAGAACGTCACCCCGGCGACCCCGCTCGACTCGACGACGTCGGCCGGCGGCGGTCCCAAGGGCCTCGGCAAGCTGATCTTCACCGACTACCTGTTCCCGTTCGAGCTGACGTCGGCGCTGCTCATCACCGCCGCCATCGGCGCGATGGTGCTGGCCTTCACCGACCGGCACGCCAAGGGCGGCAAGAAGACGCAGAAGGAACTGGTCGTCGAGCGCTTCCGCGGCGAGCACGACCGGCCCTCGCCGCTGCCCGGCCCGGGTGTCTTCGCCACCGCCAACTCGGTGGCGACGCCGGCGCTGCTGCCGGATGGCTCGGTCGCCCCGGAGTCGCTCTCGGCGATCATCGAGTCCACCTCGGCGATCGAGCTGGCGAAGGAACGCAAGCTCGTCAAGGACGAGGGCCCGCACCCCGACGCGCACGCGCTGGTCGGCTCCGAGGGCGCTTCGGAAGGGGAGAAGGAATGACCCCCACGTACTACCTGCTGCTGTCGGCGCTGCTGTTCGCGCTCGGCGCGGTCGGCGTGCTGGTGCGGCGCAACGCGATCGTCGTGTTCATGTGCATCGAGCTGATGCTCAACGCCGTGAACCTGTCGCTGGTCACCTTCGCCCGGATCAACGGCGGGCTCGACGGCCAGATCATGGCGTTCTTCGTCATGGTCGTCGCGGCCGCCGAGGTCGTGGTCGGCCTGGCGATCATCATGGCCATCTTCCGCACCCGGCGCTCGGCTTCGGTCGACGACACCAACCTGCTGAAGTACTAGGAGACACCGAGTGACCGCATCATCGTGGCTGCTGGTGGCCCTTCCGGCTCTCGGCGCGCTCGTCCTGTTGCTGGCGGGCAAGCGTTCCCGGGCGTGGGGGCATCTGCTCGGCTGTGCCACCGTCACCCTGGCTTTCATCTACGGGCTGATCCTGTTCTTCAGCGCGAACACGAGCACGGCGACCGACGTCAAGGTGTACTCGTGGATCCCGGTCGGCCAGCTGCAGGTGGACTTCGGGCTGCGGATCGACGCGCTGTCGCTGACGTTCGTGCTGCTCATCACCGGCGTCGGCATGCTGATCCACTACTACTCGATCGGCTACATGGCCGACGACGAGGGCCGGTACCGCTTCTTCGCGTACCTCAACCTGTTCGTCGCGTCGATGCTGATCCTGGTGCTGGGCAACAGCTTCGTGACGCTGTACCTCGGCTGGGAGGGCGTGGGTCTCGCGTCCTACCTGCTCATCGGCTGGTACCAGGGCCGCCCGTCCGCCGCGACCGCGGCGAAGAAGGCGTTCCTGATGAACCGCGTCGGTGATGTCGGGCTCGCGCTGGCGATCTTCATCATGTTCAAGTACGCGGGCTCGACCGGCTACGCGCAGGTCTTCCAGGCGGTCGGCGACGGCAAGTTCTCGCCGGCGGCGATCACCGCGATGGCGATCCTGCTGCTGCTGGGCGCCTGCGGTAAGTCCGGCCAGTTCCCGCTGCAGGCGTGGCTACCGGACGCGATGGAGGGCCCGACCCCGGTGTCGGCCCTGATCCACGCGGCGACGATGGTGACCGCCGGCGTCTACCTGGTGGCCCGCTCGAAGGACATTTTCAACGCCACCGAAGACGGCCGTTTGATCGTGACGCTGGTCGGCACGGTGACGCTGTTGCTCGGGTGCATCATCGGCTGCGCGTACGACGACATCAAGAAGGTCCTCGCGTACTCGACGGTCAGCCAGATCGGCTACATGATGCTCGCCGTCGGCCTCGGGCCCATCGCGTACGCGCTGGGCATCATGCACCTGGTGGCGCACGGCTTCTTCAAGGCCGGGCTCTTCCTCGGGGCCGGGTCGGTCATGCACGGCATGAACGACGAGGTCGACATGCGGAAGTTCGGCGGCCTGCGCAAGAAGATGCCGATCACCTTCATCACCTTCGGCCTCGGCTACCTGGCCCTGATCGGCATCCCGCCGCTGTCGGGCTTCTTCACCAAGGACGCGATCATCGAAGCGGCGTTCAGCCAGGGCGGCTGGCGCGGCTGGGTCATGGGCGGCGCGGCGCTGCTCGGCGCCGGACTCACCGCCTTCTACATGACCCGCCTGATGGTGATGACGTTCTTCGGCAAGGAGCGCTGGAAGGACATCAACACAGCGTTGGAGCTCGATCCCGCAAGCGGATCTTCGGGCGACGGCCCACGGCCTTTCCACCCGCACGAGTCCAAGGCCGTCATGTGGGTCCCGATGGCCGTCCTGGCGGTCGGCTCGGTCGGCGCCGGCGCGTTCTTCGCCCTCGGTGACCGCTTCGCCGAGTGGCTGACCCCCTCGGTCGGCGAGCTGGTGGAGGAACACCACGCGCCGTTCGACGCCTGGGTGATCTCCGCGGCCGCGATCGTGTTCTCCGTGCTGGGCGTGCTGATCGCGTACCTGATCTTCCGCCGCGACGTCCCGGTCGAGCAGCCCCAGCGGGTCTCGTTCGTCACCCGGGCCGCGCGCAAGGACCTGTACGGCAACGCCCTCAACGAGACGCTGGTCGCCCGTCCCGGCACCTGGCTCTCGCGGGCGCTGGTGTTCGTGGACAACCGCGGCGTCGACGGCGCGGTCAACGGCCTGGCCGCCGGTCTCGGTGGCGGTTCCGGCCGGCTCCGGCGGCTCCAGACCGGGTTCGTCCGGTCCTACGCGCTGTCGATGCTGGGCGGCACGTTCCTGCTTCTGGCGGCTCTCCTGCTGGTGAGGTTCTCCTGATGACCTGGTTGCTCATCCTCATCCTGGTGCCGCTGGCCGGCTCCCTGGTGCTGGCGTTCCTCAAGGGGAACGACCGCGCCGCGGTGCTGGCCGCGCTGGGGTTCTCGATCCTCGAGTTCCTGCTGGTGATCCCGTTCTGGGCGAGCTACTCGCCGTCCGGCGCGCGGCTGCAGCAGACGTCGAGCTTCGACTGGATCCCCAGCTTCGGCGTGCACATCGCGTTCGGCACCGACGGCATCTCGCTGATCATGATCGCGGTGATCGCGCTGCTGGTGCCGATCGTCGTCGGCGGGCTCGGCACGCTGGACAAGCTGCCGCCGGGCCGCAGCGCGGGCGGGTTCCTCTCGCTGATCCTGCTGCAGGAGGCGCTCACGATCGGCGTGTTCGCCGCGACCGACGTCTTCCTGTTCTACGTGCTGTTCGAGATCATGCTGATCCCGATGTACTTCCTCATCGGCGGTTACGGCGGCGCGAACCGGCAGTACGCGGCGGTGAAGTTCTTCCTGTATTCGTTCCTCGGCGGCCTGATCATGCTGGCGTCGGCGATCGGGGCGTACTCGCTGGCGTCGGACAAGCTCGGCAAGGGCACGTTCGACTGGGCCACGCTGGTGACGGTCGTGCGCGACGCGCCGCTGTCCACGCAGATCTGGCTGTTCCTCGGCTTCTTCCTCGCCTTCGCGATCAAGGCGCCGCTGGTGCCGTTCCACACCTGGCTGCCGGACGCGGCGGGGGAGGCGCCGATCGGCGTCGCCGTCCTGCTGGTCGGCGTGCTGGACAAGGTCGGCACGTTCGGCTTCCTGCGCTACTGCCTGCCGATGTTCCCGGACGCGAGCAAGACGCTGGCGCCGCTGGTGCTGGTGCTCTCGGTGATCGGTGTCCTTTATGGATCGATCCTCGCGGCGGGGCAGCGGGACATGAAGCGGTTCATCGCCTACGTCTCGATCGCCCACTTCGGGTTCATCTCGCTCGGTATCTTCGCGTTCAACGAGCAGGCGATGGTCGGCTCGGCGACGTACATGCTCAACCACAGCATCGCGACCGGCATGCTGATCGTGGTGATCGGCCTGGTGATCGCGCGCGGCGGGTCTTCCCGCATTTCGGACTACGGCGGCATGGCGAAGGTGACCCCGTTGCTGGCCGGGCTGTTCCTGCTCGCGGGTCTGTCCACATTGTCCCTGCCGGGCACCAACTCGTTCGTCTCCGAGTTCCTGGTGCTGATCGGGGCGTTCGTGGACCAGCCGGTGTACACGATCCTCGCCACGGTGGGCATGGTCCTGGCCGCGGCGTACGTGCTTTGGCTCTACCAGCGCGTCATGCAGGGCCCCGTCCGCGGTGACGCCCTGATCGGCGTCGGCGGGGGCCCGGGTACGGCTCTCGCGCCGGAACTGGGCGCCAAGAAGGCGATTCGCGACCTTTCCGGTAGGGAGATCGCGATCCTCGCGCCGCTGGTCGTGCTGGTCCTCTTCCTCGGCTTCTACCCGAAGCCGGTGCTCGACACAGTCAGCCCGACGGTGCAGCAGACGCTGACCGCGGTCCAGGGAGGCAAGTAACCGTGCTCGACATCCTCCTGACGCAGGCGCCGGAGGCGGTGCAGGTGCCGTCGGTCGACTACCCGGCCGTGCTGCCGATGCTGATCGTCTTCGGCGCGGCGTGCGTGAGCGTGCTGGTCGAGGCGTTCGCGTCGAAGCGCTCGCGGTTCGGCCTGCAGGTCGGGCTGAGCCTGGCGGCGATCGTCGCGGCCGGCGTCAGCCTGGTCCTCTACGCGACGGGCAGCGCGCCCGCGGGCGGCGTCAAGACGTTCAGCGGAGCGATCTCGATCGACAAGCCGGCGCTGTTCCTCTGGGGCACGCTGCTGGCGCTGGCGGTCGGCGCGGTGCTGCTGGTTTCCGACCGCGTGGTCGAGCCGGGCGGCGCACTGGTCGCGCAGGCCGGCATCCGCCCGGGCACGGTCCAGGACCGCGCCCAGACGGCGACGGTCATGCAGACCGAGGTGTTCCCGCTGACGCTGTTCGCGCTCGGCGGCATGATGGCGTTCTGCGCGGCGAACGACCTGCTGACGATGTTCATCGCGCTGGAAGTGCTGTCGCTGCCGCTGTATCTGATGTGCGGCCTGGCCCGTCGTCGCCGGTTGTTGTCCCAGGAAGCGGCGGTCAAGTACTTCCTGCTGGGCGCGTTCTCGTCGGCGTTCTTCCTTTATGGACTGGCGCTCCTGTACGGCTACGCGAACTCGGTGAAGCTGGCGGACATCGCGGCCGCGGCGGCGGGTTCGGACCGCTCGGACACGCTGCTGTTCGCCGGGCTGGGTCTGCTGGTGGTCGGCCTGCTGTTCAAGGGTTCGGTCGGCCCGTTCCACACGTGGACCCCGGACGTGTACCAGGGCGCGCCGACACCGGTGACGGCGTTCATGGCGGCGTGCACGAAGGTCGCGGCGTTCGGCGGGATCCTGCGGGTGCTGTCGGTGGCGTTCTCGTCGACTTCGTGGGAGTGGCGCGGAGTCCTGTGGGGCGTGGCGATCATTTCGATGGTGATCGGCGCGGTGCTGGGTCTGACGCAGACGGACGTCAAGCGCATGGTGGCGTACTCGTCGATCGCGCACGCGGGCTTCCTGCTGGTGGGCGCGATCGCGATGACTCGCGATGGACTCTCCAGCACGCTGTTCTACTTGCTGGCGTACGGTTTCACGACGCTGGCGGCGTTCGGCGTGATCAGCCTGGTGCGCGATTCCTCGGGCGAGGCAACGCATCTCTCGGCGTGGGCCGGTCTGGCCAAGCGGTCGCCGTTGGTGGCCGGCGTGTTCACGTTCTTGCTCTTGGCTCTCGCGGGCATTCCGTTGACGTCCGGTTTCGTGGGGAAGTTCGTGGTGTTCTCGGCGGCGCTGTCGGACGGAATGGCGCCGTTGGTGGTCGTGGCGCTGGTGTTCAGCGCGGTGGCGGCGTTCTTCTACCTGCGGGTGATCGTGCTGATGTACTTCTCCGAGCCGGCGGCGGACGGGCCCTCGGTCTCGGTCCCGGGCTTCGGCACGGGAACGGCGATCTTCCTCGGCACGGCGGTGACGCTGGTGCTGGGCCTGGTCCCGGCGTTCGCGCTGGGCTGGGCCGGCGCGGGCGGTTTCGCTTCTTGAGGTTTTCTCTTCAGGCCGCCACCCCGTTCACTTGGGGGTGGCGGCCTTCAGTTTGTGGCTCAGCTGGCTGTTCTCCCCGGGGACGACGCTGATGTAGCCGTTCGCGAGGGCGATCCCGACGCGTCCTTCGTCGAGGTCGAGGTAGCTGACGGAGTTCTCGTCGGCGTACAGCTGCCCGAGGCCGAAGTGGGGCTGCTGAAAGAAGGCGTCGAGCTGCTGAGCCGCCCGGCTCCGCGCGGGGGCGTCGTCGAAGACGTCACTGACGGCCTGGGTGTCCTGGAACTCTTGTTGCGGCAGCGAAAAGGGCTTGATCGGCGCCGGACGGCACGGTGGTAGTTCGGCGACGAGGGCGTCGGCGGGATGGCTGTCGGGCGAGACACCAGTCAGTTCGACGTGTTCGCCCCGGCAGACCACGGTGACGGCGGTCCGCCCCCGCGAGGCGGTGAGAATTCCGATCTGCTCGGTGACGTCGCGGGCGTAGGCGTAGAACTGTTTTGAAGGCCGGTCGAGCAGGTGCAGAACGTCTTCGAATTCGGGCGTGAAGCGATCGCCTTGGGTGAAGCCGTATTCGCTGAGTTCTTCGAAGGCTTCCCGATTCACTCGCGCGGCCGCGGACGGCGGGACGTAGCGCAACCCACCGGCGAGGACCGGGTGCGGATCACCGCACCCGGTGGCGCGCATGGCGGTGAGCAGGGTGGTCAGCGAGAATCGTGCGTCGATCACTTCTTGGACCGGTTTTCGCCGATGACCGGGGGCATGGGCTTTTCGGTGAATCCGCCGAAGGTTTCGTCGGGATCGGGGTTGCGGAGGTAGGGGGCGGACTTCTTTTCCTTGTCTTCTTCTTTGCCGCCACGCCCGCCGGCGAGGCCGCCCATGGGCATGCCGTTGGCGCCTCGTGCACCAGCGGCGCCTCGGGCGGTGCCCCCGGGGAGCCGTTCTTCCGGCATACGGGCACCGGTGCCGGTGCCGGTGCCGCGTCCGCCGGTTCCTGCTCCTGGCCCTGCTCCTGTGCCGCGTCCTGTTCCGGTGCCTGGCCGGTAGCCGCTGCCGGTGTTACTGCCGTAGCCGCCGGTGCCGGGCCCGAAGCCGCCGGTGTAGCCACCGGTGCCGGGTCCGAAGGGGGCGTAGGTGTTGGCCCCGCCGAGGTTGCTGACGGACTGCCCGGTGGGCCCGAACTGATACCCGCCTTGAGCGGCGGGAGGCAGGACGGGCTTGGGGACGTAGCTGTTGGCGTGGGTGTTGTCGATGTTGGTGGTGCCGGGCTGTTGGACCTGGTTCTGGAACTGGTTTTGATTCTGGTTCTGAGCCTGGTTGGTGAACTGGTTTTGAACCTGGCGCTGTCCGGGTTGGACGGTCTGCCGGTCCTGCTGCGCCGGAATCCGAGTCTGGTTGGGATTCCGGGCCCACTCACCGGTATCGGTGGGTCCGGAGGTCTTGGATTGCGTGCCGTCCACGGGAGTGGTCATGGAGACGGGGGCACCGGAGCCGGCGAGTTGGGCGTACTGGGCGGGCATCTGACCGCCATTGGTGCTGCTGGCGGAGTGATAGGCGCTGAAGGCTTCGATGTTGGCCTGGCTGTCAGCCTGCCAGCCGGCGACCTTGGTGTCGTAGCCAGGCCCTTGCCCGGTGAAGACGTGAAGAACGTCCGCAGCGGTGATGGGCGGGGGCTGAGGAGCAACGGGCTTGACGGAGTTCTTTGCGGTCCCAAAGGCATCCATCTGAGCCCCGACGGCGGTCTGGGCAGTCTTGAGGTGAACGGCATCATCAGCGGCGGCTTGCACAAGGGGAAGGGTGGCGTCAGCGGCAGCTTCTCCAGCGCCACCCTGCCACCCGGACAGCGTCTTGGCGCGCAGGGCGCTGATCCGTTGGGCCCGTTCAACCATGCGCGTGGTCAGGTGTCCCGCGCTGTCCTGAGCATCAGCGAGCGAGCCGATGCCTTCGCCGCCAGTGATTTGTTCGTAGATTTGCGCTGCAGTCAGCGGGCCCTCGGTTGCCATTAGTTCGCTCCGCGGAGGTTGCCGAGCACCTGCGAAGCGATGTCGTGGGCCGCATCACAGGGATCTTTCTTGCCGATGTTGCCCTCGGACTGAGCAACGTGGATGTCGACTGCTTGGGTGTCGCTCACTCCCAGGGCCACAGCACAGCGGCCGCGAGTCGTTCGCTCGTCGTTCACGCCGTACGCGACAACTGGGAACCCGTCGATAGCTGCCAGGGGCTGGAAGAACCGGTACTGCTTGCCCTGGGCTGCATAGACACTGGTCAGACCGAGTTGGTCTGCATTGGTGAAGACGACTGTGACGCCTGCCTGGGAGACGCGAGGTGAATCCCAAGCACAACTGGGCCCGGCGGGCGCTTGCAAGTCGGATTTCCCAGAAACTCCGGGGCCGAGTAGCTCTGCGACCTGTGCGGCTTTCAGCGCATCACAGGGAGCCTGCTTGAATCGTGTCACATCAATCGGATTTGGCACCTTTGGTACTCCCGGACCTGGAACGGCGCTGCCGCTCTCCGGCGGGGTAGTCGTGCTAGCTGTATCGGTCGAAGGCGAGGGTGTACCCGGGTTCGTGGTCGAGCATGCCGTAATGGCGAGCAGCAATGCGCTGAGCATGAGGACGGTGCGGCGCATCAGAGACTGCCTCCGGCTTGCTTGATTTGGGTGGTCTGGTCGTCCTCGGCCCGCGCGTACTTTCCCAGAGCGGCCTTGAACTTGGCAGCCATACTCCGGCAGTACTCTTCGCGCTGGCTCAGTGTCTGGAGCAAAGCGTCGCCCGAACACTGAATCCTCTCCGCATTGCCACCGCTCGCGTACTCGGTGCCGGGGCCCTGAGTACGTGCGAGGATGACCGCGTACTCCTGGTCGAGCTTGAACTCGTTCGCCAGGTCGTTCCACTCGTGCATCAAGGCACGAAGCGTGGCCTCGTCGTACTGGAACCCCGCCCCGCCGCCGGCGGAAGCCCCACCGACCTCGCCCCCATAAGACCCCGCGGGTCGCGTAACCGGACGCAGCGGTGCCCGCCGTGTCCCATGCGGGTCATACACCTCAGACACCACAGAACCCCGTCGTCATCAGCTCTCCCCTAGCTCGCAGTGTGCTCCAACCCCAACACCCTGCGTATCCGACGGCCAGCACACTACCAGGGTTCCCACCCCGAAAAACCCGAACGACGAGGGCCGCGGCCGTCCTCTCGAGAACCTCCCCGGCCGCGGCCCTCGAAGCCGCTATGGCGTCGGTGAACAGGAAGTGTGACCCAGCACCACCTGGCCGCTCACCCCCGACGCCGGCAGGAAGTCGATCCGGAGCATCGTCAAGCCGATGCTCCCGTCGCCCGGGAGGTTCTGGATGTTGAACACCGCGTTCGCCAGCACCGTCCCGTTGGACTTCTTGATCGGCGACACGTATCCCACCGGGACCGGGCTCGGCGGGTTCGGGATGCCCGACATCCCGCCATAACTCCAGTTCGCGTTCGTCTGCGTCTGGGTCGCCACGCACTTCACCGTGAACGTCGACAGCTTGACGCGGGGGCCGCCCGCGCTCACCAGGGCCGACAGCTCGAAGTTCTTGCCCGTTGCCGTCGACGTCGTCGACGTCGCGTCCGTGTTCGGGTCCGTCACCGTTGTCGTGCAGGACGACGTCCCGCCGCCGAACGTGATGCCCGTCTTCGTCACCACCTGGGCCGTTGCGCTCGTCGGGCCTTCCACCGAACAGTGACCCTGCGTCGGCACCGTGATCGTCGAGCCCGCCTTCGTGAACGATGCCGAGCCGATGTTCGCCACGCCCGCCTGCGGCTCGGCCTGGGCCGGCGCGACGCCGGCGCACAGCCCGGCCACCAGCAGTGTTCCCGCGAGCCCGGCCCGCCCCGCGATCGTGTTGCGCATTCCGAGTCCTCCTTGAGTGATCTCCCTGGAGGCAATATCCGCCCGCCGGAGACGTCCGTTGCGCCCGAAAACGCTGATCACTCCTTCGGGGATCGCGAACCACCCGTCGGTGGCGGGGGCCCGGGTGTCGTGTTCGTCACCGTTTCCGCTGGACAGCGGGTAAACGACCGCGCGGGGTAGCCACTACGCTCAAGGCATAACCCGACCGGTGCACGAGTAGAGCGGAGCCGACGTGTCTGTGCCTTCCCCAGCCCCCGGGGCGGGATCCCTCCCCGCTGCGCCGGGTGGCGCCCTCGAGGACCTGCGCGCGTCGGTTGGCCTGCAGATCGCCGACGAGACCCTGCTGCGCGCCATCGCCGGCGGCCTGGCCGACGTCGAGAAGCTGCTGCGCGAGGTCGTCCGCAGCGACGTCCAAGCCGTCAACGACGCCGCGTTGCACCTGGTCGAGGCGGGGGGCAAACGTTTTCGCCCGCTCTTCACCCTGCTGTCCGCGCAGTTCGGGCCGAAGCAGGACGACCACGTCGTGATCGCCGCCGCCGCGGTCGAGCTGGTGCACCTCGCCACGCTCTACCACGACGACGTCATGGACGAGGCCGACATGCGCCGCGGCGCCGAGAGCGTCAACGCGCGCTGGGACAACACCATCGCCATCCTCACCGGCGACTTCCTCTTCGCGCACGCCTCGCGCCTGGTCGCCGACCTGGGGACGGACGCCGCGCGGATCATCGCCGAGACCTTCGGCGAGCTGGTTACCGGCCAGATGCGCGAGACCGTCGGCCCCGGACCGGGTGACGACGCCGTCGCGCACTACCTCACCGTGATCGCCCAGAAGACCGGCTCGCTGATCGCCACGTCGGGCCGCTTCGGCGGCATGATGTCCGGCGCCGCCGAGGAGCACATCCAGGCGCTGCGCCGCTTCGGCGACATCATCGGGACCGCGTTCCAGATCTCCGACGACATCATCGACATCGCCTCGCCGTCCGACGAGCTCGGCAAGGCGCAGGGCACCGACCTGCGGGAAGGCGTCCGGACGCTGCCCATGCTGTACGCGCTGGCCGACCCGGGGACCGACCCGCGCCTGATCGAGCTGCTGTCCGGCCCGATCGCCGACGACGACCTCGTCCGGGAGGCGCTGGAGCTGCTGCGGGCCAGTAGCGGACTCGAACGCGCACGCGTCACCCTTTCCGACTACGCTCAGCGCGCGCGAGCCGAGCTGGCCGCGTTGCCCGCGTCACCCGCCCGGGACGCGTGCGAGTCGGTCGCCGACTACCTGGTCGCGCGCACGCACTAAACAGGGGCTGGAAAGAGATGTCCATTTTCGGACAAGTTTGGCTGTGGAGTCTCGCGGCGTTCTTCGTCGGGGTGCTGCTCACCTGGCTGGTGCTGGTGCTGCCGCTCCGCAAGAGCGTCCGCAAGCTGGAGAGCTCGCTGGCGCAGGCCCACGCCGACGCCGCGCGCACGCCCGCGAACGCCGCCGGGCTGGCCACGCCGGGCACCGAGGTGTTCACCCGGCCGGAGCCGCGGCCCGAGCCGGTGCCGGCGCGCGAGGAGACCTCCTACCCCGGCACGCTGGTCGCCGCGGGGCCGTTCAACCGCGACGACGTCCACGACGACATCGACGCGGACTTCGCCGAGCTGGACTCGCAGGTACCGCCGGGGACGCACGACCCCGACCAGGCCTTCCGGCCGGAGCCGCAGCCGGAGCCGGAGGACGACGCCGCGTACCGGGCGTCGGAGACGCAGATCCTGCCTTCGCTCGCCCAGCCGGAGACCGACGACCCGTACCGCGCCGCCGCGACCGAGTACCTGGCGCCGGAGGAGGAGGCGGAGCCCGCGACGCCGGCGCTTTCGCGGCTCGAGCAGCAGCTCGACCCGGAGCCCGCCGCCGGTTCGCTCTTCCAGACCCCGGCGGACGAGCCGGTCCGGCAGGCGCCGGACTGGTTCGACGACGACGTGCCGTCCGAGCGGTCGGCGTTCGAGGAGCCGGTGGAGCGCACGCGCTACCTCGGTTCGGTCGGCGGCGAAGCCCCCGAAGCACCCGAAGCCCACGAAGAAGCCGAGGAGGCGCCGCAGCCGCAGTACGCGTTCGGCGGCGACGACGCGGCGAACGGCGACCTGGACGTGCCGCCGGAGACCCCGGCCGAGGCGACGCAGGTGCTGCCCAAGCGGCAGCCGCGCGAGGCGCTGCGCGGCGGGTTCGACTCGCCCCAGCCGATCCAGCCGTCGATGCGCACGGTCGAGCGGCGCGAGACCGACCTGGCCGGCGCCCACAGCGGTTCGCTGTTCGAGCCGTCGGTGCAGCCGAACCAGGCGGCCGTCGCGGCGCCGGAGCCGCCGCCCGCGCGGCAGGCGGCCGGCGACGCGGTGCCGCCCGGCCCGTTCGGCCCCGGCTCGGCGATGCCGCGGCCCGGCGGCGGCCGGCCGAGCGACGCGTTCGAGGTCAAGGCCAGCGTGACGGCATTGCGGTACTGCACCGAGGAATCGGCGCAGTTCCCGAAGATGGTGGCCGAGGTGTGGTTCCGCACCGCCGAAGACGCCGAGCGCGTCGGGTTCCGTCCGCTCAGCTGACGTCAGGCCGCCTGGAACAGGACCATTGCCGCGCCCCCGGGATCGGTGACGACGACCAGTGAGCCGACGGGGAGGTCGGTGCGTTCCCGCACCACCTTTCCGCCCAGCTGCACGGCTTTCGCCGCCGCGGCGTCCACATCGGACACCGGCGCGTAGGGCAGCCACTGCGGTGCGCGGTCGTCGTCCGGCGCCAGCTCGGTCAGCCCGCCCCAGGGTGCGCCGCCGTCGGTGAGCAGCGCGCCGGACGACTCCCAGCCCAGCAGGTCGGCGAAGAAGCGCTTGGTGCCGTCCACATCGGACGTCCGGACGTCGAAGAACACGAAAGGTCGCATGACCCAAAACTTAGGACACGTGTCCCAATTGAGCAAGCCCCCGAACCGACGAAGGCCGCCACGCACCAGGGCGTGGCGGCCTTCGGGGGACGAGAACTAAGCGACCGTCCAGGTGTCCTTGCCGCGCAGCAGGGCCTGCAGGTCCGGCGTGCGGGCCGCGCGGGCCTGCTCGACCTGGGCGCGGGCGCCGTCGTCGTACGTCGGGCGCTCGACCTGGCGGAGGATGCCCGTCGGGACGTGGTTGAGGTTCTGGTCGCCGAGGCGTGACAGCGCGAACGCGTACGACGTGTCGACGATCGACGGGTCGTGCACCACCACGTTGTCCTCGCCGATGTCGGCGACCTTGGCGACGTCCAGGCCGCCCCAGTCGCCGCGCTTGACGCCGAACTCCTGGTTGGGGCCGAAGCGGATCGGCTCGCCGGCGCGCAGCGGGATCAGCCGGGCAGCGGCCTCGTCGGCGTCCTTGAGGACGTCGAACGCGCCGTCGTTGAAGATCGGGCAGTTCTGGTAGATCTCCACCAGCGCCGACCCGCGGTGCTCGGCCGCGGCCTGCAGGACCTCGGTGAGGCCCTTGCGGTCGGAGTCCATCGCGCGGCCCACGAACGACGCTTCCGCGCCGATCGCCAGCGAGAGCGGGTTGAACGGCGTGTCCACCGACCCCATCGGCGTCGACTTCGTGACCATGCCCTGGCCCGACGTCGGGGAGTACTGGCCCTTGGTCAGGCCGTAGATCCGGTTGTTGAACAGCAGGATCTTGATGTTCACGTTGCGGCGCAGCGCGTGGATCAGGTGGTTGCCGCCGATGGACAGCGCGTCGCCGTCCCCGGTGACGACCCACACCGACAGGTCCGGGCGCGTGGTCGCGAGGCCCGTCGCGATCGACGGCGCGCGGCCGTGGATCGAGTGCATGCCGTAGGTGTTGAGGTAGTACGGGAAGCGCGACGAGCAGCCGATGCCCGAGATGAAGACGATGTTCTCGCGCTTGAGGCCGAGCGTCGGCAGGAACGACTGGACGGCGTTGAGGACGACGTAGTCGCCGCAGCCCGGGCACCAGCGGACTTCCTGGTCGGACTTGTAGTCCTTGGCCTTCTGCGGCTCGTCGGTCGTCGGCACAAGGTCGAGGCCGCCGACGGTCGGGAGCCCGATGTCGATCGCGGTCATTTCGCCGCCTCCGTAGTGATGATCTCCGCGAACAGGTTCTGCAGCTCTTCGGCCTTGAACGCCATGCCCGCGACCTTGGTGTGGCTGTGGACGTCGACCAGGTACTTCGCCCGCAGCAGCAGCGCGAGCTGACCCAGGTTCATCTCCGGCACCACGACCTTGTCGTAGCTGCGCAGGATGTCACCGAGGTTGGCCGGCAGCGGGTTGAGGTGCCGCAGGTGCGCCTGCGCGATCGGCATCCCGAGCTTGCGCACCCGGCGGCACGCGGCCCCGATCGGGCCGTAGGACGAACCCCAGCCCAGCGCCAGCACGCGTGCCTTGCCGCCGGACGGGTCGTCGACCACGACGTTCGGGACGTCGATACCGTCGATCTTGGCCTGCCGCAGCCGGACCATCTTGTCGTGGTTGGCGGGGTCGTAGGAGATGTGCCCGGTCTTGTCGGCCTTCTCCAGCCCGCCGATGCGGTGCTGCAGCCCCGGCGTGCCCGGGATCGCCCAGGCGCGGGCGAGCGTCTCGGGGTCGCGCACGTACGGCCAGAACTCGCCCGAGTCGTTGTCGGCGTTCGGCTCGGACGCGAAGTCGACGTGCAGGTCGGGCAGCGTCTCGACGTCCGGGATCAGCCACGGCTCGGAGCCGTTGGCGATCGCGCCGTCCGAGAGCAGCAGCACCGGGGTGCGGTACTTCAGCGCGATGCGGGTGGCCTCGACGGCCGCGTCGAAGCAGTCCGCGGGGGACAGCGGCGCGACGATCGGGACCGGCGACTCGCCGTTGCGGCCGAACATCGCCTGCAGCAGGTCGGCCTGCTCGGTCTTGGTCGGCAGGCCGGTCGACGGGCCACCGCGCTGGACGTCGATGACGACCAGCGGCAGCTCGACCATCACGCCGAGGCCGACGGCTTCGGACTTCAGCGCGACACCGGGGCCGGACGTCGAGGTGACGCCGAGCGCGCCGCCGTAGGACGCGCCCAGCGCGGCGCCGATGCCGGCGATCTCGTCCTCGGCCTGGAAGGTGATGATGCCGAAGTTCTTGTGCTTGGACAGCTCGTGGAGGATGTCCGACGCCGGGGTGATCGGGTACGTGCCGAGCAGGATCTGCAGGCCGGAGCGCTGCCCGGCGGCCACGATCCCGTAGGCGAGCGCGGTGTTGCCGGTGATCTGCCGGTAGGTGCCCTGCTTGAGCTTGGCCGGGGCGACCTGGAACGTCGTCGCGAACGACTCGGTGGTCTCGCCGTAGTTCCAGCCCGCCCGGAAGGCCAGGATGTTCGCCTCGGCGATGTCCGGCTTCTTCGCGAACTTCTCGCGCAGGAACTGCTCGGTGCCCTCGGTGGGCCGGTGGTACATCCACGACAGCAGGCCGAGCGCGAACATGTTCTTGCAGCGCTCGGCGTCCTTCTTGCCGAGGCCGGTGTCGGCGAGCGCGCCCTGCGTCAGCGTCGACATGGCGACCCGGTGCACCTGGTAGGGCGCGAGCGTGTCGTCGTCGAGCGGGTCGGTCGCGTAGCCGACCTTGGTCAGGTTGCGCTTGATGAAGTCGTCGGTGTTCAGGATGATCGTCCCACCGTGCGGGACGTCGCCGAGGTTCGCCTTGAGCGCGGCGGGGTTCATCGCCACCAGCACGTCCGGGCGGTCGCCGGGGGTGAGGATGTCGTAGTCGGCGAAGTGCACCTGGAAGCTCGAGACACCGGGGATGGTGCCCTGCGGCGCGCGGATCTCGGCGGGGAAGTTCGGCATCGTCGACAGGTCGTTGCCGAACGCGGCGGCCTCGGACGTGAAGCGGTCGCCGGTCAGCTGCATGCCGTCACCCGAGTCGCCGGCGAACCGGATCACGACCCGGTCCAGCTTGCTGACCTCGGTCGGCCTGGTCGCGGCGAGCGAGCCGTGACCAGCGCCGTTGCCGTTCGCACTCGTGCTCATGGGTCAGGGATTCCCTCTCTCCCGACGTTGCGGCCATCGGTCGCCTGCCCGGTGCAACGACACGCCGATCACCAGGCCCTACCACGAGGTTAGCTCGCGCTGAACAACGATGTTCCTAGAGACCCGGGGTCCGGAACGACCTCATAACTGCGCTGACGGTTCTTCTGTGCTGGTCCGACAAATACCTGTGACCGATGGTAACGGGTAGACCCCTGTCTTCGTTGTGACGCGGGTCTCGGACTCAGGGGTCCACCTGCTGGGATCAGGGGTGGGACCGGATCCGCGCCTGGATCGCCGCCAGCCGCTCGGCGAACTCGGGCGAGGCCAGCGACGCGAGCTGCGGCTGGATCTCGACGTCGACGGCGTCGGCGTGGGTGGCCAGCGAGGCGGTCGTCCGGAGGCTGCGCTTGGTGGCGAGCAGCGCCTCGCGCGGCGCGGCGACGGCGGGCGCGGCGAGCTCTTTCGCGGCGGTGACGACGTCGTTCTCGATGCTCAGTGCGAGCCCGGAGCGGACGGCGGCTTCGGCGTCGAGCGGCTGCCCGAACAACGTCATCGCGGCGGCCACCTGCGGGCCGGCCAGCCGCTGCGTCATCCACGTCATGCCGCCACCGGGGTGCAGCCCGAGCTCGAGGAACCGGGCGACGAACTTCGCGCGCGGCCCGGCCAGCCGGACGTCGGCGGCGAGGGCGAGGTTGAGCCCGGCCCCGACGGCGGCGCCGTTGACCGCGGCGATGGTGGGCAGGCCGCAGCGCGCGACAGCGAGGAAGCCTTCGTAGATGGCGCGCAGGCCGGCCTCGTCGGCTTGGCCGAGCGCGGATAGGTCGGCGCCGGCGCAGAAGGCAGGCGGCGTACCGGTGACGACGACGGCGTGGACGGTTTCGTCGCGTTCCGCGGCTTCGACGGCGGCGGCGAGCTGGGCGGAGAGCTCGAGGGTGAGCGCGTTGCGGCTGCCGGGGGCGTCGACGGTCAGCAGCGCGATGCCGGCCGAGTGCTCGCTGACGATGCTGTCGGTCATCGGGTCAGGGTATTAGTGGGGTATGGGGGAAGTGCTGGTGGTGCTGGTCGGCAACCTGCTGACGATGATCGACATGTCGGAGCTGTTCGGCGGCCGTCGCCGGAGGGCCCGGGCGGCGGCTTTCGCGCGGGGTTCGCGGGTGTCGGTGCCTTGCGTGGTGCGGTCGGAGGAGCTGACGTCGGGTCGTGAACAGCGCGGCTGGATCGGGGTTGGCGAGGGGCCGGCGACGTGGCGGGTCCCGGGCGGTTCGCCGGTGGCGTTCGAGCCGGGGGAGTTGACGATGCAGGCGGTGGATCGGCAGTCGGTGACGTTCCACGCGGCGGGTGGGCGGACGGAGCTGCGGCTGCACCCGGATGAGGCGCCGCTGGTGCTGCGGGCGTTGGCGGGTTGAGGGTGGCCTCCGGCCCCGGTCGCCAGAGTAGTGGCGAGGGCGGACAGTTTCGCGCTCTCGGCGGCTCGGAGCCGCCGTTGCTCCCCAACCTGCCGGGTCTGTGGATAGCCGGGGGCATCGGCCGCGCAGCAGCCCGAAACCGTCGGTCCCCGCCACTAAGCTGGAAGACGGGGGCCGGAGGCGTCACCCCTCCGGCGTAGGCGGTCGCTCCAGCAGCCGTGACAACACGACCGTCGACACCGTCCGGTCCACGATCTCCAACCCGCGCAGCCGCTCCAGCGCCGTCTCCAGGTGGTGGATGTCCGCCGCCCGCAAGTGGACGATCGCGTCCGCCGCCCCCGACACCGTGTAGGCCGCGACCACTTCGGGCAGCGGCTCCAACCGCGCTCGGATCCGGGCCGGCGTGATGTTGCCCTGGCACGTGACCTCGACGAACGCCTCCGTGCCCCAGCCCAGCGCCTCCGGGTCGACCACCGCCGTGAAGCCCCGCAGGATCCCCGTTTCCAGCAGCCGGTCGACGCGCCGCTTCACCGCCGGCGCGGACAGGCCGACCACCTTGCCGATCTCCGCGTAGCTGCTTCGCGCGTTCGCCACGAGACACGAAACGATTCGCTGGTCGATGGTGTTCACACGCAACAGATAGCACAGATGCACGCAGCGAACAGCGATTGATTGCGATATTAGGCGCGCCTTACCCTGCAACCATGCAGGAGATGCGCGTACCGACCACCCGTCGATACCTCATGTGTCCCCCACGCCACTTCGCGGTGGACTACGTGATCAACCCCTGGATGGACCCGACCCAGCCGGTCAGCGCCGAGGTCGCCATGGCGCAGTGGACCGAGCTGCGCGACACCTACCGCCGCCTCGGCCACACCGTCGAGGAGATCGACGCCCAGCCCGGCCTGCCCGACATGGTCTTCGCCGCGAACTCCGGCACCGTCGTCGACGGCCGCGTGCTCGGCTCGCGGTTCCGCGCGCCGCAGCGGGCCGCCGAGGCCGAGCACTTCCGCCGCTGGTTCGTCGAGCACGGCTACCGCGACATCACCATGCCCGAGAAGATCAACGAGGCCGAGGGCGACTTCGCCTGGACGGGCACCCTGCTGCTCGCCGGCACCGGCTTCCGCACCGACCCGGCCGCGCACGCCGAAGCCCAGGAAGTCCTCGGCGTCCCGGTCGTCTCGCTGCACCTGGTCGACCCGCGCTACTACCACCTCGACACCGCGTTGTTCGTCCTCGCCGAGGCGACGGACACCACGCGCGCGCAGATCGTCTACTACCCCGAGGCGTTTTCGGCCGGTTCGCGACGCGTGCTCGAGCGGCTGTTCCCGGACGCCGTGCTCGCGACGCGTGAGGACGCCGAGTGCTTCGGCCTCAACGGCGTGTCCGACGGCCGCAACGTCGTCCTGCCCGTCGAGGCCACCCGGCTGGGTGAACTCCTCGCCGATCGTGGCTACGAGCCGGTCTACGTCGACATCTCCGAGCTGCGAAAAGCCGGCGGCGGCCCGAAGTGCTGCACCCTGGAAATCCGCAAAGGGTGAACAACGCCGAAAACCTGTAACTCACCCGTTTGCCACCGCGATTAGTCGAAGTAACAAATCGACTACTCGCGGTGGCAGGCGGTGGGAATGGTGGCGGTGAACCTCGCTCTGCACGGGATCGGCCGGCCGGCCCGGCAGCTCGACCCCGGCGAGGACGAGCGCTGGGTGACGGTCGAGCAGTTCGAGCAGGTGCTGGACGCCGTCGCCGAGCGCGACGACGTCCACCTCACGTTCGACGACGGCAACGAGTCCGACGTCGAGATCGCCCTGCCGCGGCTCGTCGACCACGGGCTGACGGCGGAGTTCTTCCCGCTCGCCGGCCGCCTCGGGCAGCGCGGCTACCTCGACCGCGACGGCCTGCGCGAACTCACCCGCGCCGGCATGGAGATCGGCTCGCACGGCTGGGAGCCGCGCGACTGGCGCCGCCTCGACGACCGCCAGGCGAGCCGCGAACTGACCGAGGCCCCGAAGCTCCTCGGCGACCTGTGCGGCCGCCCGGTCCGGCGGTACTCGCTGCCGTTCGGCGCGTACGACCGCCGCGTGCTGACGCGGTTGCGGCAGGCGGGCGCGACGCGCGTCTACACGAGCGGCGGCGGTCCGGCGAGCCGCGACGGCTGGCTGCGGGCGCGCACCGAGCTTCGCCACGACCTCGACGGCGAAACCCTCGACGGCGTGCTCGCGGCCGGCCGGCGGCGGGGGAACTGGGCGGGCCGCCTGTTCCGCCGCGGCTGAAGATCCGTCCCGGTGATCGGCACGGCGAACGGGACCGGTTTCCGCGCCCGCGCCCGGTGAGCAGCGTTTTCGTCAAGACCGGCCGCATGATGGGAAATTCCCGCACCGGAACCTCTTGTCCGGACCACCGCCCGGGTGCATCCTGGTCGCCTCGCCGCCGTAAGGAAAGTTTCCTAACTAAAGGGAGCAACCAGGAATGCGGAAACTGATCCTGCTCGCGACCATGGCGCTCGCCGCGGCCGTGCTGCCCTCGGCCCTCGCGCAAGCGGCCCCGGCGCCGGCCCCCGTCGCGCCCGCCACCACCGCGGCCGCCCCGACCGCGGCCCAGCTGCTCGCGAAGACGAACAGCTGCAAGCAGATCTCCAACGGCAAGTACAAGACCGACGAGGACGTCTCGGCCAAGACGGTCGCCGTCTGCGACGCGAACGGCGCGGTCTTCTGGAAGGCCGACATGGACATCGACTGCGACGGCCAGCGCAGCACGCAGTGCAACGAGGACACCGACTGCTGCTACCAGGACGACACGGCGTTCCACCAGTCCGACGGCAAGCCGCTCAACGCCGCGAAGCTGCCCTACATCGTCGTGCCGAGCTCGAGCAGCATCTGGAAGTACACCTCGTCGCAGCTGAAGGGCGGGGGCTCCTGCGCGGTGATCTACAACGGCAAGGTCGAGTACGCGGTCATCGGCGACACCGGCCCGTCGCAGATCATCGGTGAAGCCTCGTACGCGACGGCGAAGGACCTCGGCATCAACCCCGACCCGTCCAACGGCGGCACCGACTCCGGCGTCACCTACATCTGCTTCAAGAACTCGACGGTCTCCCCGATCGAGAACCACGCGAACGCGGTGAGCAAGGGCCAGAGCCTCGCCTCCACGTTCGTCAACAACAACTGACCGCACGCGAGCCGGGGCCGATCCGTTCAAGACGCGGACCGGCCCCGGCTGCTGTGCTGGGGGACATGAGCAAGGAACTGCGGAAACTCGCCAACATCGGACCCGCGATGGTCCGCGACTTCGCGCGCCTCGGCATCACCGAACCCGCGCAGCTGGCCGGCCGCGACGCCGTCGAGCTGTACGAACGGCTCTGCGAGATGGACGGCGTGCGGCACGACCCCTGCGTCCTCGACACGTTCATGTCGGCCGTCGACCAAGCCGACGGCGCGCCGCCGCGGCCGTGGTGGACCTACACCCCGGAACGGAAACGCCTTTTCGGGACCCGCTGACGACAATCGCGCCGACCGTGTCGATCACCCACGGCAAGATGCATTTCGAGACCCGATTTTTACGCGAAAACCGTTACGCCTGACGGCGGACTCACCTTTTACGCCGTTCGCCGCCCTCCCGGTAACGATCCAAGGGGCCACGCCGACCAACTTGAGGGTCGCGCGGAATAGCGGAGGTTTGGCGTGAAGATCAGTGTCTTCGGGCTCGGTTACGTGGGCTGTGTCTCCGCCGCGTGCCTGGCGGGGCAGGGGCACCGGGTGGTCGGCGTGGACGTCAACCCGGTCAAGATCGACCTCATCATCCAGGGCAAGGCCCCGGTGGTCGAGGAGCGGATCGGCGAGCTGACCGCCGAAGTCGTCGCGAGCGGGGCACTGAGAGCCACGACCGACGTCGCGGAAGCCGTCGCCGACAGCGAGATCTCGCTGGTCTGCGTCGGCACGCCGTCGGCGCCGAACGGCAGTCTCTCCACGGTCTACCTCGAGCGGGTCGCCGAGGAGATCGGTGAAGCGCTCGCGGAGAAGAGCGAGCGGCACACCGTCGTCTTCCGCAGCACGATGCTGCCGGGCACCTGCCTCGACCTGCTGGTCCCGATCCTGGAGAAGTCCTCGGGCCGCACGGCCGGCGTCGACTTCGGCGTCGCGGTGAACCCCGAGTTCCTGCGCGAGGGCACCAGCGTCCGCGACTTCTTCGACCCGCCGAAGACCGTCATCGGCGAGATCGACGCCGCGAGCGGGGACGCCGTCGCCGGGCTGTACGAGGGGCTGCCCGGCCCGGTGTTCCGCGTGCCGATCCCGGTCGCGGAGATGACGAAGTACGCCGACAACTCCTTCCACGGCCTGAAGATCGGCTTCGCGAACGAGCTCGGCTCGATCTGCCGCGCGCTCGGCCTCGACTCGCACCAGGTGATCGACGTCTTCCTCGCCGACACCAAGCTCAACATCAGCCCGGCCTACCTCAAGCCCGGGTTCGCGTTCGGCGGCTCGTGCCTGCCGAAGGACCTGCGCGGGCTGGTCTACGCCGCGCACCGCGCCGACGTCAGCGTGCCGATCCTCTCGCACGTGCTCGCCTCCAACGACGACCACCTGCAGCGGGCGTTCGACCTGGTCGCGCGCACCGGCAAGCGCAAGGTCGGGCTGTTCGGGCTGTCGTTCAAGCCGGGCACCGACGACCTGCGCGAGTCCCCGCTGGTCGAGCTGGCCGAGAAGCTGCTCGGCAAGGGCTACGACCTCAAGATCTACGACGCGAACGTCAGCCTCTCGCGGCTGATGGGCGCCAACCGCGAGTACATCGAGGGGCGCCTGCCGCACCTCGGCCAGCTGCTCGCCGGGTCCGTCGGAGAAGTGATGGACCACGCCGACGTCCTGCTCGTCGGCACCAAGGACCCGGACGTCCTGGCGGCGCTGCCGCGCGGCGGCGACCGGGAGATCGTCGACCTCGTCCGCCTGCCCGACGCCGCCGAGCGTCGCCTTGAAGAGGGATACGCCGGCCTTGCCTGGTAAAGCGCTCATCCTCGTCGAAAATCTCTCCGTCCCGTTCGACCGGCGCGTGTGGCAGGAGTCCACGACCCTGCGCGACGCCGGGTGGGAAGTCCACGTGATCTGCCCGCAGGGCACGAAGCGCGACACCGAGGCCGAAGCCGTCGTCGACGGCGTCCACATCCACCGCTACCCGCTGAAGGCGGCGACCGGCGGCCCCGCCGGCTACCTGCAGGAGTACGGCAGCGCGCTGTGGCACACGCTGCGGCTGGCCCGCAAGGTCGGGCCGGTCGACGTCGTGCACGCCTGCAACCCGCCGGACCTGCTGTACCTGGTCGCGAAGGTGCTCAAGCGCCAGGGCGCGCGGTTCGTCTTCGACCAGCACGACCTCTGCCCGGAGCTGTACCTCTCGCGGTTCGACCGCGGGCAGGACCTGCTCTACCGCGGGGTGTGCGCGCTCGAACGCGCCACCTACCGCGCCGCCGACGTCGTGATCTCGACGAACGAGAGCTACAAGCAGGTCGCCCGGATCCGCGGCGGCAAGAAGCCCGAGGACGTCTTCGTGGTGCGCAGCGCCCCGGTCGTCGAGCGGTTCCACGAAGTTCCCGTCGAGCCCGAGCTGAAGAAGGGCAAGCCGCATCTGCTCGCCTACCTCGGCGTGATGGGCCCGCAGGACGGCGTCGACTACGCGTTGCGCGCGCTCGCGAAGCTGCGGGACGAGGTCGGGCGCACCGACTGGCACGCGGTGTTCGTCGGCTCCGGCGACGCCTTCGACGACATGGTCGCCCTGTCGGCGAAGCTCGGGCTGGCCAACCAGGTCGAGTTCACCGGCCGGATCCCCGACGAGGACCTGGTCCGCTACCTGTCCACCGCCGACGTCTGCCTGTCGCCGGACCCACTGAACCCGCTCAACGACGTCTCCACGATGAACAAGGTCATGGAGTACATGGCGATGAGCAAGCCGATCGTCTCGTTCGAGCTGCGCGAGGCGCGCGTCTCGGCCGGCGACGCGGCGGTCTACGCCCCGGCCAACGACGAGTCGGCGTTCGCGAAGCTCGTGTCGCAGCTGCTCGACGACCCGGAGGAGCGGGTCCGGATGGGCAAGCTCGGCCAGGCTCGGGTCGCCGGCGCGCTTTCGTGGGAGAACTCGGCGAAGAACCTGCTCGCCGCATATGAGCACGCTGTGAAGTCCTGATCGCCGTTCGGTCAAGAAGTCACCGGACGTGTAACCAAAGCTCCCGGTCCGACGACGGTTCGGGTAACCGGCCGATCGAGTGACATCTGTTCGGCGTACCCGGCTCAGGAATGGAGATACCGCCGTTGACTGACGACACGGTGCGCCTGGCCCTGGTCGGGCAGGTCCTGAAACGACGGTGGCGGCTGCTGGCCGCCCTCGCCGTCCTGGGCGCGGCGGTCGGCGCCGGCGCGTCGGTGTTCTTCTCACCCGGCTACCAGACCACCTCGAACGTGCTGCTGCAGGGACCGCGGCAGGCCGACGAACTGCTGACGCAGGCCGAGGTCGCGATCAGCTCGGTCGTGCTCGACCGGGCGGCCGCGGCGCTGCCGTGGCACCCGAGCGGCGCGGACCTGAAGAAGCAGGTCGACGCTTCGGCGACGAACGGCAACGTCCTGACGATCACCGCGTCCGCGGGCACCGCCGAGCAGGCCCAGCAGCTCGCCGACCAGGTCGCGCAGCAGTACGTGAAGTACTCCGGGCAGCTGGCCACCAACTCGGGCGACTCTTCGGCGCAGCTCGCCGGTGAGCAGCAGGAAGCCCTGCGCCAGCAGGTCAAGCTGGCCACGGAGAAGATCGAGGAGCTCGCCAAGGGCATGGACGGCGGCCTCACCGTGGAGAGCGTCCAGGCCCGCACCCAGCTCGAAGGCCTGCGGGCGTCCCTGGACTCGGCGGTCAAGACGCTCGGCGAAGCCGAGGCCACCGCCAGCCGCAACAACGCGGTGGCCATGGGCAACGCGCCGCTCCCGCCGGGCCGCGCCACGCCGACGCCGACGCACTTCATCGCCGGCGGCGCGGTGCTGTTCCTGATCGCCGGCATCTTCGGCCACCTCGTGGCGTTCCGGCGCGACCGGCGGCTGCGCAACCAGGACGAAATCGCTTCGGCGCTCGGTACCCGTGCGCTCGGCGTCCTCGACGTCGAACTGGCGCCGCCGAGCGGGCCGAAGGCGAAGGGCGCGCTCGGCACGCTCCGGTGGCTGGTCGGTGCCGACCGGCCGTGGTACCAGCCCCCGGTCGCGGTTCCGGGCAGCGACGCCCAGCGCGACCTGCGTTACCGCCGGGTGCTCGACCACCTCGACGCCGGCGCCCGCGGAGTCCTCCTGCTCGTGCCGGAAGACGACGCGAGCGCGGGGAAGGCCGCCGAGCGGCTCGCCGAGTTCGCGCAGCGGACCGCCGTCGCGGCGCGGGTGTGCCTGGTGTCGCCCGAGCGGCCGCTCGTCCCGGACGGCCACGACGTCGCGGTGGTGATGTCCAGTCCCGGCACCCGGATCGCCTGGGAGCTCGCCGAACTCGCCGCGGCGTGCGCCGAGTCCGGGCGCGAAATCGCCGGCGTGGTCGTGACGGCTCCCGTGCAGCCGTCCGGCCGCGCGTCTTCGTCCACGGCCGGGGCTCCCGGCGAAGCACTGGCAGGTCGACCGTGACGAATCCCGGCTCACAGGCAGCGCCGCTGATCGACCTCCAGCGGCTGGTCGTCGCGATCCGCCGCAAGAAGCGCTTCTGGCTGGCCACCGCGCTGCTGGGGCTGGTCGCCGGGGCGCTGGTCACGGTGTTCCTGCCGCCGCCGCCCACCGCGGTGGTGACGGTGATGGTCACGCACGCCCAGGACTCGCCGACCGACAGCGGCTCCCTGATCCGCACCGACGTCACGGTGCTCCAGACGACCCAGATCGCCGGGGAAGCGCTCAAGGCGATCGGCAGCGCCGACAAACCCGAGGCGTTCGCCAAGGAGTACACGGGACTCGGCCTGAGCAACAACATCATGCAGATCACGGTCAAGGCGAAGACCGGCGCGGACGCCGTCGCCAAGGCGAAGGCGCTGGCGGACACGTTCATCGCCGACCACGTGAAGCGGGACAAGGCGGTCGCCGACGCGCAGGCCAAGGCCCTGCTCGACCAGCGCAAGAACGCGCAGGACGAACTGGCCACGGTCGACCAGCAGGTCAACGACGAGCAGAGCAAGGGGCGCCAGGCCAACCCGAGCACCCTCGAGCAGCTGTACAGCCGCCGCGCCGCGTTGCAGTCGCAGGTCTCGGACTTCACCAACCGGGCCCAGCAGGCCGGGATCGGGGATCCGCGCGTGACCGCGGGCACGCAGGTCGTCGACGCGGCCCGGCTGCTCCCGAGCGCCCTGCTGAAGACCGGTGGCCTGAACAGCGGCATCGGGTTCGGGCTCGGCCTGGCGCTGGGGCTCGCGTTCGCCGCGGTCAGCGCGATCTCGAAGGACAAGCCCGTGCTCCGCGGCGAAATCTCCGCCGAACTCGGTGCCTCGGTCATCGCGCAGCTGCGGAGCCGGCTGCCGCTGTTGTCCCGGTTCCTCCGGCGGTCCCGCACTGTCGACGAACGCAAGCGCGTCGCCACGACGCTGGTCCGCGCGATCAGGAAGGACCGTCCTTCGGTCTCGCTGCTGGAACTCGGCGCGCCGAAGGTCGCCGCCGCGCTCGCCCTCGACATCGCCGGGGAGCTGGCCGCCGACGGCAAGGCGAGCGTCCTCGACGACCTGCCGGACGAGGACGTCCGCAAGCTCGTCGCCGAGACGAAGAGCGAGGTCGCCGTCGTCGGCGCCGGCGACCCGGCCGCCGGGCCGGACGAGCGCCGGATCGGCGTCGGCACGGTGTCGCCGGGCACGGCGTGGACCGATCTGGAGCACCTCGGCGCGGAGACCGTGCTGGTCGTCAAGGCCGGGCACGCGAACACGCTGTGGCTGCACACCGTGGCGCGGCAGCTCGCCGACCAGCGGATCCCGATCGTCGGCGTGGTGCTGGTCGACCCGGACCCGCGCGACAAGTCCGACGGCACGCTGTGGGACGGCCTGCACACGGCCCTGCGCGGCCGCGCCGGGCTGGCCCCGGCGCCGCACCTGGTCCGGACCGAGGACGAGGACCGGATGGACGAGCTGGTCGCCCGCCTCGCCGAGCGGGTCGCGGTCGCGGAGCCGCCGAGCCACCGGGCCAGTGTCCGGCCGATCGTCCCGCCGGCCCTCGCCGGGCCGAAGCCGCCGGTGGTGCCGCTGCCGGAGCCCGGGAAGGTCAGCGTCGGCGACCACCTGGACGCGCCGACGAAGAAGTTCGCCCCGGTCAAGCCGCCGAAGCGGCCGACGCCGTTCAAGCGCGACCACGCCGAACCGGCGCACAAAGGCGAGTTGAACGCCGAGCTCGAGTCCGAAAAGAGTGCGGAGGTCTCCTGACCCCCGCGCGCCGAACGAAGGGGACGCACTCGAGATGTGCGGCATCGCAGGCACCTACCTCTGGCCGGACGGCGGGCCGCTCACCGACCGGCTGACCAAGACGCTGGCCCACCGCGGCCCGGACGGCTCCGGCCGCTACGAGCACCGCGCCGGCCCCGGTGAAGTCCACTTGGGACACCGGCGGCTGTCGATCGTCGACCTGACCGAGACCGGCGCGCAGCCGATGGTCCTCGACGGCCTCGCGCTGAGCTACAACGGCGAGCTGTACAACGCGCCCGAGCTGCGCGCCGAGCTGGAAGCCGCGGGCGTGCGCTTCCGCGGGACGTCCGACACGGAGGTGCTGCTGCAGGCGTGGCGGCGCTGGGGCACCGACTGCCTGCCGAAGCTGCGCGGGATGTTCGCGTTCGCCATGTTCGAGGAGGGCACCGGCGAGCTGTTCCTGGTCCGCGACCAGCTGGGCATCAAGCCGCTGTTCTTCGTCCAGCGGGGCGGCGGGGTCGCGTTCGCGTCCGAGCTGAAGGCGCTGGCCGGCGAGCTCGGCGGGTCGCTGCAGGTCGACAGCGGGGCGCTGATCGCGTCGCTGCTCTACTACTGGGTGCCCGACAGCCGGTGCGCCTACCAGGGCGCGGAGAAGCTGCCGCCGGGCACGTGGCTGCGCTGCCGTCCGGACGGGCAGGTCGACCGCGGCCGGTTCTGGTCGCTGCGGGAGGTTGCCGAGGAGGGCGCGGCCTTCGACGGCGACGTCGACCTGCACGCCGTGATCGCCGAGTCGACCGCCAAGCACCTGATCTCGGACGTCCCGGTGGCGACCTTCCTTTCGGGTGGCCTTGACTCCAGCTACCTGACGGCGCTGGCCGCGCGGTCGCGGCCCGGGATTTCGGCGTACACCATCGGTTTCCGGGCCGAAGACGCGAAGTTCGAGGCCATGCCGGACGACCTCGAGTACGCCCGGATCGTGGCCGAGAAGTTCGGCGTCGACCTGCACGAGATCGAGATCGCGCCGCAGGTGCTCGACCTGCTGCCGAAGATGACCTACCACCTCGACGAGCCGATCGGCGACCCGGCGGCGATCAACTCGTTCCTGATCTGCTCGGCCGCGCGCGAGGCCGGCGTCAAGGTGATGCTGTCCGGAATGGGCGCCGACGAGCTGTTCGCCGGCTACCGCAAGCACCTCGCGAACCTGATCGCGCTGCGCTACCACAAGGTGCCGGGCGCGGTCCGGCGACCGGTGGAGTCCATTGTGGACCGGCTGCCGGTGGCGTCGGCCAAGCGTGGGTACCGGTCGGTGCGGTTCGCCAAGCGGTTCCTGTCCTTCGCGGGCCTGCCGGAGGAGACGGCGTTCCGGCGCAGCTACACGATGTACGACCGCGCCGAGCTGCTGTCGCTGGTCAACCCGGACCTCGCGCCGGTCGTCGACGACGTCCTGACCGAGCACGCGGACACCTACAACGACCAGGCGCTCGACGACTTCGTCAACCGGATGTGCCTGGCCGACTCGCGGCTGTTCCTGCCCGGCCTGAACCTGACCTACACCGACCGCTCCACGATGGCGGCGTCCACCGAGGTGCGGACGCCGTTCGTCGACGTCGAGGTCGTCCGGGCGGCGTTCAAGATCCCGGGGAACAAGAAGATCGTCGGCCGCGCCGGGAAGGTGGCGTTGAAGAACGCGGCGCTGAACATCCTGCCCAGCGAGATCGTGCACCGGCCCAAGGGCCTGTTCAGCGCGCCGCTGCGGGCGTGGATGAGCCGCGACCTGGCACCGCTGGTGCGCGAAGTCGTCAACGACGGCGTGCTCGTCTCCTCCGGTTTTCTGCAGCGGGAGGCGTTGCAGCGCATGGTCGCCGAGGACGCCGCCGGTCAGGAAGACCGCGGCAAGCACCTCTGGCACGTCTTGACCCTTGAGTACTGGTACCGGAACGCGATGTCTGGAGCGGGAGCGAAGTGAAGCAGGTAGTCCAGAACTACAAGAGCGGTGAGCTGGCGCTCCTCGAGGTCCCCGAGCCCGCCTGCAAGCCGGGGGGCGTGCTGGTGCGGACGGTGTACTCGCTGATCTCGACCGGCACCGAGATGATGAAGGTGTCCGAGGCCAGCATGTCGCTGGTGGGCAAGGCGAAGGCCCGCCCCGACCAGGTGGCGAAGGTGATGCAGAGCGTCGCCACGAACGGCCTGTCGGCGACCTACCGCAAGGTCACGTCCAAACTGGACTCCTACACCCCGCTCGGCTACTCGCTGTGCGGCATCGTCGAGCAGGTCGGCGACGGCATCACCGACGTCAAGGTCGGCGACCTCGTGGCCTGCGCGGGCAACGAGCACGCGCTGCACGCCGAGCTCAACTGGGTGCCCAAGAACCTCTACTCGCCGGTGCCCGCCGGCGTCGACCCGCGGCACGCGGCGTTCGGCACCGTCGGGTCGATCGCCATGCAGGGCGTCCGCCGCGGCGAGCCGCAGATCGGCGACGTCGCCCTGGTCATCGGGCTCGGCCTGATCGGCCAGCTGGTCGTGCAGCTGCTGGCGTCGTCCGGCGTGCGCGTGGTCGGCGTCGACCCCGACCCGGAGCGCTGCAAGCTCGCCGAGAGCCTCGGCGCGCTGACCTGCGCGCACCCGGCGTCCGGCATCGTGGACACCGCGGTGGACGAGCTGACGCACGGCGCGGGCGTCGACCAGACGTACCTCGCGGCCGGCGGCAACACGAACGACCCGGTGGAGCTGGCGGCGAAGCTGTCGCGCGACCGCGGCCGCGTGATCGACATCGGCAAGTGCAAGCTCGACCTGCCGTGGAACGCCTACTACGAGAAGGAACTGGACGTCCGGTTCTCGCGGTCCTACGGGCCGGGCCGCTACGACCCGTCGTACGAGCTGGAAGGCCGTGACTACCCGATCGGCCAGGTCCGCTGGACCGAGCGCCGCAACCTCGAGTGCGTCCTCGACCTGATCGCGCGGGACCGGCTGGACGTCGAGCCGCTGATCACGCACGTCTCGGACTTCTCCGACGCGGTTTCGACGTACAAGTCCTTGAACGAAGGGGATTTGAAGGCCGTCGCGGTGCTGTTCCGCTACCCGGACGCCGTCGCGAAGACCGAGCCGGTCGTGACGTCCGCGCGCGTGGCGCCGGTGACTCGCGCGGTCAAGGCGCTCCCGGCGGGACAGCCGGTGCGCCTGGGCTTCGTCGGGGCGGGCAACTACGCGTCGTCGATGCTGCTGCCGCACCTGGTCGAGCGCTCGGACGTGCAGTTGAAGCACGTCGCGACGACGTCCGCGCTGTCGGGCGCCAACGCGAAGCGCAAGTTCGGCTTCGCGGCGGCGTCGACGGACATCGACGACGTGCTGGGCGACTCCTCGATCGACGCGGTGTTCGTCGTGACGCGGCACAGCTCGCACGCGGAGCTGACGCGCCAGGCGCTGCTGGCGGGTAAGACGGTGTTCGTCGAAAAGCCCCTGGCGCTGTCGCCTGCGGAGCTGCAGAAGGTCCTGGACGCGATCGAGGAGTCGGGCAACGACCGCCTGCAGGTCGGCTTCAACCGCCGGTTCGCGCCGCTGCTGCACGAGGCCCGCGACCAGTTCGGCCCGCGCGTCGGCCCGGCGACGGTCCGGTACCTGGTCAACGCGGGTCGTCTCGACCACGGCAGCTGGTACAACCAGACCGACTCCGAGGGCTCCCGGTTCGCGGGCGAGGGCGGGCACTTCATCGACACGGTGAGCTGGCTCCTCGACGCCGACCCGGTCTCGGTGTACGCGACCGGGGACCTCCAGGTGACCCTCGGCTACCCGGACGGCTCGACGGCGGTCATCACGTACGCCGAGACGGGCTCGTCGGGCTTCCCGAAGGAAACGCTGGACTTGACGGCCGACGGCAAAGTCCTGAAGTTCGACGACTTCGTGCGTGCCTCGGTGTACTCGCGCAAGAAGTGGGCGAGCTCGCGGATCCCGAAGGGCCGCGACAAGGGGCAGGCCGCGGAGGTCAACGCGTTCCTCGACGCGGTGCGGACGGGCGCGCCGATGCCGATCTCGATCGCTTCGCTGGCGGCGACGACGCTGGCGACGCTGGCCGCGCAGACCAGCGTCGCGAACGCGGCCCCGGTCCGGATCGAGCTGCCGGCCGAGGCGGGTGCCCCGGCATGACGAGTCCCGGCTGGTACTTGCGCCGGCTGTCCCGGATGGGGCCGGCGGAGGTCGTCGGCCGCGCGCGGCACGCCGTCGTCCAGCGGCAGTGGCGGTCCGCGCTGCCGGAGCCGCCGTTCTGGCCCTCGCACCCGCGCTTCACGGCGGTGCTTCCGGACGGCGTGCTGGGCGCGGTGTCCGGGGACGCGGTCAAGCGGCTGCTGGTCACCGCCGACGAGCTGATGGCCGGCCGCGCCGAGTACTTCGGCGTGGTCCGTGAGGACATGGCCGACCCGGACTGGTTCCTCGACCCGAAGACCGGTCGCCGCGCGCCCGGCGACCGCTACGCCTTCGACGTGCCGTACCGGTCGGAGGACACGGTCGGCGACATCAAGCAGATCTGGGAGCCGTCGCGCCACCAGCACCTCACCGTGCTGGCCGCGGCGTACGCCCTGACCGGCTCCGACGCGTACGCCGAGCGCGTCGCCGCGCACCTGCGGTCGTGGTGGGCGGCGAACCCGCCGTTGCGCGGCCCGCACTGGGTGAGCGGCATCGAGCTGGGGATCCGGCTGCTGTCGTGGGTCTGGACCCGCCGGCTGCTCGACGGCTGGGCGGGCGTCGACGCGCTGTTCGAGGACAACCCGGAGTTCCAGCTCCAGCTGTGGCACCACCAGAACTGGCTCTCGACGTTGCGCAGCCACGGCTCGTCGGCGAACAACCACGTCATCGCCGAGGACGCCGGGCTGCTGGCCGCGGCGTGCGCGTTCGGCTGGTTCCCGGAGTCGGCGGGCTGGCAGGCCGAAGCGACGCGGTCGCTGGACGCCCAGCTGGCGCGCAACACCTTCGAGTCCGGGCTGAACGCCGAACTGGCGTCCGAGTACCACGGCCTGGTGCTGGAGCTGGGGCTGGCCGCGGCGGTCGAGGCCGACGCGGCCGGCAGGCCGGTGCCGGAGCGCACCTGGGCGGTGCTGCTCCGGATGACCGACGCGCTGGCGTCCATTGTGGACGATCGGCTCCGGCCGCCCCGCCAGGGCGACGCCGACGACGGCTTCGGCCTGGTCGTCGACGGCGAGGAGACCGGCCGCTGGGCGTCACTGCTGGCCACCGGTGAGGCGCTCTTCGGCCGCCGGGACTGGTGGCCGGCGGTCCCCGGCGACGACGTCCGGACGCCGCTGCTGGCCGCGCTCGCCGTGCGGGTCCCGCGGGCCACGGGGGTCCGTCCCGACCGCCGTCCCGCGCAGCTGCGGGACGCCGGCATGACGATCCTGCGGTCGGGCCCGGTGTGGGTGCGCTGCGACGGCGGGCCGCACGGCTTCCTGTCGATCGCCGCGCACGCCCACGCCGACGCGCTGTCGGTGGAAGTCCGCCACGACGGCGTCGACATCCTCGCCGACCCGGGGACCTTCTGCTACCACGGCGAGCCGGAGTGGCGGGCGTACTTCCGGTCCACGCTCGGCCACAACACCCTCGAACTGGGCGGGCGCGACCAGTCGGTGTCCGGCGGGCCGTTCCTCTGGACGCGGCACGCCGTGACGAAGGTCCTCGAAGTGCGGCCGTCCCGCTGGGTGGCGGCCCACGACGGCTACGCGCCCGCCGTGCACCGCCGCACGGTGGAACTCGACGGCGACGAGCTGAAGATCACCGACGAGGTGCTCCGCGCCGCGGGCACGGGCTTCCGGCTCGCGTTCCACTTCGGACCGGACGTCCGGGTCGTCCTGGCCGGCGGCCGCGCCCGGCTGTCGTGGGACCGTGACGGCGAGCGCCGGACGGCCACGCTCGTCCTGCCCGGCTCCGTCACGTGGACCGCCCACCGCGGGCAGGAGGATCCGCCGCTCGGCTGGTACTCGCCGGGGTTCGGCAGGCGCGAACCCGCCACGACGCTCGTCGGCACGGGCACGGCGAAGCCCCGCGAGACCCTGACCACGCTCCTCGGTTTCGGCTCATGACCGCCCGGGCGAGCCGCAGGCCGCACTTTCACGTGAAAGTGCGGCTCCCTGGTGCGCACTTTCACGTGAAAGTGGCGTTGGGGGCACTCCTGCTCGCGGTCGGCGGCTGCTCGGCCGCTCCCGCGCCCGAGCCCGCGCCGGCGGTCGCCGCCGTCTGCGGGCACGTGCCGCCGGGGCCGGCCGCCGCGCCGGCCGGCGCCGTGGCCGTCGACCCCGCGGTCCGCGGAGACCTGCTCGCCAAGACCGAGGCGAGCCCGCCCGGGACCACGTTCTGGCTCGCGCCCGGGACGCACACCCTGGGCGACGGCGAATACGACCAGGTGGCGCCGAAGGACGGCGACCACTACCTCGGCGCCCCCGGCGCGGTCGTCGACGGGAAGCGGGTCAACCGGTACGCCTTCACGGGCAAGGCGGGCAAGGTGACGATCGAGCACCTGACGATCACCGGGTTCGTCCCGCCCGACAACGAAGGCGCGGTGAACCACGACTCCGGCGCGGACTGGACGATCCAGGGCAACGACCTCACCGGCAACTCCGGCGCGGCGGCCATGGCCGGGACCCGGCAGGTGCTCAAGGGCAACTGCCTGCGGAACAACGGCCAGTACGGCCTCAACGGCTGCTGCGGCGATCTCGCCGGGCTCGTCGTCGAGGGCAACGAGTTCGTCGGCAACAACGCCGAGGACGTCGAGAAGAAGTACCCCGAGGGGTGCGGCTGCAGCGGCGCGATGAAGCTCTGGGCGGTCAACGGGGCCGACATCCGCGGGAACTGGATCCACGACAACCGCGGCCCCGGCATCTGGGCGGACACGAACAACAACGACTTCCTGATCGAACGCAACGTCATCGAGAACAACGATGACAACGCCATCTTCTACGAAACCAGCTACAACGCGATCATCCGGGACAACGTGATCCGGCGGAACAACCTCGTCGCCGGGCGGAAGTACGTCGCGGAGGACGACAGTTTCCCGGTGGCCGCCATCTACATTTCCGAGTCCGGCGGGGAACCGCGCGTCAAGGCGCGCACGGCGAAGATCGAAATTTCCGGTAACACGCTGGAGAACAACTGGTCCGGTATCACCCTGTGGGAGAACGCGGACCGCTTCTGCAACAGCCCGGCCAATTCGTCGACCGACATCTGCACGCTGCTCGTGCCCGACGTGGCGAAGTGCGCGGCACCGGGCGTCGAAACCGAGCCCCTGCGCGGCGACTGCCGGTGGAAGACGCAGAACGTGGACATCCACGACAACCGGTTCTCCGTCGACCCGGCGGCGATCGACTGCCGCGAGATGTGCGCGCGGATGGCGCTGCTGTCCAACTACGGCACCGTGCCCGACTGGTCGCCGTACAAGGCCGAGGTCGTCGAGCAGGCCATCACGTTCCGCCAGAACAACCGCTGGCACGACAACCGCTACGCCGGGCCGTGGACGTTCGTGCCCGAGGAGGCCAGCAAGGTCGTCGAGCCGGGCGGCTGGCAGGGGACGCCCTACCAGCAGGACGACGGCAGCACGTTCGAAGCCGGAGGCGGGTTCCGATGAGCGACGGCAGCACCGCGCCGGACGTGCCGCGCACCACCCAGGCGCTCAAGGTCATCAGCGTCGTGTGGGCCCTGCTGGTCTTCAACACCTTGGGCTCGCTCGGCGCGTCGATCCTGCCGATCCCGCGCTCGGTGCTGCAGATGCTCACCATGTCTTCGGTCGGCTTCGCGTTCGTGCTCGCACTGGCGGTCAACCCCAGGTTCAAGTTCCGGCCGAGTGCCTACCTGCTGTTGCTGAGCCTGCTCCTCGTGGGCAGCCTGGCCAGCAGCGTGCGGCTGTCTTCCGGCTGGGGCTCGCTGTTCCGGTGTGCCCGGTTCGGCCTCTTCATCGGCACGCTGTGGCTGGTCAGCCCGTGGATGGACAACGCGCTGCACTTCGTCAAGCACCACGTGCGGGTGCTGTGCGCGTTGCTGGCGTCCGTCGCGATCGGACTGGTCGTCGCGCCCGGGCTGGCGCTGGCCCCGATCAACGACGGCAGGCTCTTCGGCGTGCTGTGGCCGCTCACGGCGACGCAGGTCGGGCAGTACGCGGCGATCGCGATCGGGCTCACCGTGCTGCTCTGGCTGAACAAGCTCACCACCGGCAAGAGCGTCATCCTCATCTCGGGTGTCGCGACGGTGCTGCTCGTGCTCACCCACACCCGCACCGCGACGGCGGGCCTGGTGGCCGGCCTGGCGGTGGCGGGCCTGTCGATGCTGCTGACCAACGCCCGGGCCAGGAAGGTGCTGGCCTGGGCCATCGCGGTGGCCGTGGTCGGGGTGCTGCTGCTCGGCGCGTTCCTGCAGGCCTGGCTGCTGCGCGGGCAGGACAAGGAGAACTTCGCCAACCTCACCGGCCGGGCGAAGGTGTGGGACCGGTTGCTGGACATGCCGCGGACGTGGTTCGAGCAGGTTTTCGGCACGGGATTGTCCAACAAGTCGTTCGACGGCTTGCCGATCGACAACAGCTGGCTCGCCATTTTCCACGAACAGGGCTACCTGGGTGTCGTGATCGTGGTGCTTTTCCTGCTGGCGCTCGTCGTCACCGCGATTTCGCGGCCGCCGTCCCCGGCCAGGGCGTGCGCGCTGTTCCTGATCAGCTACTGCCTGCTCGCTTCCTACACCGAAGCCGGCCTCGGCGACGCGTCGCCGTATCTGCTCCACCTGGCGCTCGCTTCCTGGCTGCTCGCGGCCCCTTCGCCCGACCGGGAAGCCCTCGTTTCCGTGCGCGCCGAGCACCTGAGCGGGGCGACGTAACGATGCCCCGGGCCAGGACGACCTCATTGTGGCAACGCGGGAAATCTCCGGCGCCGGGTCGTCCCGGGTCCATTCCGAAACAATGGAAGGTGGTCGAACGGTGAGCCGACCAGGGGTGCTGCTCGACCGAGACGGCACGATCATCGTGGACACCGGGTACGTCGGTTCGGTCGACCGCGTCGAGTTCATCGACGGCGCGATCGAAGCCATCGCCGCGCTCAACCGCGCCGGGCTGCCCGTGGCGGTGGTGACCAACCAGGCGGGCGTCGCCCGCGGCTACTACGGCATCGAAGACGTGGAGCAGGTCCACAAGTACATGATCACGGAGCTCGCCCGGCACGGCGCGCACGTCGACCTGTGGCTGTTCTGCCCGTACCACACCGACGGCATCATCCCGGCCTTCTCCCGCCCCAGCGCCGACCGCAAACCCGGCCCCGGCATGGCGCTGGCCGCCGCGCAGGCCCTCGACCTCGACCTGACCGCCTCGTGGGTGGTCGGCGACAGCCCGTCGGACGTCGGGCTCGCGGAAGCCGTGGGCGCCCGTGCCCTGCACGTCGGCCCGCCCAGCTCGGCCGTGCACGGCGTCGACACGTACCCGGACCTCGCCGCCGCCGTCCGGGTCATCCTCGGCGCCGAAGACCTCACGCCGCCGCCCGGGCACACCACCGAGGCCGGCGTCCCGAAGTTCCCGTCCGCGCGCTTCCACCGGGCGGATTCCTACGGCGGCGCGTACGTCAACGAGATCACCCGCGCGTTCGGCACGGTCGACCTCGAGCAGATCAGCCGGGCGGCGAAGGTCCTGACGGAAGCCCACGACCGGGACGCGACGATCTTCGCCTGCGGCAACGGCGGATCGGCCTCGATCGCCAACCACCTCCAGTGCGACCACCTGAAGGGCGTCCGCAACGGGACCGGGCTCACCACGCGGGTGCACAGCCTGTCCACCAACGTCGAGCTGTTCAGCGCGATCGCCAACGACCTCGGGTACGAGCAGGTCTTCGAGTACCAGCTGCAGTCCCAGGCCCGTCCCGGTGACGTCCTCATCGTCATCTCGTCGTCCGGCCGGTCGCCGAACATCGTGCGCGCCCTCGAGTGGGCCGCCGCCCACGAGGTGCCGACGATCGCGTTCACCGGCTTCGAAGGAGGCCCGGCCCGCACCAAGGCGACGGTCTCGGTGCACGTCGACTCCGTCAACTACGGGGTGATCGAAGACGTCCACCAAGGCTGCATGCACTTGCTGGCCCAGTACGTCCGACAAGCGAGGATGACCCCCGATGCCGTTGTCACCCAGACGTTCTGACCGCATGCGCGTCGCGATCAACCTGCTGACGGACGATCCCTTCAACCCGTCGGGCGCGCACTGGTTCTGGACGCGGGTCATCCCGGAGATGGCCAAGCGGCTCGACGACGGCGAGTCGTTCCACCTGCTGGTGAGCCCGAAGTCGAAGCCCACGCACCAGGGCTACGGCGAGCGCGTCAAGTACATCACTTTCCCGTGGTCCAACGAAAAGCGGAACCTGCGGACGCTGTCGGAGCACCTCTTCTCGCCCGTCCGGCTGCCGCTCGGGCGCATCGACGTGCTGAACACGCTGATGGCGCCGATCGTGAAGTCGGCACCCGGGCTGGTCGCGCACATCAAGACGTTGCACGCGTACACGACGCCCGACGCGATCTCGCGCGGCGCCCGGCTGTACCGGCAGTTCAGCTACCCGCGCACGGTGGAGAAGGCCGACGCCGTCATCCTCAACTCCGACAGCCTCGTCGAAGAGGCCAAGCGGTACCTGGACATCGACCCGGCGAAGATCCGGCTGATCCCGGAGGCCGTGGACCACGACCTCTTCAACCCCGGTGACCGCGAAGAAGCGTTCAAGCACGTGTCGCAACGGTTCGGCGTGCGCAAGCAGTTCGTGCTGTTCGTGTCTTCGCTGTGGCCGTACAAGAACTGCGAGGGCCTGATCCGCGCGTTCGCCGCGGCGAAGGCCGAGCTGGGCGACCGGCAGCTGGTCGTGGTCGGGCCGGGCCGCGACACCGAGTACGTCGGCGGGCTCAAGGCCCTCGCCGACAGCCTCGGCGTCGGGAACGACGTGCTGTGGGTCGGCGGCGTGCCGCTGAGCGAGACGGTGCACTTCTACCGTGCGGCGGACGTATTCGTGTACCCGTCGCACAACGAGACGTTCGGCCTGCCGATCCTCGAAGCGATGGCCGCGGCCTGCCCGGTGGTGACGTCGAACGTCACGGCCATGCCGGAAACGGCCGGCGGTGCCGCGCTGCTGGCCGACCCCGGCGATCCCGACTCGATCGCCGACGCCATCGTCAAGGCCTGCGGGCCCGAGAACGAGCGCCTGCGCAAGGCCGGCCCCGAGCGGGCCGGCGAGTTCACCTGGGCGGCCACCGCGGAGAAAACCCTGGCCGTCTACCGCGAAGTACACGCCCTCCGGAGTGGACGTTGAGAATCCTGGTCACCGGCGGCGCCGGGTTCATCGGTTCGCACACGTGCGACCGGCTCGTCGCGCTCGGGCACGAGGTCACCGTGCTGGACGCGCTGGTCTCGCCGGTCCACCGCGACGGCAAGCCCAACCACCTCACGCCGGGGGTGGACTTCTTCGAGGGCGACGTCCGCGACCGCGACCTCGTGCGCAACCTGCTGCGCCGCACCGACGCCGTCTACCACTTCGCCGCCTACCAGGACTACCTGCCGGACTTCGCGAAGTTCACCGACGTCAACGTGACGTCGACGGCGATGATCTACGAGATCATCGTGGCCGAGAAGCTCGACATCTCCCGCGTGGTCGTGGCCTCGTCGCAGGCGGCGATGGGGGAGGGGCTCTACTGGTGCGCCGAGCACGGCGAGCAGACGCCCGGCATGCGCCCGGAGAGCCGGCTGAAGATCGCCGACTGGGACGTCCGCTGCCCGGAGTGCGACGGCGAGCTCAAGATGCTGGCCACCCCGGAGCGGGTTTCGAACCCGCAGAACGCCTACGGCATGTCCAAGCACGGCGAGGAAGTCGTGGCGGTGAACCTCGGGCGCCGGTACGGGATCCCGACGGTGGCGCTGCGCTACAGCATCGTCCAGGGCCCGCGGCAGTCGGTGTACAACGCGTACTCCGGGGCCTGCCGCATCTTCAACCTGCACTACCTCCTCGGCACCGCGCCGACGCTGTACGAAGACGGCCAGGCGATCCGCGACTACGTCAACATCCACGACGTCGTCGACGCGAACGTCCTGGTGCTGACCGACCCGCGGGCCGCGGGCCGCGTGTTCAACGTGGGCGGCGGCGAGGCCTACACCACGCAGCAGTTCTCCGAAGTCGTGCAGAAGCACTACGGCTCTTCGGAGCCCGGCGTGATCAGCGGCGAGTACCGGTTCGGCGACACACGGCACATCCTGTCCGACATCGACGCGCTCAAGCAGCTGGGCTGGGCACCGCAGCGCACGCCGGCCGAGTCCGTCGCCGAGTACGCCGCCTGGCTGCGGGACATGCCCGGCCTCGACGAGATCCTCACCGAGGCGAACGCGAAGATGCGCTCGCTCGGCGTCGTCCGGAAGGCCGGGGGATGAAGGCGTTCCTGCTCGCCGCCGGCCTCGGCACCCGGCTGCGGCCGCTGACCGACCACCTGCCGAAGTGCCTCGTGCCGGTCGGTGGCCGTCCGATGCTCGACATCTGGCTCGACGCGCTCGCCGAAGCGGGCGTCGACGAGGTGCTCGTCAACCTGCACCACCTGGCCCCGCTGGTGCGCGCCCACCTGGCGGACCGGCGCGGCGGGCCCGTGGTGCACCTGGTCGAGGAGGAAGAACTCCTCGGCAGCGCGGGAACGCTGGCCGCGAACCGGGAGTTCGTCGAGCACGAGGAGAGCTTCCTCGCCCTCAACGCGGACAACCTGACCGACTTCGACCTCCGGACGCTGATCGACGCGCAGGCCGCCGGCGGCGCGCTCGCGACGCTGTCGGTGTTCCACGCGGCCGAGCCTTCGCGCTGCGGCATCGTCACGGTGGACGGCGAGGGCGTCGTCACCGCCTTCCTCGAGAAGCCCGAAGACCCGCCGGGGAACCTCGCGAACGCCGGGATGTACGCGTTCACGCCGGCGGTGCTCGACCTCATCGGGCCGGCGCCGCGGGACATCGGCTACCACCTGCTGCCCCAGCTGGTCGGCAAGGCGCGGACGGTCTCGATCGGCGACTCGTACTTCCTCGACATCGGCACGCCCGCCGCGCTCGCCCGCGCGCGGGAACAATGGGAGAGGCGAGCAGGATGATCATCACCCGCACCCCACTGCGGATCGGCCTCGTCGGCGGCGGCACGGACCTGCCGGTGTACTACCGCGAACACGGCGGCCGCGTCCTCAACGCCGCCATCGACAAGTACATCTACGTCGTCGTGAAACAACGGTTCGACGACGACATCTACGTGAACTACTCGAAGAAGGAAATCGTCTCGCGGGTCGAGGACCTGGAGCACGAGCTCGTGCGCGAGGCCATGCACATGACCGGGGTGCGCGGCGGGGTCGAGATCACCACCCTCGCCGACATTCCCTCCGCAGGTTCCGGCCTCGGCTCGTCGTCTTCGGTCACGGTCGGGCTGCTGCACGCGCTGTTCGCCTACCAGGGCCGTCAGGTGACGGCCAAGGAGCTGGCGGACCGGGCGTGCGCCATCGAGATCGACCGCTGCCGCAAGCCCATCGGCAAGCAGGACCAGTACGCGGCGGCGTTCGGCGGGCTGTGCGACCTGCGCTTCGGGCCCGGCGACGAAACCGAGGTGGAGCGGATCGAGCTGCCGCGCCCGCAGTGGCGGGAGCTGCAGAGCGAGCTGATGTTGTTCTACACCGGGATCACGCGCAGCGCGAACACGATCCTGGGCGAGCAGACCGCCAACGTGGCCGACCGCCTGCCCCAGCTCAAGCAGCTGGTCGATCTCGCCGGTGAAGCGGCCGACGGGCTGCGCGCGCTGGACGTGAGCGCGCTGGGCACCGCGCTCCGCAAGAGCTGGGACGCCAAGCGCGCGCTGGCTTCCGGGGTGTCGAACGCGCAGATCGACGAAGCCGTGGAGGCGGCGCTCGCGGCGGGGGCGTCCGGGGCCAAGGTGACCGGGGCCGGCGGCGGCGGCTTCCTGCTCGTGACCTGCCCGCTGGAACACCAGCACGCCGTCCGGGGGCGGCTGGCCGGGATGAAGGAGCTCCCGATCCAGCTCGAACGGCAGGGTTCGCGCGTGATCTTCAACGTGCACCAGGACATTTGGAGCTGACGGGGCGCCGTGCGCCCGTATGATCGCGTCGTGACGAGCGTGGATGACCGGGCGGCCGCGCCCGTCGTGCCGCCGCCGGTGCGGGTGCCGCTCTTCGTGGTCGCGGTGATCGCCGCGGTGACGGCCGTCGTGCTGGGGATCCTGTTCAGCGGGCACACCCTCGGCACTTCGCTGGACGAGTCCGTCTATCGGGCGCTCCACGGGAGCATCGAGCCGCCGGTCGCCTACGCCGTGGCGTGGGTCGTCGGCTCGGCCGGCGACCCCGGCCCGGCCGCCGTGCTCGTCCTGCTCATCGCTTTCCTGTTCCGCCGGGCCGGGCAGACCCGGCCGGCCGTCCTGACCATCGCGGGCCCGGTCGTCACCGGTGTCGTCACGACGGTGGCCAAGCCGATCGCCGGGCGGTACATCAACGGCGACAACCTGTCCTACCCCAGCGGGCACACCGCCTTCGTGACGTCGATCGGCGTCGTCCTCGGCCTGTACCTGGCGGGCCGGTTCGGGCTCGGCCGGATCGGCGGGACGGCCGTGGTGCTGGCGCCCGCCCTGCTGTTCGCGGCGGCGATGTCGTGGTCGCAGGTTTCGGACCGGGTGCACTACCTGACCGACACCTTCGGCGGTTTCTGCGTCGCCGTCGCCCTGGTGACGGCGGCCGGGGCCACTGTGGACGCTTTCCTCGGACGGGTGAAACCCGGCCGCTGACCGGTTTCCCGGCCTTAGGGTTTCCGGTGTGATGGGGAAAATGGCGTGGTTTCGCGGGTCGCTGGTGGTTTTCGTGCTCGCCTCCGGTGTCGCCGTGGCGGCTCCCGCGCAGGCGGCCACGGCCCGCGTCTGCGGCAGCGACGATCTTGCGGGGCCTTCGGCACCACCGTCCGGCGCCGTCGTCGTCCCGGCCGGGTCCGCGACGGGCATCGACTTCGCGGTCCCGGGGGCGACGTACTGGTTCGCGCCCGGCACGCACACGCTGACACCCGGTGAGTACTCCCAGATCTCCCCGGCCGACGGCTCGACGTTCGTCGGCGCACCCGGCGCGGTCCTCGACGGCAAGCACGACAACCGGTACGCGTTCACCGGGCGCGCGAAGAACGTCACCATCCGCCACCTCACGGTCACCGGTTTCGCCGCCCCGCGTGACGAAGGCGTGGTCAACCACGACTCCGGCGACGGGTGGCTGGTCGAGCACAACACCCTGGTGGGCAACGACGGCGCGGCCCTGATGGCGGGCGCGGAGAACCGGATCACCGGCAACTGCCTGCGCGACAACGGCCAGTACGGCCTCAACGCCTACCAGGCGGGCAACGGGATCCGGCGGCTCGTGGTCGAGGGCAACGAGTTCACCGGCAACAACACGGCCGACTGGGAGTCGAAGGTCCCGGGGTGCGGCTGCACCGGCGCGATGAAGTTCTGGGCCGTCGACGGCGCCGACGTGCGCGGCAACTGGATCCACGGCAACCACGGCCCGGGGATCTGGGCCGACACCAACGACAACGACTTCCTCGTCGAGGACAACGTCATCGAGGGCAACGACGACGTCGGCATCTTCTACGAGATTTCGTACAACGCGACGATCCGCGGCAACGAGCTGCGCGGCAACGGCTGGGTCGCGGGCCGGCACGCGGCCGAGACGGGCGACCCGTTCCCGGTCGGCGCGATCTACCTGTCCGAAGCGGGCGGCGAGGCCCGCGTCCCCGCCCGGACCGCGAAGCTCGAGGTGAGCGGCAACCGGCTGGAGAACAACTGGGACGGCATCGTCGCCTGGGCCAACGCGGACCGGTTCTGCAACTCCCCGGCGTCGACGACGTCCGACTGCACGCGGATCGTCGGACCCTCGGACACGGCCCGGTGCGCGCCACCCGGGATCTCGTCGGCACCGTTGTACCGCGACTGTCGCTGGTGGACGTCCGAACTGGACATCCACGACAACGCGTTCACCTTCGACCCGGCGGCGGTGGGTGGCTGCCCGGCCCGGCGGTGCGGGCGGATGGGGCTGTTCGCGAACGTCGGCACGGTGCCGGACTGGTCCCCGTACCAGGGTGACGTGATCCAGCGGGACATCGTCCACACGGCGGGGAACCGCTGGCACGACAACAGCTATTCGGGACCGTGGTCGTTCACGGTGGTCGACATGGCGACGACGGTGCCGGCCGCCGACTGGACCGGCCCCGCCTACGGCCAGGACGCCGGGAGCACCTTCGCGTCCTGACCCGCGCGTCTGTCAGGCGTAGGGCCGGAACACGGGCTTGACGGCCCGGCCGCCCATCCACGGCGCCGGGTCGCCCGCGTCGAGCGCCTTGCGGTACACCACGCACGCCTGCGCGACGACGTCGATCGTCTTGTCGATGTCCGCCTCGGTGAGCGCCGCACTGACCACGAAGGACGGTCCGAGCACGCCGCCGGCGATCAGCTCGCGCAGGAACAGCGTGCGGTACGGCTGGGACGGCTTGCCCGCTTCGTCCAGCGTGCCGAAGACGAGGTTGCTCGCCCGGCCGCGGACCACCACGTGGTCGCCGACCCCGATGCCGGCCGCCACCTCGCGGACGCCGGCCGCGAGGCGGTCGCCGAGGGCGTGCAGGCGGCCGATGACGTCCTCGTCGCGGTAGACGTCCATCACCGCCATCGCGGCGGCGAGGGAGTGGGTCTCGGCGCCGTGCGTCGTGGAGAGCAGGAACACCCGTTCGCCGCCGCCGCGGAGCCCGCCCAGCTCCATCAGCTCGCGCTTGCCGGCGAGCGCGGAGACGGCGAAGCCGTTGCCGAGGGCCTTGCCGAACGTCGAGAGGTCGGGCGTGACGCCGTAGAGCCCCTGCGCCCCGTGGGCGGACCAGCGGAACCCGGTGATCATCTCGTCGAAGACCAGCACCACACCGTGCCGGGTGGCCAGCGAGCGCAGGCCTTCCAGGTACCCGGGCGGCGGCTCCACCGCGGCGGCCGCCTCCAGGATCAGGCACGCGATCTCGCCCTCGTGGCGCCGCAACAGCTCCTCGGCGGCCGGCAGGTCGCCGTACGGGAAGGACACCACCGCTTCGGTCGTCTCGTCCGGGATGCCGGCGTTCATCGGCGTGGTGCCGATGAACCAGTCGTCGGTGGAGAAGAAGGCGTGGTCGGCGCACTTGGCGACCAGCTTGCGCCCGGTGGCGGCGCGGGCCAGCCGGACGGCGGCGGTCGTGGCGTCGGAGCCGTTCTTGGTGAACTTCACCATGTCGGCGGTCGGCACGTTCTCGAGGAACCGCTCGGCCGCTTCGGCCTCGATGATCGACGGGCGGATGAAGTTGCTGCCCTTGCCGAGCTCGTCCCGTACCGCTTCGAGGACCCGCGGGTGGGCGTGGCCGAGGCTGACCGCTCTCAGCCCGGCGCCGTACTCGACGTATTCGTTGCCGTCGACGTCCCAGACGTGGCCGCCGAGGCCGTGGGAGATGACCGGGGCCATCCCTTCGGGATACTGGTCCGAGCCCTTGGCGTAAGTGTGCGCACCGCCCGGGATGACCCGGTGCAGCCGCTCGTTCGCCGTCGTGGAGCGGGGCAGGTTCGTTCCCATGTCCTGGCTCACCTCGTTGGTTTCAACGCCTCTCCGAGAGACGGCGCGCGTTCGTCTCGGTCACTGACCATTGTGACGGAAAGAGGCCACGAGATGTCCAATTCGGGGTCTTTGTACGAAATCGTAATGTCTTCGTTCGGATCATGCGCGCGGTCGATGCGGTACGAAACATCGGACGGATCGGTGAGCGACTGGAATCCGTGCGCGCAGCCTGCCGGGATGTACACGGAAACCTGCGTTTCACCCGAGAGTTCGAATGTCTTGATGTTCCGGAACGTCGGCGAATCCGGTCGGAGATCCACCACGACGTCGAAGATCGCGCCGTGCGAACACCGCACCAGCTTCGCTTCGCCGGCCCCGCCGCGCAGGTGCATCCCGCGCACGACTCCCTTGCGGGAGCGGGAAAGGCTGTCCTGCGCGAAGCCGTCGGGGTCGATCCCCACCGACGCGACGACGTCGCGGTCGAACGTCCGGCTGAAGAACCCGCGCTCGTCGGCGTGCGGGGTCGGCTCGAACAGGTACGCGCCCTCGATCTCGGGCACCGGAATGGCTTTCACGACGCGCCTCCGTCGATGACGAGCTTCGACAGCTCGGTGAACTGGTCCTCGACCCTGGCCGTCATCTCCTCGGCTCGCCGCCGCAGATTTCCGGTCACTTCGTCGCGGTTTTCCTCGAGGGTGCGGAAAAGCTCCACGAGCCGGTCGAAGTCGGGCTCACGGGCCGAGATGCAGAACTCGCCGACACCCAGCGACGCCATCAGCACGTCGCTCTTGCGCGCGTAGCCGAACGACACCGTCGGTTTCGCGGACTTCAGCGCGCACAGCACGTTGTGGTAGCGCGTGGCCACGACGGTGTCGACCGCCGCCATCTGGTGCATGAGGTCGCCCAGCGACGTCAGCGGCTCGGTGGTGACGTCGGCGTCCGGCCGGTGGGCCCGGGCGTCCGCGATCACCTCGCCGGGCACCTCGAGGTCGGCGACGTCGCCGATGAACAACCGGACCGGGCGGCCCTCGTCCACCATCAGCCGCACGAAGCGCTTGACCGTGCCGAGGTACGCCGCGTTGATCCGCTCGGCCCGGGCACGGTCGTCGTTGCTGCCGTGGAACTCCATCAGGCCGACGCCGACCGCCCCGGTCGACGGCCGCGGCTGCGGGTCGGGCAGGGCGAAGGCGAGGTCCGGGAAGACGTGGTCGTCGCGGACGTCCACGCCCATCCGGCCCAGCGCCGCCCGGGAGTGTTCGTCGCGGAACGAGCGGTAGTGCGCGAGGCGGGCCGCGCGGCTGACCACCCACCGGGTCGCGCGTGCCTTGACGTAGTCGGCCCCGACGCTGACGAGCGCGACCTTGGCGCCGGTCAGCCGCGCGGTGAGGCCCAGCCAGAGCAGGGAGTACGGCAGCGCCCACGGCCGGATCGGCAGGGTCGCTTCGAGCACACCCATGCCGGGCACGATGACGACGTCCTGCCGCCGGACCCAGCGCCACGTGCGGTAGGGGTCGAGGAGCTTGCCGAGCACCTTGAGCGCCGCGGCCCGCACGCCGGTGGCGTCGCCGGCGTGCGGCTCGTACCACTGCAGGTGCGTCGCGGGCGCGTGGTAGCGCTCGGTCAGCTGCTCGGGGCCCATCGCGAGGAAGTCGAGCTGGACGTCCGGGTAGCGGCGGCGCACGTAGGCGACCACCGCCTCGAGCGAACCGTCGTTGCCGAGGTTGCCGGAGCCGAGGATGCCGAAGAAGCCGATCCTCGTCACGCCATCAGCCCGATCTTGCGCAACGGCTTGCCGCCGAGCCACTCGGCCATGACGCCGTAGCAGTCCCGGCGCTCGGTCGCGGTCAGCGGCGCGTTCCGGATCGCGTTGACGTACCCCGCCGCGAACTCGGCGTAGAGCCGGACCTTCGACTGGCCCGCGCGGCGCGGGTCGAGGTTGGTGCACACCTTCTGCACGGTGCCGAGGTTGTCCCCGCGGCCCGGGTGCTCCCGGCGGAAGAACATCACCTCGGGCACCTGGACGAACGTGCCGTGGAGCGAGAGTTCGCCGACGAGCTTGCGGCCGGCGTTGTGGTAGCTGTCGTGCGGCGCGATGCGGCGGAGCACGGACAGCCGGATCACGCCGTAGTAGTCGTCGCCGCCCTCGCCGAATATCAGGCTGCGGAACCGGCGCGCGGGGTTCGGCGAGTCCGTTTCCAGCTCGTAGTCGTAGTTCTCCAGGACCTCGCCCCGCTCGTCCACGATCGCCATGTACGAGTGGGCGAGCACGGCTTCGGGGTGCTCGTCGAGCGCCCGGACGCAGGCCTCGATCAGCCCGGGGGCGAAGAGGTCGTCGTGGGCCGCCCACTTGAACAGCTCGCCTCGGGCGGCGCGGACGAGGAAGTCGTGGTTCGGCGCGGCCCCGATGTTCTTCGGCTGGCGCACGTACCGGATCCGGTCGTCCTTCGCGGCGTACTTCTCGCAGATCTCCCGGGTGCCGTCGGTCGAGGCGTTGTCCGAGATGATCAGCTCGTAGTCGGTGTAGGTCTGCGCGAGCAGGTTCTCCAGGGCTTCGGCGAGGTAGTTTTCCCCGTTGTAGACCGGCAGCCCGATGCTCAACCGTGGTGCGCTGGTCATGGTGTCCTCGTTTCCTGAGGGGTTCGGGTGTGTGCGCGAACCGCGAGGTGGAGCTGGATCCACCAGATGAAGGCGGCGATGAAGGTGGCCGAAGCGACGCCCCAGCCCGAGCCGACCGCGCCGCCCACGACGGCGCCGATCAGCCCGCCCGCCACGTAGAGCCCCGACGCGATCAGCTGGCAGCGCATGCTCCGCTTGGCCGCGCCCAGCGCGCGGAGCCCGGTCGCCGCGCCGCCGATGAAGCTGGCGTTGAACACCGAGAGCGTGGCCGGGATGATCATCAGCTTCGCGGTGTGCCAGACGTCGCCGAGGACGAACTCGCCGAGCCGGTCGTTGAGCACGAGCAGCAGCGCGCCGCCCCAGAGCAGCGCGGCGAAGGCCTGCGCGCCGCCGAGGTAGAAGCCGAACCGGGGCAGCTTGCGGACGTCGCGCTTCACGACCCGCGCCGCCTCCGGCACGGCCACGAAGGCGAGTCCCATGAGGACGGCGACGAAGGGCCCGAGCAGCAGTTCGCCGCCGCGGACCGTGCCGACGGCGGCGACCCCGGCGATCGCGCCGAGCCCGTACATCCGGATCTGGGAACCGCTGCTGTTGCTGACGTTCTCGATGAGGTACCGCGTGCCGAGGTCGCGGTGGTCGCGCAACCAGGTGCGGACGCCGGCGAGGGCCGGTCGCAGGCGGGTCTGCGCGTAGCCGTAGCCGGCGGCCGCCGCCGCGCCGCCGCCCCACGCCAGCAGGAACGTGACGACGGTGGGGTGGAGTTTCGCCAGCAGCATGGTGGGGATCATCGCGACGCCCCAGACAACGTCGTTCAGGAACGCCTTGCGCGGTTCCCCGGCGGCGAAGAACGCGAACCGCCAGCTGTCCTGCAGCAGCAGCGCCGGCAGGATGATGCCGAGGGCGACGAACGCGGAGCCGAAGGTCCCGCCCGCCGCGATCCCGAACACGACGCTGACGGCACCGGCGAGGAGGCCGACGACGAGCGCGGTCGCCGACGCCCTGGCCACGGCCGGGCGCCAGACGTCGACGTCGACGTGGCTGAACCGGACCATCAGCGGGTCGGTCGCCAGCCCGCGGGAGACGTTGATCAGCACGCCGTAGGTCACCCAGGCCAGGCTGAACAGGCCGAACGCGGTGACGCCCAGCTCGCGGGCGACGAAGACACCGATGGCGAAGTTGGTCAGGCTGGACACCGCCTGGTCGCCGAGGCCCCAGGAGAGCCGGCCGGCCATGGCTTTCAGGCCGGCGTGCTTGCGGCGGACCGCGCGGTGCTGCCCGGTGGTCATCCCGTTCACTCCTTGACCAGGCCGGCGTCGTGCAGGGCCCGCGCCGCGACGTCGACGATGCCGAACGGCAGCCCGGCCCGTTCGGCGATGTCCAGGAGGCTGTGCTCGCCGTCGGAGAGGTTGAGCACCCACAGCATCGCCATCTGGGCCTGCTTGGCGTCGCTGCGGCCGCCGAGGGAGTCGTACAGCCCGCGCTTGCCGAGCTGCGGCTCGCCGTACGGGCTGAGGTTGACGTACCGGCGGTTGCGGTCGAGGACGCCGAATGCGTCCTTCAGCGCGCCGAGCGTGTCCTCCATCGCCTGCGGGGAAACGAAACCCGGGTTGTCGGCCGAGGTGTGGTACTCGGGGTAGCCCGCGTACGGCGTGCGCGTCAGCGAGCCGACGCCGAGGTTGAAGCCCGGCGAGCAGAACTGGCGCTCGTCGTAGCCGTACGGCGAGAAGTCGACAACTCGATGTTCGCGCGACTTCAGCACGTGCTGCAGGACGCGGTCGATCTCGGCGTCGCCGCGGCGGGACTTCTTGTACGTCAACGATCCCGGGTCACCCGCGCAGGCCAGCACCAGGCCGTGCTTGACCTTTTCGATCCGGGACGAGTTGCGCGCCAGCCACGTGATCGAGCCGATCGTGCCCGGCATGAACAGGAACCGGTAGGTGTAGTGCGGCTGCGTCTCGGCCAGCTGCTGGGCCAGCGAGATCGCCACCGCGATGCCGGCGAGGTTGTCGTTGGCCAGCGACGGGTGGCACACGTGGCACGACACGATGACCTCGTCGGTGACCCGCCCCGGGACGACGTGCTCGCCGTACGTCAGCGAGCCGTCTTCCAGGGTCGAGTCGACGACGACGTCGTACTCGCCGTCGGGCAGCGCGTCGAGCTTCTCCTGCGCCAGGCAGAAACCCCAGGCCGGGGCGTAGTAGCTGGTCCGGTAGGGCACCCACGACGGCTGGTCCGGCAGCGTGTGCAGGTGCTCCCGCAGCTCGCTCAGCGGCATCCGCCGCCGCACCGGGACGCTGTACCCGACGACGTGCAGGTTCAGCTCCTGGAAATCGATGACGCGCTCACCCGAAGGCGCGGCGACGTACGCGTCCCGGATGTTCCACTCCTGCGGGATCGTCCAGTCCAGCACGGCCGTGCCGGTCGGAACCTCGTGCCGTTCCAGCGCGATGTGCTCGCCGATGATGTCCAGGGTCTGCCGCACACCGTCGCCGGTGATGCTGCGGCAGATCGGGTACAGCCGCTCGACCAGGGCGTGCAGCTCCGCCCCCGTCCGCAGCCGCGGGCCCGCCACTAGCGCCGCCGCATGGTGTCGTCGACGCGGCCGGCTTCGCCCTCGCTCTTCAGCCACGCGAGCCGCGTGAACAGCTGCTGGAACGACTCCCGCGTGAGCCCGAACTTGCGGTAGGCCTCGATGAGCTCGACGGCGCCGTCCTTGACCGACCACTCGCACACGAAGCCGGGGATGGCTTGGCGGAAGCGCGAGAAGTCGACTCGGTACGAGCGCGGGTCGGCGCCGGCCTCGCCGGTGATGTTCAGCGTGGAGCCCGGCACGGCCTCGACGACCTCCTGGGCGATCTCGGCGACGGTGACGTTGTTGTCCTCGGTGCCGATGTTGAACGCCTTGTTGTGCACGGCCTCCTTCGGCGCCGTCAGGGCCGCCGTGAACGCGCGCGCGATGTCCTGGGCGTGCACCAGCGGCCGCCACGGTGTGCCGTCCGACAGCACCAGCACCTCGCCGGACAGGTGCGCGTGCGCGGTCAGGTTGTTCAGCACGATGTCGCCGCGCAGCCGGGGCGAGTAGCCGAACGCGGTCGCGTTGCGCATGTAGACCGGGGTGAAATCGTCGTCGGCGAGCTCGTGGACGTCGGCCTCGACGCGCACCTTCGACTCGGCGTACGGCGTCACCGGCTTCAGCGGCGCGTCCTCGTCGACGAGGTTGTCGCCGCCGGCGCCGTACACCGAGCAGGTCGACGCGTAGATGTACCGCTGGACCCCGGCGTCCTTCGCCAGCTTCGCGAGCTTCACCGACGCGTGGTGGTTGATGTCGTAGGTCAGCTCCGGCGCGAGCGAGCCGAGCGGGTCGTTCGACAGCGCGGCCAGGTGGATCACCGCGTCGAAGCCCTCGACGTGCTCGGCGGTCACGTCCCGCAGGTCGACGACGTGCCCGGCCGGATCGGCCGGAGCGGGCCCGAGCAGGCAGTCCTCGAACAGCCCGGAGTCGAGGCCGAAGACCTCGTGGCCGGCGGCGGCGAGCACCGGGGCCATCACCGTCCCCAGGTAGCCCTTGTGCCCCGTCAGCAACACCCGCATCGGATTCAGCCCTTCAGATCGAGAGTGAGTTTCTTGACGAAGAACGCTTCGGCGTACTTCGCGGCGGCCTCGATGCCGCGGATCCGGGCCAGCCCGAGGAACGCTTCGCGGTCGTACCAGGGGCGGTGGCGCTGCGACGCGTAGTGCTCCTGCAGCAGCCGGACCTTCTCTTCCGCGACGTCGTCGTCGAGCGGCTGGTACACCGAGGGGGCGCCGAGGTCGCCGTCCCACTTGACGATCTCGTAGCCCAGCGCCAGGTGGTCGCGGAACGCCGTCGGCACCAGCTTGGCCAGCCCGCGGTGGTCCTGGTGGGCGTCGTCGGTCCGGGGCGCCAGGATGACGTCCGGGTCGGTCCGCCGCCGCAGCTCCTCCAGGGCGTTCTTGGCCTCTTCCCAGTGCGCCGGGAACCGCCCGTCCGGCAGCTTCAGCACCGTGACGTCGAGTTGCGCGCCGGGGCAGAACGCCGCCAGCGCCGCCCGCTCCTCGTCCTCGCGGGGCGTGCCGCCGCCGGAGAGGACCAGCGCGTCGACCTTCAGGCCCGGCCGCGTCGCGCACAGCGTCAGCAGGGTGCCGCCGGCGCCGATCGCGATGTCGTCGCAATGGGCGCCGAGGGCGACGACGCCGCCGAGCCGTCCCGGCCGCAGCCCGATCACGCGATGCTCGCCGCGGCGCGCTCCCAGAGCGCCCAGGGCCGGTCGCCGTGGGTGTAGGCGTTGTCGAGGGCCGCGCGCTCCTTGACCGTGTCCGTCGGCTTCCAGAAGCCGCGGTACGGGTAGGCCAGCAGGCGGCCGCGCTTGGCCAGCTCGCCGCAGCCGTCGGCGACCAGGTCGCCGTTCTCCGGGATGTGGTCGAACACTTCCTGCCGCAGCACGAAGTAGCCGCCGTTCTCCCACAGCGGCATTTCGCTCACGGCGGTGATCGACCCGACCTTGCCGCCTTCGTCCATCTCGACGCAGTGGAACGACGACTGCGGCGGCACGACCATCATCGACGCGCCCGCGTCGGTGTTGCGGAAGCGCTCGATCATGTCGGGCAGCGGGACGTCGGACAGCACGTCGGCGTAGTTCGCGAGGAACATCTCGTCGCCGTCGAGGTAGTCGCGGACGCGGCGCAGGCGCTCGCCGATCGGCGACTCGATGCCGGTCTGCACGAAGGTGATCGTCCAGTCGGCGATGTCGGTCGACAGCAGTTCCGCCTGCCCGTTGCGCAGGATGAAGTCGTTGGAAATGGTTTCCTGGTAGTTCAGGAAGAAGTTCTTGATGTGCGCAGCGCCGTAGCCGAGGCACAGGATGAATTCCGTGTGGCCGAAGTGCGCGTAGTAACGCATCACGTGCCAGATGAGCGGTCTCGGACCGACCATCGCCATCGGCTTCGGGACGTCGTCGGCCGCGCCGTTGCGCATCCGCATCCCGTAGCCACCGCAGAAGAGGACGACCTTCACTTCACTGCACCTCGACGATTTCCAGGTGGGGGATGGGGAACACGAGCTTTCCGCCCCACGCACCCACGAACGAAAGCTGTTCGGTCAGCTCCTCCCGGAGGTTCCACGGGAGGACGAGCACGTAGTCGGGCCGGTCGGCTTCGATCCGCTCCGGGGGCAGCACCGGGATGCGCGTCCCCGGCGTGAACCGGCCGTGCTTGTACGGGTTGCGGTCGACCGTGTACTGCAGCAGGTCCGTCCGGATGCCGCAGTGGTTCAGCAGGGTGTTGCCCTTGCCGGGGGCGCCGTAGCCGACGACGGTCTTCCCGTCGCCCCGCGCCTCGATGAGGAACTTCAGCAGGTCCAGCCGCACGCGGGTGACGCGCTCGGCGAACTCGGTGTACCCGGACAGCTCGTGCAGCCCGGCGGCTTTTTCGCGCTCCAGCACGTCGGTCATCCGCTCGCTGGGCTCGCCCGCGACGCCGTCGGGACGCGCCCACAGCCGGATCGACCCGCCGTGCGTCGGCAGCAGTTCGACGTCGACCACGGTCAGGCCGCCGGTCGCGAGGGCGCGCCGGGCGGATTCGACCGTGTAGTACTGGAAGTGCTCGTGGTAGATCGTGTCGTACTGGTTCTTCTCGATCAGCGTGAGCAGGTGCTGGACCTCGATGGAGACCCAGCCGTCGTCCGCGACCAGGGCGCGCAGGCCCTTGGTGAAGCCGAGGACGTCGGGGATGTGCGCGTAGACGTTGTTCGCGGCGACGAGATCGGCGGGGCCGTGCTCCTCGCGCACCTTCAGGCCGGTTTCCTCGGAGAGGAAGGCCGTCAGGGTGGGCACGCCGGCGTCGCGCGCCGCCTGCCCGACGTTCACCGAAGGTTCGACGCCCAGACACCGGATGCCGTGGCCGACGACGTGCTTGAGCAGGTAACCGTCGTTGCTGGCGACCTCGACGACGAAGGACTTTTCGCCGAGCCCGAGCTTTTCGACGGCGCCGTCGACGAAGTGTTTCGCGTGCTCGACCCACGAGGTGGAAAAAGACGAGAAGTACGCGTACTCGGTGAAGGTGTCGTCGGGATCGATCAGGGGCGGGATCTGGGCGAGCCAGCATTCGGTGCACACCTTGAGGTGGAGCGGGAAGGTGGCCTCCGGCTCGTCGAGCTGTCCGGCGGTCAGGAATCGCTCACACGGGGGAGTGGCCCCGAGGTCCACCACGCTGGCCGTGTTTGTCGAACCGCAGAGTCGACATGTGGTCATCTACCAGGCTCCTTGGCTCGCGGTCGCGATGTGCGCTTAACACGTCGAGCAGGGGCGGACCGTCGTTACAGCGACGCGTGAGGCGCCGGTGGACCGATTCGGAACCGCAACCTGTGGCAGAGATCACGCACGGTACCCGTCCGGACCCGTAACGTCCACAGTGGATTCGGGGCCCTAGGCTGGCCGGATGACTTCGGGAACGGGTCCCCGCCTGAGCGGGGTCGCGGGCGTGGTGCTGACGGTCCGCTTCCTCACCGAGCTGGCCCTGCTGGGCGGCCTGGCGCTGGCCGGCACCCAGCTCGGCAGCGGCGTGGCGCTGGCGATCGTCGACGCGGTTTTGCTGCCGCTGGTGGCCGCCGCGATCTGGGGCCTGTTCATCGCCCCGCGGGCCCGCCGCCGGCTGCCGGAACCGGCCCGGTTCCTGGTGGAGTTCGCCCTGTTCGCGGCCACCGGGGTGGTGCTCGTGCTGGTCGGCTGGGTCGTCTGGGGGATCGCGCTGGCGGTCGTGGGCATCGGCGTCGCGGCACTGACCCGCGTCTTCGCCAAGGACGGCTGAGCCCTCCCCACCGGACGGCGGGGAGGGCAAGGTGCGGATCGGGAGTTGCTAGATCTTCTCCGCCGCCGGGATGACATCGGTGCCGAACTTCTCCAGCACCGCCGGGTTGTGGACGTGCGGGACCATGCCCAGCGCGACGTCGATGCCGAGCCCGTGCAGCCGCTCGAGTTCCTTCAGCAGCTCGCCGGACTTCGAACCGTCCTCGCCGATGTCCAGGATGTGGTAGACGGTCTTCGTGATCGACCCGTAGTCGCGGCCCTCGTTCTCGCAGTGCCGCTTCAACACGTCGAGCTTGTGCTCCAGCTCCGGGCCGTTGAACAGGTTGCACTGGTCGGCGTACTTGGCGACCAGCCGCAGCGTCTTCTTCTCGCCACCGCCGCCGATCATGATCGGCGGGCGCGGGTCCGACAGCGCCTGCGGGACGTTGAGCAGCCGGGCCGCGTCGAAGTGCTTGCTCTTGAACGGCGCATCGCCCTCGGCCCACATCTGGAGCACGTACTGGAGGTTCTCCTCCAGCAACTCGAAGCGCTCCGCGACCGGCGGGAACGGGAAGCCGAGGCCGCGGGACTCGTCCTCGTTCCAGCCCGCGCCGATGCCGAGGATCGCGCGGCCGCCGGACAGCACGTCCAGCGTCGTGATCGCCTTGGCCAGCAGGCCCGGATGGCGGTAGAGGACGCCGGTGACGACCGTCAGCAGCTTGGCGCGCTCGGTGTGCGCGGCGATGAAGCCGAGGGTCGTGTACGCCTCGAGCATGTCGTTTTCGACGGGGCCGACCCCGCCGATCTGGAAGAAGTGGTCCATCACGGCGATGGAGTCGAAGCCCGCCTGGTCGGCGGTGCGGACGACGGCGGCCAGGTCGGCGCCCAGCGCGGACGCCCCGTTCGGCCAGGTGAAGTCGGGGATCTGCAGTCCGAGTTTCATACCTTCCGACCGTATACCTGGAGTTACCCCAGCCGGGGTGCTCAGAAATCGCGGACGAGGGAAACCCTGCCGTGCAAGGGATCCGTGACGAACACCGTGCGCGTGCGCTGGTCGACCGCGACGTCGCCGGGGTTGATGCCCAGTGGCAGCTCGCCGGTCAGCGTCCCGCTCGCGCCGTCGACCCGGCTCAGGCCGTTCTGGCCGCCGTTGGTGTAGACGGTGTTCGTGCCCTGGTGCACGGCGAGCGACGACGATTCGCTGCGCAGCAACACGGTCTTGCGCTCGGTGCGGGTCGCCGGGTCCACAATGGACATGTGGTGGATGCCGGAGTTGGCGACGTACACCGAGCCGCTCTCGGCGTGCACCGCGACGGCGGTCGGCCGCGCGCCGACCTTCACGCTGGCGACGAACTTCCCGCTGTCGATCGAGAACACCTCGACCGAGTCCGTGCCGGTGCTCGCGCAGTAGGCGAGCTTGCGGCCGGCGTCGACGGCGATCCCGGCGAGGCTCGGCTTCGGGCCCGGCACGAGCGCGGACAGGGTGCAGCTGACGCCGTCGAGCACGGCGAGCGTGCCGGTGCCGCCGCTGGCCGCGTAGACGCGGTTGGCGCGCTCGTCGACGGCCAGCGCGGAAGCGCCCGCCCCGGCGCCGATCACGCTCACCAGGTCGTGGGTGCGGCCGTCGAGCACCACGACGGTGCCGGCCGGCGGGTTCGCGACGTAGATCCGGTTGGCCTTGGGGTCGACCGCGACGGCGCTGGGGGTGCCACCGACCCGGACCACCGCGCCGACCGAGGCCGCGCGCGGGTCGACCACCGAGACCGTCCCGGCCTCGGGATCCGTGACGTACGCGAGCCCGGTGACGGGATTCACCGCGACCGCGGTCGGGGCCCCGCCGAGCTCGATCGACCGGACGTCCTGCGCCCGCGCGACCCCGGGCCGGACCACGGCTCCGGCACCGGCCGTGACCAGCGCGAACAGCGCCCGGCGGCCTATCGGGCGACCTCGCATCGGCGCCTCCGCTCGTGATCGACTCGCCTCCCGACCCTAACCCGCGCGATCATCACGTGAAGGAACTTCGCGTCCCCCGATCGCGTTGTTTCCACTGGGTAACCCACTTCCAGAGCGGACGGAGGCGAGCGCGCGTGCACGGGCACCAGAACGGACTGAAGACGGCGGTGCTGCTCGGCCTGCTGTCGGCGATCATCATCGCGATCAGCGGGCTCTTCGGCCGCGGCGCGCTGGTCATCGGCCTGGTCATCGCGCTGGGGATGAACGCGTACGCCTACTTCAACTCCGACAAGCTGGCGTTGCGCGCGATGCGGGCGCGGCCGGTGTCCGAGGTCGAGCAGCCCGCGATGTACCGGATCGTGCGCGAGCTCGCGCAGGTCGCCCGCCAGCCGATGCCGCAGCTCTACCTGAGCCCGACCGTCGCGCCGAACGCGTTCGCGACCGGCCGCAGCCCGCGCCACGCGGCCGTCTGCTGCACCACCGGCATCCTCGACCTGCTCGACGAGCGCGAGCTGCGGGCCGTGCTCGGCCACGAGCTGTCCCACGTCTACAACCGCGACATCCTGATCTCGTGCGTCGCCGGCGCGCTGGCCAGCGTGATCAGCGTGCTCGCGAACATCGCGCTGTTCTTCGGCGGCAACAACCGCGACGGCAGCCCGCTGGTCAGCCTGATGCTGGTCTTCGTCGGCCCGATCGCCGCCGCCGTCATCCGGATGGGGGTCAGCCGGTCGCGGGAGTACCAGGCCGACGCGTCCGGCGCCGAGCTGACCGGCGACCCGCTGGGCCTGGCCTCGGCACTGCGGAAGCTGGACGCCGGGACGCGGGCGCGGCCCCTGGTCGCCGAGCCGCAGCTGGTGTCGCAGTCGCACCTGATGATCGCGAACCCGTTCCGGCCCGGCGAGGGCCTGAGCAAGCTGTTCTCGACGCACCCGCCGATCGCCGACCGCATCGCGCGGCTCGAGGAAATGGCCCGCCGCCGCTTCTGACCCAGCCGCACTTTCACGTGAAAGTGCGCCCCCCCAGGTGGGCACTTTCACGTGAAAGTGCGCTTTCCCAACTGGTGGGAGCGGGAATCCCGGTCTCAGCCGGGCAGTTCAGTAGGCATGGTTTCCGCACAGCTGCACCTGGGCGTCGCCATCGACGGGGCCGGGTACCACCCGGCCGCGTGGCGTGTCTCCGCGGTCGAGCCCGCCGCGCTGTTCACCTCCGGTCACTACCTGAAGTACGCGAAGCTCGCCGAAGCCGCTTCGCTCGACTTCGTGACCCTCGACGACTCCCTGGCGCTGCAGCCCGGCGGCGAGGAGGTCGTGCGCGGGCGCCTCGACGCCCTGCTCACGCTGTCCGCCCTCGCGCCGGCGACCAGCCGGATCGGCCTGGTCCCGACGGTCACCACCACCCACACCGAGCCGTTCCACGTCTCGACGTCGGTCGCGACCCTCGACTACGCCAGCCGCGGCCGTGCCGGCGTTCTCGCGGTGCCGTCGCTGACCGACGCCGAGGCCGCCCACTTCGGCCGCCGCCCGGCCCCGTCGCCGGCCGACGGCGAGGCCGAGACCGCCGAGGTCCTCGACGTCAGCACCCGGCTCTGGGACAGCTGGGAGGACGACGCGATCATCCGCGACGCCGCCACCGGCCGCTTCATCGACCGGGAAAAGCTGCACTACGTCGACTTCGAGGGCCGCTTCTTCAGCGTGAAGGGCCCGTCGATCACGCCGCGGCCGCCGCAGGGCCACCCGGTGACCGCGGTCTACGGCGATTCGCCGCACGCCGTCGGCGCCGACGTGGTCATCACCCGCGCCGACCACCTCGAAGCCGTGCGCGCCGCGGCCGCCCGGTTCCCCGGCGCGAAGGTCCTGGCCACGGTGTCGATCGTGCTCGCCGAGACCGAGCAGGGCGCCCGCGACCGGCAGCACGAGCTGGACGCGCGGACGCCGTTCGAGCCCGCGGGCCTGTCCTTCGTCGGCACCCCCGCACAGCTGGCCGCCGAACTGCCGCGCTGGGCCGCCGAGACCGGCGTCGCCGGCTTCCACCTGCGGCCCGCCGTCCTGCCCGACGACCTCGACCTGCTCGCCGGCGAGGTCGTCCCGGCGCTGCGGGCGGCCGGCGCGTTCCGGGACGGCTACCGCGGCGCGACCCTGCGCGACCACCTCGGCCTCGGCCGGGCCGTCAACGCCTACGCCGTCACCCCGGGAGCCTGAGATGACCAAGCAGATCAAGCTCGCCGCGCACTTCCCCGGCGTCAACAACACGACGGTGTGGAGCGACCCGGCGTCGGGCAGCCAGATCGACTTCGCGTCCTTCGAGCACCTCGCCCGCACCGCCGAGCGCGGCAAGTTCGACTTCCTCTTCCTCGCCGAGGGGCTGCGGCTGCGCGAGCACGCGGGCAAGATCCTCGACTCCGACGTCGTCGGCCGGCCCAACACGACGACCGTGCTGGCCGCGCTTTCCGCCGTCACGACGCACCTCGGCCTGGCCGGGACGCTGTCCTCGACGTTCAACGAGCCCTACGAGGTCGCCCGCCAGGTCGCGAGCATCGACCACCTCTCCGGCGGGCGCGCGGCGTGGAACGTCGTGACGTCGCCGGACGCGTGGACGGGCAAGAACTTCCGCCGCGGCGGCTTCCTCAAGCGCGAGGACCGCTACGCGCGCGCCGAGGAGTTCCTGGCCACCGTGCGCGAGCTGTGGGACAGCTGGCAGCCCGGAACCCTGGTGGGGGACAAGGAGAACGGCGTCTTCGCCCGCGACCCCGGAAAGTTCGTCCACAGTGGACCGCAGTTCGACATCCACGGGCAGTTCACGCTGCCGCGGACGCCGCAGGGCCAGCCGATCGTCATCCAGGCCGGCGACTCCGACGAAGGCCGCGAGTTCGCCGCGAAGGCCGCCGACGTCATCTTCAGCCGGCACGGCACCCTCGAAGACGGCCAGGCGTTCTTCCACGACGTCAAGCGGCGGCTGGCCGCGTACGGCCGCGAGTACGGCGAGCTGCTGATCATGCCGGCGGCGACGTTCGTCCTCGGCGACACCGACGCCGAAGCCGAGGAACACGCGCGCGAGATCCGGCTCCAGCAGGTCCGCCCGGCCACCGCGATCCAGTTCCTCGAGCAGGTGTGGAGCCGCGACCTGTCGGGCTACGACGTCGACGGCCCGCTGCCGGAGCTCGACCCCGACCCGGACGCCGAGCCGCTGACCTGGGGCCGCGTCCGGCACGAGAAGGACCAGCTCGCGCTGGCGCGGAAGTGGCGGGCGATCGCGGAGGAGAAGAAGCTCTCGATCCGCGAGCTGGTGATCGAGGTCACCGCGCGCCAGCAGTTCGTCGGCACGCCGTCGACCGTCGCTTCGACGATCGACGAGTACGTCCAGTCCGACGCCGCCGACGGGTTCGTCCTGGTGCCGCACCTGACGCCGACCGGGCTCGACGAGTTCGTCGAGAAGGTCGTGCCGCTGCTGCAGGAAAAGGGCGTGTTCCGCACCGAGTACACCGGCACGACGCTGCGCGAGCAGCTGTTCTAGGCGCCCGCGGCTACGGCGACTGCCTTCACGTAGTCGCCGTAGCCGGACTTCGCCAGCTTCTCGCCCAGCGCGTAGCACTCGGCGGCGTCGATGAAGCCCATCCGCAGCGCGATCTCTTCGAGGCACGCGATGCGCACGCCGGTGCGGTGCTCCAGCACCTGCACGAACTGGCCGGCCTCGAGCAGCGAGTCGTGCGTGCCGGTGTCGAGCCACGCGAAGCCGCGGCCGAGGTCGACCAGCGACGCCCGGTCCTGCCGCACGTACTCGAGGTTGACGTCGGTGATCTCCAGCTCGCCGCGCGGCGACGGCTTGAGCGCTTGCGCGATCTCGACTACCTGGTTGTCGTAGAAGTACAGCCCGGTGATCGCCTTGTTGGACCGCGGCTTGGCGGGCTTCTCCTCGATGGTCAGCAGCTTGCCGTCCGCGTCGACCTCGCCGACGCCGTAGCGCTCGGGGTCCTTCACCGGGTAGCCGAACAGGACGCAGCCGTCGAGCTCGCGCACCGCGGTCTGCAGCCGGCCGGAGAAGCCCTGGCCGTAGAAGATGTTGTCGCCGAGGACGAGGGCCACGTCGTCGTCGCCGATGAAGTCCGCGCCGATCACGAAAGCCTCGGCGAGGCCGTTCGGGCTCGGCTGCTCGGCGTAGGAGAACGAGACGCCGAACTGGCCGCCGTTGCCGAGCAGCTTGCGGAACATCGGCAGGTCGGCGGGGGTGGAGATGACGAGGATCTCGCGGATCCCGGCCAGCATGAGCACCGAGATCGGGTAGTAGACCATCGGCTTGTCGTAGACCGGCAGCAGTTGCTTCGACACCGCCTGGGTGATCGGGTGCAGGCGCGTCCCGCTGCCTCCGGCCAGCACGATGCCCTTCATGAACTGCCTCCTCTAGTCCGGCTCCGGCCCCACCCTACGGGCCGCCGGGTTCAGAAAGCCGGTCCCTTGCCGAAGTAGGCCTTGCAGCCGTTGTTGTACTCGGTGGCGATCTCCAGCACGTTCTTGCCGTCGTCGACCGGCAGCAGCGTCGACGAGTAGTTGGGGCAGAAGTTGTTGTAGATGCCGGTGATGTGCACGGGCGCGGGCAGTTCGTACCAGTTGCCGCTGCCGAAGTCGTCGTTGGCCAGCAGGACCTGGCCGTTCCCGGGCTGCGGCTGGCCCTTGGCGTTGGTGTAGATCTGCCCGACCATGACGATCCGCACGCCGTTCGGGCCGCCGGGGAAGAGCGCGATCGTCTGCGCGTGCTGGAAGTAGTTGCCGTTCGCGGTGTTCACGCGGGTGCCGGGGTCGGCGGGGTCACCCCAGTTGGCGCCGTCGGGGGAGATCTTGAAGTACGGGTCGCAGTAGCGGTCGCGGAAGTTGCAGATCTCGTAGGCGAAGTAGTACCGGCCGTCGGGCAGCCGGCGGATGATCGGCATCCCGGGCCGGACCCGGTCCGGCGGGATGGCCAGGGTGAGCTGCTTGGTGCCCCAGTTCACGCCGTCGGTCGAGGCGACGCGGTTGAGGACCTGGGCGTACTTCGGGGCCTGCGTCTCGTCGGCGAAGTGGAGCCAGAGCGTGCCACCGGCGTCGACGGTGAACTCCGGTTCCCAGATGCCGTCGATGTTGTGCGACCGCGCGGCCTCGGACAGGAACCGCCACGAGCGGCCGCCGTCCGGGCTGGCCCAGATCTTGATCCCGACGCGGCGCTGCGCCCCGGCGTCCTGCCGGTAGGAGGCGGCCCAGAGCAGGGTGCCCGCGCGAAGCCGGCCGACCCGCTGCGGCAGCTCGTAGATGGTGCCGCAGCACATGCCGTACCGGCCGTCGGGATCGTGGATGGCGCCGATCTGGTGGAACGTGTCGCCCTCGTCGGTGCTCTCCATGATGGGCGTGAACTTGCCGCTGGCGTCTTCGCTGGTCAGCGAGGCGATGATGCGGCCCCGGCCGAAGATCGAGTAGTCGAGCCGGATGAGCCGCGCGTAGGAGCCGAGGCCGGGCAGGAGCTGCTTGCGCTCGGCGGCGCTCGCGGACGTCAGTGTCGCGCCGATCACGGTGAGTGACAGCACGAAGGCGAGCAAGCGGCGCATCCTGACCCTCTCCACGCGGTGACGGCGCGATTACAGCACGCGGATCGGGTCCTTCGTGGACAGTCACACGGCCCATTCGCGCGTTCGAGGGGTTTGCTGTGCACTTCCGGGTGACGGGTAACGTGGAGTAGCTGCGAGGGGGAACGATGAGACGTGCGTTGTGCGGTTTTCTGGTTCTGGTCCTGGTGTCCGGGTGCGGGTCGTCGACGGGGTACGGCACGATCGTGACTTCGGCGTCGGCCCCGGTTGCGCCGGTCGCGCCGCCGTCGACTTCGGCCGCGCCGGTGCTGAAGGACGTGCCGCCGGAGACGCACACGGGCAAGGGCGACGGCGAGTTCGCGTCGACGTGGCCGGCGGACCAGCTGGGCTTCTTCACGTTCGACTGCCCGAAGTGCTCGTCGAACGTGATGGTCGACACGGACGGCGGCGAGTACGGCCTGGTCAACGCGATCGGCAAGTACAAGGGAACCACGTGGCTCAACACAGAACCGGACCGCCCGACAACGAAGGTGACGGTCCACGCGAACGCGGCCTGGACGGCGACGATCGCGGACTACCGAAGCTTGCCGGTGGCTTCTGCGGGTGCGACGGCGTCAGGTAAGGGTGACGCGGTGTTCCGGGTCCCGGAGGGGGTTCGCACGGTGGCGTTCACGGCGAAGACGCGCGGGAACGTGGCCGTGTGGGTCCACTCGGAGAAGGTCCGCGACCTGCTGGTGAACGAGATCGGCGATCTGTCCAAGACGGTGGAGGTCGTGGGGCCGGCGTATCTGCTGGTCGAGGGGTACGAGGCGAGCTGGACGATCACGCCGTCCTGAGCGGGCACCCGGTGGCCGGGTGCCCGCGACGGCGTCACCGGTAGTTGGTGAACTGCAGCGCGATCTCGAAGTCCTTGCCCTTCAGCAAGGCGATCACGTCCTGCAGCTGGTCCTTCTTCTTGCCCGACACCCGCAGCTGGTCACCCTGGATCTGGGCCTGCACGCCCTTGGGACCCTCATCGCGGATGAACTTCGCGATCTGCTTCGCCTTGTCCGACGCGATGCCCTGCAGGATCTTGCCGGAGATCTTGTAGATCTTGCCCGACAGCGCCGGCTCGCCCGCTTCGAACGCCTTCAGCGAGATGCTGCGCTTGATCAGCTTCTCCTTGAAGACCTCGACCGCGGCCAGGGCGCGCTCCTCGGTCTCGGACTCGATCGCGATCGCCTCCTCGCCGGACCAGTTGATCGTCGTGCCCGTGCCGCGGAAGTCGAAGCGCGTGCCCAGCTCCTTGCTCGCCTGGTTGAGCGCGTTGTCCACCTCCTGGCGGTCGACCTTGCTCACGACGTCGAAAGAGGGATCCGCCACGTGTCCTCACACCTCGTACTCGCTTGTCAGGGGCCACCCAGCCTAGCCCCGGGTATCCCGGTTGACCCCCGCCGGGAGCCCTTGGGTAAGCTTTCCCCCGGCCGGTGCGACCGGCCATGGCGGGTTACCCGAGTGGCCAAAGGGGACTGGCTGTAAACCAGTTGGCTTACGCCTACGGGGGTTCGAATCCCTCACCCGCCACCCGTTCGCGAGAGAGCCCTGTCTGCGGAATGCGCAGACAGGGCTCTCTTCGTTGTGTCCTCTGGAGGTCGAACCCCCAGACCCCCGCCAAGGGGCTCCGCCCCCTGGACCCCCGGCCGCGGTCGCCTTCGTGGGAACGGCCGGTTTCCCTTGGGGGAGAGGGAAACCGGCCGTTCTCAGGTGGCGGCGCTCGGGGTTACGCCGCCTGGGAAACCGGCGTCGAAGCCGGCGTCAAGGCGAGGTCCAGGACCTCGCGGACGTTCGCCACCGCGTGGACGTCCAGCTCGCTCAGCACCTCGGCCGGGACGTCGTCCAGGTCCGGCTCGTTGCGCTGGGGGATGATCACCGTCTTCATACCCGCTCGGTGGGCCGCCAGCAGCTTCTGCTTCACCCCGCCGATCGGGAGCACCCGGCCGGTCAGCGACACCTCGCCGGTCATCGCCACGTCCGCCCGGACCACGCGGCCCGAGAGCAGCGATGCCAGCGCCGTCGTCATCGTCACGCCCGCCGATGGCCCGTCCTTCGGGACCGCGCCCGCCGGCACGTGGACGTGGATGCCTCGCTTGCGCAGGTCGCCCACCGGGAGCTCCAGCTCCGCGCCGTGCGAACGCAAGTACGACAGCGCGATCTGCACCGACTCCTTCATCACGTCGCCGAGCTGGCCGGTCAGCTGCAGCCCGGACGCGCCGGACTCCTCGTCGGCCAGCGACGCCTCGATGTAGAGGACGTCACCGCCGGCACCGGTCACCGCCAGACCCGTTGCCACGCCCGGGGTTGCCGTGCGCTGCGTCGACGCCGGGAGCGACGACTCCGGGATGTGCCGCGGGCGGCCCAGGTAGTCCGGAAGGTCCGAGGCGTCGATGGAGACCGGCAGCGAAACCTCGTCCAGTGCCACCTTCGTCGCCACCTTGCGCAGCACCTTCGCAATCGTGCGGTTCGCGTCGCGCACGCCCGCCTCGCGGGTGTACTCGGCGGCGATCCGGCTGAACGCGGCGTCCGTCAGAACCACATCCGAAGCGCCCAGGCCGGCGCGCTCCAGCTCGCGGGGGAGCAGGTGGTCGCGGGCGATCGTCACCTTCTCGTGCTCGGTGTAGCCGTCCAGCGTGACGAGCTCCATGCGGTCCAGGAGCGGGCCGGGGATGGTCTCCAGCGCGTTGGCCGTCGCCAGGAACACGACGTCGGACAGGTCCAGCTCGACCTCGAGGTAGTGGTCGCGGAACGTGTGGTTCTGCTCCGGGTCCAGCACTTCGAGCAGCGCCGCCGTCGGGTCGCCGCGGTAGTCGGCGCCGACCTTGTCGATCTCGTCGAGCAGTACCACCGGGTTCATCGAGCCGGCTTCCTTGATGGCGCGGACGATCCGGCCCGGCAGCGCGCCGACGTACGTGCGGCGGTGACCGCGGATCTCCGCCTCGTCGCGGATGCCGCCCAGCGCCACGCGGACGAACTTGCGGCCCATGGCCTTCGCGACGGACTCACCCAGCGACGTCTTGCCGACCCCGGGAGGGCCCGCGAGGGCCAGCACGGCGCCGGACCGACGGCCGCCGACCGGGCCGAGACCCGATTCCGCGCGGCGCTTCCGGACGGCCAAGTACTCGATGATGCGTTCCTTGACGTCGTCGAGGCCGGCGTGGTCGGCGTCCAGCACGGCGCGGGCCGCGGCGATGTCGTAGACGTCCTCGGTGCGCTCGTTCCAGGGCAGCTCCAGGACGGTGTCCAGCCACGTGCGGATCCAGCCGCCCTCGGGGGACTGCTCGGACGTGCGGTCCAGCTTGTCCACCTCGGCCAGCGCGGCCTTCTTGACGGCGTCGGGCAGCTCGGCGCCTTCGACGCGGGCGCGGTAGTCGTCGTCCTGAGCGGTGCCGTCGAGCTCGCCGAGCTCCTTGCGGATGGCCTCGAGCTGGCGGCGCAGCAGGAACTCCTTCTGCTGCTTCTCCATGCCCTCGGCGACGTCCTTGCGGATCGTGTCGGTCACCTCGAGCTCGGCCAGGTGCTCCTTGCTCCACTCGAGGGCCTTCTCCAGGCGTGCGGTGACGTCCAGGGCGCCGAGCAGCTCGAGCTTCTGGTCGGTGGACAGGTAGGGCGCGTTGCCGGACAGGTCGGCGATCGCGGAGGCGTCCTCGACCTGCTGGACGGCGTCGATCAGCTGCCAGCCGCCGCGCTGCTGGAGGATCGAGATGACGACGGCCTTGTACTCGGCCGCGAGCTGCGCGGTCCGGTCGTCCGTGGTCTCGGGGGCGTCCTCGGCGTGCACCCAGCGGGCGGCGCCGGGGCCGTCGGCGATCCGGCCGACGAGCGCGCGGGACGTGCCGCGCAGCAGCACGGCGGCCTTGCCGCCGGGCACGCGGCCGATGCGCTCGACCGTGGCGACGGTGCCGTACTCGGCGTATTCGCCGTGGACGCGCGGGACGATCAGGACCTCGGCCTTGGCGGCCGCGGTCGAGCGAATGCCGGGGAAGGACGCCTGGCTCGGCGTCTTGGCCTGAGCGGACTCCACCGCTGCCCGGGTCTCGGTGTCGGTCAGGTCGAGCGGGACGACCATGCCCGGCAGCACGACGTCGTCATCGAGCGGGAGCACGGGCAGGAGGCGGGTGTCGGACATGTGCACTCCTCGTGTAGTTGAGTCTGCCTTGCTCAACTCTCCGATGGATGTGTTTGTTTCCGATGGTGCGTTCGCCCACAGCGATCAGGGAAACCGCAGGTCAGAGCGACGGACGGCGAGCGACGGCGCACCAGGCGAACGGCCGCGTCTCCGCGTCGATCGGGGTCGGCGGCTCCTCCGGGCGCCAGTCCGGCAACGATGTCATCCCCGGCGGGAGCAGCGGCCAGCCGCCGAACCACGGGAGCAGCTCCTCGGCCGACCGCAGCCACGCCGGGTTCGACGTGTCGCGGTAGGCGTCGATGAACCGCTTCACCTCCGCGGCGCGCTCCGGTGGCGCGTCGTCGCGGCACGTGCCGTGCGTCAACGCCAGCCAGCTGCCCGGCGCGAGCTTCTCGCGGTAGGCCGCCATCAGCCCGTCGGGATCGTCGGACGGCCCGATGAAGTGCATCACCGTGATCATCAGCAGGCACACCGGGCGCGACCAGTCGACGAGCGACGCCGTCACCGGATCGTCGAAGATCTCCGCCGGCCGCCGGATGTCCCGCTCGACCAGGCCCGCCCAGCCGGTCGCGCCTTCGCGCTCCAGGATCAGCCGCGAGTGCGCGGCCGCCACCGGCTCGTAGTCGACGTAGACGACCGACGCGCGCTCGCCGGCGGGCAGCCGGTCGCGCACGATCTCGTGCACGTTGCCCGCGGTCGGCACGCCGGAGCCGAGGTCGACGAACTGGCGGACGCCCGCCTCCATCGCCGCCGACACCACCCGGTTCATGAACGCGCGGTTCTGCCGCGAGATCGGCCGGATCAGCGGCCACACCTTCTCCACGCGCCGGCCGAACTCGCGGTCGACCGCCCAGTGCTGGTCACCGCCGAGGTACCAGTCGTAGACGCGCGCGGCGGACGGCTTGTCGGTGTCCACCCCGGCCGGGGCGATCGGCGCTCCTTCGCTCATACGCCCGGCTTGACTCCGATCCCGCACCAGGCGAACGGCCGGGCCTCCGCCTCCAGGGCGTTCAGCTTCCGGTCCGGCCGCCAGTCCGGCAGGTGCACGATGCCCGGCTCCATGATCTCCCAGTCGCCGAACAGGGGCTCGATTTCGTCGCGGTCGCGCAGCCACACCGGGTTGCTCGTCTTGCGGTACTGCTCGACGAACCAGCGCAGCCCGGCCAGGGCCTCGCCCTCGCCGTCGCCCTCGCTCATCTGCGAGATCGCCAGCCAGCTGCCCGGCGCGAGCTTGTCGCGGTAGGCCTTCAGCAGGCCGATGGGGTCGTCGTCCGGGCCGACGAAGTGCAGGACCGCCATCATCATCAGGCAGACCGGCTGCGAGAAGTCGATGAGCCGCTTCGTCTCTTCGGCGCGCAGGACGGCCTTCGCGTCGCGCATGTCGGCCTGGACGATGCCGGCCCAGTCCGTCGCCATCCCCTCTTCGAGGATCAGCGTCGCGTGCGCGACCGCGACCGGCTCGTAGTCGACGTACACGACCTTCGCGTCGTGGTCCTCGGGCAGCTCCGCCTCGACGACCTCGTGGACGTTGCCCGCCGTCGGGACGCCGGAACCGAGGTCGATGAACTGGCGGATGCCTGCCCGCAGCGCCGCCCGGACCGCGCGGTTCATGAACTCGCGGTTCTGCTTCGAGCCGGGGCGCACGAGCGGCCACTGCTGCTCCATGCGCCGGCCGAACTCGCGGTCGACGGCCCAGTTCTGCGTGCCGCCCAGGTACCAGTCGTAGATCCGGGCCGCGGACGGCTTCTCGGTGTCGACGCCTTCAGGTGCTCTCGGCGCCGAATCGCGCTGGTCGGTCACTTCCGGCTCCCCTCGCTGCTCCCGGGGCAAGCCTATAAGGACGGACTCCCCGGGGTAAGCCGCCAGTCGTTCAGCGGACAGCCGGCCGGCGCTGCCAGTACGTCCACAGCGGGCGGTACCCCTGCGCGTACCAGAACGGCGTCGACAGCGGGTTCGCCGCCGCGTGGTGCAGGAGGACGACGTCGGCGCCTTCCTCGTCCAGGACGTGGTGGGCGTGCGCGGCCAGCGCGGTACCGACACCGGACGACCGCGCGGTCTCCGCGACGGCCAGCGAAGAGAGGTAGCCGACGCGCGATGCGTTGACGCGGTCGCTGATCCAGCCGGTCTCGCCGGGGTGCTGGACGTTCACCATGCCGAGCGGACGGCCGTACAGCTCGGCGATCCACAGCGGCGGCTCCGGCCGGTTCAGCTGCTCGGCCAGGTCCTTGGCCATGATGTCCTCGACGCCCTTGCGGAAGGTGACCGTGCCGTACTGCGCGTCGAAGGTGTGCAGCTCCAGGCCCAGCGTGACGGCGGTTTCGAGGTCGCCGGGCTCGGCGCGGCGGATCTTGACGCCGGGCGTGCCGCGCGGGCCGGCCGGGATCATCCGGTCCGCCGGGCGGACCGCGATCACCCGCAGCGGGGCGAACCCGTGATGCAGCATTTCCCGCGTGCCGGCGGCGTCCCGGCTCGCGCGCGGAACGATCGCCGCGGTCTCGGTGTCGCCGCGCTCGGCGACCGCGCGCAGATGTTCATCCCATCGAGTGAGCAGCGCGTCGAGGGCCTCGGCCGGCCGCGGACCGGCCAGCTGGAGGTCGAGGCGGTGCTCGGTGAGCGCCCGCCACGGCGCGTTGGGCGCGTCCTGGTCGACCTGGATGCGCGAGGCGAGGGCGGAAGCGGCGGAGTCGCCCGTCGCGACCTCCAGCACCACCGCGTTTTCGGCCGCCTCGAAGGGAGATGAACCGGGGAGCAGGGAATCCACCGCCGCGAGCCGGGCCGCGTGTTCGGTGGCTATCACGTCGCTGTGCATGGGTTCATTGAAGCGCTACCCGGGGCCTCGTGTGCAAAGGACCGACCCCCTGTTCATCCCCCGTTGTTTCACCCCTTGGTCCACGCAGGTCAGCGCCACCGAGGCATTGTTAACCCTGGGGTGATCTCCTACTGTCTCGAAAGGGACACGGGTACGCCCTACGGGGTACGGTATGGCCCTTGTCCACACCCGAAGTCACGGATCAGTACCGGTGGACAAGCCGGGAGGGAAGGTCGGATGCCGGACACCAACGCCCACGGCGACGCCGTAGCGCAGGCGCAGCCCGGGCCGGGAACCGTGTCCGGGACACCGCCCGTCTCCGCCGAAGCCCGCACCGACGAACGCCGGTTCCGCGCGTACACCTTCGCCGTCCTGAGCATCGGGCTCGTCGCCGCGTTCGCCGTCGGCTCCTGGCTGCCGTTCCACTGGGACAGCAGGCTCCTGTGGATCGGGCCGGTGCTCGCGGTCGCGTTCCTGCTCGCCGAACAGCTCGGCATCAACGTCGACGTCCGCAGCGGCATCTCGTGGACCATCTCCTTCACCGAGATCCCGCTCGTCATCGGGTTCTTCGTCGCGCCCTTCGAAGTCGTGCTGGCCGCGCACCTCGTCGCCGGCATCGGCACGCTGCTCGCCCGCAAGGTCGCCGGCCGCGTCCTCTACAACGCGGGCGCGTTCCTGCTCGAGATCACCGGCGCCTTCGGGGTCGCCGGGCTGGTGAAGGTCGCCGTCGGCGCCGGGGCGGGCGACAAGATCCCGTGGGTCGCCGCGCTGGCGGGCACCCTGACCGCGCCGCTGGTGAGCACGTTGCTCGCGCTGGCCGCGGTCCGCGTCCTGCGGCGCCGGATGCGGGTCAGCACCGCCGTCCGGCTCACCGCGCGGATCCTGGTCGTCGGGTTCGTCAACGCCTCCGTCGGCCTGTCCGGCTACCTCGTCATCTCGAACACGCCCAAGGCGTGGCCGCTGGTGCTCGCCGTGTTCCTCGGCCTGACCGCGCTCTACTGGGCCTACTCCGATCTGCTGCGCGAGCAGCGGGACATGGAGGCGCTCTCCGACGTCAGCCTGATGGTCGCCCGCTCCGGCCAGCAGGCCGCGGCGCGCCCGGCCAGCCGCGCCGACGAGCTCGTCGGCGGCGTCGACGTCCGCGAGTGGGCCACGATCGCCGAGCGCATCAAGGACCAGCTCGCCGCCGGCCGGGTCGTGCTGAGGCTGCGGCTCGAACCGAAGGACGCCATGCGCGTCGTCGTCGCCGGCGAGGACCTGCCGCCCGCCGACCCGGCCGCCGACGACCCGCTGCTGCGCCTGCCCGGCGCGCACGTCCGGCACTTCCGGATCACCGAAGCCAACCCCGACGTCCGCGCGGCGCTGCTCGACCGCGGCGCGCAGGAAGCGCTCGTCGTGCCGCTGCGCAGCGCGAACCAGCTGCTCGGCGTCGTCGAGGCGCACGACCGGCTGTCCCGCTGGCGCGGGTTCGGCAAGTACGACGTCCAGCTGCTCGGCACGATGGCCAGCCACCTGGCGACGTCGCTGGACAACCGGCGCCTGCTCGCCACCCTGCGCCACGACGCCTACCACGACCCGCTCACCGGGCACCTCAACCGGCCGGGCTTCCGGCAGGTGGCGAAGGAACCGTTGCGGGACTTCGCGAACGCCGTCGTGCTGCGGATCGACCTCGACGTCTTCTCGACGGTCAGCGACGCGCTCGGGTACGCGTGGGCCGACCGGATGGTGATCGCCGCCGGCCGCCGCATCCGCGACGCGCTCGGCCCCGACGTCCCGCTCGCCCGCCTCGAAGGCGCGTCCTTCGCGGCGCTGCTCGTCGGCTGCCCGCCGGAGGACGCCCACGCGGCAGCGGAACGGCTGCGCGAAGAGCTCTCCGCGCCGTACCCGGTGGACCGGCTGTCGGTCGAGGCGAACGCGATGATCGGCTACGCGACGACGACGCCCGAGGAGTCCGGCGACGTCGTCGACATCGAGGGTCTGCTGCAGCGCGCCGACGTCGCCGTCCGCGCGACGAAGGGCGGCGAAGAGGTCCGCGGGTACGTGCCGAGCATGGGCCAGATCTTCCTGCGCCGCTTCCAGATGGTCACGCAGTTCCGGCAGTCCCTCGAGGACGGCCAGGTCAGCGTCCACTACCAGCCGAAGATCACCCTGCCGAACCGCCAGGTGCAGGGCGTCGAGGCGCTGGTCCGCTGGGTGCACCCGGAGTTCGGCAGGCTCGGCCCCGACGAGTTCGTCCCGGCCATCGAGGCGGCCGGCCTGATCGGCGTCCTGACGGGTTTCGTGCTCGGCGAGGCGCTCAAGCGCTGCCGCAAGTGGCTCGACGAGGGCCTGCGGATCTCGGTGGCGGTCAACCTGTCGGTGCGCAACCTGGCCGACGAGGACTTCCCGAACAAGGTCGCCCGCGAGCTGGCGCACTACGGCATCCCGCCGGAGCTGCTGACGTTCGAGCTGACCGAGTCCGGCGTGATGTCCGACCCGCAGAAGGCGCTGCCGATCCTGCGCGAGCTGCACTCGCTGGGCATCACGCTGGCGGTGGACGACTTCGGCACGGGCTATTCGTCGCTGGCCTACCTGCGGCAGCTGCCGGTCGACCAGGTCAAGATCGACAAGAGCTTCGTCCTCGGCATGGGCACCGACCTCGGCGACCTCGCGGTGGTCCGCTCGATCGTCGAGCTGGGGCACTCGCTCGGCCTGACGGTGGTCGCGGAAGGCGTCGAGGAGGACGTGGCGCGCGACCAGCTCGAGGCGATGGGCTGCGACGTCGCGCAGGGCTACCTGATCTCGCGGCCGCTGCCGGAGGACCGGCTCGAGGCGTGGCTGCAGGCCCGCACGGCGCGCTCCCCGGGACGCCACTCCGAGACCGTGCTTACCCTGCTGACCTGAGGTTTTGTGCTAACGGGACCCCGGTTGCACAGCCGGGTGACCGGGGTTGGTAATCTTTCCAAGTCCTCGCGAGAGGCAGGCCCCTTTAGCTCAGTCGGCAGAGCGTCTCCATGGTAAGGAGAAGGTCTACGGTTCGATTCCGTAAAGGGGCTCTCGACCTCAGCCGCGTCACGCCTGCGTGTCGCGGCTTGGGTCATGTAAGGGCGGTGTAGCTCAGTTGGCAGAGCAAGCGGCTCATAATCGCTGTGTCGCCGGTTCAAGTCCGGCCACCGCTACGCGGTAACGACGGGGCTGGCCCCCGGACCTGAGAGAGAAGGAAACGCTGTGGCTGCCACCGACGTGCGACCCAAGATCACGCTGGCGTGCGAAGAGTGCAAGCACCGCAACTACATCACCAAGAAGAACCGGCGCAACAACCCGGATCGCCTGGAGATGAAGAAGTTCTGCCCGAACTGCGGTACGCACCGGACGCACAAGGAAACCCGCTGACCGCGTAGCGCGTTCGCACCAGCTTCGAAGAGCCGCCCTGGACCACCAGGGCGGCTCTTCGCTGTTGGTAGCCTCTCCGGGTGCCTTTGGACGAGTCGTTCACCGGGCGGGTGTACCCGCCGCAGACCAGCTACGAAGTGAGCCGGGAGAAGATCCGCGAGTTCGCCGACGCGATCGGCGACGCGAACCCGGTCTACCGCGACCCCGAAGCCGCGAAAGCCGCCGGGCACCCGGACGTGATCGCGCCCCCGACGTTCATCACGATCGTCAACCTGGCGGCGATCAACGCGATCGTGACGGACCCCGAGCTGGGACTGGACTACTCCCGAATGGTCCACGGAGACCAGCAGTTCACCTACAGCCGCCCGGTCCGGGTCGGCGACCGCCTGCTGCTGACGACGCACATCGACAAGATCATGGCCCGGGCGGGCAACGACTTCATCAACCTGCGAGCCGAGATCGTCGACGGCGAGGGCGAGCACATCGCCACAACGCGGGCCCAGCTGGTGGTCCGGGGGGAGAACGCGTGAACATCGGCGACGAGCTGCCCACGATCGAGGTCCGGGTGACGCGCGACCAGCTGGTCCGCTACGCGGGGGCGTCCTTGGACTTCAACCCGATCCACTGGAACGAGGCGTTCGCGAAGGAGGTGGGACTCCCGGACGTGATCGCCCACGGAATGCTGACGATGGCGCTGGCCGGCCGAGTGGTGACGGACTGGCTGGGCGACCCGGCCAAGCTGATCGACCTGAGCGCCCGCTTCACGAGGCCAGTGGTGGTCCCCAACACACCCGAGGGAGCAACGGTGGAGTTCTCGGGCAAGGTAGGGGCGATCAACGAGGACGGAACGGCCAGAATCGACCTGGTGGCCAAGTTCGACGGAAAGACGGTCCTGGGCAAGCCACAAGCCCTGGTGCGCGTCTAGAGGAGTTCCCAAAGCGAGGGGAACCCGCAAACCAGCACCGACGAGCACCCAGACCCCCCAGGCACCCCGATCCGAAGCCAGAACACGGCCGGAGGCACCCGGTGTCACCGGCCGTAGTCACAATGGGCGAGCGGGGTGCCGGAGAAGAACTCACGGAAGCTTGAGAACCCCAAGCACAGCATCAGCCATCCCCTGCTCCCCCCGAACATTCGGATGAAGCGGAGCGGTCCGCGAAGTAGGAATAACGCCCTCAACCCACCGGGTATCCGAAGCCGAGCAAACATCGTGCCCCTTACTGGGAGCAGCGGTATCGGCATACCCGGCCGAGTGAGCATCGGCCTGATCCTCAAGCATCTTGTTCAACTTCCCGAGCGCACCCCGGAAGTACTCAACATCCCCGGAGCCAACGGGAAGCACGGGCCAACACCCATCCCCATCAGGCAAAACGGTCGGATACCCAACGACGACGACCTTCGCCTTGGGCGCCTTCTGATGGATCTTGTCGAGCACAGCGCCCACCTTCGGAGCGGCAGCATCGATCCGTTCGGCGAGCTGATCATGCCCGCCGGCGGTCAACCGATCCCGGCAAGGCGACCCGGACCGATGAGCGGTGGCGCAGGAGGAAGCAAGCGAAATGAACCCGACGTCGTTCCCGCCGATCCCCAGCGTCACCAGCGTGGTCTTGGAGTTGACGGCATCCAGCTGAGCCGGATTGGTCCCATCGGAAGTCTTCTGCGGCGAGGTCAGATTGGCGGTGGTAGCCCCACTGCAGCTGACATCGGCCAGCTCAGCGGGCTTGAGCTTGGCGGAGACGACATGGGGGTAGTTGTCGAGCGAACGCTGACACCCGGCGGGAGGCCCGGCCTGCCGCCCATTGTGCGGCGAAGACGTATAGGAATCGCCCAGAGCGACGTACCGCCCGGTGCCACCCCCGGTCTCGGCGCCGGTGTCGGGCGGTGCGGAAGAAGAACCGTGCTGCCACTTGTAGTACCCGAAGGCCAGCAGGCCGACCACGATCACGGCGACGAGGCAGCCGCCCCCACTGTTCTTGGCCACACATCGTTTCTACCGGCGCGAGCACGGTTCCGAAGTGGGCAATACGGGTGACTAGGGGGAATCGTCGAACCCCGCTGAGTGACGATGATCTACGTCACACGAGCTCAGCGGCGAGCTCCAGAGCGTGGTCGACATCCTTGGCGACGTAGTGCAGATCGACGAGGACTTCGGTGATGCCGAGCTCACGGGCCACGTCCAGGCAGGGCGCGACGTCCGCGACCGTCTCGACCCCGGTGCCCGCGCGCGGGTTGATCCGCAGCACCCGCCGCAGGGTCCCGGGATCGCGGCCAGCCTGCTCGGCCGCGTCGACCGCGACCGACCAAAGCCCGATCAGGTACTCCTTCGGCATCCACCCGGCCAGCCACCCGTCCGCGCGCCGCCCCACCCGCACCAGCGCGGGCGGGGAGAACCCGCCGAGCAGCACGGGCGGCCGCGGATCCTGAGCCGGGCGCAAGCCGACGGTCGACGGCGCGATCCGCCACTGCGGCCCCTCGTGCGCCACCGGATCACCGGTCCACACGGCGTCGAGCGCGTCGAGCACGGCGTCCAGCCGCTTGCCACGCCCCTCCCACGGGACGCCCGTCGCGAAGTACTCCTCGCGCAGCCAGCCAAGCCCGAACCCGACGTCCAGCCGTCCGCCGCTGGCGAGGTCGAGCGAGGTCAGCGCCCTGGCGAGCAGCACGGGGGAATAGACCGGGCCGGTCAACGCGCTCATCCCGAGGCGAGCCGTGCGGGTCACGGCGGCCGCTGTGGCCAACGTCGTGAACGGATCCGCGAAGGTCTCGAACTCCTTCGGGTACGGGTGCTCCGGAGTCCCGCCGCCCGGGTAGAGGTCCGAGGGCGCGTGCGGCGTCAAGATCCGGTCACCGACCCACAGGGACCCGAAACCCATCCCCTCGGCAGCGGTCGCGAAACGCGCGACGGCCGCGGGGTCGGCCAGGGCGCCGTACTGCGGCAGCGCGAGCCCCAGCCGCGTCCCGCTCACCGGGGCGCGGGACTCCGGGTTGTCCGTCATGGCGGACATCCTGGCATGATCGGGTGGCCGGCGGGGAGTTTTCCGCAGGCCGGCCGGGGTTCGGCGGTCGATCGGGGGGCGCGGTTGCGGGCTCTCGCGAGGCTTGCCGTAGACTTCGGGACTTGGAACGCACTACGGTCATCCCCGCCTGGATGGTGGGGACGATGGAATGCGTCCAACGGGGCTTCGAGCGATCGAGGCCTCACAGGGGTGTAGCTCAATTGGCAGAGCAGCGGTCTCCAAAACCGCAGGTTGCAGGTTCAAGTCCTGTCACCCCTGCGTAACGGAACTGGTGGAGCGGAGGAGTGGTCGTGAGCGACAGCGACGCCAGCGGCGGCGAGCAGGAGCAGGACGGCACCGGGCAGAAGCCCGACAGCACGTCCCGTCCCGTCACAGCCGCTGCCCGGCGTGAGCGCCGTGCGACCGCTCGTCCGGCGGGCAAGTCCGCGGCACGTGCGGACGACAAGACCCGGCCGGCCGGCAAGTCGGGGGAGAAGACCGCCCCCGACGCGAAGGGCGCCCCGACCCCGAAGCGGGACCAGAAGGCGAAGAAGGCCTCCGTGTTCGCGCGGCTCATGCGCTTCGTCCGCGAGGTCTGGGCCGAGCTGCGCAAGGTCATCTGGCCGAACCGCAAGCAGATGGTCACCTACACCGCGGTCGTGCTGGCCTTCGTGGTGTTCATGGTGGCCCTGGTGAGCGTGCTCGACCTGGCATTCAAGTGGGGCATCGGCAAGATCTTCGGCTGACGCGCCCCGGCGCGCGCCGATGGGGCTCAGGTCCCGGCCTGACCCCGGCAATGATCAACTGAGAGGACGGAACGTGACCTCCGACAACGGCACATCAGCCGGTCACGACCTGACCGAGCTTTCCGACGAGCAGGTGCACACGGCACTCGGTGACGAGGAGTCCGCGCACCTGGAGCCCGTCGAGGTGTCCGACGAGGTCGACGAATCCGCTTCCGATGACGCAGCCGACGCCGGTTCCGACGAGGCCGAGCCCGCCGCGGACGACGAGGACCCGGTCGCCAAGCTGCGCGCCGAGCTGCTCGCCGCGCCCGGCGAGTGGTACGTCGTGCACTCGTACGCCGGTTACGAGAACAAGGTGAAGACCAACCTCGAGACCCGGACCCAGACCCTGGACGTCGAGGACTACATCTTCCAGATCGAGGTCCCGACCGAAGAGGTCACCGAGATCAAGAACGGCCAGCGCAAGCAGGTGCAGCGCAAGGTGCTGCCCGGCTACATCCTGGTCCGGATGGACCTGAACGACGCCTCGTGGAGCGCGGTGCGCAACACGCCGGGTGTCACCGGGTTCGTCGGCGCCACTTCGCGGCCGTCGCCGCTGACCGTGGACGAGGTGCTGAAGTTCCTCGCCCCCAAGGTCGAGAGCGAAGCCCCGGCGAAGGCCGGCAAGGGCGAGTCCTCCGCCACCGCGGCCCCGCTCGGCGGCCCGGCCGTCGAGGTCGACTTCGAGATCGGCGAGTCGGTCACGGTCATGGACGGCCCGTTCGCGACGCTCCCGGCGACGATCTCCGAGGTCAACGTCGACGGGCAGAAGCTGAAGGTCCTGGTGTCGATCTTCGGCCGGGAGACCCCGGTCGAGCTGTCGTTCAACCAGGTCTCCAAGATCTGACGGCCGCCCGGTCGGCCGCAGTTCCCGCGTCCACGGCAGGTACGCGGGGAACGTAGTACAGGACAGGAAAAGAAATGCCACCCAAGAAGAAGAAGCTTGCGGCGATCATCAAGCTGCAGATCAAGGCGGGTGCGGCCAACCCCGCGCCGCCGGTCGGCCCGGCCCTGGGTCAGCACGGCGTCAACATCATGGAGTTCTGCAAGGCCTACAACGCCGCGACCGAGTCGCAGCGCGGGGACGTCGTCCCGGTCGAGATCTCCGTGTACGAAGACCGGTCGTTCGACTTCAAGCTGAAGACGCCGCCGGCCGCCAAGCTGCTGCTGAAGGCCGCGGGCGTGGAGAAGGGCTCCGGCGAGCCGCACAAGACCAAGGTCGCCAAGGTCACCTGGGACCAGGTCCGCGAGATCGCCAAGACCAAGGAGACCGACCTCAACGCGCACGACATCGACCAGGCCGCGAAGATCATCGCCGGCACTGCTCGTTCGATGGGCATCACGGTCGTCGACGCCTGACGCTTTACCCGTGGGAGAGCCGCGTGCTGGCTCGTCACCACACTGATCCGTTTTCGAAGTTAAGGACAGAAGCATGACCAAGCACAGCAAGGCTTACCGCCAGGCTGCGGAGCTCGTCGACAAGGCGCGCCTGTACGCGCCGCTCGAGGCCGCGAAGCTGGCGAAGGAGACCTCCAAGACCAAGATGGACGCGACCGTCGAGGTCGCGATGCGTCTCGGTGTGGACCCCCGCAAGGCCGACCAGATGGTCCGCGGCACCGTGAACCTGCCGCACGGCACCGGTAAGACCGCCCGCGTCATCGTCTTCGCCGTCGGCGACAAGGCCGCCGAGGCCGAAGCCGCCGGCGCGGACGCGGTCGGCACCGACGAGCTGATCGAGCGCATCCAGGGTGGCTGGCTCGACTTCGACGCCGCGATCGCGACGCCGGACCAGATGGCCAAGGTGGGCCGCATCGCCCGCATCCTCGGCCCGCGTGGCCTGATGCCGAACCCGAAGACCGGCACGGTGACCCCCGCGGTCGAGAAGGCCGTGAAGGACATCAAGGGCGGTAAGATCAACTTCCGCGTCGACAAGCAGGCCAACCTGCACCTGGTGATCGGCAAGGCTTCCTTCGACACGGAGAAGCTGGTCGAGAACTACGCGGCGGCGCTGGACGAGATCCTCCGCGCCAAGCCGTCGTCGGCGAAGGGCCGCTACCTGAAGAAGGTCACCTTCACCACCACGATGGGCCCGGGCATCCCGGTCGACCCGCTGCGGACCCGCAACCTCCTCTCCGAGGACGCGAACGTCTGAGAACCTTATTCTGGTTAGGCTGGCGCTCCGGAACGCAACCGGTGCCGCTGCGGCGAGCTTCGCGCCGGCCGACGGCTGAATAAGGTTCTTGAGTCTGAGATCACCGGAAAGGGCGTCCCCGCTTGCTGCGGGGGCGCCCTTTCTTCGTGTCTCATGGAGGTCATGCCGACTTTCGCGTCGTTCGACGGCCTCCGGTTGAACTACACGGTGTGGGAGGGCGACGGCGCCCACCACCCGGTGCTGCTGCAACACGGCTTCGCGGCCGACACGAACGCGAACTGGATCTCCACTGGTGTGGTCGCGGCGCTGCGCTCGGCGGGGCTGACGGTGATCTCACTGGACGCGCGAGGCCACGGCCGTTCGGAGAAGCCCCACGACGAGGCGGCGTACACGGGCGACAGCATGGCCCGCGACATCTCGGCGCTGCTGGACGAGCTGGCGTTGGACGAGGTGTCCCTGGTCGGCTACTCGATGGGCGCGATCATCGCGCTGTCATCGACGGCTTCGGACAAACGCATCCGCCGGCTGGCCACGGGCGGAGTGGGGTCGGGGATCGTCGACTTCGGTGGCGTCGACCTGCGGGTGGTGAAGCCGGCGGAGATCGCTTCGGCGTTGCTGGCCGAGGACCCGTCGACGGTGCCGCCGTCGGGGGTGCCGTTCCGGTTGCTGGCCGACGCCACTGGTGGGGACCGTCAGGCGTTGGCATCGGTCGCGTTGGCATCGGCGTCGCAGGACGGGAGTCTGAACCTCTCGGCGATCGGGGTGCCGACGCTGGTGCTGGCGGGGGACCAGGACCTGCTGGCGGCGGAGCCGGAGCGGCTGGCCGCGGCGATAGCGGGGGCGCGGTTGGTGCGGATCCCGGGCGACCACATGACGGCGGTGATGGCGCCGGCGTTCTCCGAGGCGCTGGTGGCGTTCTTGACCGCGCCTCAGCCCCGCTGAGTCAGCTGGTCGGCGGTGCCGCGGGGCACGGCGTGGGCTCGTTGGTGTGCGCGACGATCAGCCACTGGCCCTTCGGCACCTTCGCCACGGTGAAGGCGCCGAGCGCGGGGCCGCCCTCGATGCCGAACTGGCACGAGCTGATCGTGAACCGGTCACCCGGGTAGGGCTCCGAGACGCTCGAGGGCATCGACTCGGCGTACTTGTTCTTGTTGGTGACCTTGCGGTTCAGCTCGTGCACCGCGACCTGGCAGTCGGCGTAACCCAGGTCCTGGGCGAACTTCTGCTGGACGGGCTCGTCCATCCGGCCGCACGCCTGCGGGACGAGGTTCTGCGCGACGGCGTCGTAGACCTCCCGGACGGCTTCGTACGGGCTGGTCGAGAGGATGTGGTTGGTCTGGTACTTCCCGCCGCCCTCCTGGGCGAGCTGGGCGGAGGTCTTGCCGGCGTCGTTGGGGAAGAAGTGGTTGTACAGCCACGTTCCCGCCACACCGAGGATGACGATCGCCAGGACCCACGCGATCACCTTCTTGCCCAGCCAGCTCAGCCACTTCGGCGCTCGACGGCGTTCGGTCGGGACCAGCTGATAGCCCGGCGGGATCATCGGGGGCTGGGCGCCACCCTGCTGGGGAGACGGCGGCGCCTGGACCACGCCGGTGTTCGGCGGCGGGGCCGGCTCGTTGCCCTGCTGGGCTTGGGTGAACCGCAGGTAGTCCTGGAACTGCTGGAACTGGCGGAACTGCTCCAGCTGGTCCGGATCCATCGGCGGCTGCGCGCCGCCGCCGGAGGGCTGGGGGAGGGCCGGTGACCCCGCGCCAGGCGTGAGGGCGTTGCCAGGCGCCGACGCGGGCGCGTTCGAGCCCGCCGGTTCGATGTCCGAGCCCGGCTTTCCGTCATCGCGCTGCTCCGCCACGTCACCATGATGCCCTCCCCGGCCCCGCCGCGAACCCCCAGCCGCCCTAAACGCAGGTCAGCGCGGCCCCCGGGAGAAGCCTCGCCGGACCACCCGGTATAGTTCAGAACGGTTCTACCGAAGACCGCTGGTTTTCCCCGCAAGGGGAACGAAGGTCCCGCAACTCGCCGGGCGGCCCGCGCAGGAGGAACGAGGCCCCGGCACGTGTGCCGGAAGAACGCCCCGCGCCTGCTTGCGCGAGGGCGTTTCGTCGTTTCGGGGGTCCCTCGACGCCAGTGGAAACACTAGCCAAGAGAGGAGGCGACCATGGCGAAGCCCGACAAGGTGGCGGCCGTCGCCGAGATCGCGGAGAGCTTCCGCAACAGCTCGGCCACCGTCGTTACCCAGTACACCGGCCTCTCCGTGTCCCAGCTGTCCCAGCTGCGCCGCGCTCTCGGCACCAGTGCCAAGTACCGGGTCGCGAAGAACACCCTCGTCAAGCGCGCCGCCGAAGACGCGGGCGTCACGGGGCTCGAGGACCTGTTCGTCGGCGCCACCGCCATCGCCTTCGTCGAGGGTGAAGCGGTCGACGCCGCCAAGGCGCTTCGCGACTTCGCGAAGGACAACAACGCGCTTGTGATCAAGGGCGGCTACATGGACGGCAAAGCGCTGTCCGTGGACGAGATCAACAAGATCGCCGATCTCGACAGCCGTGAGGTCCTGCTCTCCAAGGCAGCGGGCGCGTTCAAGGCGAAGCTGTCCCAGGCCGCCGCGCTGTTCCAGGCGCCGGCGTCCCAGGTCGCCCGCCTGGCTGCCGCGCTGGAGGAGAAGCAGCGCAACGCCACCGGTACCGAAGCAGCCGAAGCACCCGCCGAGAGCTGAACCACCCCACCCCGAACGTCTAGTTCGTTTTTCTGAGAGGAAGCCATCATGGCGAAGCTGAGCACCGCCGAGCTGATCGACGCCTTCAAGGAGCTCACCCTCCTCGAGCTCTCCGAGTTCGTGAAGGAGTTCGAAGAGGTCTTCGACGTGACCGCCGCCGCGCCGGTCGCCGTCGCCGCTGCCGCCCCGGGTGCCGCCCCGGCCGCCGCCGCCGAGGAGCAGGACGAGTTCGACGTCGTCCTCGAGGGCGCCGGCGACAAGAAGATCCAGGTCATCAAGGTCGTCCGCGAGGTCGTCTCCGGTCTGGGCCTGAAGGAGGCCAAGGAGCTGGTCGAGGCCGCTCCCAAGGCCCTCCTGGAGAAGGTCGACAAGGAGGCCGCCGAGGCCGCCAAGGAGAAGCTCGAGGCCGCGGGCGCCAAGATCTCCATCAAGTGATTCACGGCGCGTAAGCGCCACCGCGAAAGGGCGGGCACCCACGGGTGTCCGCCCTTTTCCGTTTTGACCGGTTGTTGCGCGGAGGGGCCCGCGAACGACTCGATGACCATGACCGACCCCGAGCACGTCGAGCTCCTCGCGCAGCAGCTCACCGACCGCAAGCCCCAGCTCACGCTCTCCCTGGCCGCCGTCGTCGCGCCCGTGCTGTTCCTGCTGGTCGTCGCCGCTTTCACGCTGATCCCCTAGGAGCGCTGTCCGATTGGCCCCGGGTCCCTAAATCGCGGGTCTGGGGATCGGAAGATCTGCGTCATTGCCCCGAATGGGCTACCGTGCCTCCCGTTGCCGATCACGGCGGGGTGACGATGGAACCAGGGCTGGCCAGGAAAGAAAACTGGTGAGTAACCTGTTCGCACTCAGCTCGTTGCACCTGGTTGACGCGGGTTCTTGGGGCGCCAGGCCCGCACCCGCCGCCGGCATGGGTGTGGCAGCGGGCGCAATGACGCGGAACAGCTCCTGGAGGTGCGATGGGTGCCGAGGTGGTCATCGAAGGCCTGACCAAGTCCTTCGGTAAGCAGGCCATCTGGCGGGACGTCACGCTGACCCTGCCTCCGGGCGAGGTTTCGGCGATGCTCGGACCGTCGGGAACCGGCAAGTCGGTGTTCCTCAAGTCGATGATCGGGCTGCTCAAGCCCGACCGCGGCCGGTGCGTGATCAACGGTGTCGACATCGTCACCTGCTCCGAGCACAAGCTCTACGAGATCCGGAAGCTCTTCGGCGTCCTCTTCCAGGACGGCGCGCTGTTCGGCTCGATGAACCTCTACGACAACGTCGCCTTCCCGCTGCGCGAGCACACGAAGAAGTCCGAGACGGAAATCCGCCGGATCGTCCTCGAGAAGCTCGACATGACCGGTCTGAACGGCGCCGACAAGAAGCTCCCGGGCGAGATCTCCGGCGGTATGCGCAAGCGCGCCGGCCTCGCCCGCGCCCTGGTGCTGGACCCGGAGATCATCCTGGTCGACGAGCCGGACTCGGGCCTCGACCCGGTCCGCACCACCTACATCTCCCAGCTGTTCCTCGACGTCAACGCGCAGATCGACGCGACGTTCCTGATCGTTACGCACAACATCAACCTGGCCCGCACGGTCCCGGACAACCTGGGCATGCTCTTCCGCAAGGAACTGGTCATGTTCGGCCCGCGCGAGGTGCTGCTGACCAGCGAAGAGCCGGTCGTCAAGCAGTTCCTCAACGGCAAGATGCAGGGCCCGATCGGCATGTCCGAGGAGAAGGACAGCGCCCAGATGGCGGCCGAGCAGGCGATGTTCGACGCCGGGCACCACGCCGGCGGGGTCGAGGACGTCAGCGGGGTGCCGCCGCAGATGCAGCCGACGCCGGGCGTGCCGACGCGGATGGGCGCGGTCCGCCGCAAGGACCGGGTCATGGAGATCATGCACCGGCTGCCGGACGCCGCGCAGCAGAGCATCATCGCCTCCCTGAGCCCCGAGGAGCAGCGCCACTACGGCGTCAGCCCGCGGCAGGTCGCGCACGCCCAGCAGCAGCAACAGCAGCAGGTCCCGGCGGGCGCCCGGCAGGGTGACGGCGTCCCGAACCAGCACCACGGCCAGCTGCCCGCCGACCAGGTCGCGCGCATCCCCGGCGGCCAGCCGCCGAGACCCGGCACGCACCGGATGCCACCGAGCAACGGGCCAGGTGGCCGGTGAGCTCTCCCGCATCACAGGCGAAGATCCCCGGGATCGGCATGCTCCGCGAGACCGGGAACCTGTTCGCTCTCGGCCTGGACATCATCCGCGGCCTGTTCCAGCGCCCGTTCCAGCTGCGGGAGTTCATCCAGCAGTCGTGGTTCATCGCGAGCGTGACCATCCTGCCGACGGCCCTGGTGGCGATCCCGTTCGGCGCGGTCATCTCGCTGCAGTTCGGTTCGCTCGCCCGCCAGCTGGGCGCGCAGTCCTACACCGGCGCGGGCTCCGTGCTCGCCACCGTGCAGCAGGCCAGCCCGCTGGTCACCGCGCTGCTGGTGGCGGGCGCGGGCGGCTCGGCCGTCTGCGCCGACATCGGCGCCCGGACCATCCGCGAAGAGATCGCCGCGATGGAGGTGCTCGGTGTCTCCGCGGTGCAGCGGCTGATCGTGCCGCGCACGCTCGCGATGATGCTGGTCGCGCTGCTGCTCAACGGCATGGTCAGCGTCATCGGCGTGCTGGGCGGCTACTTCTTCAACGTCGTGCTGCAGGGCGGGACGCCGGGTGCGTACCTGGCGAGCTTCTCGGCCCTCGCGCAGCTGCCCGACCTCTGGGTCGGCGAGCTCAAGGCGCTGATCTTCGGGTTCATCGCCGCCGTCGTCGCGTCCTACCGGGGCCTGAACCCCTCCGGCGGCCCGAAGGGCGTCGGGGACGCGGTGAACCAGTCGGTGGTCATCACGTTCCTCATGCTCTTCGTCGTGAACTTCGTGATCACCCTGATCTACCTGCAGATCGTGCCCGGAAAGCTGGACTAGCGCCATGACGTTCCTCCAGGGCGCGAAACGCGTCGCCAACCGACCCCTCCAGACGCTGGACACCTTGGGTGACCAGATGTCGTTCTACGGCCGGGCGCTGCTGTGGACGCCGCGGACGCTGCGCCGCTACACGAAGGAGGTCCTCCGGCTGCTCGCCGAGGTCAGCTTCGGGTCCGGCTCGCTGGCGGTCATCGGCGGCACGGTCGGCGTGATGGTCGGCCTGACGCTGTTCACCGGTGTCCTCGTCGGCCTCCAGGGCTACTCGGCGCTGAACTCGATCGGAACGTCGGCCTTCACCGGCTTCCTGACGGCGTTCTTCAACACCCGCGAGATCGCGCCGCTGGTCGCCGGGCTCGCCCTGAGCGCCACGGTCGGCGCCGGCTTCACCGCGCAGCTGGGCGCGATGCGGATCTCCGAGGAGATCGACGCGCTGGAAGTCATGGGCGTGCCGAGCCTGCCGTACCTGGTGACGACGCGGATCATCGCCGGGTTCGTCGCGGTCATCCCGCTCTACATCATCGGCCTGCTGAGCTCGTACCTCGCGTCACGATTGGTCGTCATCTACATCTACAACCAGTCAGCCGGTACTTACGACCACTACTTCGACCTGTTCTTACCACCGCAGGACGTGCTGTATTCGTTCATCAAGGTGCTGCTGTTCAGCGTCCTGATCATCCTGTCGCACTGCTACTTCGGCTACCGCGCGACCGGCGGCCCGGCCGGCGTCGGCGTCGCGGTCGGCAAGGCCGTGCGCCTCTCCATCGTCACGGTGTCGATCATGAACTTCTTCATCGGGTTCGCCATCTGGGGAACCGACGTCACGGTAAGGATCGCGGGATGAGGGTGCTCCGACGCAGGCTGCTCGGCCTGCTGCTCATCGCCGTGATGGTCGGCGGGGTGGCGCTGTCCATCGCGCTCTACGACAAGGCGTTCACGCCGGTCGTCACGGTCAAGCTGCAGGCCGACAAGATCGGCAACCAGCTGATCAAGCAGTCCGACGTCAAGGTGCGCGGGCTGATCGTCGGGTCCGTCCAGGACATCGTCGCCACCGACAAGGGCGCCGAGCTCACGCTGGCGCTCCAGCCGGAGTCGGCGAAGCTGATCCCGGAGAACGTCTCGGCGCGCTTCCTGCCGAAGACGCTCTTCGGCGAGCGGTTCGTCTCGCTGGAGATCCCCAAGGACCCGTCGTCGAAGACCCTGTCCAACGGCGACGTCATCCCGCAGGACCGCACGTCGGGCGCGGTCGAGCTGGAGCAGGCGTTCTCCCACCTGATGCCGGTGCTGCAGGCGGTCCAGCCGCAGAAGCTGTCGGCGACGCTGACCGCGATCTCGACGGCGCTGTCCGGCCGCGGCGACCAGCTCGGCGACACGCTGTCGCAGCTGGGCACCTACATCGGCGAGCTGAACCCGCACGAGCCGGAGCTGCAGCACAACCTCAAGGCGCTCGCGGAGTTCTCCGACCACCTCAAGGACGCCGCGCCGGACCTGGTGCAGAGCCTCGACAACCTGAGCACGACGACCCGGACCGTGGTCGACGAGCGGCAGAACCTGTCGAACCTCTACGGCAGCCTGACGACCGCCTCGGTCGACCTGCAGACGTTCCTGCAGAACAACAAGGAGAACATCATCTCCCTCGCCGACACCGCCCGGCCGACGGCCGAGCTGCTGGCGAAGTACGCGCCGGAGTACCCCTGCGTGATCTCCCAGATGGCCGACAACGTGCCGCTGATCGACCAGGCGCTGGGCAAGGGCACCGGCAAGCCCGGCCTGCACGCGACGATCGAGATCATCGTGCCGCGCGCGCCGTACGAAGCGGGCAAGGAGGAGCCGCGGTTCGAGGACAAGCGCGGCCCGCGGTGCTACGACATGAAGGACATCCCGAAGCCGTTCCCGTCGGAGCCGCCGGACGGCGCGTTCAAGGACGGCACGAAACACCAGGCCGCCCCGAAGACCGTCGGTGAGGGCCTCAACCCGGCGAAGTTCAAGGCGGACGCGGCCGGTGGCGGCAGCGGAGGCGGCGACAGCGCTGATCAACTTGCGTACTCGACCGCGGAGCAGGGCTTCCTGGCCGACCTGCTCGGCCCGCAGCTCGGCATGAACTCGGCGGACGTCCCCAGCTGGAGCGCGCTGCTCGTCGGGCCGCTGTACCGGGGCGCGGAGGTGACGGTCAAGTGAGGGGCCTGCTCGCGCCGCTGATCAAGCTCGGCATCTTCGTGGTCGTCACCGTGCTGTTCACGACGATCCTCGGGATCAGCATCGCCAACATCAACACCACCAGCACCAACGCCTACAAGGCGCGCTTCACCGACGCGACGCTGCTGCTGCCCAACGACGACGTCCGCATCGCCGGCGTCCGGGTCGGGCAGGTCAAGGACGTCAAGATCGTCGACAAGCGCCAGGCCGAGGTCGAGTTCGAGGTCGACGCCGGCCGGACGCTGCCCGCCGGCGTGACCGCGCAGATCAAGTTCCGCAACCTGGTCGGCCAGCGCTACGTCTCCCTCGGCGAGGGCGAGAACAGCGGCGGCAAGACGCTGCAGCCCGGCGGCACCATCCCGCTGGACCGCACCACGCCGGCGCTGGACCTGACCGAGCTGTTCAACGGCTTCAAGCCGCTGTTCACCGCGCTCAACCCGGACGACGTCAACAAGCTGTCCTACGAGGTCATCCAGGTCCTGCAGGGCGAGGGCGGGACGGTGGAAAGCCTGCTGTCGCACACGGCGTCGCTGGCCACCACGATCGCCGACAAGGACCAGGTGATCGGCGAGGTCATCGACAACCTCAACTCGGTGCTCGACACGGTCAACGCGCACACGCCGCAGCTCAACGACCTGATCGTCAAGCTGCAGCAGCTGACCTCCGGCCTCGCCGCCGACCGCAAGCCGATCGGTGACGCGATCGAGAGCCTCGGCAACCTGGCCGAAACGACGTCCGGCCTGCTGGGCGAGGTCCGGGAGCCGCTGAAGAACGACATCAGCGCCCTCGGCACCCTCACGGACCAGCTCAACAAGAACGAGCCGGAGCTGGAGCACTTCATCCAGTTCCTGCCGACCAAGGTGAGCACGCTGACCCGCACCGCGGACTACGGCTCCTGGTTCAACTTCTACGCCTGCGAGTTCTCCGGGACGGTCAGCTTGCCACCTTTGATTCCGCCGGTGGAGCTGCCCCTGATCCCGGCCAACCGGTCGAGGTGCTCGGGATGAAGTCCTTCCAGAAGCGCAACCCCGTCCCGATCGCGCTGGTCGGCATCGCCGTCCTCGCGCTCGGCTTCATCGCCGCGCTGAACTCCGACGACCTGCCGGTGATCGGCGGCGGCACCACGTACTCCGCCGAGTTCAGCGAAGCCTCCGGGCTGCAGAAGGACAACGACGTCCGGATCGCCGGGGTCAAGGTCGGCAAGGTCAGCGACATCGAGCTCGACGGCGCGTCGGTCAAGGTGTCGTTCAAGGTCAAGGACGCCTGGCTCGGAGACCGCACCAGCGCCGCGATCAAGATCAAGACGCTGCTCGGCCAGAAGTACCTGTCGCTGGACCCGCAGGGCCAGGGCTCGCTGAACCCGGGCACCGCGATCCCGCGCGACCGCACGATGGCCCCCTACGACGTGCTCGACGCGTTCCGCGGGCTCTCGCAGACGGTCGACAACATCGACACCAAGCAGCTGGCGCAGAGCTTCGACACGATCTCGCAGACCTTCGCGAACACGCCGGAGGACGTGAAGGGCGCGCTGTCCGGGCTCTCGAAGCTCTCGGACACGATCGCCTCGCGCGACGAGCAGCTGTCCAACCTGCTGGCCAACACCCGCGAGGTGTCGCAGACGCTGGTCGACCGCGACGCCGAGGTGCAGAAACTGCTCACCGACGGCAACAAGCTGCTCGACGAGCTGTCGAAGCGCGAAGACGCGATCACGTCGCTGCTCAACGGCTCCCGCGAGCTCGCGACGCAGCTGCAGGGCCTGATCGACGACAACGACAAGCAGCTCGACCCGGTGCTCACGTCGCTGGACCAGCTGACCTCGATGCTGCAGCGCAACCAGGACTCGCTGGCCGAGGGCATCAAGAAGTTCGCGCCGTTCATCCGCGTCTTCACCAACACCATCGGCAACGGGCGCTGGTTCGACAACTACATCTGCGGCCTGCTGCTGCCGTCGTTCGGCCCGATCAACGAAGAGGGGTGCTACACGAAATGAGTGACACCCGCTTCGGCCAGGCTCTCACCCGGGGCTTCACCATCGCGATCGTCCTCGCGCTCGTCGTCGCCGGCGGGATCTGGTGGACCCTCAAGGACGCCGGCCGCAACCACCTGACCGCGTACTTCGCCGGCGCCGTCGGCCTGTACGAGGGCAACAGCGTGCGGATGCTCGGCGTCGACATGGGCACGGTCACCAAGATCACGCCGATGGGCAACCAGGTGAAGGTCGACTTCGAGTACGACCGCTCGGTCGCCGTCCCGGCCGACGCCAAGGCGCTCATCGTGGCGCCGTCGCTGGTGTCCGACCGCTACGTCCAGCTCGCCCCGGCCTACACCGGCGGCCCGCGGATCTCCGACGGCGCGGTCATCGGCCTCGATCGCACCGAGGTGCCCCTCGAGGTCGACCAGCTGGCCGCCAGCCTGGCCCGGGTCAGCGAGACCCTCGGCCCGAACGGCGCCAACAAGGAAGGGTCGCTGTCGAACCTGCTGAACACCGCGGCGGCCAACGTCGACGGCAACGGCCAGGCCCTGCACGACACGATCACCAAGCTCGGCCAGGCGGCCGGGACGCTGGCCGGCAACAAGGACGACCTGTTCTCCACCGTGGAGAACCTCGGCAAGTTCTCGCAGACGCTCGCCGACTCCGACAAGCAGGTCCGCACCTTCGAGAGCCAGCTCGCCGACGTCAGCGGCTACCTGGCGTCCGAAAAGGACAACCTGGCCGCGACCGTGCAGCAGCTGGGCACCACGCTCACCGCGGTGCAGGCGTTCATCGACCAGAACCACGACCGGCTCAAGTCCAATGTGGACAAGCTGGCCGGGGTCACCAAGGTGCTCGTCGACCAGCGCAGCTCGCTCGCCGAGATCCTGGACGTCGCGCCGGTCGGCCTGAGCAACCTGGTCAACACCTACAACGGCGCGTCCGGCACGCTCGACGCCCGGCCGAACCTCAACGAGCTGACCCAGCCGCCGCTGGTGATGATCTGCCGGCTGCTCAAGCAGGTCGGCACCAACAGCATCCCCGACGTGCTCGGCAACGCCTGCGAGAGCATCGCCGGCGTGGTCGACAAGGCGATCCCGCTGCCGTCCGTGGCGCAGACCGTGCAGGCCCTGCAGTCCGGTCAGCTGCCGCCGCTCCCGCTGCCCATCGCGGGGCAGCTCTACGGAGGTGGCCAGTGAAGAAGCTCCTGAAGGTCGGCGCGCTCACAGTGGTGTCTTCGGTGTCCGCGCTGACGCTGTCCGGCTGCGCGTTCAACGGCATCTACGACCTGCCGCTGCCCGGTGGCGCCGACCTCGGCGACCACCCGTACACGGTGAACGTCGAGTTCCGGGACGTGCTCGACCTGACCCCGCAGGCCGGGGTCAAGGTGAACGAGGTGCCGGTCGGCCGGGTCGAGAACGTCGGCCTCACCAAGGACGGCTGGCACGCGCTGGTGACGCTCAAGGTCAACGGCGACGTCAAGCTGCCGGCCAACGCGCTCGCCAACGTCAAGCAGTCGAGCCTGCTCGGCGAGAAGTACGTCGAGCTGGCCTCGCCCGGCGACGACCAGGCCCAGGGCAAGCTCGCCGACAACGCGACCATCCCGCTGGCCCGGACGAACCGCAGCGTCGAGGTCGAAGAGCTGCTCGGCGCGCTGTCGCTGCTGCTCAACGGCGGTGGCGTCGACCAGCTCAACACCATCACCAAGGAGCTCAACAACGCCACCTCCGGCCGCGAGCCGGACATCAAGGCGCTGCTGGACAACGCGAACCAGCTGGTCACGAACCTCGACCAGCAGTCGCGCAACATCACCCGGGCCATCGACGGGCTGAACCGGCTCTCCTCGACCCTGAACGACCAGAAGGACAAGCTGGTCGGCGCGGTCGACAACCTCGGGCCGGGCCTCGGCGTGCTCGAGCAGCAGCGCGGCCAGCTGGTCACGATGCTGCAGGCGCTGGACAACCTCTCCGGCGTCGCCACCGACACGGTGAACCGGTCGCAGAAGGACCTCGTCGCCGACCTGAAGGCGCTGACGCCGACGCTGCAGAAGCTCGGCGAAGCGGGCAACGACCTGCCGAAGGCCCTGCAGATCCTGCTGACGTTCCCCTTCAGCGACCAGGCCGTCAACGACGTCAAGGGCGACTACTTCAACCTGTTCGCGAAGGTGGACCTGAACCTGAAGACCGTCGTCGAGAACCTGGGCAACAGCCGGCAGAACGCCCTCTCCGGGGTGCTCCCCTTGAAGGGCCTGACCGGTGGGACCGAAGGCGCGTCGGGCAACCCGCCGCTGCCGATCCCGGGCGAGAGCGGGTCCGCGCAGTCCGGGCAGGCGCAGCCGGGCCTCGGCAATCTCTTCGGGCTGCTGTCGGGAGGTGCGGGCTGATGCTGATCCGCCGGACGAAGATCCAGCTGATCGCCTTCGCGGTCATTTCGATCGTCGCGATCGTGTACGCGCTGATCCGGTTCGCCGGGCTCGGCAGCGTGTTCGGCAACGACGGCTACACGGTGAAGCTGCAGCTCAACGAGTCGGGCGGCATCTTCACCAACGCCGAAGTCACCTACCGCGGCTACAACATCGGCCGGGTCGGCGAGATGCGGCTGACCCCGACCGGGCTCGAAGCCGACCTGAACATCGACCCGTCGGCGCCGCGGGTGCCGGCCGACCTCGACGCCGTCGTCGCCAACCGCTCGGCGGTCGGCGAGCAGTACGTCGACCTCAAGCCGAAGGCCGACCAGGGCCCGTACCTCGCGGCGGGCTCGGTCATCCCGGCGTCGAAGACGACCACCCCGGTCAGCACCGACCGGCTGATCGGCGACCTGGACTCGCTGGCGGCGTCGGTCCCGGTCGACTCGCTGCGCACGGTCGTCGACGAGTCCTACGACGCCTTCCGCGGCACCGGCGGCGACCTGCAGCAGCTGCTGGACACCGCGCGCAGCTTCACCACGACCGCGCAGGAGTACCTGCCGCAGACGATCCAGCTGCTCGACCAGGGCGGCAAGGTCCTGGACACGCAGAACGACGAGGCGGCGAACTTCGCGTCGTTCAGCAAGAGCCTCAACGAGCTGACCGGCACCCTGAAGAACTCCGACGGCGACCTGCGCAAGCTCATCGGCATCACGCCGCAGGTGGCGACGCAGATCAGCCAGGTGCTGCGGGAGTCCGGCCCCGGCCTGGGCGCGCTGACGGCGAACCTGCTGACCACGGCCAACCTGACCGTGACCCGGCTCGACGGCATCGAGCAGGGCCTGGTCACCTACCCGGCGCTGGCCGGCGCGGCGAGCAGCGTGGCGCCCGGCGACGGCACCGCGCACCTCGGCCTGGTGCTCAACCTGTTCAACCCGCCGTCGTGCACCAAGGGGTACCTGCCGTACTCGCAGTACCGCAGCGGCAATGACCTCTCGGCGAAGCCGGCGAAGGAAGACGCGTACTGTGCCGAGCCGAAGGGCAGCCCGATCAACGTCCGCGGCGCGCAGAACGCGCCGTACGGCGGGGTGCCGGTCGCGCCGTCCGACGCCGACGTTTCGGCCAACGCGAACCGGCCGGCGGAGGAGCTGGCCGACGAGCGCGACACCCGGGGCGTGCCGGGCATCGTCGGCAGCCCCGGCGTCAGCCTGAACAGCCTGGGTTCGCTGCTCGGGCTCGCCTGACGTGGATTTGATGACCGTTACCTACCCTGGAGTGCTATGAGTTCGGACGAGCCGGCCGCCGTGGCGGTGGACGAGGAGCCCGCCGGTGCTCCGGCGGCCCCTGACCGGGACCCGTCGCGGATCCTGGTGCTCGGCGCCGCGGCGCTGGCGCTGGCCGCGCTGATCGCGGCGGCGATCTTCGGCGTCCAGTGGTGGGTGGCCGCGAACGACGACAACGCCGACCTGGCGGCTTCGCGCGAGGCCGTCGTCAAGGCGGGCACCAACGCGCTGAAGGCCTACACCGAGGTCGACTACCAGGACCTCGACGGGTTCTTCGCCCGGCAGAAGGCGGTGTCGGACGACAAGATGTCGCAGCAGATCGACCAGTCGGCGCCGACGTTCCGCAAGGCGCTCGCCGACGCCAAGACGAAGGTCGTCACCGACGTCCAGGACATCGCCGTCGAGGAGCTGGACGACCACGAAGGCAAGGCCAGCTTCCTCGCCGCCATCGCCACGACCGTCACCCAGGGCGACAAGAGCAGCGCGAAGCCGCTGCGCCTCGAGGTGTCGATGACCCGCGTCGGCGACGAGTGGAAGCTGTCCGGCATCGACAGCGTCCCGCTCGTCGCGGCCGGCCAGTAGCGTCACCTTTAAGGAGCTTGTTGTGCCCCCGTCCCGCCGCCAGCCGCCTCGCAGCAGCAGCACCCCGCCGTCGCGCCGGCCGCGCGTGGCCGGCCTGCGCAAACCGCCGGCGGACGAGTCCGCCGCGGAGCGGACCGGTCAGCTCCCCGCCGTCCCGGCCAAGCCGCGGCCGCGCCCGGCACCCCGTCCGGCGCCGCGCCCGGCCGCCAAGCCCGCCTCGGAGGCCTTCGAAGCCGACAGCGGGCAGCTCGACACGGCACCGTCGGCCGAGGACACACAGGTGCTCGCGGCGGTCGGCACCGAGGAGGAGCCGCAGGTCGACGCGCTCACCGGCGAGCCTGAAGAGGCCCCGGCGAAGCCGGCCCCGCGGCGGAAGAAGCGCGACACGGGCATCGCGAAGCCGACGGAGGAGTCCGAGGTCCCGGTCGCGTCGGACGAACCGGCCGAGCCCGCGGCGGCTTCGCGGGTCCAGAAGCCGTACGTGGTCGCGGGCGCACTGGTGCTGGTGGCGCTGGTCCTGGGCGGGCTGGCGTACTGGTTCAAGTCCGAGGAGGTCAAGGTCTCCTCGGCCACGAGCAACACGGCCCTGCTCGACGTCGCGAAGACCGCGCAGGTCAAGGACGCGGTGTCGAAGGCGGCCGAGGCGCTGTTCTCGTACGACTTCAACAACATCAAGAAGACCGAGGACGCGGCGAACGACCTGCTCGCCAACGACGACGTCAAGAGCAAGTACAACTCGCTGATGAGCGAGGTGAAGCGGCTGGCGCCGGAGCAGAAGATGATCGTGACGTGCAAGGTGACGCGCGCGGCGGTGATCATGCTGAACGGCGACCTGGCGAAGGTGATGGTCTTCGTCGACCAGACCTCGACCCGCACGGACACGAAGAAGACGACGGCCGGGACCGCCCAGCTCCACTTGAACGCCCAGCTGCAGGGGGACAAGTGGAAGATCACGGACATGGACACGTACAACGCGCCGAAGGTGCCGGCGGCCAGTCAGGCCCCGGCGTCGTCGTCCGCGCCGCCGGCGTCTCCGTCGCCGACGAAGTAGCTCTCGGCAGCGGCCCGCGACCTCCTCGATCGGTCGCGGGCCGTTTCCGTGCCCGCAGCGGCCCCCTGCGCGGCCCGGGGATGTCTTGAATGACTCATTCAGGGCCTCCGAGGTCAGGGTCCCGGCAAAGTCAGGTCAGCGCGGCCGATCCGGTCGCCCGCACGTCATGAACGGGTCGTTCACCTCGTCAGACGACATGAACGACCCTTTCATGGCATCGCCGCGACGCCGGGCAGACCGCGCGGCGGCTCGGCGCCCAGCCACCGGACGAACGGACCACCGTCGGGTCCGCTCCGGCGGGCTCACGGGCCGACCGGGCGCGTGTGACGTCTGAGGCTCCCGAGGCGCTCCTGTGCGGCCGTCGCAACCCCGGGACACGTGTGACGCCTGGGACGACGCCGACCCCCGGAAAACGCCCCTCGGGCCGATCACGCAAACCACCCGCGACACGCCGCCGGCGGCGGAACCGGTCCCGTCCGAAGTGGCCTGGAACACAGTTCAACAGAACCCCTGAACGCGGGAAAAACCCAGGTCCAACCCCTATTACTGGCGCTACCGGCGGGTAACTGGAAGACTATTCGGCCGATCACGCTCCGCTGACCTTCTCCAACGCTGCGCCAACCGGCGGGACCCCCGTGTGGCATCTTGACTCTCGGGCCCGGTGGGTTCACGCTTACTCCCGAACGGCGAAACCGGCGGCCCTTGCGGGAGGGACAACCGGCTCGCCTGGAGGCATACCTGAAGACGTCGCGAGGCAGGCTGGGCCCCATCGGGAGCGCCCCCTGGACAGACCGCGCCGTTCGGGCTAGACTGCCTCTTTGCGCTGCCCTCTTTCAGGCTGCCCGGAGCCGGTAGTTAGGATAGTGGGCACACGGCACCCTTGACAGTCGCTCATAGCTGTTGCTATGGCGGCCGTCACCGCTCATTGTCCCCGGAAGGACGCATCTTGGCAGTCTCTCCCGCGAACCAGGCCACTGCTGCGACCACCTCGGCTGAATCTCGCTCGGAGTCCACGGGAATCCCCGGCGCGCCCAAGCGGGTTTCCTTCGCAAAGATTCGCGAACCCCTCAGCACCCCCAACCTGCTCGACGTCCAGATCCAGTCGTTCCAGTGGTTCACCGGGGACGAAGCGTGGTTCGAACGCCGTGTCGAAGAAGGTGAAGAAAACCCGGTCGGCGGCCTCGAAGAGGTCCTGAACGAGATCTCCCCGATCGAGGACTTCTCCGGTTCGATGTCCCTGTCCTTCTCCGCTCCGCGCTTCGACGAGGTCAAGGCCTCGATCGAGGAGTGCAAGGACAAGGACATGACCTACGCCGCCCCGCTGTTCGTGACGGCTGAGTTCGTCAACAACAACACGGGCGAGATCAAGAGCCAGACGGTCTTCCTCGGCGACTTCCCGGTCATGACCGACAAGGGCACGTTCATCATCAACGGCACCGAGCGTGTCGTCGTGTCCCAGCTGGTCCGCTCGCCGGGCGTCTACTACTCGAAGGACGTCGACAAGACGACCGACAAGGACGTCTTCAGCGTCCGCGTGATCCCGAGCCGCGGCGCGTGGCTCGAGTTCGACGTCGACAAGCGCGACACCGTCGGCGTCCGCATCGACCGCAAGCGCCGCCAGCCGGTCACCGTGCTGCTGAAGGCGCTCGGCTGGACCACCGAGGCGATCCGCGAGCGCTTCTCCTTCTCGGAGACGCTGCTGGCCACCCTCGAGAAGGACCACACCGCCGGCACCGACGAGGCGCTGCTCGACATCTACCGCAAGCTGCGCCCGGGCGAGCCGCCCACGAAGGAGAGCGCGCAGACCCTGCTGGAGAACCTGTTCTTCAAGGCGAAGCGCTACGACCTGGCCAAGGTCGGCCGGTACAAGGTCAACAAGAAGCTGGGCCTCGAGACGCCGTACGACACCGGGACGCTGACCGAAGAGGACATCGTCACGACCATCGAGTACCTGGTCCGGCTGCACGCCGGCGAGGACAAGATGGACGCGCAGAACGGCACCGAGATCCCGGTCGAGACCGACGACATCGACCACTTCGGCAACCGGCGCCTGCGCACGGTCGGCGAGCTGATCCAGAACCAGATCCGGGTCGGCCTCTCCCGCACCGAGCGCGTCGTGCGCGAGCGCATGACGACGCAGGACGTCGAAGCGATCACGCCGCAGACCCTGATCAACATCCGCCCGATCGGCGCGGCGATCAAGGAGTTCTTCGGCACCTCGCAGCTGTCGCAGTTCATGGACCAGAACAACCCGCTGTCGGGCCTGACGCACAAGCGTCGTCTGTCGGCCCTCGGCCCGGGTGGTCTGTCCCGTGAGCGCGCCGGCATGGAGGTCCGGGACGTCCACCCGTCGCACTACGGCCGGATGTGCCCGATCGAGACGCCGGAAGGCCCGAACATCGGCCTGATCGGCTCGCTCTGCTCCTACGCGCGGGTCAACCCGTTCGGCTTCATCGAGACGCCGTACCGCAAGGTCGTCGAGGGCCGGGTCACCGACCAGGTCGACTACCTGACCGCGGACGAAGAGGACCGGTACGTCAAGGCCCAGGCCAACGCGCCGATCTCCGACGACGGCACCTTCATCGAAGACCGCGTCATGGCCCGCCGCAAGGGTGGCGAGGTCGAGCTGATCGACCCGCTCGACATCGACTACATGGACGTCTCGCCGCGGCAGATGGTCTCGGTCGCGACGGCAATGATCCCGTTCCTCGAGCACGACGACGCGAACCGCGCCCTGATGGGTGCGAACATGCAGCGCCAGGCCGTGCCGCTGCTGCGCAACCAGGCCCCGTACGTGGGCACGGGTGTGGAGCTGCGCGCCGCGGTCGACGCCGGTGACGTGCTCGTCGCCGAGCAGGCCGGCATCGTCGAGGAGCTCTCGGCGGACCTGATCACGATCATGCACGACGACGGCACGCGGAAGAGCTACGGACTGTACAAGTTCCGCCGCTCGAACCACGGCACCTGCTTCAACCACCGCCCGATCGTCAACGAGGGCGACCGGGTCGAGCAGGGTCAGGTCATCGCCGACGGCCCGTCCACCGAGAACGGTGAGATGGCGCTCGGCAAGAACCTGCTCGTCGCGGTCATGCCGTGGGAGGGCCACAACTACGAGGACGCGATCATCCTCTCCGAGCGCCTGGTGCAGGACGACGTCTTGACGTCGATCCACATCGAGGAGCACGAGATCGACGCCCGCGACACCAAGCTGGGCGCCGAGGAGATCACCCGGGACATCCCGAACGTCTCCGAGGAGGTCCTGGCCGACCTCGACGAGCGCGGCATCATCCGGATCGGTGCCGAGGTCCGCGACGGCGACATCCTGGTCGGCAAGGTCACGCCGAAGGGTGAGACCGAGCTGACGCCGGAAGAGCGCCTGCTCCGCGCGATCTTCGGTGAGAAGGCCCGCGAAGTCCGCGACACCTCGCTGAAGGTGCCGCACGGCGAGACCGGCAAGGTCATCGGCATCCGGGTGTTCTCCCGCGAGGACGACGACGAGCTGCCCCCGGGCGTCAACGAGCTGGTCCGCGTCTACGTGGCCCAGAAGCGCAAGATCCAGCCGGGCGACAAGCTCGCCGGCCGGCACGGGAACAAGGGTGTCATCGGCAAGATCCTGCCGGTCGAGGACATGCCGTTCATGGAGGACGGCACGCCCGTCGACATCATCCTGAACACCCACGGTGTGCCGCGCCGGATGAACATCGGCCAGATCCTCGAGCTGCACCTGGGCTGGCTGGCGTCGCAGGGCTGGACGATCGAAGGCAACCCGGACTGGGCGAAGAACCTGTCCGAGGAGCTCTACGACGTCGCGCCGGGCACGAACACCGCGACCCCGGTGTTCGACGGCGCGAAGGAAGAGGAGCTCACCGGGCTGCTCGGGGCGACCAAGCCGAACCGCGACGGCGAGCGCATGGTCAAGGAGAACGGCAAGGCCACGCTGTTCGACGGCCGCTCCGGCGAGCCGTACCCGTACCCGGTGTCGGTCGGCTACATGTACATCCTGAAGCTGCACCACCTGGTCGACGACAAGATCCACGCCCGCTCCACCGGTCCGTACTCGATGATCACGCAGCAGCCGCTGGGTGGTAAGGCGCAGTTCGGTGGCCAGCGCTTCGGTGAGATGGAGTGCTGGGCGATGCAGGCGTACGGCGCCGCCTACACGCTGCAGGAGCTGCTGACGATCAAGTCGGACGACGTGGTCGGCCGCGTCAAGGTGTACGAGGCCATCGTCAAGGGGGAGAACATCCCCGAGCCGGGCATCCCGGAGTCGTTCAAGGTGCTCCTCAAGGAGCTCCAGTCGCTGTGCCTCAACGTCGAGGTGCTCTCCAGCGACGGCGCGGCGATCGAGATGCGCGACTCCGACGACGAGGACCTCGAGCGCGCCGCGGCCAACCTCGGCATCAACCTGTCCCGCAACGAGTCGCCCTCGGTGGACGACGTCGTGCACTGATCGCGAGCTGAGGTGGGACCTGCCTCCCGAGTCGGACACAGGTCCCACCTCGCCCGCCACCCCTCTCTAGCCGAAACAACCCCAAGGGGATCTAGACGTGCTGGACGTCAACTTCTTCGATGAGCTCCGCATTGGTCTCGCCACGGCCGACGACATCCGTCAGTGGTCGTACGGCGAGGTCAAGAAGCCGGAGACCATCAACTACCGGACGCTCAAGCCCGAGAAGGACGGCCTCTTCTGCGAGAAGATCTTCGGCCCGACCCGGGACTGGGAGTGCTACTGCGGCAAGTACAAGCGCGTCCGTTTCAAGGGCATCATCTGTGAGCGCTGCGGCGTCGAGGTGACCCGCGCCAAGGTGCGCCGCGAGCGGATGGGCCACATCGAGCTGGCCGCGCCCGTCACCCACATCTGGTACTTCAAGGGTGTTCCGTCCCGCCTGGGCTACCTGCTGGACCTGGCGCCGAAGGACCTCGAGAAGATCATCTACTTCGCTGCTTACGTCATCACCGGCGTGAACACGGAGCTGCGCCACAACGACCTGCCGACCCTCGAGAACGAGATCGGCGTCGAGCGCAAGAACCTCGAGACCAAGCGTGACGCCGACATCGAGGCCCGCGCGCAGAAGCTGGAAGCCGACCTGGCCGAGCTGGAGGCGGAGGGCGCCAAGTCCGACGTCCGCCGCAAGGTCAAGGAGGGCGGCGAGCGGGAGATGCGCCAGCTCCGCGACCGTGCCGGCCGCGAGCTGGACCGTCTCGAGGAGGTCTGGACGACCTTCACGAAGCTCGACACCCGCCAGCTGATCGCCGACGAGCTGCTCTACCGCGAGCTCGTCGACCGCTACGGCGAGTACTTCACCGGCGGCATGGGCGCGGAGGCCATCCAGAAGCTGGCCACCGAGTTCGACGTCGCCGCGGAGGCCGAGAGCCTGCGCGACACCATCCGCAACGGCAAGGGGCAGAAGAAGCTCCGCGCGCTGAAGCGGCTCAAGGTCGTCGCGGCCTTCCAGGCCACCGGCAACGACCCGCGCGGCATGGTGCTCGACGCCGTCCCGGTCATCCCGCCGGACCTGCGCCCGATGGTGCAGCTGGACGGTGGCCGCTTCGCGACCTCCGACCTGAACGACCTGTACCGCCGGGTGATCAACCGGAACAACCGCCTCAAGCGGCTGATCGACCTCGGCGCGCCCGAGATCATCGTCAACAACGAGAAGCGGATGCTGCAGGAGGCCGTCGACGCGCTGTTCGACAACGGCCGCCGCGGGCGTCCGGTCACCGGCCCGGGCAACCGGCCGCTGAAGTCGCTGTCCGACCTCCTCAAGGGCAAGCAGGGCCGGTTCCGCCAGAACCTGCTCGGCAAGCGCGTCGACTACTCGGGCCGTTCGGTCATCATCGTCGGCCCGCAGCTGAAGCTGCACCAGTGCGGCCTGCCGAAGGACATGGCGCTCGAGCTGTTCAAGCCGTTCGTCATGAAGCGGCTGGTCGACCTGAACCACGCGCAGAACATCAAGTCCGCCAAGCGGATGGTGGAGCGCTCGCGGCCGCAGGTGTGGGACGTGCTGGAAGAGGTCATCACCGGCCACCCGGTGATGCTGAACCGCGCGCCGACGCTGCACCGCCTCGGCATCCAGGCCTTCGAGCCGCAGCTGGTCGAGGGCAAGGCCATCCAGCTGCACCCGCTGGTCTGCGAGGCGTTCAACGCGGACTTCGACGGTGACCAGATGGCGGTGCACCTGCCGCTGTCGGCCGAGGCGCAGGCCGAGGCCCGGATCCTGATGCTGTCGGCGAACAACATCCTGTCGCCGGCGTCGGGCCGTCCGCTCGCCATGCCGCGGCTGGACATGGTGACGGGCCTGTTCCACCTGACCCGCCTCACCGAGGACGCCGAGGGCGCGGGCAACGCGTACTCGTCGCCGGCCGAGGCCATCATGGCCTTCGACCGCAAGGCGCTGAGCCTGCACGCCCCGGTCAAGATCCGCATCACCGACCGTCAGCCGGCGAAGGCCGACGAAGCGGCGCTGGCGGAGAAGGGCTGGGAGCCGGGCAAGGCGTGGCTGGCCGAGACGACCCTGGGCCGCGTGCTGTTCAACGAGCTGCTGCCGGCGGACTACCCGTTCATCAACGAGCCGATGCCGAAGAAGCGGCAGGCCGCGATCGTGAACGACCTCGCCGAGCGGTACTCGATGACCCAGGTCGCGCAGACCCTGGACCGCCTGAAGGACGCCGGGTTCTACTGGGCGACCCGCTCGGGCGTCACCGTCGCCATCTCGGACGTGCTCACCCCGGTGGGCAAGGCCGCGATCCTCGACGAGTACGAGGGCAAGGCCTCCCAGGTGGAGAAGCGCTACCAGCGTGGTCAGCTGTCGCACACCGAGCGCAACAACGAGCTCGTCAAGGTGTGGACGCAGGCCACCGAAGAGGTCCACAAGATCATGGAGACGGCGCTGCCGGACGACAACCCGATCGCCATGATCGTGAAGTCGGGCGCCGCCGGTAACATGACGCAGGTCCGGTCGCTGGCCGGTATGCGTGGCCTGGTGTCGAACCCGAAGGGTGAGTACATCCCGCGTCCGATCAAGGCCAACTTCCGTGAGGGCCTGTCGGTGGCGGAGTACTTCATCGCGACGCACGGTGCCCGGAAGGGCCTGGCGGACACGGCGCTGCGGACCGCCGACTCGGGTTACCTGACCCGGCGTCTGGTGGACGTTTCGCAGGACGTCATCGTCCGCGAGATCGACTGCGGCACCACCCGCGGCATCATGATGCCGATCGGCGAGGACATCGGCGACGGCAAGGTCCTGCGCGACCAGCACGTCGAGACCTCCGTCTACGCGCGGAACCTCGCGACGGACGCGGTGGACGCCAAGGGCAACGTCGTGCTGAACGCGGGCGACGACATCGGCGACCCGGCCATCGACAAGCTGCTCTCCAGCGGCATCTCGAAGGTCAAGGTCCGCTCGGTGCTGACCTGCGAGTCGGCCGTCGGCATCTGCGCGACCTGCTACGGCCGCTCGATGGCGACCGGTCAGCTCGTCGACGTCGGCGAGGCCGTGGGTATCGTCGCGGCCCAGTCGATCGGTGAGCCGGGTACGCAGCTGACGATGCGTACGTTCCACCAGGGTGGTGTCGCCGGTGACGACATCACGACCGGTCTGCCCCGTGTCCAGGAGCTCTTCGAAGCCCGGGTCCCGAAGGGCAAGGCGCCGATCGCCGACGTCGATGGCCGCGTGCGCATCGAGGAGAGCGAGCGGTTCTGGAAGATCACGCTGATCCCGGACGACGGCGGCGAAGAGATCGTCTTCGACAAGCTGTCCAAGCGTCAGCGGCTCGCGAACACCCCGAACGGCCCGCTGGGCGACGGCGACCACGTCCACGTCGGCCAGCAGCTGCTCGAGGGCACGCCGGACCCGCACGAGGTCCTGCGGGTCATGGGGCCGCGCGAGGCGCAGATGCACCTGACGGACGAGGTCCAGAAGGTGTACCGGGCGCAGGGTGTGTCGATCCACGACAAGCACATCGAGGTCATCGTCCGGCAGATGCTGCGCCGGGTGACGATCATCGACTCCGGTGCCACGGACTTCCTCCCGGGCGAGCTGCCCGAGCGGACCAAGTTCGAGGCGACGAACCGGGCCGCGGTCGCCGAGGGCGGCGAGCCGGCTTCGGGCCGTCCGGTGCTGATGGGCATCACGAAGGCGTCGCTCACCACGGACTCGTGGCTGTCGGCGGCGTCGTTCCAGGAGACCACGCGAGTCCTGACCGACGCGGCGATCAACGGCCGCTCGGACAAGCTCGTGGGCCTCAAGGAGAACGTGATCATCGGTAAGCTGATCCCGGCCGGTACGGGCATCAACAAGTACCGCAACATCCAGGTGCAGCCGACGGAAGAGGCCCGGGTCGCGGCGTACGCGATCCCGTCCTACGACGACGGCTACTACACCCCGGACGTGTTCGGTACGGGCACCGGTGCGGCGGTTCCGCTGGACGACTACGACTTCGGCCGCGACTTCCGCTGAAGCTGAGTCGACGAAAGGCCCTCGCCGGGTTTCCGGCGGGGGCCTTTCCCGTGTGGCCGGAACCGGCCAATCGGCCGGGGGACCCGGCTGCCGTTGACCACTTCATTTGTCATGCGTTCCGTCGGGCGAAGGGCGGCGGTCTCGCTCGCCGTGCTCGTCACGGCGATGGCGGCGCTGACCGGCGTGTTCGCCGCTCCACGGCCAAGCTGACGAACAACGGCTCCGGCCGGGCGACCGGGCTCACGGTCTTCCAGGACTTCGACCCGATCGACCTGTTGGTCCCCTACGGGGGCTGGGGTGCGCTCCAGGACCGGCCGGGACTGACGATCGAGGCCGGCGGGTCGTTCGAGCTGACGGTGTCCGGCCAGGTCCGGGACCCCGAGCAGACCACGACGGCCCTGCGCGGCATCGTGTTCGACGGGACCGGGTTCGGGGTCGGTTCGTTCGACTCCCGGGTGCCGGTCGCGAAGGTGCCCGGCCGCGCGACGGGCGTCTGGTACGCCGACCGGAACGGCAACGGCGCACTCGACGGCGGCGAACCGCTCCCCGGCACCACGCTCACCCTGCGGTACGTCCACAACACCCGGACCTACGCGGCCACGAGTGACGGGGAAGGGAAGTTCACCTTCGACCTCCCGGCCGGGGACTACACCCTCGGCGGCGAGGTCGTCGACGGCTGGCTGGTCCCGTGGCAGACCGTCCGGATCGCAGCGGACACGCCGGACCTGCTCGTCCGCGGCGCGCCGCCGTTGAACGGCGCGCTGACCGCGTCGCTGGCGTTCACCCAGGACAGCTACCAGCCGGGCGACCTGGCCCACCTCACCGTGACGCTGGCGAACTCGGGCCCGACCCCGCTCACCGGCATCGTGGCCGCGTGCAACCGCATCGGCGACGGTCACCTGCTGAACGCGACCGGCCCCGGTTGGGGTGATCTCGTGTGGAACCGCGGCAAGGTCGTGGCCGCCTGCGACTTCGGGTACAGCGAAGTCGACATCGAGAACCACGCGAACGCCCGCGCCGAGGCCGCGGTGCCGGGCGGGCAGGCCGTCGTCGAGGGCAGCATCGGAGTGCTCGACGACCGGGGCGAGATCGCGCAGGGGCTGGCCGGCACCGAGGTCGTGCTGGTGTCCGACCGGCGCTGCCCGGTCGCGGGCCGGCAGACCAGCGACGCCACCGGGCACTTCCTCTTCGAGGACGTGGCTCCCGGCCCCGAGTACCGGCTGTACTTCCTGACCCCGGCGGGCTGGAAGACCAAGTACGAGAACCCGACCGGGATCGAGGTCCAGGGTCCGCCGGCGAACCACTACGCGTACCGGATCGCCGCCGAGGAAGGCGACGCGCCGCCGCCGGAGGTGCCGGTCAACCCCGCGGACTGCTGACGTCCCGGCGGTACGGCGCCCGTCGGTCCACAGTGGACCGACGGGCGCTTTCGCGGCTCAGCGGAGGCTGCAGCGGGACACCGGGAAGTCGAAGTACGTGTCCGGGAACGGCTCGCCGTTCAGCGTGTAGTGCCACCACTCCTCGGGCAGGTTGCGGAATCCCGCCGCCGTCATCGCGTTGCGCAGCACGTCGCGGTTCGTGCGCGCCGCTCCCGTGATCGCCGGGTTGTCCGTGTGGGCCAGCGGGTCGAAGCAGTCGTACCCCGTGCCCATGTCGACCATGTTGTCCGGGAACCGCTGGTCCTGCGGCGCGAAGCACGGCTTCAGCGGCTCGCCGGGACGGTACGGCCGCTGGTGGCGCGGCGGGAGCTTCACCAGCGTGAGGTCCATCGTGCTGCCGCGGCTGTGGCCGGACTTCTCCGCGATGTACCCCTCTTCGAACAGCCGGTCCTTCTCGACGTTCGGGTAGAACTCCGCCTTCATCTTCTCGTCGGCGAGGTCCTTCGCCCACCGCACGAAGTGGTCGACCGCGCGCTGCGGGCGGTAGCAGTCGTACACCTTGAGCGTGTAACCCTGGCGGAGCACCTGCGCCTGGGCTCGCCGCAGCCCGTCGGCCGCCTGGCGGGTCAGGATGCAGGTGGGCTCGAGGTACCCGTCGATCCGCTGCCCGACGAAGTTGTGCCGGGTCGCGTAGCGGATGTCCTGCAGGATCGACGGCGCCACGTCGGACAGCGCGACGAACTCGGCCGCCGGGGCGGCCTGGGCGGGAGCGGGGACGGCGACCCCGGCCAAGGCGGCGAGGGCGACGGCGAAGACGCGGAAGATCGGCATCCCTCTCGTCTAGCAGGCGGCCCGCGGTCGCGCAGCCGCCAGACCGGTCACGACCAGCCTTCCGACGTCGTCGCGCGGAGGAAGTCGTCGGACGGCGGCTGCACCGGCCGGCCCTCGAACTGCGTCGACAGCACCACCGACGACCGCAGCTCGCCGTGCTTGCCCAGCCGCTCCAGCAGGCCCTCGAAGTGCTCCAGCGACGCCGCCCGGATCTTCAGCATCGTGCAGTGGTCGCCGGACAGGCGGTGGATCTCCACGACCTCGGGGTAGTCCTCGGACTTCGACGTCTTCAGCAGGCAGCTGCTCAGCGCGCAGCGCATCTCGACGAACGCCTGCAGCGGCTGGCCCGCGCGCCGCGCGTCGACCTGCGCGCGGTAGCCGGTGATCACCCCGGTCTCCTCCAGCCGCCGCACCCGCTCGGCGACCGCCGGCGCCGACAGGTTGATCCGGCGGCCCAGCTCCTTGAACGACAACCGCCCGTCGGCCTGCAGCAGGTCCAGCAGCCGCCAGTCGACGTCGTCCAGGGGCTTTTCCGAACGGAAGGTCATGGGCCCCATTTTCCTTCCGAAGCGCGGCCGTGGCCACGGATTTGCCGTTCACCGCCCCTTCGAACGCGCCCCGGAAGTTCCTAAAGTTCCTGGTCATGGGGACTTTGACGGTGACCGGCCGGGCCCGGTCCATGGGAGCGCTGTTCGCCGGCGTCGCGCTGCTCAACACGGCGACGGTCGGCCTGAGCACGGCGGCGACGCTGATCGTCGCGGCGGGCAGCGGCCCGGGGTGGAGCGGCCTGCCGAGCGTCGCGAACGTGCTCGGCACGGCCGCCGGCGCGCTGGGCGCCGGCCTGCTGCTGCCGGGCCACGGCCGCCGTCGCGTGCTGAGCGCGGGGTACGCCGTCGCCGCGGCGGGGGCGCTGGTCGCGTTCGCCGGCGCGCTGACGACGTCGCTGATACCGCTCCTGCTGGGCATCCTGCTGGTCGGTCTCGGCAACGGCGGCGCGCAGCTGTCGCGCTACCTGGCCGCGGACCTCTACCCCGAGGAACGCCGGGGCCGCGCGCTCTCGAACGTCGTCTGGGCGGGGACCGTCGGCGCGCTCGCCGGGCCGGCGCTGATGGCCCCGGCGGCGGACGTCGCCACCGGCTTCGGCTGGCCGGCGTTGTCCGGGCCGGTCGCCGTCGCGGTCCTCGCCACGGCGGGGGCGGCGCTGGCGGCGGCGTTCCTGCCGCGGCACGTCCCGCTCCGGCAGGAGGTGCCGGTGAGTGCCCCGGTGCGGGCGACCGGTGTCGCGCGGCCGCTGGTCGCGATGGTCGCCGCGCAGCTCACGATGGTCGCCGTCATGACGATGACGCCGGTGCAGCTGGAGGACCACGGGCACGGCCTCGACGTCGTCGGCTGGGTGCTGAGCGCGCACCTGTTCGGCATGTTCGCGCTGGCGCCGCTGTCCGGCCGGATCGCCGACCGCTGGGGCCCGCGTGTCACGGTCAACGCGGGCCTCGGCGTGCTGGCCCTTTCGACGGCGACGGCGCTCGCGGCCCCGACCGCGCACACGTCCGGCCTGCCGGTGGCGTTGTTCCTGCTGGGGTACGGCTGGAACCTCGTGTTCGTCGGCGGCAGCGCCCAGCTGAGCCGCGACCTCGCGCCGGAGACGCGCAGCCGGGTGCAGGGCACGGTGGACGCGGTGGTCTGGTCGGCGTCCGCGTTGGCCGGTTTGGGGTCAGGACAGCTGTTCGCCGGCGGTGGGTACGCGCTCGTGGCGGTCGTCGGCGGCGTTTTGGCGCTGCTTCCGTTGGCGCTGCTGGCATCCCGTGACGGCCGGTAGCCGGGTCGTTGTCGGCAAATCTGTCCTCGCCGGACGCGCGGTGCGGTGGCGAAGATGGGCCGTGGCTGACTCTGTGCCCTTCACGGACAACTTCTCGGACCTCTCCAACACGCAGGGGTACCAGTTCGAGTTCCGGTGCGAACGCTGCGGCAACGGCTATCGATCCGCTTTCCAGCGCGACAACGTCGAGACCGGGCGAAGCGTGCTTCGCGCCGTCGGGTCGTTCTTCGGCGGCACGCTGCGAGACCTGAGCAACTCGGCAGACCAGTGGCGCTACGACCGCGCGACCAACTCGCCCGCCAAGGACAAGGCCCTGTCCGCGGCGGTCAAGGAGATCACCCCGAGCTTCCGCCAGTGCCGCGGCTGCGGCGACTGGATGTGCCACGACCAGTGCTGGAACGAGGAGATCTCGCGCGCGCAGGCGTCCGCGCAGCGCGACCAGATCTGGGACAAGGCCCGCGAGAAGGACTGGACCAGCGGCCTCGACATCGACACCCGCGCCAAGGTCACCTGCCCCGGCTGCGGGCTGAAGGCCGACGGCGGGAAGTTCTGTTCGTCCTGCGGCACTTCCCTGGCGCTCAAGGTCGCCTGCGGTGGCTGCGGGAGCGAGACCAACAAGCCGGGAGCGCTGTTCTGCTCGGACTGCGGCACCAAACTTTGACCTGAGGACCCTAACCGGCGTCACCTGCTCCTTCCCTCGATTTCCGTCAGATTCCGGTTGTGCGGCCCGCTCCGGCGGGCCGCGAGCTTTCCCGGCCGTCGACAACCGCCCTCGCAGCGGGTATTCGTCTTCAGGTGCGCGAGGGGGCTCGCGGGCACGAAACCGGATCGGAGAGCCGTTCCGGAACTCGCGGAGGAGGGTGCGGCGTGGTTGGCGACGGTCCGGGTGGGAATGGGGCGGAGTGGCCGGGGGAGACGGTGATGGCGCGCTTGCCGGCCGCGCTGGCCAGGGAATTGCTGGGATTGGGTAAGCCGAAACCTTGCTCCGCCGGGACGGTACTGCTGCGCCAGGGCGCGCCCAGCACGCACGTTTTTCTCTTGGGGCACGGGAAACAGCCGAGGCTGGCGTGCGTCAAGGTGACCGCGGCGGACCGAAACGGCACCGAGACCCTGCTGGGCATCAGGATCAGCGGTGACCTCGTCGGCGAGATGGGCGTGCTGCGCGAAGGTCCCCGCTCGGCGACGGTGACGACGTGCCGCGCGATGACGGTGCACTGGATCCCGCTCGAAAGCTTCCGGCTCTTCCTGCGGCGCCGGGAAGAAGCTTGGCGGGTGGTCTGCCACATGATCGCCGACCGGCTCGACTGGTCAAACCGGCGCCGGCTCGACTTCGCCGGGTACGACACGGCGGTGCGGCTCGCCCGGGTGCTGCTCGAACTGTCGGTGCAGCACGGCACCCCGGGCGAAGCCGGGCTGCGGCTGGGGATTCAGCTTTCCCAGCCGGAATTCGGCAAGCTCATCGGTGCAGGCCGAGACGCAACCCAATTGGCTGTCCGCCAATTGAGGGACAGGAACTATATTGCGTACAGATACCGGACAGTAACTATTCTTGACCTGAACGGGCTAGCCGCATTCGCTGATCCTGGCTAACGAAGAGGTTCAGATGGCGGAATTTTCCGGAGTCTTGGTCACGGAGTGCAGGCAGACTCTGCGCTCACCTCGTACCAGCTCCGAAAAGGACGTCGATCTTGACTCGCGGCAACGATTTTTCCCGCCACCTCCTCGTTTCCATGGACGTACAGGGTTACGGCAGCCGGGACGACCGGCAGCACGCCTCGATCCAGCACGGCCTGCTCGTGGTGGCCGACTCGGCCGCCGCCCGAAGCGGTCTGGACCGGACGACCTGGCACCGGCAGGGTGCCGGCGACGGTGAACTGGCCATTCTCCCCGCGGGTTCGCCGGAACCGGTCGTCGCGGACGACTACGTCCGCGAACTGGCCGCAGCGCTGGCCGACTACAACCACGACCTCGCACCCGATGCCCGGATGCGCGTTCGCATCGCGATCCACCACGGGGTCGCGATGCCCGGCCCGAACGGCTGGACCGGGCAGGGCGTCGTGGGCGTGAGCCGGCTCGTCGACGCCGACCCGCTCCGCGGGGCCCTCAAGGCGTTCCCCGACGCCCACCTGGCCGTGCTCGTGTCGCGGCAGGTCTACACCGACGTCGTCGCGCAGCGGCACACCTCGCTGAGGCCGGCCGACTTCCGGGAAGTCGTGGTGCGGCAGAAGGAGTACACCGACGTGGCGTGGCTGCGGGTACCCGGGCACGACGTGCATGGCGTCCGGCTCGAGGCCGATCCGCCAGAGCGTCCGCCCACCGTCGGGACCGCGGCCGGGCACACCTACCGCGCCGAGGCGATCACCGTGGTCAACGGGAGCGTCGACGCGACGCACGCGGTCTTCGGGATCAAGCGCGGCTGATGAGCGACGAAGAACCGGCGAAGAAGCCAGCGGAGGTGCCGGACCCGGCACCAGACCACGACTACACCGAACAGCTCGCCGGCGCGGTGAACCAGTTCAACGGCCCGATCTATGCCGACGGCGCCCAGTTCGGGCTCGGTCCGCAGCGGCCGGCGCGCGTCAAGGCTGCCACCGGGAAGCTCGACGACTCCGATGTCCGGGCCGAGCTGAGCCACTACATCACGCCCGCCTCCTACGACACGGCGCTCGGCGCACTGCGCAAAGACCACGTCGTCGGCTTGCACGCCGGTCAGGGGACCGGGAAGCGAGCCGGGGCGATCGCGCTGCTGCGCGAGGTCACCGACGGGCCGCTGTACCTCCTGTCCCCGATGAACCGGCTGAAGACCCTGGCTGAACGCGAATACACGGCTGGGAACGGCTACATCGTCGCCGACCGCATCGCGGAGCGGAAAGCCGCCGACGTCGACTTCACATGGCGGACGGTCCGCGACCGCGTACGCGACCAGGGGGCCTACCTCGTCGTCACGACGACCACGCCGGCCGGTCCCGGCGAAGTCGACGCCGTCGCCCAAGTGCGCTGGGAACCGCCCGACCCGCGCCGGGTGCTGCGCGTTCGGCTCGCCGGCATGGAGGGCGCCGACGAGGTGGTCGAGCAAGTCTTGCGCGCCTGGCCCGACGGCGGGCGGCTGACCGACCTCGTCGCCGTCGCCGACGACCTCGGTGACGGGACGCCAGTGGCGGAGGCACTGCCCAAGCTCGACGCGTCCCTGCAGGACCGCGTCCGGACGTGGTTCGACGAAGAGCGGGCTGAGCGGGACGTCCTGGCCGCCACCGCACTGGCGTTCCTCGACGGGGCGCGGCAGCGGACCTTCGAGTCGGCGCTGGGCAAACTCGAAGTCAAGCTCGCTGAGACAGTCGTGGGCGGTGAGCCGGACGCCGTCGACCGACCGCAGCCCGAGCTGCTGCGGCAACACCGGCTCAAGCTCTACGCGCAGGACAGCCTGATCAAGGTCGAACGAGTCGGCTCGGACGGCGTCGCGCGGCACTGCCCCCGGTTCCGCGAACCGCGGTACCGCCGGTTCGTGCTCGCCGAGCTGTGGGCGCGCGAAGAAGCGCCGTTTTGGGACGGCGTTGCCGCGTGGCTTGACGAGGTAATGCTCGACGAAGGCCTGCGGGTCGCAGCCGGGCTCGCCGAACTCGCGCGATACGCCTTCGACGAGGTCGACGACATCCTGGCGCCGTGGGCCGATGGGCAGCGCGGCTGGGCAGGCCAGACCACCGCGACCCACGTGCTGTGGCTGCTGAGCTACGACGAAGCCCTTGCCCCGGAGGCGCTCCAACTGGCCGCGCAGTGGGCCGGGCGCGGCACCCCGGCCGAACGGTGGACCGGCGCGGTCGCGCTTAGTGGCGAACTCGGCGCCCGCTACCCGCACGAAGCAGCCAATCGCCTCTGGCAGCTCATCCTGCAGAGCCACACGGTTACAGGGGACGCGCACGTTGCACTCGCCGCCCTGTTCGTCACCCTCACCCGACGCACCGAAGACGCCGGGGTCGTCTTGACGTTGCTCGACGGGAAAGCGCGGCGGCTGGACAACCCGGGGGTCAAACCCGAGTTCGTCCGCGCGGCTACACGCGCGATCCTCAGCGTGCTCGCCGCGCGCGACCGGACGTCCGGCAGGTACGCCGCCACCGCGTACCTCTGCCGCGCGCCTGACCGGGCCGCATCCATCGAAGGGCGACTGTGGGCCGCGGCTCTGCGGAACCGGCCGACTCGCAAACGGGCGCTGACCGTCCTGCGGTCGGCGCTCGACGACCTCAAACACCTCTGCGACGACCCCATCGCCGTCGCGACTTCGCTCGGGTTGGCCATTTCAGCGGCCCTGCCCCCCGGCGAAGCCGACCTTCTCCGCGCGGACTTCGCCGCGTTGGAGGCCCGTACCCACAAGGACAGTTCCCCGCTGGTCGAGCACCTGCTCGCCGCGATCTCCCACCTGCACCGAGAGGCTGCTGCACTGCCATGACCGAGCCCTACCCGATCGTCGAACAACGACCCCTGGATCCGGCGCAGACCAAAGGGAAGTTCTTCTGGCGCAGGGAATACCGCGAACACGGCGAACTTCCCCGGCCCAACGCGCACCAGGTGTTCGTCTACCGCGTCGACGGCGAGTACGTCCTCGACAGCGCCCAACGGCGCTTGGACGAGGAACAGGTCGTCAGGGCCACCCACGTCAGCCTGGTCGACCTGACCCGCGACGCCGAAGTGATCGTCGAGCTGGCCATCCCGTCCGCCGAAGCCGACGACTTCACCATGCGCGTCACCTTCGTCTGCACCGTGACCAACGCCGTCAGCGTCGTGCGCGAAGGCCGGGGCGACGCACAGACGCTGCTGCGGGCCTACCTCAAGAGCCACCACCGAATCTTCGAACTGGGCCTCGAGTACCGGCTCGGGCAGATCAACGATGTCCGCCGGGACGTCAACGCCCAGGTGAAGGCCTTCACCACGCTCAAGCCGCCGGTGATCTCCGGCATCGCCGTCGAATTGCGCAGCGTCGAAGTGCTGACCCCGGACGAGTACCGGCAGCTGATGGGCAACCGCCGCTCCATCGAGTACCAGCACGTGCTGGACACGACGCAGCAGCGGCTGGACCACTCGCTGACCACGGAACGCCAGCACAACGACCAGTACCTCGAATCCGACCGGGCCGGGCACGACCACCGGATCAGTGCCGATCGGCAGGCGCACGAACAGCGGCTGGAGTGGGACCGCGTTCACCACTCCGGGGTCGTCGGAATCGAGCAGCAGCGGTACGAGCTCGACCGGCTGGCCGACCGGAAGGCGTTCGACCGCCACCAGCGCGGGGAAGATCGCGAGGAGATGACCGCGCTGGCCGAGATCATCCGGAACAACCCGGACAGCGCACTGGCCAACGCGTACGTGGCCGGCTCGCTGGACGCGACCGAGATGGCCGAGCGGCTGCTCGTCGAGAACCGCTACCGCGGCGAGATCGAGCGCACCGAGCGGCAAGCCGAGTTCGACCGTCGGCACGAAGAGCGGCTCTATGAGATCGAGCGCCGCAACGAGCAACGCCGGTGGAACCAGGAGCAGTCCCGCGAGGAACGCAAGTGGCGACGCGAAGACAACGGCCTGGCCCGCGCGGAGACCCGGCGCAAGGAGGAGATCACCCTCGAGGTCATCCGGGAGCTCGGTAAACACGGTTACCTCGACATGACGAACCTCGACCCGAACCTGCTGATCACCAAGTTGACCGGAGCCGTGCCGCGCGAGCAGCTCGAGGGCGGCGGCACGACGGAGCTGCCTGGCGGCGACGAGGCGTCGCCCGCTCCGCAAGCCGGGCAGGAAGACACCGAAGACGACGACACCGGGGTGAGGGAAGAAGATGTCAGTTGACACCGAGGCGCCCGCGCGGAGCGCCTTGCCTCCGGACGTCCCGCTCGGCACGTACCGGCCGGTCGACCCGCACCGCGGGCTCGGCCGTCGGCTGCGGGCGCTGGCTGGGATCCGCGAGGAGATCCTCGACTGGGTACCGGAGGAGCGGCCGCGCTACACCCGGCTCGGTGCCATCATCTTCAACACCGGCCTGCTCGCCGGGGTCTCGTTGCTGGTGGCGTTGTCCGGTCTGTCCACGGTGCCGTGGATCTTCCTGGTGCCGGCTGGCGTGCTCTGGGCCTACGTCATCATCAGTTTCGACGGCTGGTTGATCTCCAGCACGCACGGCATGCTCGGTGGCGGCAAGGCCCGGGTGTTCCTCCCCCGGTTGGTGATCTCGCTGCTCATGGGCGCGGTGATCGCGGAGCCGTTGCTGCTGTGGATCTTCCAGCCCGCCATCCACAAAGAGGTTCTCGACGGCAGGCAGCACGAGCTGTCCGCCTACGAGAGCCAGTACCGGAACTGCAACCCCGCGGGTGCACAGGCGCTGAAGACCCCGGATTGCGCCGACTTCCAGCTGACCATCGCGAACTCGCCCGACGCGGCGCAACAGGAACTGGACAAGGCCGTAAAGAACCGCGACGCCGCGAAGAAGGAGTACGACAACCTCTACGCCCAGTGGGACGGGTTGGAAAAGCTGGCGCGCGCGGAGTGCAGCGGCACGCGGGGCGAAGGGCTCACGGGTGTGGCGGGCGACGGTCCCGAGTGCGACCGGAATCGGGATGTGGCGGATCGCTTTCGCACCGACAACCAGCTCGAGAAGCGGCAGGCCGACCTGACCGCGGCCAATGCGAACATCGACGGACTGACCACAAGACTGGGGAGCGCCCAGCAGACCGCCGGCCAGCAGATCAGTGCTGCCATCAAGGCGAAGGTCGACTCGATGCGCGAGCACCAGGGCACGATCGGCATCCTCGACGAGGACAAAGCCCTCGGGCGGTTGTCCGACGAGAGCGCGATGGTGTTCGCGGCCCAGTGGCTCGTGCGGCTGCTGCTCATCGCGATCGACTGCATGCCGGTGCTGACCAAGCTGATGAGCGGCTCGACGGCGTACGACGTGCTCGTCTCCCGGCAGGTCGAGGTTGCGCGCCGGCTGCACGACAAGCACGTCACGCTGCGGGAGCGACAGGACACCGCGGACAACGACGTCTGGCTGCAGCGCACCGAGTACAACCTGCGGACTCGGGTCGACAGCATCGAGGAAGCCGACCGCTCCGCCCGGGCGCGGCGGGAGTCGGATCTGGACGCCGAAATCGACCGGCTGGCCGCGACGCTGCGCAACCAGCAGTAGCAAAGTTCCCGGCATCTCATAACGAATGAATAACGAGCAGCCCCGGCGTTCAGGTGCCGGGGCTGCGCCATTGTGACCAACCGTGACACCGCCGGTTGGTCTAGCTGCTTCGCTCACTCGTTCGGCCCAGTGATGAGCGTCAAGTCGGCCCACTTCGTGGGAGATTGACCCTTTCGGGTCGGTTCTCATTCTTTGATCACGGCTGGACCCTTCGCCCGCTTGGCGCGAATATCCCGTCCAGGTCGGCTGACGTCGGCTTTCCGTTGTGTCCCAACGGTTTCCATCCGTGCGGAGAAGAACAGGGAGAACCATGCGATCAACTCCGTCGCGTCCGGGCCGGTGGCGAAAGGTGGTGACCGGCGCCGCGGCGCTCGCTCTCGCGGCCGGCGCGGTCACGTACACCGGTTCGTCCACCGGCGCCTACGCCGACGTCCAGACCGTCACCGACGCGAAGACCGCGTCCGACGGCAAGCAGTACTGGGTGCAAAACCACCTGGTGTCCAAGGATCTCGCGCGGTCGGAGAGCGGCACGCCCAAGAAGTGGCTGCTCGTCTGGGCCGGTGACGAGAACATCGCCGACACGCTCGTCAAGGACGTGAAGAACCTGCCGGGCACGCTCGGCGGCGGGCTCAACAAGATCAAGAACGCCCTGCCCGGCCCGGACTTCCTCGCCGTCATCGACGCGACGCAGGGTTCGCCGACGTACGGCAAGGTCGTGAACACCGCGACCGTCGGGCCGCTGGTCGAGAACGAGCCGCACCACATGCAGTACGTGTGGCACAAGGGCGACACGATCTACGCCGGGGCGCTGTTCGCGGCCGCGACGTACGCCTTCGACGTCAGCGCGCTGCCGCAGCTGAAGCTCAAGGGCGTCAGCCTGCCGACGAACACCCTCGGCGGGAGCGTCCCGGACGCCTACTGGGTGCTCAAGGACGGCACCGCATACGGCACGTACATGGGCGGGCCGGTCGTGCCCGGCCCGCACGCCTACGCCGACGGCTCCACGCAGATCGGCAACGGCTTCGCGGGCAGCCCCGGCGAGGTCGTCCACTTCGGACAGAACGCGCAGGTGCTCTCGGAGTCCCCGGCGGCGACCCCGCAGGGCGACAACAAGAAGCTCTGCGACAACCTGCCGCAGCTGGGCACGCCGACCTGCGCCAACCCGCACGGCATCCAGGCTCGGGAGGACCTGAACACGCTCGTGACGAGCGACTACGCCGAGCCTCGCAACATCATCCTCGACCCGGTGAAGCAGCCGTCGCCGTACCTGCGCCGGCCGACCGTGCGGACCTGGGACATCTCCGACCGCAACCACCCGAAGCTGAAGTCGGTGTCGTACCTGCAGGACGGCCCGCGCGCCGATCCCGCCGACCCGCTGCACGCCGAGAGCCGCGCGGTCATGGAGACGACCGTGACCAACCTGCCGGGGCACAAGGGCGCGTTCGCCCAGACCATGCAGGGCGGCGCGGTGTTCTACACGCCGGACATCACCGCGGCCGAGCCGCACTGGATCGAGGTGTTCGACGACGGCGCCGCGAACAAGTCGATCTACGCGAACAACGACTCGAACGGCGCCAGCTCCAACGGCGGCTGGATCCAGACGAGCCCGGACGACAAGTACCTCTACCGCGCGATCGTCGGGCGGCAGAAGGGCACCCTCTCGGCCGACGACCCCGGCACCACCGGCGGTGTCTACGTCCTCGACATCCAGAAGCTGGTCAACGCCGGCGACCGGATCGAGGACATCCAGGGCCGGGTCGACACCAAGGCGAAGGCGCAGCAGGGCGGGGGCGGCGACCTGCCGACCGTCGTCGGCGCGGCCCCGATCAACCCCGGCACGCCGGGCGCGGGCCCGCACTGGGGCGCCTACGACAACTTCGTGCTCGGTGACGACGGCTTCTACCACGAAACGACGTCGCCGCAGCACCTCGCGGTGTCGAACTACTTCGTCGCGCGGTCCGGTTTGGACGGTGACCACAAGGTGAACCTGCTGAACCTCGGCCCGGACGGGAAGGTCTCGGTCGACACGAACTTCCGGGACGAGTTCACCGGCCAGGTCGGCATCAACTTCAACCGCAAGTCGTGGCCGCACGGGGACTTCGGCAACGCCAAGCCGCACTCCGAGCTGTTCGTGGTCGCCGACGCGAACGTCAAGTAGCCGACGCGGGCGGGGCCGACCGCGGCCCCGCCCGCCTCTCCCCGGAAGGTCCCGATGGAACACGACCACTCCGCGCCCACCGGATCGTCCACTGTGGACATCCTGGCGCTGGTGCTCCGGCTGGCCCTGCTGCTGTCCACGGCGTTCCTCGCCGGTGGCGGCCTCCTGCGCCCGCCGGGGCAGCGGCCGCGGCTGACGCTGTACGTCCTCGGCGGGATTTCGGCGCTGCTCGCCGTGGTGTCGGCCTTCGCCGCCGAGGTCAACGTGGTCGCGCTGGCGATCCACGTCGTGCTCGCGGTCGCGGTGCCGGTCCTGCCGCGGGCCACCCGCTGGACGTCGGCCGCGCTGCTGGTGCTCGTCGTGCTGGAGACGTCGCTCGGCGGCACCGGCGTCGAGTTCGCGATCGACACGGTGTTCGTCGCCGCCGCGGCCGTGTGGTTCGGCTTCGCGCTGCTCGGGCCGGTGGCGACGGCGGCCGTCCGGCCCGGTCCCCTCGCGCTCACCCTCGGTGGGCTCTTGGTCCTCGCCGGCGCGGTGCGGTTCGGGGTGTCCGGCCTCGGGTTCGACCGGCGGCTCTACTCGACGCTCTTCGGGCTCGCGGTGGTCGCCGTCGTGGTGCTGCCGGTCGTGGCGAGCGTGCTCGCCGGGGTCTTCAAAGGCCGCGCTTACCGGTTCGGCGTGCTCGGCGTCGCGCTCGGGTTCGTCGCGTGGACCGCGCTGGGCGCGATTCCGGCGCCCCCGCCGCTGCCCGTGCCCGGCGTCCCGCTGCTCGCCGACGAGGCCGGGTTCCCGGTGCTCGTCAGCCCGCAGCGGCCGGGCCACAACGTCGTCCACTTCCCGGCGAGCGCGGGCGACGACCTCTCCGCCGGCGTGCGCGGGGGCCTGGTCACCAAGGCCGTCGCGCGGCCCGGCGCCGAGGGTACGTGGGCCGACGTCGACTTACCGCCCGGCCGCAGCGACCTGGAGATCCGCCGCGGCGACACGACGACGGTCGTCGAGGTCGACGCCGGGACCGCGCCCGGTCCCGCGATCACCGAGGCGGACGCGCCGGAATGCGCGTCCGCGGCCCTCGGCGGCCTGGTCGCCGGCCGCGCCGACGTGCTGAGCGCGTGCCCGTCCGACGCGCTGACGCCGGAGGACAGCGGCGCGCTGGTGAAGCTCGTCGAGTTCCTGGCCGGGCGGAAGCCGTCCGCGCTCACGCTGGTCGAGGACGACTCCCCGCGCGGGGTCGCGGCCGCGAAGCTGGTGCGCGAGACCGCGGCGCGGACCGGGCTGGCCGTGCGGCCGGACGCCGGGCCCGACACCGCGCTCGTCGTCGTCTCCGGCTGGGCCGCCGGGTACACCGCGATGACGCGGGCGGCCGAGCTGCAGCGCCTCGAACCCACCCACCAGTACGGGCTCTACCTGGCGCCGTGGCTGCTGACCGGGCCGATCGTCAACGCCGCCGCGAGCGCGTCGCTGCCGCTGCGGTTCGACCCGCGGGAGGCGACCGCGGTCGGGTACGCCGTGGCGGTCGGTGACCGCTTCGGCGGCGAAAGCCCGACGCTCGGCGGCTTCCGGACCTGGCTGGGCGCCGACCGCGCCGCGGGGGACGTGCAGATCTTCGCCGCCGCCCAGGTCAACGCCATGCCGATGTACCCCACCGAACCCCACGCCACCGGAATGGTGATGGACCGCGACTACGCGGGCCAGTGGGTCCCCGACGGAACCATCGTGCCGATCACGTCGGTTCTCCGCTGAAAAACCCTTACTGCGAAAGGAAAAGCATGAAGCGTCTTGCTGCCCGCGTGCTGCTGCCGCTCGTCGCGGCGACGGCGTTCACCGGCCTGGCCGCCGGGGTCGCCTCGGCCGACCCGACCGACGGTTCCGTCTGGCTGGTGCCCGGCGTCGACCTCGGCAGCGTGCTCGGCCCGCTCGGCCAGCCCGTCGACCTGCTCGCCCCCGTCTTCGACCTGATCACCGCTGTTTCCTGAAAGGCAGAGAACCCATGAAGAAGACCCTCGCTGTCGCGATCCTCACCGGTGCGGCCCTGTTCGGCGCGGCGGCGCCCGCGCTCGCGGCCGACGCACCCGGGGTCGTCGTGGTCGACGAACCCGACACCAGCGGCCTGAACAACATCTGGACGTTCGCGCCGCTCGGCGTCCCGGTGCTCGGCCTGATCCAGTCGATCAACGGTGTGCCGGGCAAGCTCCTGCCCTCCTTCTGACCCGACGGCGGCCCCTCGTTCCGCGAGGGGCCGCCGCTTTCCCCTGGGGAGTTCCCATGAACCGGCAGCTGGTGGGCAGGCTCGGCATCGCCGTGATCGCGATCGCGGCGGTGACGGCGGGCATCTTCATCCTCGGCGACGACGGCTCGCCGCGGCCTTCACCCTCGGTCGCGGTGGTGGGGGAGCCGGCGCTGTCGTCGGTGCCGCCGCGCACGATCATGGCGACGGCGACGTACACCTCGAACCCGCCGGCGCCGTCCGGCTACCAGGTGACCTACGAGCTGACCGGCACCGGCACGGCGACGGTCGTCTACGACTCGAACGGCCTCGGCCTGGTCCACCAGGAGTTCGAGGTCCCGCTGCCGTGGCGCAAGGAACTCAGCTGGGCGGCGCCCGGGTCGATCCAGCTGCTCGGGCAGGGGAGCGGCGCGGTCGAATGCCGTGTCACGGTCGGCGGGCGGGTGGTGAAGACGCAGAAGTCGGCGCCGGGCGAGGTCGCCGCCTGCGTCAGCTGAGGGCTTTGGCGAACCAGTGCTCGGCGAACTGCCCGTCGTTGAACGGCTCGACCTCGGCGTAGCCGACCTTCGCGTAGAGCGCGCGGGCTTCGACGAGGTCGTGGCGCGTGTCGAGCCGCATGAGCCGGGAACCGAGCCGCCGGGCGGCTTCCTCGGCGGCCGCCACCAGCGCGGGCGCGCCGCCGGTGCCCCGGTGGGCCGGCTTGACGAAGACCTTGGTCAGTTCGCTGATCCCCGGCGCGACGACCCGGGTCCCGGCGCAGCCGCCGATTTCCCCGCCGAGGTGCCCGACGAGGAAAGCTCCGGTGGGCGGGACGAGGTCGGTGCCCGGTTCTTCGGCCACGTAGTGCGTGAGCTCCGCTTCGGTGATCGGGCGCCCGAAGTAGCGCGAAGCGACTTCGTCCATGTAGTCGCGCATGATCGCGACGGCGTCCGGGTGGGCGACGTCGATCTGGGTGATCTTCCAGTTCACGTCCTCATCCTGCGGTCGCTGTCCAGCGAATTCGCCGGGCCCCGGGCACGATGGGGGCATGACGACTGTCACGAAGCGCCTGACGGCGGTGGCCGTCCTGCTGATCACGGCAGGCGCGATCCTGCTGTCGGTGGGCGCGATCGGGTTCCGGTCGACGTCCGATCAGCCCGACGCCAACATCGGCGCGGGCTTCGCCCTGCTGGCGGGCCCGTACATCGTGGGTCTGGGGCTGGTGTTCGCGTTGTCGGCGGGGCTGACCCACCTCACGACGCGCCGCCGCTGACGCTCCACAGCGCCGCGGGCAGGCTGTCCGCCAGATCGGCGAGGTAGCCGGCCTCGGCCACGATGTTCTGCCGGGTCGCGCAGCCCTGGCCCCACGTCCGCGCCGAGCCGTGCTCGACGACGACGTCCCGCCGGCCGAACCGCGGGTTGGCCGCCAGCCACCGGGCCAGCTCGCCTTCGAGCCGCGCGTCGGCGGGCATCGACACCCGCCCCGCGGTGATCCGCAGCTCCGGGCACGGCGGCACCCGCACCTGCGTGACGTGGATGTCGCGGAAGTAGGTGTGGTCGTCGAAGTGCCGGTACGGCTCCTGGGCGTCGATCGCGATGACCGGGCGGTCCCGGTGGCGGAACTCGACCCACGTCGTGTGGCTCCCGGCCAGCGGGCGGCCGCTCGGGTGGCGCACCCCGAACGTCGGCGTCGCCCGCGGGTCGCTGGGCACGCCGCTGTCGAAGACCCCGCCGCGCTCGGCCGCGAACGCCTTGAACCAGTGCTCCTTGCGGCCTTCGACGAACTTCGCGTGCGACCGCCACCAGATCGCGGCCGCGCCCGCGAACACCACCGCGATCAGGACGATCACCACCACCACCACGAGCATCAGAAGTCCAGGTCCTCGCGCGTTTCGTCGTCCGACTGGCTGCGGCCGGTCTCGCCGTAGTCGCTCGCCTTCTTGGCGTTCTTGACGTGGCTGTTGAGCTTGCCGAGGTGGTCGTTCAGCGTCTTGGCCGGGTTGTCGCCGGGCTTGGCCGGGTTGAACCCGAAGACGCCCTTGGCCGCGGCCTCGCCGCCCTTCTTCGCGATCTCCGACAGGGCGTTCTTCCCGGCCCGCTTGCCGATCATCCCGTCGGCGCCGGTGAGCTTGTCGACCAAGCTCTTGCCCGCGTCGCGTTCGGCGATCTCGCCCAGCTTCTTCGCGGTCTTGCCGTCGGCGAACACCTTGCCCAGCTTCGTCGCGGCCAGCTTGGCCTTCATCTTCTGCAGCCAGTCGAGGATCTTCTGCAGCAGCTCGCGGACCTTCGACACCTTCTGCGTCGTCTTCGCGGTGGTCGTGCCGAGCTTGACCTCCGACGCCGTGCCCGCGGTGGCGACCGACGCCCCGCAGGTGGGCACCGCGGCGGCCAGCGCCGGGATCCAGATCATGACCAGCCAGGTGACCAGCTCGGTGAGGATCGCCTTGATGAGGTCCTCGACGAAGCTCATCAGCATGCTGCTCAGCTGCAGCATCTGCGCCAGGTCGCCGGACTTCGCGGAGACGCCGCCGATGCCGTGGGCGAACTCGCCGAGCGACCGGCGCGCGGCGTCGCCGGCGTCGCCCTGCCAGCCCTGGAGAGAGCTGTCGGCGACCTCGGCGAAGTTCTTCGCCAGCTGGTCGAGCCCGGTGGCGATGGCGTTGAAGTTGTCGGCGGCGATGGCGAGCGCGGGCCCGTCGCCGCTGACGAAGTGGATCGCGTCCTGGATCGGCTGGACCGCGCTGATCAGGAAGTTCAGCCCCTGCCCGACGAGCCAGCCGAGCGGGTCGGTGGCGATGTCGGTGATCGTGCTCGCGCTCGACTGGATGAAGGACGTCGTGTCGGTCGCGATCGTGCCGAGCCCGAGGGCGATGTCGACGCCGTCCGGGTGCGGCGCGGCGGCGGCCTTGACCACGGAAACGACGTCCTTGCCGACGGTCACCGCGCTGCCCACGAAGGGCGTCGCCTTGACGGCGTTGCCGACGTTGACGCCGAGCACGGTCGTCGGGTCGTCGCTCTTGACGCTGACGCCGCTCGCGACATCCTGGAACTCCGCCATCGATCCCCCTACGGCTTCTTCGGGCCGTCGAGCAGGACCTCGACCTGGCCGAAGAACGCCTTGTGGTCGTCCTCGGTGCCCTGGTAGACGTTCGCCGCGTCGGTGAACTTCGCCTGCGCCGACGTCAGGCCCTCGGCCATCGACGCCAGCAGGTCGCGCAGCTCGTGCAGCGTCTCGTCGTACCCGTGCTTGGTGAACAGGCCGACCACGCCCCACGACTTGTCGCCGACGTCGGACTGGCCGACCTTTTCGGTGAACTCGGCACCCTGGTCCCGGTACCTGCCGAGGTCGCCGGCGTACTTGCGCAGCGCGTCGACCTCCACCCGGTAACCGCCGGCTCCGTCGGGCATCAGTCCTCCTCGTCGAACAGGTTCTTCAGGAAGGTGTCGCCCGCCGATCCGCCGCTCGCGGGCTTCCGCGGTGGCGGTGGCGGGGCGTCGTCGGCTTGGCGCAGGACCCGCTGGTCCTCGAAGTCCTCCGGCGCCGCTTCTTCCCGCGTGAGCTTCGACCGCAGTTCCTCGACGGTGGTTCCGAAGGCTTCGGCCTGGGTCTCGAGGACCTGGTCGACCAGGCCGAGCTCGTCGCCGAGGTGCTCCTGGACGAGCACGACCTGCCGGCGCGCGGCCTCGCCGACGGCTTCCCGGAGCGTCGACATGAGGGCCGAGGAGAGGGCTTGCGGGCCCTTCGCGAGCGCGGCGTCGGTGAACTTGACGTCGAGGACCGCGCCGCCGGGCCCGGTGACGACGGTCACGCCCCCGTCCGGCGAGGACGCGCTCGCCCGCAGCTCGGTCAGCTGCCGCTGCATCGCGCCGAGGCCGGCGAACCGGTCGTCGACGTTGCGGATGCCCGACTGGAACCGCTCGAACTCGGCTATCAGCTGGTCGAACTCGGCCGCCATGCCCCTCGTTCCCTCCCGTTCGCGTGCTGTCCGCCACCCATCGTGGCGTGTGACGCACGGAACGCCGGATCCGATCCCACTGCATCACCCGGTCGGGTAATGGGTAGGTTGCGGCCGCAAGGGGAAGCAGGGGAACAGCGCTAGGAGTGCGTGATGAGCAGCAGCGAAGGGGCCGGCCGGCCCGACGAAGAGCCGAAGTCGACGGGCAGCCACGCGGCGCCGGAGGGCGCCGGGGTGCACCCGCTGATCGACCTCTCGCGCGACCCGAACCCGGGCAAGCCGGACCACGCCAAGCCCGACGAGGACTGAGCAGGGGCCGGAAGCCGGCCGCAGCCCGAACCGGTCCGGGCCGGGGACGTCATGAACGACTCTTTCCTGGCGTCCGGCGAGGTGAACGGGTCGTTCATCGCGCGCCCGGCCGCGGGGCGGCCGGCTCGGGGAGGCCCGCCGGCCGCGGAACATTCCCGAGGCCGGCGGTGTTGCAATCGGTGCGGGGGGAGTCCGCGCCGGGAGCACTCCGCGTCGAAGACCCGAGGAAACCGGCGCCGGTGGGCGGGGAAACCACGCCACCGTGACCGGACTCCGGAACATCCCCCGGCCGGGCGGTGCCGAGAGGTAGGCTGGAGGTTCGCCGACCTTCAGACCCCCCGCCGCGTTCCGTCCGGACCCGGGCGGGTATCTTTGGAGACCGTGCCCGGCAGGCGTCGGGCCGCTCCGCGTGCCGTGCGCATGGGCGGGGTGCTCAGGCACCCGGTCACCGGCTTCGGCAGGTCGGGGTTCCGACGGAAAATCCCTCCGGGAAGTTACCGGTCGAGAGACCGTGACGCGGGCCGACACGCCCGACCGCGGGGGCCGGTGAAGACACGAAGAAGCAGATCACGACAGGAAGCTGGTCCATTGCCCACGATCCAGCAGCTGGTCCGCAAGGGCCGCCAGGACAAGGCTGCCAAGCAGAAGACCGCGGCCCTCAAGGGGAGCCCGCAGCGGCGTGGCGTGTGCACTCGCGTGTACACCACGACCCCCAAGAAGCCGAACTCGGCGCTGCGCAAGGTCGCGCGTGTGAAGCTGACCAGCGGCATCGAGGTCACCGCCTACATCCCCGGTGAGGGCCACAACCTGCAGGAGCACTCGATGGTGCTCGTGCGTGGTGGTCGTGTGAAGGACCTTCCGGGTGTCCGTTACAAGATCATCCGCGGTTCGCTCGACACGCAGGGAGTCAAGAACCGCAAGCAGGCGCGCAGCCGGTACGGCGCGAAGAAGGAGAAGAGCTAATGCCCCGCAAGGGTCCGGCCCCGAAGCGGCCGCTGATCTCCGACCCCGTCTACGCCTCCCCGCTGGTCACCCAGCTGGTGAACAAGGTGCTGAAGGACGGGAAGCGGTCCCTGGCCGAGCGCATCGTGTACGGCGCGCTCGAAGGCGCTCGCGAGAAGACGGGCACCGACCCGGTCGTCACGCTGAAGCGCGCCCTCGACAACGTGAAGCCCACCATCGAGGTGAAGAGCCGCCGCGTCGGTGGTGCCACCTACCAGGTGCCGATCGAGGTCAAGCCGGGCCGCTCGACGACCCTGGCGCTGCGCTGGCTGGTCTCCTTCTCGCAGGCCCGCCGCGAGAAGACGATGATCGAGCGCCTGCAGAACGAGCTCCTGGACGCGTCGAACGGCCTCGGGGCCTCCGTGAAGCGTCGCGAGGACACGCACAAGATGGCCGAGTCCAACCGGGCCTTCGCGCACTACCGCTGGTGATTTCCGCCCGGCATCAGATGCAAGCCATGCCGGGCCCCACGCTTGAGACAGGGGAACATTCTCGTGGCACGTGAAGTGCTGACCGACCTCAACAAGGTCCGCAACATCGGCATCATGGCGCACATCGACGCCGGCAAGACCACCACCACCGAGCGGATCCTGTTCTACACCGGGGTCAACTACAAGATCGGTGAAGTCCACGACGGCGCCGCCACCATGGACTGGATGGAGGAGGAGCAGAAGCGGGGTATCACCATCACCTCGGCTGCCACCACCACCTTCTGGAACGACTACCAGATCAACCTGATCGACACCCCCGGGCACGTCGACTTCACCGTCGAGGTGGAGCGCAACCTGCGGGTGCTCGACGGCGCGGTCGCCGTCTTCGACGGCAAGGAGGGTGTCGAGCCGCAGTCCGAGCAGGTCTGGCGGCAGGCGGACAAGTACGACGTCCCGCGCATCTGCTTCGTCAACAAGATGGACAAGCTGGGTGCGGACTTCTACTACACCCTGAAGACGATCACGGAGCGCCTCGGCGTCAAGCCGCTGGCGATCCAGCTGCCGATCGGCGCCGAGAACGACTTCGAAGGCGTCGTCGACCTGGTCCGCATGAAGGCGCTGACCTGGCGCGGCGAGGTCCAGAAGGGCGAGGACTACTCGGTCGAGGACATCCCCGCCGAGCTGGCCGACCGCGCCGCGGAGTACCGCGAGAAGCTGATCGAGGCCGTCGCCGAGACCGACGACGCGCTGATGGAGAAGTTCCTCGAGGGCGAAGAGCTGTCGACGGACGAGATCAAGTCCGGCATCCGCAAGCTGGTCATCACCCGCGAGGCGTTCCCGGTCCTGGCCGGCTCCGCCTTCAAGAACAAGGGCGTGCAGCCCATGCTCGACGCGGTGATCGACTACCTGCCGTCGCCGCTGGACGTCCCGGCCGTCGAGGGCCTGCTGTCCGACGGTGAGACCGTCGTGACCCGCAAGGCCTCGGTCGACGAGCCGTTCGCCGCGCTCGCGTTCAAGATCGCCGCGCACCCGTTCTTCGGCAAGCTGACCTACATCCGGGTGTACTCGGGCAAGGTCGCCGCCGGCGCTCAGGTCATCAACGCGACCAAGGAGCGCAAGGAGCGCATCGGGAAGATCTTCCAGATGCACTCCAACAAGGAGAACCCGGTCGACGACGCCCAGGTCGGCCACATCTACGCGGTCATCGGGCTGAAGGACACCACCACGGGTGACACCCTGGCGGACCCGCAGAACCCGATCGTGCTGGAGTCGATGACGTTCCCCGAGCCGGTCATCCGGGTCGCGATCGAGCCGAAGACGAAGGCCGACCAGGAGAAGCTGTCCCTGGCGATCCAGAAGCTGGCCGAAGAGGACCCGACGTTCCAGGTCAAGCTGGACGAGGACACCGGCCAGACGATCATCGCGGGCATGGGCGAGCTGCACCTCGAGGTGCTGGTGAACCGGATGAAGTCCGACTACAAGGTCGAGGCGAACATCGGCAAGCCGCAGGTCGCCTACCGCGAGACGATCAAGAAGACGGTCGACAAGCTCGACTACGTCCACAAGAAGCAGACCGGTGGTTCCGGCCAGTTCGCGAAGGTCATCGTGAAGCTGGAGCCGCTCGAGCGCACCGACGGCGCGCTCTACGAGTTCGACAACAAGGTGACCGGTGGCCGGGTGCCGCGGGAGTACATCCCGTCGGTGGACGCCGGTGCGCAGGACGCCATGCAGTACGGCGTGCTGGCCGGATACCCGCTCGTCGGGTTGAAGTTCACCCTGTTGGACGGTGCGTACCACGAGGTCGACTCTTCGGAGATGGCGTTCAAGATCGCCGGTTCCATGGCGATGAAGGAAGCCGCGAAGAAGGCCGGCCCGGTGATCCTGGAGCCGATGATGGCGGTCGAGGTGACCACGCCCGAGGACTACATGGGTGACGTCATCGGTGACCTCAACTCCCGCCGTGGTCAGATCCAGGCCATGGAGGAGCGGTCGGGCACCCGCGTCGTGAAGGCGCTGGTCCCGCTGTCGGAGATGTTCGGCTACGTCGGCGACCTGCGGTCCCGCACCCAGGGCCGGGCGAACTACTCCATGGTGTTCGACTCCTACGCCGAGGTTCCCGCGAACGTCGCGAAGGAAATCATCGCGAAGGCGACGGGGGAGTAAAGCCCCTCACCGCGCGCGGGCATTAAGGGACTCTCCTGAACGTCCGCTAGCACCGACGAAGGAACATTCGGGGGCTGGCAGCCACGCCGGCCCCCGAGCACAAAGCGAAACCAGTCCAGGAGGACATTCCAGTGGCGAAGGCGAAGTTCGAGCGGAGCAAGCCGCACGTCAACATCGGGACCATCGGTCACGTCGACCACGGCAAGACCACGCTGACCGCGGCGATCACCAAGGTTCTGCACGACAAGTACCCCGAGCTCAACGAGTCGCGTGCGTTCGACCAGATCGACAACGCGCCCGAAGAGCGCCAGCGCGGTATCACGATCAACATCTCGCACGTCGAGTACCAGACCGAGAAGCGTCACTACGCGCACGTCGACGCCCCCGGTCACGCGGACTACATCAAGAACATGATCACCGGTGCCGCCCAGATGGACGGCGCGATCCTGGTCGTGGCCGCGACCGACGGCCCGATGCCGCAGACCCGTGAGCACGTGCTGCTCGCCCGCCAGGTCGGCGTGCCCTACATCGTGGTGGCGCTGAACAAGGCCGACATGGTCGACGACGAGGAGATCCTCGAGCTCGTCGAGCTGGAGGTCCGCGAGCTGCTGTCCTCGCAGGAGTTCCCGGGCGACGACGCCCCCGTCGTGCGCGTCTCGGGCCTCAAGGCCCTCGAGGGCGACGCGAAGTGGGCCGAGGCCGTTCTCGAGCTGATGACCGCCGTCGACGACAACGTGCCGGACCCGGTGCGTGAGCTCGACAAGCCGTTCCTCATGCCGATCGAGGACGTCTTCACCATCACCGGTCGCGGCACCGTCGTCACCGGCCGCGTCGAGCGTGGCGTGGTCAACGTGAACGAAGAGGTCGAGATCGTCGGCATCAAGGAGAAGTCGCAGAAGACGACTGTCACCGGTGTCGAGATGTTCCGCAAGCTGCTCGACTCGGGCCAGGCGGGCGACAACGTCGGCCTCCTGCTCCGCGGCATCAAGCGCGAGGACGTCGAGCGCGGCCAGGTCGTCGTGAAGCCGGGCACCACCACCCCGCACACCGACTTCGAGGGCCGGGTCTACATCCTGTCGAAGGACGAGGGTGGCCGTCACACCCCGTTCTTCAACAACTACCGCCCGCAGTTCTACTTCCGCACCACCGACGTGACCGGCGTCGTGACCCTCCCCGAGGGCACCGAGATGGTCATGCCGGGCGACAACACCGACATCTCGGTGCAGCTGATCCAGCCGGTCGCCATGGACGAGAACCTGCGCTTCGCGATCCGCGAGGGCGGCCGCACCGTCGGTGCGGGTCAGGTCACCAAGATCATCAAGTGATTTAGACGCCCCGGCCCGGGCAATACACCCCCGGGTCAGGGGCGTCAAATCACGTGTGCGACACTATTCAGGTTGCTCGTCCTGGGGCGGCCGATCCCTGTCAGGGGTCCGGCCGCCCTGGTGCGAGTGGCCACGGTCCGCCGAGCTCTTCCTTCGGGTTGCAGGCGAGCGGGCAAAGGCAGTGAGACGGTGTTCTTGCAAAAGCGCAGCCGGCTCATAGCCTCCTCACGTTGAGGAAGACCAGGCAAGACGACGATCCCGCGGGATCCGTCTGTGCGTCGGGCGCGACACGCCCGACCGCGTGGACCGGGGACAGGGCCGTTGAACTGCGGAAACCCAGGCTCAGGGTGGAAACACCCGGCGGGGTTTGTGAGATAGCGGCACGAGACGACAAGGAACGAGCAGCCACCATGGCGGGACAGAAGATCCGCATCCGGCTCAAGGCCTACGACCACGAGGCGATCGACACCTCGGCGCGCAAGATCGTGGAGACGGTCACGCGCACCGGCGCCCGGGTCGTCGGGCCGGTGCCGCTGCCCACCGAGAAGAACGTTTACTGCGTCATCCGCTCGCCGCACAAGTACAAGGACTCGCGCGAGCACTTCGAGATGCGCACGCACAAGCGTCTGATCGACATCCTCGACCCGACGCCGAAGACGGTCGACGCGCTCATGCGCATCGACCTGCCGGCGAGCGTCGACGTCAACATCCAGTAGCGGCTGGCGAGCGGCGGAGAGTAAGAGACTCATGTCTGACAGGCAAATGAAGGGCATCCTGGGCACCAAGCTCGGCATGACCCAGGTCTTCGACGAGCAGAACCGGGTCGTCCCGGTCACCGTCGTGAAGGCCGGCCCGAACGTGGTGACCCAGGTTCGGACCCAGGACAAGGACGGCTACAAGGCCGTGCAGCTGGCGTTCGGCGCGGTCGACCCGCGCAAGGTGAACAAGCCGCGCACCGGCCACTTCGACAAGGCGGGCGTGACGCCGCGCCGGTTCCTCGCCGAGCTGCGCACCACCGACGCCGAGACCTACGAGGTCGGTCAGGAGATCACCGCCGAGGTGTTCGCCGCCGGCGTCGAGGTCGACGTGACCGGTACCAGCAAGGGCAAGGGCTACGCGGGTGTCATGAAGCGCCACGGCTTCAAGGGCCAGGGCGCGAGCCACGGTGCCCAGGCCGTGCACCGCAAGCCGGGCTCGATCGGTGGCTGCGCCACCCCCGGCCGCGTCTTCAAGGGCCTGCGCATGGCGGGCCGGATGGGCAACGACCGGGTCACCACGCAGAACCTGACCGTGCACGCCGTGCGTGCCGAGGACGGCCTGCTGCTGATCAAGGGCGCTGTGCCCGGTCCCAAGGGCGGCGTGCTGTTCGTTCGCAGCGCCGCGAAGGGTGGTAACTCCGAATGACAAGCGTCGAGCTGAAGACCCCGGCCGGTAAAGCCGACGGCACCGTGGACCTCCCCGAGGAGATCTTCGACGTGCAGGCCAATGTCGCGCTGATGCACCAGGTGGTGGTGGCCCAGCAGGCCGCCGCGCGCCAGGGCACGCACGACACGAAGACCCGTGGTGAGGTCTCCGGTGGCGGCAAGAAGCCGTACCGGCAGAAGGGCACCGGTCGTGCCCGCCAGGGTTCGACCCGCGCGCCGCAGTTCGTCGGCGGTGGCGTCGTCCACGGCCCCACGCCGCGTGACTACTCGCAGCGCACCCCGAAGAAGATGAAGGCCGCCGCCCTGCGTGGCGCCCTCTCCGACCGGGCGCGCGCCGGCCAGCTGCACGTCGTCACCGAGCTGGTGACCGGTGAGAAGCCGTCGACCAAGGCCGCCAAGACCGCCCTCGCCGCCGTCACGGCCGCGAAGCGCGTGCTCGTGGTGCTGGACCGGGCCGACGAGCTGAGCTGGGTTTCCCTCCGGAACCTGCCCGAGGTGCACCTGCTCTGGGCCGACCAGCTCAACACCTACGACGTCCTGGTCAACGACGACGTCGTGTTCACCAAGGCCGCGTACGACGCGTTCGTCGCCGGCCCCGTCCGCGGTAAGTCCGTCAAGGCTTCCGCGCGGTCGGGCGAGGTCACGGAAGGGAGTGACGAGAAGTGAGTTCGGTCGCCATTCCGGACCCCCGCGACATCCTGCTCGCGCCGGTCATCTCCGAGAAGTCCTACGGGCTGCTCGAGGACCACAAGTACACGTTCATCGTCCGCCCGGACGCCAACAAGACCCAGATCAAGATCGCGGTCGAGAAGGTGTTCGGCGTCAAGGTGGTCAGCGTCAACACGGCCAACCGCCAGGGCAAGCGGAAGCGGACTCGCGCGGGCTTCGGCAAGCGCAAGGACACCAAGCGCGCCATCGTGACTCTTTCGCCTGAGAGCAAGGCGATCGAGATCTTCGGCGGACCCACCGCGTAAAGGACTGAGCTGACAATGGGCATCCGCAAGTACAAGCCGACGACCCCGGGTCGTCGCGGTTCGAGCGTCTCGGACTTCGCCGAGATCACCCGCTCCACCCCGGAGAAGTCGCTGCTTCGTCCGCTGAGCGGTTCGGGCGGTCGCAACTCGTCCGGCAAGATCACCACCCGGCACAAGGGTGGCGGCCACAAGCGCGCTTACCGCGTCATCGACTTCCGTCGCAATGACAAGGACGGCATCCCCGCCAAGGTCGCGCACATCGAGTACGACCCCAACCGGTCCGCTCGCATCGCGCTGCTGCACTACGCCGACGGCGAGAAGCGCTACATCATCGCGCCGGAGAAGCTGAAGCAGGGCGACACCGTCGAGAACGGCCCCCGGGCCGACATCAAGCCGGGCAACAACCTGCCGCTGCGCAACATCCCGGTCGGCACCGTGATCCACGCGATCGAGCTCCGCCCCGGTGGCGGCGCGAAGATGGCGCGGTCCGCCGGCGCGAAGGTGCAGCTCGTCGCCAAGGACGGTCCGTACGCCCAGCTGCGTCTCCCCTCGGGCGAGATCCGCAACGTGGACGTGCGCAACCGCGCCACGGTCGGCGAGGTCGGCAACTCCGAGCACGCCAACATCAACTGGGGCAAGGCCGGCCGCAACCGCTGGCGCGGCAAGCGCCCCACGGTCCGCGGTGTCGTCATGAACCCGGTCGACCACCCGCACGGTGGTGGTGAGGGCAAGACCTCCGGTGGTCGCCACCCGGTCAACCCGAACGGTAAGCCCGAGGGCCGTACGCGCCGGCGCAAGCCGTCCGACGCCCTCATCGTCCGCCGCCGGCGTACCGGCAAGAAGCGCTGAGCAGGGAGGTAGAAGCACATGCCACGCAGCCTTAAGAAGGGCCCGTTCGTGGACGACCACCTGCTCAAGAAGGTGGACGCGCTGAACGAATCGGGCAAGAAGACGGTCATCAAGACCTGGTCGCGCCGCTCGACGATCATCCCGGACTTCCTGGGTCACACGATCGCCGTGCACGACGGCCGCAAGCACGTCCCGGTGTTCGTCACCGAGGCCATGGTGGGTCACAAGCTGGGCGAGTTCGCCCCGACGCGGACCTTCAAGGGCCACATCAAGGACGACCGCAAGTCGCGCCGCCGCTGAGCGGGCACGAGAAAAGACAAGGGAAGTAGCGATGAACGCCCAGAACGACGCGACGGTCGAGGCCCTGCCTACGGCTTACGCGCGGGCTCGCTTCGTCCGGGACTCGCCGACCAAGGTGCGCCGGGTGATCGAGCTCATCAAGGGACGTAGCGCCGCCGACGCCTTGGCCGTGCTCCGGTTCGCCCCGCAGGCGGCCAGCGAGCCGGTCGCGAAGGTGCTCGCCAGCGCCGTGGCCAACGCCGAGAACAACCTTCAGCTGGACCCGGAGACGCTCTGGGTCAAGAACGCGTACGCCGACGAGGGCCCCACCCTCAAGCGCATCCGCCCGCGGGCCCAGGGCCGCGCGTACCGGATCCGCAAGCGGACCAGCCACATCACCGTCGAGGTGGAGTCGCGTCCGGCCGTCGCGCCGAAGGCTCAGAGCAAGAAGAAGGCAGGTGGCCGGTAGTGGGCCAGAAGATCAACCCGCACGGTTTCCGCCTGGGTATCACCACGGACTGGAAGTCGCGCTGGTACGCCGACAAGCAGTACGCCGAGTACGTGGCCGAGGACGTCAAGATCCGCAAGCTCCTCGCCACCGGCATGGAGCGCGCGGGCATCTCCAAGGTCGAGATCGAGCGCACGCGTGACCGCGTCCGCGTCGACATCCACACCGCCCGGCCGGGCATCGTCATCGGCCGCCGCGGCGCGGAGGCCGACCGGATCCGCGGCGCGCTGGAGAAGCTGACCAAGAAGCAGGTCCAGCTGAACATCCTCGAGGTCAAGAACCCCGAGGCCGACGCCCAGCTGGTCGCCCAGGCGGTCGCGGAGCAGCTCTCCAACCGCGTGGCGTTCCGCCGCGCGATGCGGAAGGCGATCCAGACCTCCATGCGCTCGCCGCAGGTCAAGGGCATCCGCGTGCAGTGCGGCGGTCGTCTCGGCGGTGCCGAGATGTCCCGCTCCGAGCACTACCGCGATGGCCGCGTCCCGCTGCACACGCTGCGCGCCGACATCGACTACGGCTTCTTCGAGGCCAAGACGACGTTCGGTCGCATCGGCGTCAAGGTGTGGATCTACAAGGGTGAGCTCGTCGGTGGCCTGAAGGCCCGCGAAGCGCGTGACGCCGCCGAGCGCGCGCCGCGTCGCGACCGTGACCGCAGCGACCGGCCGTCCCGCCCGCGTCGTTCCGGCGCGTCGGGCACGACCGCCACCTCGACCGAAGCCGGTCGCGCCGCCGCTGCCGCCACGACCGAGGCGGCCCCGGCCACCGAGACCGCAGAAAAGACGGAGGGCTGAGACGTGCTCATCCCGCGCAGGGTCAAGCACCGGAAGCAGCACTCCCCGAAGCGCCACGGCGCCGCCAAGGGTGGCACGAAGGTCAGCTTCGGCGAGTACGGCATCCAGGCGCTTGAGCACAGCTACGTGACGAACCGGCAGATCGAGTCCGCTCGTATCGCCATGACCCGTCACATCAAGCGTGGTGGCAAGGTGTGGACGACCATCTACCCGGACCGCCCGCTGACCAAGAAGCCGGCCGAGACCCGGATGGGTTCCGGTAAGGGTTCGCCCGAGTGGTGGATCGCCAACGTGAAGCCGGGCCGCGTGATGTTCGAGATCTCGTTCCCGAACGAGGAGACGGCCCGCGAGGCGCTGCGCCGCGCGATCCACAAGCTGCCCATGAAGTGCCGCATCGTGACCCGTGAAGGTGGTGAGTTCTGATGGCGAAGGCAGGTGCCCTGGCATCGGAGCTGCGTGAGCTCACCGCGGAAGAGCTCGTCCTGCGTCTCAAGGAGTACAAGGAGGAGCTCTTCAACCTCCGCTTCCAGATGGCGACCGGGCAGCTCGACAACAACCGCCGTCTGCGCACCGTCCGCACGGACATCGCGCGGATCTACACGGTCATGCGCGAGCGCGAACTCGGCCTGTCCGTTGCCCCCGACGCCGAGAGTGAAGGTGCCGCATGAGCGAGCCCACCACCGAGACGCCGGCCCGGAACGACCGCAAGGTCCGCGAGGGCTACGTCGTCTCGGACAAGATGAACAAGACGATCGTGGTCGAGCTCGAGGACCGCAAGAAGCACCCCCGCTACTCGAAGGTCGTCCGGAGCACCACCAAGGTCAAGGTGCACGACGAGAACAACGAGGCGGGCGTGGGCGACCGGGTCACCCTGATGGAGACCCGCCCGCTGTCGGCATCGAAGCGGTGGCGCCTGGTGCAGATCGTGGAGAAGGCCAAGTAAGCAGGGCTCTTCGGAGTCTTTAGTTCCGCAAGGCTCGCCAATGTGAACTCACAAGCGGGCGAGAACCGGCGCGACATACAGGAGTTGACGTGATCCAGCAGGAGTCGCGGCTTCGGGTAGCCGACAACACGGGTGCGAAGGAAATCCTCTGCATCCGCGTTCTCGGTGGTTCCGGGCGGCGCTACGCCGGCATCGGCGACATCATCGTCGCCACCGTGAAGGACGCCATCCCGGCCGCCGGGGTGAAGAAGGGCGACGTCGTCAAGGCCGTCATCGTCCGCACGGTCAAGGAGCGTCGTCGTCCGGACGGTTCCTACATCCGGTTTGACGAGAACGCCGCCGTGCTCATCAAGAACGACAACGAGCCCCGGGGCACCCGCATCTTCGGCCCGGTGGGCCGCGAGCTGCGCGACCGAAAGTTCATGAAGATCATTTCGCTCGCGCCGGAGGTGCTGTGATGAAGGTGAAGAAGGGCGACACGGTCGTCGTCATCGCCGGCAAGGACAAGGGCGCCAAGGGCAAGGTCATCCAGGCTTACCCCGAGCGCGACCGCGTGCTGGTCGAGGGCGTGAACCGGATCAAGAAGCACACGCGGATCACCCAGACCCAGCGCGGTGCGCAGTCCGGTGGCATCGTCACGCAGGAGGCCCCGATTCACGTCTCCAACGTGATGGTCGTCGACTCGGACGGCAAGCCGTCCCGGGTGGGTTACCGCATCGGCGAGGACGGCAAGAAGGTCCGGATCTCGCGCCGGAACGGTAAGGACATCTGATGACCACCGCAGAGAAGGTCGCGCCGCGCCTCAAGGTGCGCTACCGCGACGAGATCAAGGGCCAGCTGCAGGCGGAGTTCTCCTTCGCCAACGTCCACCAGATCCCGGGCGTGGTGAAGGTCGTCGTGAACATGGGTGTCGGTGACGCCGCCCGCGACAGCAAGCTGATCGAGGGCGCGGTCAAGGACCTCGCCCTGATCACGGGCCAGAAGCCCGAGGTCCGGAAGGCCCGCAAGTCCATCGCACAGTTCAAGCTGCGCGAGGGCCAGCCGATCGGCGCGCGCGTCACGCTGCGCGGCGACCGCATGTGGGAGTTCCTCGACCGGCTGCTGACCATCGCGCTGCCGCGTATCCGCGACTTCCGCGGGCTTTCGCCGAAGCAGTTCGACGGCCACGGCAACTACACCTTCGGTCTCAACGAGCAGTCGATGTTCCACGAGATCGACCCCGACTCCATCGACCGCCCGCGCGGCATGGACGTCACCGTCGTCACGACCGCTACGAACGACGACGAGGGCCGGGCGCTGCTGCGCAAGCTCGGCTTCCCGTTCAAGGAGAACTGAGCCGATGGCCAAGAAAGCACTGGTCCACAAGGCCGCGAAGAAGCCGAAGTTCGCCGTGCGCGCCTACACCCGCTGCCAGCGGTGCGGCCGCCCGCACGCCGTGTTCCGCAAGTTCGGGCTCTGCCGGATCTGCCTTCGCGAGATGGCGCACGCGGGCGAGCTGCCCGGCGTCCGCAAGTCCAGCTGGTAAGAGCTTCTTTAAAAACTCCACTTCGCCACAGGCCCCGCCCCTCTTTTGGGGCGGGGAACCAGGGCGAGAAAGGTTGACAGGTCACCATGACGATGACCGACCCCATCGCAGACTTCTTGACGCGTCTGCGCAACGCGAACTCGGCGTACCACGACGAGGTCAAGCTCCCGCACTCGAAGCTCAAGGCGAACATCGCCGAGATCCTCAAGCGCGAGGGCTACATCGCGGGTTACCACGACGAGCCGGGCGAGAAGCACAAGAACCTGGTCGTCGAGCTCAAGTACGGCCCCAACCGTGAGCGGAGCATCGCCGGCCTGCGGCGCGTCTCCAAGCCCGGTCTGCGGGTCTACGCAAAATCGACCGAACTGCCGTCCGTTCTCGGTGGGCTGGGCATCGCGATCATCTCGACGTCCGGTGGCCTGCAGACGGACCGTCAGGCCAAGCGCAACAGCGTGGGCGGCGAAGTCCTCGCCTACGTCTGGTAAGGAAGGGGGCACAGACATGTCACGCATCGGAAAGCTGCCGGTCGCCGTCCCCTCCGGGGTCGAGGTGACCATCAACGGTCAGCACATCAGCGTCAAGGGCCCCAAGGGGACCCTGGAGCACACCGTCGCCGAGCCGATCTCGGTCGAGCGCGACGACGACGGCACCCTGCTGGTCAAGCGCCCGGACGACGAGCGCACCAGCAAGGCTCTGCACGGCCTCACCCGCACCCTGGTGAACAACCTGGTCGTGGGTGTGACGTCGGGCTACGAGAAGAAGCTCGAGATCCACGGTGTCGGTTACCGCGTGCAGGCCAAGGGCTCGGACCTCGAGTTCGCCCTCGGCTACAGCCACCCGGTGAAGATCGAGGCCCCGGAAGGCATCACCTTCAAGGTGGAGAGCCCGACCCGGTTCTCGGTCTCCGGCATCGACAAGCAGAAGGTCGGCCAGATCTCGGCGGTCATCCGCCGGCTGCGGCGCCCGGACCCGTACAAGGGCAAGGGCCTGCGGTACGAGGGCGAGAAGATCCGCCGCAAGGTCGGAAAGACGGGTAAGTGATCATGAGCGACACGACTACGAAGCGCAAGCCGGTGGGCAAGGACATCTCGACCCGCCGCCGCGTCGCGAAGGCCCGTCGGCACTTCCGCCTCCGCAAGAAGGTCTCGGGCACGGACCAGCGTCCGCGCCTGGTCGTCAAGCGGTCCTCGCGGCACATCGCCGTGCAGGTCATCGACGACCTGGCCGGCCACACGCTGGCCTCGGCGTCCACCCTCGAGGCGGACGTCCGGGCGCTCGACGGCGACAAGAAGGCCAAGGCCGCCAAGGTCGGGGAGCTCGTCGCCGCGCGTGCCAAGAACGCCGGGATCTCGGCTGTGGTGTTCGACCGTGGGGGCAACGCCTACCACGGCCGCATCGCCGCGCTCGCCGACGCCGCCCGCGAGGCGGGGTTGGAGTTCTGACGATGCAGAAGCTTGTTAACGGAAGGAAAGCCTGATGCCGGGACGTACACGGCAATTCGGCGGCGGCCAGGGTGGACCCGGCGGGCAGGGCGGCAACGACCGCGGTGACCGTCGCGACCGCCGTGACCGGCGCGACAGCGGTCGTGGCGGGGCGGCCCAGGACAAGACCCCGCACCTCGAGAAGGTCGTGACGATCAACCGCGTCGCCAAGGTCGTCAAGGGTGGTCGTCGCTTCAGCTTCACCGCCCTGGTGGTCGTCGGCGACGGCGACGGTCAGGTCGGCGTCGGCTACGGCAAGGCCAAGGAAGTTCCCGCGGCCATCGCCAAGGGCGTCGAGGAAGCGAAGAAGAACTTCTTCCGCGTTCCCCGCGTCGGCGGCACCATCCCGCACCCGATCCAGGGTGAGGAGGCCGCCGGTGTCGTGCTGCTCCGTCCGGCGTCCGCCGGTACCGGCGTCATCGCCGGTGGCCCGGTGCGCGCGGTGCTGGAGTGCGCGGGTGTCCACGACGTGCTGTCGAAGTCGCTCGGCTCCGACAACGCGATCAACATCGTGCACGCGACCGTGGCGGCCCTGAAGGGCCTGCAGCGTCCCGAAGAGGTCGCGGCCCGCCGCGGTCTCCCGCTCGAGGACGTCGCGCCGGCCCGGATGCTGCGCCAGCGCGCGGGCCAGGGGGTCTGACATGGCTCAGCTCAAGGTCACCCAGGTCAAGAGCAAGATCGGCACGAAGCACGCTCACCGCGAGTCGCTGCGCACCCTCGGGCTGCGCAAGATCCGCCAGAGCGTCGTGCGTGAAGACACCCCCCAGGTGCGCGGCCTGATCCACACCGTCCGCCACCTGGTGGAGGTCGAGGAGGTCAAGGCATGACGGCCATCAAGATCCACCACCTGCGTCCGGCTCCGGGCGCCAAGCGCGAGAAGATGCGCGTCGGTCGTGGTGAGGGCTCGAAGGGCAAGACGGCCGGTCGCGGTACGAAGGGCACCAAGGCCCGGAAGAACGTGCCCGCCGGGTTCGAGGGTGGGCAGATGCCCATCCACATGCGGCTGCCGAAGCTGCGTGGCTTCAAGAACCGCTTCCGCACCGAGTACCAGCCGGTGAACGTGGGCGACATCGCCCGCGTCTTCCCGGACGGCGGCACCATCGGTGCCGACGAGCTGGTCAAGGGCGGTCTGGTCCGCAAGGGCAAGCTGGTGAAGGTCCTCGGCAACGGCGACGTGAACGGCGTCAAGCTGAACGTCACCGCCGACGCGTTCTCCGGTTCCGCCAAGGAGAAGCTCGAAGCGGCCGGTGGCTCCGCCACCACCAACTGAGTAAGTTTCAAGCCGAAGGCCCGTCTGGTTCACCAGGCGGGCCTTCGGCGTTTCTCGAGGGGGTTGGTTGTGCGGGCTTTGCTGGTCTTGGCCGCGACGGCGTTGACGGTGGTGGGGACCTTCCTGCCGTTCCTCCGCACCGAGCAGGCCGTGGGGCTGGAACCGTCGGGGATCGCGCAGACGACGCTGCGGGCCTGGCGGATCGACTTCACGTTCCCGGGCCAGGGGGAGATCAGCTCGCCGTCGGCGCCGGTGGGCGTCCCGCTGCTGCTGGCGGCCGCCATCCTGCTGGCGGCGGCAGTCCTCGGCTTAGTGCGGCGCAGGCCCGCCCGGCGCACGACGCTGGTGGGCGCGGCCTTCCTGGCGGGGGCGGTGTGCACGGTCGCCGTGCAGGGCATGCGCAGCCTGGTCGACGACAGAGGGCCGCAGGTTTCGACCACACCACTGGCCGGGACGTGGGTGCTGCTGGCGGCGGTGGCGGTGGCCGCGGGGGCGGCCGTGCTGAGCCACTGGGGCACGCCCAACTGGGCGGATCCCGAGGCGGCGTACGCGGACACGCCGACTCCGCCGTCGGGTGTGGTGATCACGGTGCTCCCACCCAAGGACGACTGACCGGACAGATTCCTTGCCGCGGTGCGGGTCCGGACGGAGGATCGAGGGGTGGACAGACCGTCGCAGGAGCCACCCGAGCCTCCCGGATCGCCGTTGAGCTTCCCGGTGGAGGCGCCGAAGGTCGCGGGCGTGGAGCCGGGAGCGGGATCGCCGCCGGACGGGGAGCCGCTCGGGTTTCCGGCTGAGGCTGGGCGGCCGCCGGAGCTCGGTTCGCCGGCGGGCCCGCTCGGGTTTCCGGCCGAGGCTGCGCGATCGCCGGAGCTTGGTTCGCCGGCGGATCCGCTCGCCTTCCCGGCTGAGGCTGCGCGATCGCCGCAGCTTGGTGCGTCGGCGGGCCCGCTCGGTTTTCCCAGCCAACCTCCCCCACCCCAACCTCCGCCGGCCACCCCGCTGCCGTTCCCGGTCGCGCAGCTGCCCGGCACCGCCCCTACCGCCGCTCAGCCGGCCCACGCCCAACCCGAAGCCGCACCCACTCCGGAAACCCGCGCCCCGCGCCTCCTGCGCTTCCTCCCGCCGGCCCTCACCGCCGCGGCCGCGCTCCTGGCCACCGGCGGCCTCTTCTTCCCCCTCTTCCGCCTCCAGCAGCACGTCAGCGTCCGGCAGCGGGTCTTCGAAGCCCGGCTCACCGTCACCCAGACCGCCTGGGGCAGCCGGATCGAAATCCCCGGTCAGGAGGCCGTCGACCAGGGCGCCGCGCCCGTCGGGATCCCGGTGATCCTCGCCGTCCTTCTCCTCGCCGTCGCCGCTTTCACCGCCTTCGCGCGGTCCCGGCGCGGGCGGTGGCTGATCGGGGCCGGCGCCTTCTTCACCGGTGGGGTCGTCGTCACCGTCGGGATGATCGGGCCCGGCTGGTCCGCCATGGCCGACGGCCTGGACTTCGAGGTCGTCACCACCGCCGGCATGTGGCTGCTGATCGGGGCCGCCGCCGCGGCCGCCGCCGCGGCGGTCATCGCCGCGCTGCCGGGCAAGACCCGCGACTGGGCCGACCCCACCCTCGCCTACGCCGACACCCCGACCCCGCCCAGCGGCGTCGCCATCACCGTGCTCCCACCGGAGCAACAACCCGGTTGACCCCGGCGGTTACCGTGGGGACGTGTCGTGGCTGCTGGTCTTCTTCGGGGCGTCGGTCCTCATCGCGCTTACGCCCGGCGCGAACAACCTGCTCGGCCTCCACCACGGGATGACGCAGGGTGTCCGCCGCGGCCTCGCCGGGCTGGCCGGCCGGCTGGCCGCGTTCACCCTGTTGATCACCGCCGTCGCGGCCGGGCTGGGGCAGCTGCTGGCCGCGTCCGAGACCGCCTTGACGATCATCAAGTGGGCCGGCGCCGGCTACCTGCTCTACCTCGGCCTGCGCCTGCTGTGGTCGACTTTCCGGGGCAAAACGGACGTCCCCGAACCGGACGCGCAGCCGGCGTCGGCCTGGCGCGTGACGCGCAAGGAGTTCGGCGTCGCGATCACCAACCCCAAGGCGATCCTGATCTTCACCGCGTTCGTCCCGCAGTTCATCGACGCAGCTCACGGGCCGTTTCCGGCGCAGATCGCGCTGCTCGGCGCGGTCTACCTGCTCGCCGAGTTCCTGGCCGGCTCGGTCTACGTCGGCGTCGGCGCCGGCCTGAAGTCGATCAAGCTGACCCGGCGGACCCGCCGGAACGTGGACCGGGGGACCGGCGTGGTCCTCGTCGGCCTGGCCGGCGTGCTCGCGACGTCGAACGCGTGAGCCGGAATCTGTCAAGGAATACGGCCAAGACGGCGATGTGGATCAACCCGCCGGAGCAACCTTGGTACGGAAAACGCACACGGACTGCGGACACGCCCTGTGAAGCTGTTAGAGTCGGCGACACGCTTCGGGACGAGTGTGCCCCGAAGCGTTCCTGGCTTGCCTGCCAGTAGTGCTGTGTGTTCCTGCCGGCCCCCGTGCCGGCCAAGCCGATCGTCGGTTGAGGACGGCCGACGACGCCGAGGAGGTCCCCCGCGTGTTCAGCGCCTTCCGCTCGGCTCTCGCGACGCCGGATCTACGCAAGAAGATCCTGTTCACGCTAGCCATCGTCGCGGTCTACCGAATCGGTGCGACCATTCCGGCACCCGGGATCTCCTACGGGGCGGTACAGGCCTGTAGCTCCCAGGCGCAGCAGGAAGGCGTCTACCAGCTGCTGAACCTGTTCAGCGGCGGTGCGCTGCTGCAGCTGTCGCTCTTCTCGACCGGCATCATGCCGTACATCACGGCGAGCATCATCATCCAGCTGCTCACCGTGGTCATCCCGCGGTTCGAGGAGCTGAAGAAGGAAGGCCAGTCCGGCCAGGGCAAGCTGACCCAGTACACCCGGTACCTGACGATCGCGCTGGCGATCCTGCAGGCCACCGGCGTGGTCGCGCTCGCGGACCGCAAGCAGCTCTTCCCCGACTGCGACCAGCCGATCATCCCGGACAACAGCGTCTACTCGCTCGCCATCATCGTCATCACCATGACCGCGGGCACCGCCGTCATGATGTGGCTGGGCGAGCTGATCACCGAACGCGGCGTCGGCAACGGCATGTCCGTCCTGATCTTCCTGAACATCGCCGCGCGCATCCCGGTCGAGGGCGGGAACATCCTGTCCAACGGCGGTGGCATCGCGCTGACGATGATCTGCATCTTCGGGCTCGTGATCATCGCGAGCGTCATCTTCGTCGAGCAGGGGCAGCGCCGGATCCCGGTGCAGTACGCCAAGCGCATGATCGGCCGCCGGATGTACGGCGGCACGTCGACCTACCTGCCGATCAAGGTGAACCAGGCCGGCGTCATCCCGGTCATCTTCGCGTCGTCCCTGCTGTACCTGCCGGACCTGATCAGCCGCCTCGTCGGCGACCAGAACGCCAACTCCGGCTGGCAGGTCTTCATCAAGAACTACATCGTGAACCAGTCCAGCTGGGTGCACATCGCGCTGTACTTCGCCCTGATCATCTTCTTCACGTACTTCTACATCACGATCACGTTCAACGTGGACGAGCGTGCGGAAGAGATGAAGAAGTTCGGCGGGTTCATCCCGGGCATCCGCCCGGGCCGCCCGACGGCCGAGTACCTGAGCTTCGTCCTGGGCCGGATCACCCTCCCCGGTTCGCTGTACCTGGGCATCATCGCGATCCTTCCGAACTTCTTCCTGTCGGTGACCGGTAGCGGGAACAACCAGAACTTCCCGTTCGGTGGCACGGCTGTGCTGATCATGGTCGGTGTCGGGCTCGACACCGTGAAGCAGATCGAAAGCCAGCTGATGCAGCGCAACTACGAAGGGTTCTTGAAGTGACGCGGCTGGTTCTCGTGGGTCCGCCCGGCGCGGGCAAAGGTACGCAGGCGGTGGCTCTGTCGGAGCAGCTGCGCATCCCGCACATCTCCACGGGCGAGCTGTTCCGCGCGCACGTCGGCCAGGAGACCCCGCTGGGCCAGGAAGCGAAGCGCTACCTGGACTCCGGCGAGCTCGTGCCCGACTCGGTGACGAACGAAATGGTCCGCGAGCGCCTGGCGGAGCCGGACGCGAAGGCCGGCTTCCTGCTCGACGGCTTCCCCCGCAACACCAAGCAGGCCGAGGTGCTCGGGGAGATCCTGGGCGACGCCGACGTCTCGCTCGACGCCGTGATCCAGCTGCAGGTGCCCGAGGACGTCGTCGTCGGGCGGCTCATGTCCCGCGGCCGCGCGGACGACACCGAAGAGGTCATCCGCCGCCGCCAGCAGATCTACGTGTCGGACACCGCGCCGCTGCTCGAGTACTACGCCGACATCCTGGTGACCGTCGACGGCGTCGGCAGCGTCGAGGAGATCTCCGGCCGGGTGCTGAAAGCGCTGCGCGACCGCACGTGAACCTCGGAGGATTGCGTGTTCTGCAAGTGCTCCGCCGTGGGCGCATGATCGAGGTCAAGACCCCGGACGAGCTGCAGGCGATGCGGGCCGCGGGGCTCGTCGTCGCCCGCACGCTCGCGGCGGTCCGAGCCATCGCGAAACCCGGCGTCAGCACGGCCGAGCTCGACGAGCTGGCCGAGCAGACGATCCGGGACGCCGGCGCGGTGCCGTCGTTCAAGGGCTACCACGGTTTCCCCGCGTCGATCTGCGCGTCGGTGAACGAGCAGATCGTGCACGGCATCCCGGCGAAGACGCAGGTGCTGGCCGACGGCGACATCATCTCCGTCGACTGCGGCGCGATCCTCGACGGCTGGCACGGCGACTCCGCCGTCACGCTGGCGATCGGCGCGGTTTCCGACGCCGACCTGGCGCTGTCCGCGGCGACCGAAGCGGCGATGTGGGCCGGCATCGAGGCGGTCAGCGCCGGCGGCCGGTTGACCGACATCTCCTACGCCGTCCAGTCGGCCGCCGAACGCGCGGGCCGCGACGACGGCGTCGAGTACGGGATGATCGTCGAGTACGGCGGCCACGGCATCGGCCGCCAGATGCACATGGACCCGTTCCTGCCGAACGTCGGCAAGCCGGGCAAGGGCCCGCGGCTGAAGCCCGGCATGGCCCTGGCGATCGAGCCGATGCTGACCGGCGGCGGCGGCGAGACCCGCGAGCTGGACGACGGCTGGACGGTCGTCACGGCCGACGGCTCCCGCGCGGCGCACTGGGAGCACACCGTCGCGATCACCGAAGAGGGCCCTTGGGTGCTCACAGCACCCGAAGAAGCCTGACCTGCGCGTTCACCCACAAGCGGTGATCGTCGTCACGTCCACCTGCACGGTCCTTTAGCATGGTCACCCCCGGTTTGGGGGTCGCGACACGACATGCGTACACTGTCAAGTCGGCGCACTTATCGCGCCCGGATCCTGCGCGCTCGTGAATTCACGGTCTGAGGGAGTCGGGCACCAGTGTGCCACGCAACACCCGACCCAGCACTAGTGCTCGAGTTGATCAGGTGTGGCGACAGACGGTTGATGACAAGGAAATGCGGAGGACATGGCGAAGAAAGACGGGGCCATCGAGGTCGAAGGCCGCGTAGTCGAGCCGCTCCCCAACGCGATGTTCCGCGTCGAGTTGGAGAACGGTCACAAGGTCCTGGCACACATCAGCGGCAAGATGCGGCAGCACTACATCCGCATCCTGCCCGAGGACAGGGTTGTCGTGGAGCTCTCGCCCTACGACCTCTCTCGTGGTCGCATCGTCTACCGCTACAAGTGATCACGAAGAGCAGCTACTAGGAGAGCAGAAGACGTGAAGGTCCAGCCGAGCGTCAAGAAGATCTGCGACAAGTGCAAGGTGATCCGCCGGCACGGCCGGATCATGGTGATCTGCGAGAACCTGCGGCACAAGCAGCGGCAGGGCTGATCGCCAAGCACTCGACCAGAGTGGATTGACGGCTACACAACCTCCCCGCACCTGCCGGGCCACGCGAGTGGTCCGGTTCACCCCCGGACTTCAGGCCGGGGCCGGGACACCCGAAGCGCAAGCCGAGGGCACGACAGGCGAGTCGGTCCCGGAACCGGACGGGGAGCAGACCTGAAGAGGAAACCTACGAAGGAGCATCAGCGCCAATGGCACGACTCGCTGGCGTAGACCTCCCCCGCGAGAAGCGGTTGGAGATCGCGCTTACGTACATCTACGGCATCGGCCGTACCCGCTCGAAGCAGCTCATCAAGGCTGCCGAGCTCAACGCGGACACCCGCGTCAAAGACCTCAGCGATGACGACCTCGCGAAGCTGCGTACGTACATCGAAGAGAACTTCAAGGTCGAGGGTGACCTTCGCCGCGAGGTGAACGCCGACATCCGTCGGAAGATCGAGATCGGGTGCTACGAGGGCCTTCGCTGGCGCCGCGGACTTCCCGTCCGTGGTCAGCGCACGAAGACCAACGCCCGTACCCGCAAGGGTCCGAAGAAGACGGTCGCCGGCAAGAAGAAGGCTGGCAAGAAGTGAGCGTCCAGGGCAAGAAGGTCGTGCAGATGGGTGGCGTTCAGCGCCGCGGCTCGGCTTGTGTCTCGCCCAAGGCGCTCTACGCCCGCCCGATGGCGCTCCGCAACCTGTACACCGACGCCGGTTCGATCATCCGGCGCGGCCAGGCCGAAGCGGTCGCCGCTCACCAAGAGAACGCGCGCTAACAGGAGAACCCTCAGAACATGCCACCGAAGTCTCGTACTGCGGCCGGGGCCAAGAAGGTCCGCCGCAAGGAAAAGAAGAATGTCGCGCACGGTCACGCGCACATCAAGAGCACCTTCAACAACACCATCGTCTCGATCACGGACCCGACCGGTGCCGTGATCGCGTGGGCGTCGAGTGGTCACGTGGGCTTCAAGGGCTCGCGCAAGTCCACCCCGTTCGCCGCGCAGATGGCCGCCGAGAACGCTGCCCGCAAGGCCGCCGAGCACGGCATGAAGAAGGTCGACGTCTTCGTGAAGGGCCCGGGTTCGGGCCGCGAGACGGCGATCCGCTCGCTGCAGGCGGCCGGCCTCGAGGTCGGCACCATCCAGGACGTGACCCCGCAGCCTCACAACGGCTGCCGCCCGCCCAAGCGGCGCCGGGTCTGAGGAACGGGGAGGAGTAAGAAGAAATGGCTCGTTACACCGGCCCCGCGACGCGTATTTCGCGTCGCCTCAAGGTTGACCTCATCGGCGGCGACCAGGCTTTCGAGCGTCGCCCCTACCCGCCGGGCCAGCACGGCCGCGGGCGCATCAAGGAGTCCGAGTACCTCCTGCAGTCGCAGGAGAAGCAGAAGGCTCGCTACACCTACGGCGTTCTCGAGCGTCAGTTCGTCCGGTACTACAAGGAAGCCGTCCGGCGTCCCGGTAAGACCGGTGAGAACCTGCTGCAGATCCTCGAGTCCCGCCTGGACAACGTGATCTACCGCGCCGGCATCGCCCGCACCCGCCGTCAGGCGCGGCAGCTGGTGAGCCACGGCCACTTCCTGGTCAACGGCGTCAAGGTCAACGTCCCGTCGTACCAGGTCACCAAGTGGGACATCATCGACGTGCGGCCGAAGTCGTTCTCGATGCTGCCCTTCGTCGTGGCCAAGGAGTCCTTCGGCGACCGCCCGATCCCGGCGTGGCTGCAGGTCGTCCAGTCCAACCTCCGCGTGCTGGTCCACCAGCTCCCGGAGCGTGCGCAGATCGACGTTCCGGTTCAGGAACAGCTGATCGTCGAGCTTTACTCGAAGTAGTCCGGCCCCGGTCGGACCGGGCGGCGGCGCAACAGGTGCGCCGCCGCCGCGCCATCCCTTCGACGTCATATGGCGGGCGTCGTCTGGAAAGGAAAACAAGGAATGCTGATTTCCCAGCGGCCGGCTCTCGGCGAAGAGACGGTCAACGAGACCCGCTCCCGGTTCACCATCGAACCGCTGGAGCCCGGCTTCGGCTACACGCTCGGCAACTCGCTGCGTCGTACGCTGCTGTCGTCCATCCCGGGCGCGGCCGTGACGAGCATCCGCATCGACGGCGTGCTGCACGAGTTCACCACCGTTCCCGGGGTGAAGGAAGACGTCACCGACATCATCCTGAACCTCAAGGAGCTCGTGGTGTCCTCGGAAGAGGACGAGCCGGTCACCATGTACCTGCGCAAGCAGGGCCCCGGTGAGGTCACGGCGGCCGACATCGTGCCGCCGGCGGGTGTCACCGTGCACAACCCGGACCTGCACATCGCGTCGCTGAACGGCAAGGGCAAGCTCGAGATCGAGCTCGTCGTCGAGCGCGGCCGCGGTTACGTTCCGGCCCTGCAGAACAAGCAGGCGGGCGCGGAGATCGGCCGGATCCCGGTCGACTCGATCTACTCGCCGGTGCTCAAGGTGACCTACAAGGTCGAGGCCACCCGTGTCGAGCAGCGCACCGACTTCGACAAGCTGATCCTGGACGTCGAGACCAAGCCGTCGATCACGCCGCGCGACGCGGTCGCGTCGGCCGGCAAGACGCTGGTGGAGCTGTTCGGTCTCGCCCGCGAGCTGAACGTCGACGCCGAGGGCATCGAGATCGGCCCGTCGCCGCAGGAGGCGGACACCATCGCCGCCTACGCGATGCCGATCGAGGACCTGGACCTCACCGTCCGGTCGTACAACTGCCTCAAGCGCGAGGGCATCCACACGGTGGGCGAGCTCGTCTCGCGCAGCGAGGCGGACCTGCTCGACATCCGCAACTTCGGCGCCAAGTCGATCGACGAGGTCAAGCTCAAGCTCGTCGGCCTCGGCCTCGCGCTGAAGGACAGCCCGCCCGGGTTCGACCCGACCGCCGCGGCCGCCAGCTACGACGGTGAAGGCTGGTCGGAGGGTGTCGGTGGCATCGCCGACGGGATTTCGGACGGCCACGACGATGGCCAGGACTACGCAGAGACCGAGCAGCTCTGAGGCTCTGTGCCCGGACGCTGTGAGCTGAACTAGGAGAACCAATGCCCACCCCTACCAAGGGAGCCCGGCTCGGCGGGTCGTCCGCGCACGAGCGGCTGATCCTGGCCAACTTGGCCACGCAGCTGTTCGAGCACGGCAAGATCACCACCACCGAGGCGAAGGCGAAGCGGGTCCGTCCGCTGGCCGAGAAGCTGATCACCAAGGCGAAGCGGGGCGACCTGCACAACCGCCGTCAGGTGCAGCGCGTCGTCCGTGACAAGGACGTCGTCCACAAGCTGTTCGCGGAGATCGGCCCGCACTTCGCCGAGCGCGACGGTGGCTACACCCGGATCACCAAGACGATGCCGCGCAAGGGCGACAACGCCAAGATGGCGGTCATCGAGCTGGTGGCGGAGAAGACGGTGACTTCGGAAGCCGAGCGCGCTCGCAAGACGAAGTTCGCGAAGGACGAGAAGCCCGCCGCCCCGGCCGCGGAGGAGACCACCACCGAGGCTCCGGCCGAGGAGGCTCCCGCCGCTGCCAAGGAGGCCAAGGCTGAGGACACGACCGCCGAGACCGAGGCTCCGGCTTCGGACGACGCGGACGCCAAGAAGGACTGACGTCCTGACGGCAGAGTCGACACCGGACGAGCCCGCCACTCCCGCTGGGGAGGGCGGGCTCGTTCGTCTGCGCCTGGACGTCTCCTACGACGGCACGGACTTCTCGGGCTGGGCCCGTCAGCCGGGCCGCCGGACGGTCCAGGGGCTCCTGGAGGAGGCCCTGCAGCGGCAGCCGCCCGGGGCTTCGGTGCCCAAGTCCGTGGTCGTGGCGGGCCGCACGGACGCCGGGGTGCACGCGACGGGCCAGGTGGTGCACGTCGACGTCGTGCCGCTGTCTCCGGCTGCTGAGGGCCGCGTCCCGGTGTCGCCGGAGGGCATCCCGGACCTGGTTCGCATGACGGGCCGCTGGAACCGCCTGCTGCCCGGCGACGTCCGGGTGCTGGGCGCGAGGGTCGCCCCCGAGGGGTTCGACGCCCGGTTCTCGGCCATCCGCCGGCACTACCGCTACCGCGTTTCGGACGCGCCGTGGGGCGTGGACCCGTTGCGCCGCCACGACACCTTGGCGTGGAACCGTCCACTGTCGACGGACGCGATGAACGCGGCGGCCGCGGAACTGCTGGGCCTGCACGACTTCGCGGCGTACTGCAAGCAGCGCGAGACGGGCACGACGATCCGCGAGCTGCAGCGCCTGGAGTGGGCGCGGGTCGACGAGCACTTGCTGGAGGTCCGGGTCTCGGCGGACGCGTTCTGTCACTCGATGGTCCGCAGCCTGGTGGGGGTCCTGCTCCTGGTCGGCGACGGCCGCCGCAGCGACGCCTGGCCGGCGAAGGTGCTGGAGAGCGGGATTCGCGACAGCGCGGTGGCCCCGGCCCACGGCTTGACGCTGCTCGGCGTGGACTACCCGCCGGACGAGGAGCTCGCGGCCCGGGCGGAGCAGACGAGGAACGTCCGCACCCCCATGACGTGAATGACTCATTCATGTCGTCAGGTGACATGAATGGGTCATTCATGGCGTTTGGGGCGGGGGCGGGGACAGCTGTCCTGTCGAAGCGCCTTCCGGCACCCCGAAGCTGTCATTGTGACTACGGCCGGCAACACCGCGTCAAGGCGGGAAAGATGCCTTGACCCGGCGTTGCCGGCCGTGTTCTGGCTTCGGATCGGGGTGCGGGGGGAGTCTGGGTTCTCGTCGGTGTCTGTTCTCGGGGGCCTCTCGCCTTCGGCGGCGAGGCTGCCGGCAGTCAGCCGTCGGCGGATGGCATGAACGAGTCGTTCACCTCGTCAGATGCGATGAACGAGTCGTTCATGACCACCGAAAACTCGGCATCCCGCCGAAACGCCTCTTCGGCCCGGCGCCCCGCGGGTGGAGGTGCCCCTCGAAGGCAAAACCTCAGTCGCCGCGGCGGACCGGGCCGAGCAGCTGCTGCTCCTTGCCCGTCGTCACCAGCCTCAGCGGCCGCCACAGGTTGCGGCCCAGGGCCACCACCTGGTCGTCCTGCAACGTCGTCAGCTGGCGCATCATCTGGGGCGGCAGGCGCCAGATCCGCGCCGCCAGCTCGGCCTGGCCCGCCGGAAGGCGCTGCATCAGGACCAGGTCCGCCGCGTTCGCCGTCGCGCCCGCCTGCGGGTGCAGGTACGGGAGCACGTATACCGTCGTCTGCCAGGGCGACCGCGGCGGGAACAGGTCCTGCGGGGTCGGGCCGCCGTCCGTGACGACCAGCAGCGGGGCGTCCTCCGACGGCCGCGGCAGCTCGACCGGGGACAGCCGACGGATCTGGACCAGCGGCGACGGCCGCCCGTCGCGGGTGCCGGCCGCGCGGGACAGCACCTGCCACTCCGTCGGGCGTCCGGTCGCCACCACGACCCACGCGCCGACCGCCATCGCGCGCATCGCCACCTGGCGGGCCAGGTACAGCCCGCCCACCAGCACGATGCGCGTCGGCGTCGAGCGCAGCGCCGAGATCGTCAGCGGCTCGCCCTTGAGGCCCGAGCCGAGCACGATGCCACCGCGGTCACCCGACGGGCTGACCGCGTCGAGCATCGCCGGGTCCACGGTGAACTCCGGTGCCACCCCGAGGTTCTGCCCGGCGTCACGCATCCGCGAGCTCATGCTGTTCCTCCGATCGGCAGCGTCGCGGCGAACGCCGACACCTGCAGCCCGCGCAACGGGGTCAGGTCGACGCCCAGCCGCTCGGACAGGCCGTGCAGCCGCTGGTCGGCGGCTTCGAGCTCACGCGGGTTGCGCGCGCTCAGCCGGACCACGCCGCGCAGCCCGATCTTGCCTTCGTCGGACGCGGGGGAGATCGACATCGCCAGCGTCGCCGACAGCGCGCGGACGCTCGTCAGCGCGTTCAGGCTGCTGGTGATCTTGCCCTTCGGCCAGCCGGTGATCGCGTAGCTCGCGTGCCCGATGCCCGCCGCCGTCACGCCGGACCAGCGCTCCTGCAGCGTCACCTTGCTCGGCGAACCGGCGACGGACGTGAGCTCCGCGGCCGAAATGCTCGCGCGCAGCAGCTCGTCGGGGTCGAGCGGCCGGGTCGGCACGCCCTGGGACTCCAGCGCGTTGCGCACCCGCGAAAGCGCGCCGATCAGCGCGCGGTGGGCGCCGACGACGCCGCCGCCGCGCTCGCGGATCGCCGCCGGGCAGCGCTTCGGGTCGAGCCGGATCGCCACCCACGTCGTCCGCCGCGCCGCCGCGGGCAGCGGGCCGAGCACCTCCATGTAGGAGCTGAGCGCGGGCGAGTCCGCCGGCAGCGCCGCGCTGCCGGGGTAGCAGTGCCAGATCGTCTGGATGGAGTCGAGCACCACGCCGCGGTCCTCGAGGCACGGCGCGAGCGCCGACAGCGGCAGGCTCGGCGCGCCGCCGGCCTGGGTGATCAACGCGGGCGTCGGCTCGACGAGCAGCACCGCCGTCCACGTGCCGTCGTTCCACGCGAGGCCGACCTGCTGGCGCTCGTGGTCGACGCCGTGCGCCACGACGAGGTCCGGGACGGCCACGCGCAGCAGGTTGACGCGGGCGTCGTCCGGGCCGGTCACCGTGGTCTCCTCGGCGGCCAGTTCCTCGACGGTGCTCGGCGGCAGCGGTTCGGCGACGCGGTCGTGGGACCGGAAGGAGTAGCGCAGCGTCAGGCCGATCCACTGGGTGAACCAGCGGCCGCGCCAGCGCAGCAGCGCGACGATGAGGGCGAAGCCGACGATGCCGACGCCGACCCACTTGAGCGACATGTTGATCGCGAGGAGCACGAGCCCGACGGCGAGGCCGACCTCGAGCACGACGAGGTTCGCGACGGGCAGCGGGCCGAGGTTCACGCCCGACGAGCGCCGGCGCGCGGGCGGTGCCATCCGCACCGGGCTGGGCGGGGGAGTGGCCGGGCCGTCGTCGGGCCCCTGGGGACCGCTGGGACCACCGCCACCGGGACCACCGGGACCACCGGGACCGCCGGGACCGCCGGGACCGCCGGGACCGCCACCGCCGGGTCCACCCGGGCCACCGGGACCGCCACCGCCGGGGCCGCCGGGCCCACCCGGTCCACCGGGACGTCCACCCGGGCCACCGGGGCCGGGTCCGGGGCCGCCGGGACCGCGCGGGGGCATGCCGGGTCCGCCGGGGCCGCCACCGGGTCCGCCGGGGCCACCAGGACCGCCCGGGACACCTCCGGGACCGCCGGGGCCACCGGGTCTCACCGGACGGGGCGGCGGGCCCGGCTGACGGCCGGGCGGCGGGGGCCCGGGCGGGCCAGGCGGACGTGGAGGGTTGGTGACGGACATCCGCGCTTTCTCTTCCCCTCGTGCTTGCTGCGTACCCGGAAGCCGGGTCCCGGGGTGTCCGACACTAGCTTGAGTTGGTAGAAACCCCACACCAGACGGTCCCCGTACGGCTATCCTGCGGAACCGTACCGCGACGGGGAGAGCTGTAGGTCGAGAATGCCATCAACACCCACGACTAAGTCTCAGGTTCAGGCGTATCAGTTCGTCCTACGGCGGATGCAGTCGGCGCTGGTCCGGCGGGACGCCGTGATGCTGCACGACCCGATGCGCACGCACACGAGGGCGACCATCGTGGGCGTCGTGCTGGGCGCGCTCGGCATGATCGTGTTCGTCGTCTGGGGCCTGCTCAGCCCGGCGCCGTCGGTGCCCGAGGCCGGGAACATCGTGATCGGCGAACAGTCCGGCACGGTGTACGTGGTGATGGGGAACCCGAAGACACTCGTCCCGACGTTCAACCTCGCGTCGGCGCGGCTTCTCCTGCTGGCCCAGCAAAAGCAATCGAGCGCCGGTAGCGCCGGCGGGGCGACGGCGGCCCCGGCGCCGGCCGGGCCGAGCGCCGCGGCTGTGAAGAATCCCACGGTCGTTTCCGACGAGCAGCTGAAGGACATTCCGCGCGGAAAACTGACCGGAATTCCGGACGGGCCGCAGCTGATGCCGTCCGATTCCCAGCGCATTTCCCCCAACTGGGCGGTGTGCGACCAGGTTCTGCTCGACCCGACGCAGCCGAACCCGGACATCGGCAAGACCGACACCTACGTCTTCGGCGGCGTCGCCCCGAGCGGCCTCGGCACCGAACTGGGTGAGAAGGAAGCGTTGCTGGCGGCCGCGGACAACGGCAAGACGTACCTGATCTACCGCCTGCCGAGCACGCAGAACCGCCCGAACGCCAACACCGTCCGCGCCGAGATCGACACCACCGATCCGCACAACGCGGTCTCGACGGCCTTGCAGCTGCTGAACCAGAAGCCGCGGAAGATCACCCAGGGCCTGCTGAACGCGATCCCCGAGGTTCCGCGCCTGAGCCCGCCGAACATCCCGGACGGCGCGCCCCCGGCCGACCTCGACGGCCTGGCCGCGGGCGACGTCTTCTCCACGCAGCCCACGGGTGAGCAGCCGCAGTACTGGGCCATCACCACGAACGGCATCCAGCAGGTGTCGCAGGCGGTCGCCGACGTCATGCGCGTCGCGAAGCACGGCTCCGCGAGCAAGCTGCGGACGCTCGGCCTCGACAAGCTGTCCGGGGTCAACGTGCTGCGGTCCGGCGACCCCGGCTACATCGAAGTCGACCACTTCCCGCGCGCGGTGCCGACGATCCTCGACGCGACCAAGAACTCCGCGGTCGCCTGCCTCGGCTGGTCGGTGGTCGGCGACGGCGCCAACCGCGACGGCCACACGTCGGTGTACATCGACACCCAGCTGCCGGGCCAGAACAGCCACGGCGCCAAGTTCGCGACGACCCGGGTCACCACGCCGGGCCCGAACCGCGTGCCGATCACCGGCTTCTACCTCCAGCCGGGCTTCGCCGCGGTGGTGCAGTCGGCCACCGGCCAGGCCAGCTTCGGCAAGGGCGCGATCCAGCTGATCTCCGACCGCGGCGTGCGCTACAGCGTCCCGGACGCCGCGACCGCGGACGCGATCGGGCTGAACAACCGGCAGCCCGCGCCCGAGTCGATCATCGGCCTGCTCCCGACCGGCGCCTCGCTGAACACCCAGGACGTGCTCAAGCAGTTCGACTCGGTGCCGATCGACCCCAGCGCCGGCTCGTTCCCGGCCCCGACGCAGCAGGCGGGCGGCTGAGGCGGAACCATCGGGCGGCGGCGGACGTCACACGCCCGAAGGATCTTCCGGCGAGCGGAGAGGTGCCATGGCCGGCTTGAGGATGGACGGCGTGGTCGTCGCCGAGTACGCCCGGACCGCCGAGGAGGCCGCTGACGACCTGCACGCGGCCGCCGCGGACGTGGGCGGCGGGGGCGTCTCCGGCGAGTCCTACGGCCCGCTGGGGGCGCAGATCGGCCTCGGCGAGTCGTACGGCCGCGCGGCGGACGCGTTGCGGCGTCAGCTGGTCGACGGCGCCGAGGCGCTGAAGTCGGCCGCGGAGGCGTTGCGGCACGTCACGGTCCGCCACAGCGGGCAGGACGCGGAGGCCGCGGAGCTGATCAAGCGCGCGGGCAGGCCGGAATGATGTTCGCCGAGCCGGAGGGCTCCACCGACTCCATCCCGCACCCGCTGGCGAAGCGGACGGCCGCCCCGGTGGCCACCGCGCCCGCGGTGGCGTTCGCGCCGGACGCCGAGGGCGCCGACATCGCCGCCACCGCCGAGCCGTACCTCGCCTACCTCACCGACGTTTCCCGGCAGCTGGGGCTGATCGACCCCGTCGAGACGTACTTCCGGCCGCTGATCGGCCGCTGGGGCGACCTCGGCGCCGAAGCCGGGCGGCTGCGCTCGGCGGCGGCCGCGGCGGCCGAGGTGTCCGCGCGGCTCGACGACCGCCTCGGGCGGCTCGACGCCGGCTGGGCGGGCCGGGACGCCGACGCGTTCGTCGCGTACATGCGGGAGATCGGCGCCGCGGGCGGTGACCTCCAGGAGGCGCTCACGGTCCTCGCGGGCGCGCTCGACGAGCTGGTGACGACGCTGCGCCACGTCGTCGTCGACCTCGCCGAGGTCCTGGTCGACGCCGCGGACCTGATCTCCGAGACGATGACGCTGCCCAGCGGGGGCACCAAGCGGGCGCGGGCGCAGCTGCGGGAGACGCAGGATTCGGCGAAGGCGTTGTACGAGACCGCGCGGGACGTCCTGGAGGCGTTCGACCGGCTCTGCGACGGTGTCGACGACCCCGACGCGACCATGCGCAGCATCGAGATCGCGCACCGGTACCCGGACGAGCGGTTCCGGCTGCACGAACCGGAATCCGGCGTGCCGGCCGGTTCCGGTTCCGGTTCCGGCGAGACCACGGCGGCCGCCGTCGGCTCCGACGAAGTGATGACGCCGTCGTCGGCGAGCGGGGACCCGGCGGAACCGAAGCACACGGGCGCCGGCACGCCCGACGCGGCGCAGCCCGCCGACGCGGCCCCGCAGGCGGCGCCGGCCCAGGACGGCTCGGCGAACCACAGCGCGTCGGGCATGCCGATGATGCCGATGATGGGCTTCGGCGCGTTCGGTGGCGGCGGAGGTGGCGGCCGTCGCCAGTCGAAGACGCGGCCGACGACGACGCCGGCGGAGTTGCTGGGGGAGCCCGGTTTGGTGGCCCCGCCGGTGATCGGCGAGGACGAAAACGAACAGCAGAAGAAGAAACCGCCGGCGCCACCGGCGAAGTGACTTCCTCCCGGCCCGCGGTTCGCCGCGGGCCGGGTTTCGTTTCAGCGGCGGGTGGGGCCGGTCTCGGCCGGGCGGTTGCGGCGGATCGTGCGCATCACGAACAGCGTGATCAGCAACGCCACCAGGCCGCCGCCGGTGCCGGCCAGCGCCACGACCATCGGGGTCTTGTTGTTGTCGCCCGCCGGCGGGAGCTGGGCCAGCTGCGGGGCCGGGATCGGCGCCTGGTTACCCACCTCGGACGGCAGGCTCTGGGTCAGCGCGGCCACCGGGTCGATGACGCCGTAGCCGACGAAGTTGTCGCGCCCGCCCGGCGCCGCCGGGTGCTGGGCCGTCTCCTTGATGCGGTTGATGATGCCCTTGGCGTCGAGGTTCGGGAACTTGGCCTTGACCAAGGCCGCGAGGCCCGAGACGTACGGCGCCGCGAAGCTGGTGCCCTGGATCGCGCTGGCCTTGTCGCCGCTCTCGAACGTCAGGTTCGCCAGGCCGTCGGAGCCTTCGGCGGGGTCGAGCGAGATGATCTGCGTCCCCGGTGCCGCGACGCCGACCCACGGGCCGTGCACGCTGAACGGGGCCACGCTGCCGGTCTCGTCGATCGCGCCGACCGACAGCACGTCGTCGGCGAACCACGGCGGCGTCACGATCGTCTTCGGCTTCTTCGCGTCCGGCTGGTCGTTCTGCGGGCAGGTGTCCGTCGCGTTGCCCGCGGCGGCGATGACCACGACACCCTGCGACGCGGCGAAGTGGACGGCGGCCTGGACCTGCTGCTCGCCGTCGGTGATGCGCCCGTCGGCGGTGCGGCAGTTGTCGACCGACATGTTGATGATGTCGGCTTCGTGCCGTTCGGCGATGCCGCGGATGATCTCGGCCAGCGTCTTCAGCGTGCCCGCCGTGCCGGCCTTCTCCAGCTGGCGCCCGCCGTTCGACTGCCCGGGGGACGTCCGGTCGCCTTCCCCGGAACCGCCGCCACCGCCCTCGGTGCTCGGCGGCAGCGAAGACTCCGAGCCGGCGGGCGGGTTGGTGCTCGACGACGGTGTCCCGCTCGAGCTGGCGGGCGGGTTCGGGGTCGAGGTCGAGGTGTCGGGCTCGTAGTTCTCGCTCAGCTGCCGGTAGGACACGATCGTGGCGTCCGGGGCGACGCCGACGAAGCCGACCTCCGGGTTGTCCGGCCGGGCCGCGATGATGCCGGCGACCTCGGTGCCGTGGCCGTCGCAGTCCTCGAGGCCGTCGGGCTTCCCGTTCGGCTTCGCGACGTACTCGCCGCCGGACTGGAGGCGGTCCTGCAGCCAGGGGTGCTTCGTCACGCCCGTGTCGACCACGGCGACCTTGACGCCCTTGCCGGCGCCGCCGTTCGTGGCGGCCCGGACGATCTCCTGCGCCTTCGAGATCTGCAGGTAGTCCTGGCCCCACGGCCGGTTCTTCAGCACGATGTTCTGGCCGAGCGTGCTGCGCTGGACGCAGCCCTTCGACTGCTTGTATTTCTTGTCCGGCTGCCGGGAGTCCGGGATCAGCTTGGTCATGTCCACCGGCGGCGGCGTCGCGAAGTAGCCGTCGGCCGGGGCCGACTGGGCCCACACCGGGACCGTCGCGCCCACCGGGGCCAGGATGCCGAGCGTGCCGGCGATCAGGGCCGTCGTGGTTCGCCGGGTCGTGCCGAAACGGCGTCCTGGAGCCATCCGAGATTCACCCGATCCGGTCACTTGAAGTTCAGGTGCCGCAGGGTGGTGTACAGGTCCATCACACCCAGGGCGAGCGGGAGCACCGACGCGATGCAAATCGCCTCGATGATCTCCACCGTGCGCCGCAGCGGCGGCGAGAAGCGCTGGTTCGGGAAGATCACGCCGACCACGAGCGCGCCCGCGGCGAGCAGGACCAGCGCGCCGAAGACGTAGAGCAGGCGGTTCTGCGCGCTCGCCGTGACGAGCCAGCCGATCCCGATGCCGGTCGCCGCGACCAGGCCGTTGGTGAGCAGGGCGATGGCCTGGCTGCCGTTCGCGTACGCGCGGGCGCGCAGGAGCAGCACGAGCGTCGCGACGACGCCGAGGATGATCCCGAAGGCGCCGGGCGCGGTGGCGGCGATGATCGCGGACACCGCGACCGTGGCGCCGCAGCCGATCATCAGGCCGGTCATGTAGTTGTGCGCGACCGCCGTGCGGCGCTCGATCGCCCGGTAGTCCGGGAAGCCGGAGTCTTCCTTGAGCTCCTCGGCGTTGCTCGGGACGTGCGGCAGCGGCAGCTTCGCGAGCCAGATCGTGGCGCGCGGCAGGATCGAGATGCAGGCGAGGGCGACCGCGACCGTGCCGGCCGCGATGCCGGCCGCCGGGTGCGCGACGAGCGTGCCGAAGAGGAAGGCCAGCGCGCCGAAGGTGCCCGCGGTGGCGGCGGCGATGAACGTCGTGATGCCGGCGCCGATGACCATGATGCAGACCGACGCGACGATGATCACGAGGACCGCGCCGAGCAGCAGGTTCGCCCGCATGGAGAGGCCGGGCACGATGTAGAAGCCGCTGACGAACGCCAGTGGCAGCCCGCCGGCCGCGGCGATCAGGACCCCGGTGGCTTCGGCCTGGTAGGCCTTGGCGAGGGTGGCGCCGACCGCGACGCAGGCGATGGCGCCGATACCGCCGGCGATGGCGGCGCCGAGCGCGCTGCCGCCGTAGAGTGAGCCGCTCATGAACAGCGCGATGGCGGCGGCGACCAGCGCCAGCCCGCCCGCGACGTGCCCGAAGCGGTTGGCCGTCTCCTTGGTCCACGGCCGGAAGCTGTCGGGCGAGGACTCGGCGATGGCGTCGACGACGTCGTCGTACAGCGGCGGCGGCGGGTTTTCGTTGCGCTTGCGCAGCTGCAGCAGCTCACCGTCGACGACGCCGAGCGAGGCGAGCGTCCGGCTCGGGTCGAGCGGGGCGTCGCCCAGCTTGGCGAGCGCCCAGCCGCCGTGCCGCGCCCCGCCGTCCGGCGACGACTCCTTGGCCATGTCCAGCAGCATCGGCAGGAGATCGGCCACCGCGACGTCGGCGGGCAACGCCACGTCGATCCGGGTGGACGGCGCGACGACCGTCACCCTGCTGAAAACTGTCGTGCCCGTAGCCACTGCACTGCCCCCGCTCGGTCGAGACTGCTCCCGGGGGAACTTATACCGAACCCCGGCGCGGGCATCACCGAACGTCCGAAAATCACCGGCAGCGGCAGGTCAGGTCACCGACGCGAGGGGCGCGCGCGTGAGTCGCGCGGGTTGTCGACCGGGCGGCGGGACGTAGTGAATGAGTCATTCATGTCGCCAGACGACATGAATGACTCATTCATGTCACCTGGCGACAGGGTCCCGGCAAAGTCAGGTCAGCGCGGCCGATCCGGTCGCCCGCACGTCATGAACGGGTCGTTCACCTCGTCAGACGACATGAACGACCCTTTCATGACATCGCCGCGACGCCGGGCAGACCGCGCGGCCACGACTTTGCCGGAGCCCTGTCACCTGGCGACGTGAATGGGTCACTCATGTCGTTCGCCCGGCGAGGGCAAACGGGTCGCTCGGGCCGGCGGGAGCACCGCGGGGCGGCGAGGTCGCCGGCGGCGGAAGGAGCGCGGCCGCCCACCCGCCACCAGCGACCGGGCGGCGGGACGTAGTGAATGACTCATTCATGTCGTCCGAACCGCCGCGAACCGGCCGGGCCAACCAAGTCACCCGGGCCCGGACGTGGCATCACTGTCGGTGCCGGGTCGTACACTCGCGGACGAGGATGGGGCAAAGCTCACGAGGTGGTTCCGGCATCCGCCGGAATTACCCCGCGGCGTTCGATAGGTTGATGCGCGCACCTCGCGCACCAAGCGGTGGCCGCCATCGTCGAGTTTGAATGAGGGGTCCTTCGATGAGCACGCTGCAGTTCAAGAAGTCGCCGCGGCTGGCGGCACCGCGCCCGCCGGGCGGTGAGGTGCATCTCGAGCCGCCGCCCGAGGTGCCGCGCGTCATCCCCGGGAACATCGTCATGAAGGCGCTTCCGGTCGTCATGATCGTCGCGTCGCTCGGGATGATGGTCTTCATGTTCCAGGCCTCCAACCGGAACCCGATGATGATGGCCATGGGCGGCATGATGGTCGTCGGCACGCTCGGGATGATGGCCGGCGGCGGGGGCAAGGGCGGCGGTGCCAAGCGCGCCGAGATGGACGAAGACCGCAAGGACTACCTCCGCTACCTGGGCCAGATGCGCGACCGCGCCCGCGAGGCGATGGTCGACCAGCGCGCCGCCCTGGAATGGGTGCACCCCGACCCCCAGTCCCTCTGGTCGCTGGCCGCCACCCGCCGCATGTGGGAACGCCGGCAGAACGACCAGGACTTCCTGCACCTGCGCGTCGGGCGCAGCTCGCACCGCCTCGCGACGCGGCTGGTCCCGCCGCAGACCGGGCCGGTCGACGAGCTGGAGCCGATCGCCACCCTCGCGCTGCGCCGGTTCGTGCGCGCGCACTCGATCGTGCCGGACCTGCCGACCCAGATCACCCTCCGCGGGTTCGCCGCGGTCAGCATGCAGGGCGACCGCGCCCTGACCCGCGGCCTCACCCGCGCGATGCTCGCGCAGCTGGTCACCTTCCACAGCCCCGACGACGTCCTGATCGCGATCGCCACCGCGGGGCGCGCGAAGGAGGAGTGGGAGTGGGCGAAGTGGCTGCCGCACGTGCAGCACCCCACCCTGTCCGACGGCATCGGCCAGCTCCGCATGATGGCCGGTTCGCTGGCCCAGATCGAAAACTGGCTCGACGACGAGCTGCGTGACCGCCAGCGCTTCTCCCGCAACGCCACTCCGGCGCCGGACCAGCCGCACGTCGTGATCATCGTCGACGACGCCGAGGTCACCCGCGAGGAGCAGATCATCCTCGAGGAGGGCCTGGTCGGCGTCACGCTGGTCGACCTGTCCGACTCCATCGGCAACCTCGCCGCCCGCCGCGGCCTGCGGCTGGTCGTCGAGCCCGACCGCCTCGGCGCGCGCAGCGCCGGCGGTGTCGAGTGGTTCGGCCGCCCGGACACCCTGTCGGTGGTCGAGACCGAGTCGCTGGCCCGGCTGATCTCGCCCTACCGCGTCGGTGGCGCGGCCGGGCAGGACGTCGGCGACGAAGAGCCGCTGCTGTCCAACCCGTCGCTGCTGGAACTGCTCGGCATCCCTGGCGACCCGATGACGTTCGATGTGCAGCAGGCGTGGCGGCCCCGCCCGATCCGCGACCGCTACCGCGTCCCGTTCGGGGTCGGCGAGTACGGCCAGCCGGTGGAGCTGGACATCAAGGAAGCCGCCGCCGAGGGTATGGGCCCGCACGGCCTGTGCATCGGCGCGACCGGTTCCGGCAAGTCGGAGTTCCTGCGGACGCTGGTGCTGGGCATGCTCGCCACGCACTCGTCCTCGACGTTGAACTTCGTCCTGGTCGACTTCAAGGGTGGCGCGACCTTCCTCGGGCTGGACAAGGCCCCGCACGTCTCCGCGGTCATCACCAACCTCGCCGACGAGGTGACGCTGGTCGACCGGATGAAGGACGCGCTGGCCGGGGAGATGAACCGCCGCCAGGAAGCGCTGAAGAACGGCGGTAACTTCAAGAACGTCTGGGAGTACGAGAAGGCCCGCGAGAACGGCGCCGACCTCGACCCGCTGCCCGCGCTGTTCATCGTCTGTGACGAGTTTTCCGAGTTGCTGGCGGCGAAGCCGGACTTCATCGACTTGTTCGTCGCGATCGGCCGGCTGGGCCGGTCGCTGCAGATGCACATGCTGCTCGCCTCCCAGCGGCTGGAGGAGGGCAAGCTGCGCGGCCTGGACTCGCACCTGTCCTACCGGATCGGCCTGAAAACCTTCTCCGCGGCGGAATCGCGCGCGGCGATCGGGGTGCCGGACGCGTTCGAGCTGCCCTCGGTCCCCGGTGGCGGGTATCTGAAGTACGACACCTCGACGCTGGTGCGGTTCAAGGCCTCCTACGTCTCGGGCCCCTACCGCCCGGCCGGCATCCAGGCGGCCGGGCCGGCGGCGACGGTGGTCCGCGCGGACAAGCGGCCGCAGCTGTTCGTCCCCGACTTCGTCGAGCTGCCCAAGGAGCCGGAGCCGCAGCAGATCGAGGCGGCCCCGGTGGCGGCGGCGCCGCAGTCGGAGGAGGCGGTCGAACCCAGCGAGCTGGATGTGATCGTGTCGCGGCTGGTCGGGCAGGGCCCGCCGGCGCACGAGGTGTGGCTGCCGCCGTTGAAGGACCCGAACTCCCTCGACACCCTGTTGCCGAACCTGAACCCGACCGACGACCGCGGGCTGTCCCCGGTCGGGTTCTTCGGCAACGGGCGGTTGCAGGTGCCGTTGGGGATCATCGACCGGCCGTATGAGCAGCGGCGCGACCCGTTGTGGGCGGACTTCTCCGGCGCGGCCGGGCACGGGGTGATCGTGGGCGGGCCGCAGTCGGGCAAGTCGACGATGCTGCGGACGTTGATCATGTCGATGGCGTTGACGCACACGCCGGAGGAGGCGCAGTTCTACTGCCTGGACCTCGGTGGTGGCACCCTGGCCGGGCTGGCGGACCTGCCGCATGTGGGTGGGGTGGCGGTGGCGCGGCGGGAGCCGGACAAGGCGCGGCGGATCGTGGCCGAGCTGACCACGCTGCTGACCGAGCGGGAGGGCCGGTTCGGGGCGATGGGCATCGACTCGATGACCGAGTTCCGCAACCGCAAGCGCCGCGGGGAGATCCGGGCGGATCAGGACCCGTTCGGGGACGCGTTCCTGATCGTGGACAACTGGCGGGCGTTGCGGGATGACTTCGAGGAGCTGGAAACCACGATCACGCGGCTGGCGACGCAGGGTCTGTCCTACGGCGTGCACGTGATCATCGCGGCGAACCGGTGGGCCGACATCCGCCCGGCGATCAAGGACATGATCGGCACCCGGTTCGAGCTGCGTCTGGGTGACCCGACCGAGTCCGACATCGACCGGCGGGTGGCGGTGAACATCCCGGCCGGGCGCCCGGGGCGGGGGTTGACGCGGGAGAAGCTGCACATGCTGGGCGGGCTGCCGCGGATCGACGGCTCGAGTGATCCGGAGACGATCGCGGCCGGGGTGGCCGACGCCGTGGCCAAGATCAAGGGCGCGTGGCGGGGCCGGGTCGCGCCGCAGGTCCGGTTGCTGCCGGAGATGATCACCTACGAGGAGGTGCTCAAGCTCGACGCGCACCGGGATTCCAAGCTGATCCCGATCGGGGTGAACGAGGAGGACCTGCAGCCGATCTATCTGGACTTCAACGCCGAGCCGCACTTCTACGCCTTCGCCGACGGGGAGTCGGGCAAGACGAACCTGCTGCGTCAGATCGCCCGGGGTATTTCCGAGCGGTTCACCGCCAAGGAAGCGCTGATCCTGCTGGTGGACTACCGGCGCACGATGCTGGGGTTCGTCCAGGGTGATTCGCTGCTGGGGTATGCGGTGTCGGCGGCGCAGCTGGAAAGCATGGTCGGCGACGTGTTCAACTCGATGACGCGGCGGCTGCCGGGCCCGGACGTGACGCAGGAGCAGCTG
>NZ_JBDLYJ010000013.1:59542-250924 GCF_051337345.1 Amycolatopsis sp. MEPSY49 | reverse complement strand
CCGCACCCGCGTCTTGATCCACGACGGCTTCTTCTCGATCGGCGTCTCACTGTTGCGGACTTCCAGACGCAACAGCTTCCGGCCTTCAGGCGCACCACTCACGCCCTCAACCGTACGCCCGTCCGGGCTACGCGGGGTCGGGGGTGACGCCCGTCAGCTTGGCCGTCAGGTCCCACAGCGCCGACCCCAGCGACTCGCTGCGCGCGGCGGCCACCGCCGGCACCCTTGCCGGGTATCCGCGCAGGTTGCCGAGGCCGCGGGGGCCGAAGTAGCTACCGCCTTCGACGCCGTCCGCCGTCGCCGCGTACAGCTGCGGGAGGGCGCCGATACGGGTGTTCTGGGCGAACAGCACCTCGCCGGCGCGGTGGCCGCCGGCCAGGACCGCGCGCACCACCGGGTTCGAGTACGAGCGCGCCATGCCGCTGCCGAGTCCCGTCGCGGTGTACCCCGGGTGGGCGGCGACGCTGAGCACGTCCGAGCCGGCCGCGCGCAGGCGCCGGTCCAGCTCGAGCGCGAACACCTGGCAGGCGAGCTTCGACTGCCCGTACGCGGCGGCCGCGTTGTAGCGGCGGTGGTCGCCGTTCGGGTCGTCGAGGTGGATGCGGGCGCCGACGGCGGCCAGGCTCGACAGCGTGACGACCCGGCCGCGCAGGGCGGGCATCAGCAGCCACGTCAGCGCCGCGTGGCCGAGGTAGTTGGTGCCGAACTGCAGCTCGAAGCCGTCGGCGGTGCGGCCGCGGGCGGTCGCCATCACGCCGGCGTTGTTGACCAGGACGTCCAGCGTGTCACCGGTCAGCTCCCGGGCTGTCGCGGCGGCCGCGCGCACCGAGGCGAGCTCGCTCAGGTCCAGTGGGATGAGCTCGGGCTCGGCGCCCGCGGCGGCCGTCTTGACGATGTCCAGTGCCTTCGCGCCGCGTTCGGCGGAGCGGCAGGCGAGGAGCACGCGAGCCCCCTTGCTCGCGAGCACCTCGGCGGTGCGCAGCCCGAGCCCCGAGTTCGCCCCGGTGACCAGTGCGGTCCGGCCGGTCTGGTCGGGGATGTCGGCGTCGGTCCAGCGCTCCGTCATACGTGTTCTTTACACCGTTTACGCACTGGGCGCGAGCAGGCGCCGCAGGTGTCCCATGACAGGACGGCGGCGGGCGGGCTCGTCACGGCTCGTGCGCAGCAGCGCCTCGAGCGCGTAACCCACCTTGACGATCTCTTCGCCCGGCTCGCGCGGGTCGGCCAGCCCGGCCGTGACGGCGAGCATCCGGAGCTCGCCTTCGTGCATCCGGCGCAGCGACGCGTGCCGCTCGTAAGCCCCGTCGAGCACCGCGCGCAGCGTCTCGTGCTCCTCGACGGCGCCGCGCCACGCACGGGTGACGGCGTCCACGTGGTCGCCGAGGCCGTCGGCGTCGTCCGGATCGGTGACCTCGGCGCGCAGGCGGCCGCTCAGCGTCCGCGTCCACTGGTACTGCAGCGCCAGCAGGACGTTCTCCTCGGTGCCGAAGTGCTCTTCGGCGCCGGGGACCTCCTCCAGCGGCAGCGGCTCGGCCGGGTTGCGGCCCGCCAGGCGGACGGTGGCTTCGAGGATTTCCTGACGTCGGTAGAAGTCGGTCCAGCTCATCGTGTGGCTCCCCTTCCGTGGCCCGGGTCATACCGCGGGTCTGCGGCATACTCCCGGTACGGACCTGACGACGCGAACATACCATGAGTACGGAGAGATCCTCCCGGCGTAAGGTTGTGAAGGTGGCGACAATGAGGTCCAGACGACTCGACTACTCCGAGTCGACGCGGTCGGCGCTGGTCGACAGCGCGGTCGAACTGTTCACCAAGCGCGGGTACGCGGGTACCTCGCTGGACGAGATCGCCAAACGCGCCCGCGTCACGAAAGGCGCGCTGTACCACCACTTCAGCGGCAAGCAGGCGCTCTTCGAAGCCGCGTTCGACCAGGTCGAAAGCCTCGTCTACGACCGCCTCGACAAGATCATGACCGGCGACGGCTCGCCGTGGGAACGGGCCCTCGGCGGGCTCAACGCGTTCATCCGCGCCTGCCTCGACCCCGCCTACCAGCGGATCGCCATCCACGAGGCCCCGGTCGTCATGGGCTGGGAACGCTGGCGCGAGGCCGAGGAGCGGTGCAGCTTCGGGCTGGTCCGGTCCGGGCTGCAGTCGCTGATCGACGCGGGCGAGGTCGAGCCCGTGCCGGTCGAGGTGACCGCGCGGCTGCTGTTCGGCGCGCTGTCGAGCGCGGCGACCGAAATCGCCAGTTCGCCCGACCCGAAGAAGGTCGGCGCCGAGATCGAGGACGTCATCGTCCGCATGCTGGTACGGCTGCGGCGCACGGAGCCCGACGTCTCTATAGGCTGACTTTCGTGGACTTGAGGATCTTCACCGAGCCCCAGCAGGGGGCCAGCTACGACGACCTGCTGCGCGTCGCCAAGGCGACCGAAGCCGCCGGCTACGACGCCTTCTTCCGCAGCGACCACTACCTGAAGATGGGCTCGGCCGACGGCCTGCCCGGCCCGACCGACGCGTGGATCACCCTCGCCGGCCTGGCCCGCGAGACCAGCCGGATCCGGCTCGGCACGCTCGTCACCGCGGCGACGTTCCGGCACCCGGGCCCGCTGGCCATCTCGGTCGCGCAGGTCGACCAGATGTCCGGCGGCCGCGTCGAGTTCGGCCTCGGCTCCGGCTGGTACGACGCCGAGCACGAGGCGTACGGCCTGACGCTGCCGCCGCTCAAGGAGCGCTTCGACCGCTACGCCGAGCAGCTCGAGATCGTCACCGGGCTGTGGAAGACGCCGGCCGGGTCGACGTTTTCCTTCAAGGGCGAGTACTACTCGCTCACCGACTCGCCGGGCCTGCCGAAGCCCGCGCAGTCGCCGGCGCCGCCGGTGATCGTCGGCGGCCAGGGCAAGAAGCGCACCCCGCAGCTGGCCGCCCGGTACGCGGACGAGTTCAACCTGCCGTTCGTCGGCACCGAGGCGGCGGCCGCGCAGTTCGCCCGCGTCGACGCGGCGGCCGAGGAGATCGGCCGCGACCCCAAGGAGATCCTGCGGTCGGTGGCGCTGACCATCGCCGTCGGCCGCTCCGAGGAGGAGGTCGCGCGACGGGCGTCGGCCATCGGGCGCGACCTCGCCGAACTGCGGGCGAACGGCCTGGCCGGGACGCCCGCCGAGGTCGTCGACCGGATCGGGCAGTGGCGGGAGAAGACCGGGATCACCCGCGTCTACCTGCAGCTGCTGGACCTGTCGGACCTGGACCAGCTCGAGCTGGTCGCGGCCGAGGTCGCCCCGCAGCTGGACTAGCGCCCCAATGTGGCCTTCGGTGCGTCAGACGCACCGAAGGCCACATTGGGTGCGTCAGACGCAACCAAGGCCACATTGGGGCGCTTGGTCAGTTCTGCAGGGCGAAGGTGACGCCGGGGGCCTCGGGAGCCGCCGGGCGGGGGAGCCAGCGGTCCTCGCTCACCGGGAGCTCGCCTTCCAGCGCCGCCAAGACCGCGTCGCGGGCCAAGGGCAGCACCGCTTCCACGCTCACGTCCCGCTGCAGCTCGTACGACAGCGACGTCACGCCCGCGTCGCGGATGCCGCACGGGACGATGTTGTCGAACGCCTTCAGGTCCGCGTTGCAGTTCAGCTCGAAGCCGTGCATCGTCACGCCGCGCTGGACGCGGATGCCGATCGCCGCGATCTTGCGCTCGATGCCGCGGTCGTCCGCCGGGATCCAGACGCCGCTGCGGCCCTCCACCCGGCCGCTGTGCACGCCCAGCTGATCGCACACGTGGATCAGCGCCTCCTCCAGCCGCCGCACGTAGTGGACGACGTCGATCGGGTCGCCGAGCTTCACGATCGGGTAGCCGACCAGCTGGCCCGGGCCGTGCCAGGTGATCTTGCCGCCGCGGTCGACGTCGATCACCGGCGTGCCGTCGGCGGGGCGGTCGGCCGGCTCGGTGCGCTTGCCCGCCGTGTACACCGACGGGTGCTGCAGCAGGAACATCGTGTCCGGCGCGGTGCCGTCGGCGCGCTCGGTGAGCCGGCTCCGCTGGAGCTCCCAGGCTTCGGTGTAGTCGATCGTGCCGAGCTCCCGGACGTCGACGGGCTCGGTGCTGGCGCGGCAGGAGGTGCAGGAAGAACTCACCCGTCGAGGCTACGCCCGTCACCCGGGGGAAGCAGCCGCAAGGCGCAGGCTGAGAGCAGCCCGACACCGGTGACCGCGAGCACTGCGCCGATCGTGTCCGACACCCAGTGCACGCCGAGCACGACCCGGCACGCCGCGCTCAGCACCACGGCCACCGCGGAGGCCGCCGCGACCCGGCGAACCAGCCGTGGCCACAGCCACGCGCACAGCAGCACCAGCACGAAACCGGTGCTCGCCACCGACGTCACGTGCCCGCTCGGGTAGCTCAGGTCCGGGTAGTCGCGCGGGCGCTCGCGCAGGAACACCGGCTTGAACACCAGGCTGGTCAACCGGCACAGCAGCAGCACGACGGTCAGCCGCACGCACAACCCCGTGTGCTGCCGCCGCCGCAGCGCCAAGGCGAGCAGCGCCGCGCCGACCACCCAGGGGAGCACCGGGCCGAGGACGTCGCTGCCGATCTCCGCCACCTTGCCGAGCGGCTGCGTGTAGACGCCGTGGAGGGCGTTCGCCACCTCGGAGTCGAGCGTCAGCGGCTGCCGCGCGACGCTCAGCCCGAGCAGGACGAACGCGGCGGCGAACACCAGGCCGACGACCAGCCAGCGCTGCAGCGGAACGCTCATGCCGCGGCGAGCGCCCGGTCCAGCGTCGGGTGGCGGAACGCGTACCCGGATCGCTCCAGCACCGCCGGGACCGCTCGTTGCCCGAACAAGGCCATCTCCTCGCCGGCCTGCCCGAGCACGGCCTTGAGCGCGACGCCCGGCACCCACCACGGCGCCGGGCGGCCCACGGCGCGGCCGACCGCGCGGGTGAACTCGGCGTTGGTCACCGGCGCCGGCCCGGTCAGGTTCACCGGGCCGGACAGGTCGTTCGCCAGGACGTGGGCGATCGCGCCGACCTCGTCCTCGAGCGAGATCCACGGCAGGTACTGGCGGCCGTCGCCGAGCCGCCCGCCCAGGCACAGCCGGAAAAGCGGTCGCAGCGTGCCGTAGAGGCCGCCCTTCGCCGACAGCACCAGCCCGGTCCGGAGGTGCACGACCCGCGCGTCGCCCGCCGGCGCCGTCGCGGCTTCCCAGGCTTCGCAGAGCTCGGCGAGGAACCCGTGCCCGCGCGGGGCCGATTCGTCCACAGTGGACTCGTGGGTGTGGCCGTAGTAGCCGACGGCGGAAGCGTTGACGAGCACGCCGACCCCGTGTTCGGCGACGGCTTCGGCGAGCACCTCGGTCGGCTCGACCCGGCTGTCGGTGAGCTCCTGCTTGCGCATCGCGCTCCACCGGCCGGGGAACAGCGGCTTGCCGCCGAGGTTCACGACGGCGTCCACGCCTTCGAAGGCGCCCTCCGCGATGGTCCCGGACGGCGGGTCCCAGCGGAATTCCCCGGCCCCACGCGCTTCCCGCCGCACCAGGCGGCGGACTTCGTGGCCGTCGCCCAGCAGGCGCTCGCCCAGCGCCGACCCGATCAAGCCGCTCGCTCCGGCGATGAGTACTCGCATGCCCCGATCGTTGCGCATCCGCTGCGCGACCGCACTCCCGGACACGGCGAAGGCCGCCACGGAAAGTCCGTGGCGGCCTTCGTCAGCGGAAACTCAGAGGCCGAGCTCGCCCTCGAAGTTGCCCTCTTCCAGGCGCTGCTTGATCGTCGTCAGGAAGCGGCCCGCGTCGGCCCCGTCCACCAGGCGGTGGTCGTAGGTCAGCGGCAGGTACGCCATCGACCGGACGGCGATCGTGTCGTTGCCGTCGGCGTCCGCGATGACCACCGGGCGCTTGACGACCGCGCCGGTGCCGAGGATGCCCGACTGCGGCTGCACGATGATCGGCGTGTCGAACAGCGCGCCGACGCTGCCGATGTTCGTGATCGAGAACGTGCCGCCCGACAGCTCGTCCGGCTTGATCTGGCCCGACCGCGCGCGGCCCGCCAGGTCGGCGATCCGGTGCGCGAGCCCGGCCAGGCTCAGCTCGCCGGCGTCGTGGATCACGACCGAGAGCAGCCCGCGCTCGGTGTCCACCGCGATGCCCAGGTGCACGGCGCCGTGGTAGGTGATCTCCTTCGTGTCCTCGTTGTAGGACGCGTTGACGTTCGGGTGCTGCTTGAGCGCCTCGACCGTGGCCTTCGCGAAGAACGGCAGGAACGTCAGGTTGACGCCCTCGCGCTCCTTGAAGGCCGCCTTCGCCCGCGAGCGCAGCTTGGCGATCTTCGTGACGTCGACCTCCTGGACCTGCGTGAGCTGCGCGGCGATCTGCAGCGACTCGCGGGTCTTGGTGGCCGTGATCTGGCGGATCCGGCTGGCCTTCTGGACCGTGCCGCGCAGCGCGGCGAGCTCCGGCGACACCGGGGCCGCGGGACGCGCGGCCGGCGCCGACGGGGCAGCGGCGGCCGCCGGAGCGGCGGCGGGAGCGGGAGCCTGCTGCTGCTTCTGCTTCTCCTCGGCCGCGGCCAGGACGTCCTGCTTGCGGATCCGGCCGCCGACGCCGCTGCCGGTCAGCGACGCGAGGTCGATGCCGTGCTCGGACGCGAGCTTGCGGACCAGCGGCGTGACGTACGGGCCGTCCGCCGAACCGTCCTTCGCCGCGGCGGCCGGGGCCGACTCGGCGGCCTTCGCCGCGGGCGCGGCCTGCGGCTGCGGCTTCGGTTCCGGCTTGGGCTCGGGCTTCGACTCCTGAACCGGCTCGGGCTTCGGCTCCGGCTTGGGTTCCGGCTTCGGCTCGGGCTCGGGTTCCGGCTTCGCTTCGGCCTTCGGCGCCGCGTTCGCGTCGCCGATCACCGCCAGGACGCCGCCGACCTCGACGGTCTCGTCCTCGCCCGCGCGGATCTCCAGCACCGTGCCGGCGACCGGCGACGGCACCTCGGTGTCGACCTTGTCGGTCGAGATCTCGAGCAGCGGCTCGTCGACCTCGACCGAGTCGCCGACCGCCTTCAGCCAGCGCGTGACGGTGCCCTCGGTGACGCTCTCGCCCAGCTCGGGCAGCTTCACCTCGGTGCCTTCGCCGCCCGCGGCCGGCGCGGTGTCCGGCTTGCTCGGCGCGCTGTCGGAGGCCTGCGGCTCGGGCTCGGACGACTGCTCCGGCTCCGGTTCGGACTCCTGCTTCTCCTCCTGCGCCGGGGCGGAGGACTCCGGCACGCCGCCGGACCCGTCGTCGATGACGGCGAGCTCGCCGCCGACCTCGACGGTCTCGTCCTCCTGGGCGCTGATCTTCACGACCGTGCCCGCGACCGGGGAGGGGACCTCGGTGTCGACCTTGTCGGTCGAGATCTCGAGCAACGGCTCGTCGACCTCGACGGTGTCGCCCTCCTGCTTAAGCCACCGGGTGACGGTGCCTTCGGTGACGCTCTCCCCGAGCTCCGGCAATGTGACGGAGTAGGCCATCGTTCGCTGACTCCTCTTCCAAGTTCTGCGTGGTCTGGATTCTGCTGGTGGGACGTCAGCTGTGCACGTGCAGCGGCTTCCCCGCAAGGGCGAGGAACGCTTCACCGAGGGCCTCGGTCTGGGTGGGGTGGGCGTGGATGAGCGGCGCGACGTCCTCGGGGAACGCTTCCCAGCTGTAGATCAGCTGCGCTTCGCCGATCAGCTCGCCGACGCGGTCGCCGACCATGTGGACGCCCACGACCGGGCCGTCCGGGGCCTTGACCAGCTTGACCCCGCCGGAGGTCTTGAGGATCTGGCTCTTGCCGTTGCCGCCGAGGTCGTAGGTGAACGTCGTGACGTCGGCGCCGTACTTGTCCTTCGCCTGCGACTCGGTCAGCCCGACCGACGCGACCTCCGGGTGGGAGTAGGTGACCCGCGGGATGCCGCTCTCGTCGATGACGCGCGGGTTCTGCCCGGCGATCTCCTCGGCGACGAAGATGCCCTGCTGGAAGCCGCGGTGCGCGAGCTGCAGGCCGGGGACGATGTCGCCGACGGCGTAGACGTTCGGCAGGTTGGTGCGCAGCCGCTCGTCCGTGAGGACGAAGCCGCGCTCGATCTTGACGCCGGCCTCCTCGTAGCCGTGGCCCGCCGAGTTCGGCCCGCGGCCGACGGCGACCAGCAGCAGGTCGGCCTCGATGGTCTCGCCGGACTCCAGCGAGACGCTGACGCCGTTCTCGTCCTGCTTCGCGCCGGTGAACTTCACGCCGGTCTTGAAGGCGATCTTGCGCCGGCGGAAAGCGCGCTCGAGCTGCTTGGACGCGAACTCGTCCTCGTTCGGGACCAGCCGCGGCAGCGCCTCGACGATGGTGACGTCCACGCCGAAGGAGGCCCAGACGCTGGCGAACTCGACGCCGATCACGCCACCGCCCAGGACCACGACCTTCTTGGGGACGTAGTCGAGGGACAGGGCCTGCTCGCTGGCGATGATGCGGCCGCCGAGCTCCAGGCCCGGCAGCGTGCGGGAGTACGAACCGGTGGCGAGGATGACGTTCTTGCCGGTGTAGCGGGTGCCGTCCACCTCGACGGTGGTCCCGCCGACGAACGTGCCGCTGCCCTCGACGAGGTTCACCTTGTGCGCCTTGGCCAGGCCCTGCAGGCCCTTGTACAGACGGGCGACGATGCCGTCCTTGTACTTGTTGACCCCGGCGATGTCGATGCCCTCGAAGGCGGCCTTGACGCCGACGGCGTCGGCCTCACGGGTCTCGTCGGCGACCTCGGCGGCGTGGAGCAGGGCCTTGGTCGGGATGCAGCCCCGGTGGAGGCAGGTCCCGCCCAGCTTGTCCTTCTCGATCAGCGTGACGGAAAGGCCCAGCTCGGCCGCGCGGAAAGCCGCGGCGTAGCCGCCCGATCCGCCTCCCAGGATCACAAGGTCGGCGGAGGTGTCGGTCACTTCAATAACTCCTCGGCAAGCGGTGGGGTGGTGCTCTGTCGCCGCGCCCGCCCGGTATAACCGCGCGCGCGACATCCGCCATCTTGTCACTACGCCGGACGGGGCTGCGACCTAGCCGGGTGTGCGACGCCGACCACACGCGGACATCGGGATAATGAGTGGCGTAGGTCTCGGGAGGGAAGGTGGTCGTGGTGGGGCTCTTCGACTCGCTGCGCAGGCGGGCCAAGGGTGGTCAGCGGGCCGGTACGCTGCGGAAAGCCAGCTCCGAGGACACTCGGCACCTGGAGGAGTGGGTGGCCTCGAGGCGGGGTGTCGAGGCCTTCGTCGAGCCGAAGACGAACGTCACCGAGACCACTGTGGTGTTGATCGCCCACGACGGCGAGTGGACCCGGCGCCGCATCGGCAGCCTCGAGGCGGCCCAGCAGTTCGGCCACCGCCGGTCGATCCCGGTGTACGAGGTCGCGCGGGTCGGCTACCCGAAGCGGATGCGCGAGTACACCGAGCGGAAGAAGCGCGGGCAGGTCTAAAGCTCGATCCGGCCGACGACCTCGCCGTTGAAGGTCTGGCCGGTCGGGCGGAAGCCCAGCTTGAGGTAGAAGTCCTCCGGGCCGCCTTCAGCGGGGATCCACAGCACCGTCGCCGTCTTCCGGCCGCGCCGGCGGGCCTCCTCGAGGACCGTCTCCACGGCGAACCGGCCGTAGCCGCGGCCCTGGACGCCCGCGCCGACGTTGAGCCGCCAGATCCCGCACCGGAAGAAGTCCGGCTCGGCGCCCGGGTCGAAGGCGCCCATGACGAACGCGACCGGTTCGCCGTCGTCCAGGATCAGCCGGGGCCAGGCCACCGCGGGCTGGGTGTACGCCTCGGCGAGGGAGACCGCGACCGGCGCGACGAAGTCCTTCTGGTGCGGCTCGACGGCCAGCTGGCACGCGGCGGCGACGTTGGCCGGGGTGATCGTCTCCGCGGTGAGGGTGGTCACCGGGTCCAACCTAGCCTGCCTGGGCGAGCAGGGCGGCGTGCCGGACCAGCGCCGCGCGGAACGACGGGTGGACCGTCGTGCCCAGCACCGGGTCGACCTCGACCACGTGCCCCGCCGACAGCAGCAGCACCGCGGGGTCGGCGAGGATCACCACGCCGTTCTCGGCCCGCAGGTCCGCTGTGCCGAGCAGGCGGGGGAAGACCACGTCGGCGGGGAGGCCGTCGCAGGTGCGCAGGAATTCGCGGTGGTCGGGCGGCAGCTCGACGCCCAGCCGGAGTTCGGCCGACCGGATCGCTGCCTCGGACGCCGGGGGAGAAAGGGTGGTCCGGTTGCGCAGGAGCGGCGCGGGCCGGGGTTCGGCTGCGCCGGTTGCGGTAGTTGCGCCGCCCGGGAGCGGCTCGCCCACCCCTCTGAGCCGCATGATCTCCGCGATCAGCTCGGGCCAGGTGCCCAGCTCCCGCGGGTACCGCTCGTGCAGCGCCGCGACCAGCGCACCCGCGCACGCCGGTGCCCAGTCGCGCAGGCCCAGGGGGTCCGCGCCGGCCACCAGCGCCGGGGTCAAAGCCCGCGTCGCCGCGAGCGCCGCGACGTCCGGCCGTGGCCCGGCGAGGGATGCCCAACGGTCGAGGTCACCGTCGGCGAGGGCCGCGCGAACCCGATCCGGGTGCGCGGGCGCGACGTGCTTCACCACCTCGGCGACCGGCCCCGGCGGCAGGACACCCTCGAGATCCGAGACCGGACGTCGCAGCGAAGCCGTGTGCAAGCGTTCTTCGGCGTCGAGATCCAAGGGGGTCAGTCCGGAAGCCCAGTCCGGGCGTCCGCCGCGAGCTTCGAAGAGCATCGCCCACGCGCGGGCCCGCACCGGGTCGGGCGCCAGCGCCGTCACCGGGCGTTCGGTGCGGTCCAGCCACTGCTCGACCAGCCGGTCGGCTTCGTCGAGCGCACCTGCCACGGCGAGCAGCAGAGCGGCGTACCCGACCTGGTCGTCGACGCCCGCTTCGGTTGCGGTCAGGACGTCGCGGACCGCCGCCTCGAGGAACTCACCGGCATCCACCCACCGGACCCTAGCCGAGGGCTTGCTTCGCCCCCGGGTGCAGCGGGACCGGGTCGGTCTGCGGCGCCAGCTGCTTGGTGATCTCCTTCGCCGCCGGGTGGACCTTCGCCAGCTCCGCCTGCTTGTCGAAGATCAGCTTGGTGATCGCGCACGCGTTGCCCGCCGGGAAGTCCTCGCGCACCAGCAGCAGGTTGGGCACGACGACCGTCGGCACGTCCGACGGCTGCGCGTACGTGGCCGCCGGGATCACGCCCTGGGCGTAGACCTCGTTGACCTCCTTGAGCTTCGGCAGCAGCGGCGTGATGTCGACGAACTTCACCTTGTCCTTCAACGCCGTGGTGATGTCGGTGATCTGCGCGGTCGGCAGCCCGCCGGACCAGACGAGCCCGTCGAGCGTGCCGGCCTTCATGCCGTCCGCGGTCTTGGCGAGGTCGAGCCGCTGCGCCTGGACGTCGGTGTCCTTGAGGCCGGCCGCCTGCAGCAGCCGGTTCGCGATCACCTCGGTGCCCGACTTCGGCGAGCCCGTCGAGATCCGCTTGCCGCGCATGTCGGCGATCGAGTTGATGCCGGCGTCCGTCCGCACCAGGACCTGCGTCGAGTTCGGGTAGATCCGCGACAGCGCCTGGATCTTCTGCGGCTTGCCGTCGAAGGATCCCTTGCCCCGCACGGCGTCCGCCGCAGTGTCGGCGAGGGAGAACGCGACGTCGTAGGTGCCCGCCACCAGCTGCTGGATGTTCTGCACCGACGCGCCGGTCTCCGCCGCCGTCGCGCGCAGCTTGGTGTTGTTGCTGATCAGCTGGGCCAGCCCGCCGCCCAGCACGTAGTAGACGCCGCCGCTGTTGCCGGTGGCGATGGTGATCCGGCCTTCGCCCGCTTCGCAGGACTGGGTCCCGCTCGCGGCCGGTTGGTCGGTCTGCTGCTTCCCGCCGCAGCCCGTGACGGCCAGTGCCAGCACCGCGGCCGCGGCCAATGCGCGTTTCATGCTGTCCTCCTCTTGACGACGGCGTGGGCGAGCAGGGCGGCGGCGCCGAACGCGGCGCCGACCGCGATCGGCACCGGCTCCAGGTAGAGCAGGCACAGGGCGGCGGGCACGAACAGCAGCCGCACGGGCAGGCTGACCGGCCCGAACAGCCAGCCCCCGGTCACCACCGCGAGCGCCGCGACGGCCACCGCCGACACCGCCGCCACCCACAGGACGGTGAGGACGTCGGACTGCAGCAGCAGCGCGGCGCCGTTGTCGGTCAGCACGAAGGCGATCGGGACCAGGAACGCGGGCAGCGTGTACTTCCAGCACTGCCACATGGTTCCCAGCACCGAGCCGCCGGTGATGGCCGCGGACGCGACCGCGGCGAGCGCGGTCGGCGGCGTGACCTCGGAAAGCACGGCGTAGTAGAAGATGAACATCGCGCGCTCGGCGTCGGCCACCCCCAGCGTCTCCAGGGCCGGGCCGATCACCACCCACGCGATGATGAAGCTGGCGGTGACCGGCACCGCGAGCCCGAGCACGCCGACCGCGACGGCCGAAAGCAGCACGGTCAGGATGAGGATCAGCGTGCCGTTGTCGGTGAGCGCGCCGGCCAGTTCCACCAGCGCGTCCGCGAGTTCCAGGCCGAGCCCGGTCTTGGTGATGGTCGAGGTGATCACGCCGGCCGCCGCGCACACCGCGATCACCGGCAGCGCCCCGCGCACGCCGGCCGAGAGCGCGTCGACCATGTCCTTCGCCCACCCGCGCACGTCGTGGCGCCGGGCGATGAGCGCGAAGAGCGCGGCCACGCCGGTGGCGTAGACGACCGCGGCGAACGGCGGGATGTCCAGGGCCAGGAACACGACGATGATCGCCAGCGACAGGAAGTGGTAACCGCCGCGCAGCAGCAGCTTCCACGGGTCGCCGTGCGGGACGTCGACGGGCTCGGCTTCGAAGCGCCGCGCGTCGGCTTCCATCGCGAAGACGATCCCCAGGTAGTACAGCAGCGTCGGCACGGTCGCCCAGATCAGCACGGTCAGGTACGACGTCTGCAGGTACTCGGCGATGATGAACGCGGCGGCGCCCAGCGTCGGCGGCGACAGGATGGCCCCGATGCCGGACGCGGCGAGCAGCCCGCCCGCGTTTTCCTTGGGGTAGCGGGCTTTCTTGAGGATCGGCCAGGTGATCGAGCCGAGGCTGACGGCGGTCGCGGTGCCCGAGCCCGAGACCGTGCCGAGCAGGAATCCCGACAGGACGGTGGTCCGGCCGGGCGCCGTCCGCGACTTGCGGAAGGCGGCGAAGGAGATGTCCACGAAGAACTGCCCGGCGCCGGAAGCGTTCAGGACGGCGCCGTAGAGGGTGAACAGCACGATGTAGCTGCCCGCGACGTCGAGTGGGGTGCCGTAGAAGCCGCTCGCGTCGTTGTAGAGCGCGTTGACGATCTGGCTGAAGTCGATGCCCGCGTGGGCGATGCCCCAGTTCTGCGGGAGGTAGCCGCCGTAGTAGGCGTAGGCGAGGAAGAGCAGGCAGACGATCGGCAGCACCAGCCCGGTCGTCCGGCGGGTGGCTTCGAGGATCAGCACGAGCAGCAGCGCGCCGGCCACGACGTCCAGCGGGGACAGGGTGCCCTGCCGGTTCAGGAAGTCGTCGTACCCGACGAGCACGGGGTAGAGGCCGACGGCGAGGGCGATGGCCGCCAGGGCCCAGTCGGTCCAGCCGGGATCGTCACGGCCGCGCAGCCGCGGGCGGTAGCAGAGGAAGACCAGCGGCAGCGTCACGCCGAGGAAGAGCACGAGGTAGAACTGGTTGCCCTTGGCGAAGGGGAAGAACACCTGCTTGAGCACCAGCACGGCGACGGCCAGCGCGACGAAGTAGACGATCCGGTCGGGGACGCGGGAGAGGGTGCGCGCCGGGCGTTCTTCGTCGTGCTCGGCGGCGATTTCGGCGGGGGAGTCGCGTTCCACCGGCTCGGTCGTCACCCGGCCACGGTACGGTGTCGCGGATCACACCGAAAGCGGCAATTCGATCACCGCCCCCGAAGCGACGTGAATGACTCATTCATGTCGTCTGGCGACATGAATGAGTCATTCACGTCAGAGCACCTCAGCCGTTGGCGGCGATGTCCGCGAGCACCGCGGCGATCGTCCGCACCGGGACGCCCGTGCCGCCCTTGCCGGTGTAGCCCCACGGCGAACCGGTGTTGAACGACGGGCCCGCGATGTCGATGTGGACCCAGTCGAGGCCGTCGGCGACGAACTCGCGCAGGAAGATCCCGGCCGCGAGCATGCCGCCCCAGCGGTGGCCCGTCACGTTGGCCAGGTCGGCCAGCCGCGAGTCGAGGTCGGCGCGCAGCTCCTCCGGCAGCGGCATCGGCCAGCCGTTCTCACCGGTGGCCTGCATGATCGCGGCGACGCGGTCGCGGAAGTCGTCCGAGCCCATCACGCCCGCGGTGCGGTTGCCGAGCGCGACGACCTGGGCGCCGGTCAGCGTCGAGGTCTCGATCAGGTAGTCCGGGTTCTCCTCGGCCGCGCGGACCATCGCGTCGACCAGGACGAGCCGGCCTTCGGCGTCGGTGTTGAGGACCTCGACGGTCTTGCCGCCGTACATGGTCAGCACGTCGCCCGGGCGGTACGACGTCCCGGACGGCAGGTTCTCCGCCAGCGGGATGTGCGCGACGACCTCCAGCGGGTACTTGAGCTTCGCGGCCAGCACGACCGAGGCGAGCACGCCGGCCGCGCCGGACATGTCCGAGGTCATGTGGTCCATGTTCGCGGCGGGCTTGAGCGAGATGCCGCCCGAGTCGAACGTGATGCCCTTGCCGACCAGCGCGACCTTCTTGGCGGCCTTGGCCGGCTTGTAGCCGATGCGCACGAGCCGCGGCTGGCGGGACGAGCCGCCGCCGACGCCGAGGATGCCGCCGAAGCCCTTGCGCTTCAACGCCTTCTCGTCGAGGACCTCGAACTCGAGGCCGTTGTCCTCGGCCAGCTTCTTCGCGCGGTCGGCGAAGGAGGCCGGGTAGAGGTCGTTCGGCGGGGTGTTGATGAGGTCGCGGGCGGTGAGGACGGCCTCGGCGATCGAGCCGGCCGCCTTCAGCGTCGCCTTGTGCTCGCGGGCGGTGCCGCCGGACGGGCTCGCGAAGTCGACCTTCGCGACCGGCGCGTCGCCCTTCTCCGAGCGGTAGGCGGTGAAGACGTACGAGCCGAGGACCGTGCCCTCGACGGCGGCCTGCAGGTCGAGCTCCGACAGCGTCACGAACGCGCGGTCGGTGCCGGCCAGCGCGCGGCCGGCGGCGCCCGCGGCGCGGCGGACCTGCTCCGGGGTGACGCCGTCGCCGGCCTTGCCCAGGCCGACGGCCAGCACGACACCGGCCGCCAGCTTGCCCAGCGTCGGGATCTTGACGACCTCTTCGGCCTTGCCGCTCGCGCCGAGGGTGGCGAGCAGGCCGGCGAGCCGGCCGTCGAAGGCGGCGTCCACGGCGGCGGCGCCGTCGGCGAGAAGCGGGCCGTCCTCGCCGGCCAGGGTGCCGATGACGACCACGTCGGCGCGCGTCTTGGCCAGTGCCTCCCCGGTGTTGTCGGACAGGGCGAGCTTAGGCACGGTCACTTCTGGCTCCTCGCGCGTTCGCGGTGGTACCGGGCGCCGGCCCGGTCGGGATCGTGAGCCATGCTAATGACGACGGAAGCAGCGGTGAACAGAGGGCGAGGAGGGCCGCGTGCGGCTGGGCGGTGGGCTGCTGGTGGCGCTGGCGGCCGGAGCGGCGGGCGCGGGCTGGTGGCTGCTGGCCGGGCTGGTGCTGGCGGCGGTCGCCGCGGGGGTGACGGCCGGGGTCCCGGAACCGGGGGAGGCCCTGGTCGACCGGGTCGTCGTGGCGGTGGCCCGGCTGGCCGAGGTGACGGTCTACGCGATCGCGTTCGGCGCCTACGTCTTCCCCGCGCACCGTGAACTCGCGGCCGCCGCGTTCGTCGTGGTGGTCGCCGGCGCGGGGTTCGCGGGGCTGAAGATCCCGACCTTCGTCGTACGGATCGCGGGCGGGCTGCTGCTCGTCGCCGGGCTCGTGCTGGTCGCGCTGTGCGTGGCCGTGCCGCCGGTGGCGACCGCGGGCGGCGGCCCGCAGCCGCCGGACTTCGCGGGCGTGCTCGTCGCCGCGGTGGTGTTCCTGCCGTTCCTGCGCCCGGAAAGGCGGGAGTACGCCGGGTGGCGCGTGCTGCTGCTCGGCGCCGTCGCGGTGCTGACCGCGTTCGCCGCGCTCTACCAGCTCGGCGCGGTCCGGCTGGGGTTGTCCCTGACGTCCTTACGAGACCTGCTTTCCGCCGCCGACGCGGATTCCCTGCAGCCGGTGCTCACCGTCGTCGCGGTGGTCGCGACCGTGGTGCCCGCGCTCGCCGCCGGCGCCGGCGTCCGCGAGCGGACCGGGGTGCGCGGGCTCGCGGGCGTCGCCGTCGCCGCGGTGGCCGCGTACTTCCTGCCGGCGCTGCCCGTGCTAGTCCTCGCCGGGTTGGCGACCGTGATCGAGCTGCTACTGGGCGTACGCGCGCGCAGGTACAGTGGGTCACGTGAGTGATCGACGCTGGCGGCCGGGGGAGACCGTGGTCGAACGCTTCCACCGCCCCGACGGCTCGATCGGCCAGGTCCACCCGCTGCGCGTCCTCGAAGACGACGGCCGCGTCCTGCTGGCCTGGCTCCCGGCGGGTACCCCGATCGTCGGCAGCAGGCTCGCCGACGGCCGCCTGATGCGGGACGCCCCGCTGGACCAGCGGTTCCGCATCCCGCGCGTGCCGGTGCCGGACCTCTGGCACGGCGCGTCGACGCTGCGCCGGATCCCCGAAGACGAGTGGTCGTCGGTCTGGTGGTTCTTCGACCTCGAAGGCCGGTTCAAGAACTGGTACGTCAACCTGGAGATCCCGCTGGGCCGCACCCCGGGCGCGGTCGACCGGATCGACGGCGTGCTCGATGTCGTCGTCGAGCCCGACGGCACGTGGCGCTGGGACGACGAGGACGAGGCCGAGGCCGCCATCGAGGTCGGCCGCCTGACGCTCGAGCAGTTCGACCGGCTGCGCGCGGAGGGCGAGCGGATCGGCGCGCTGGCGGAGCGCGGCGCCTACCCGTTCGACGGCACGGACACCGACTTCCGCCCGGACGAAGGGTGGCCGGCGCCGCGGCTGCCGGCGGAGCTCAGCCCGCGGTCAGGAAGAGGACCAGCGCCAGCACCGCGTTGACGACCGCGAGGATGACGACCGACTTCGTCGGGATCACCGCCGGGAACACCTTCTTGCCGTGGATGCTCCGCCACCACACGATGCCGAAGACACCGGCGACGAGGCCGAGGAAGCCGCCGAAGCCGCTGCTGAGCACGGCCCAGCCGACCATGCCGAGCAGGCCGACGCCGAACGTCAGCAGCACCGCGGTGACGAACGTCTTGACGTCGGCCCCGCCGGTCTTGGGCCGGGGCACCGGCTGCGTGGAGTAGCTCACGCCGTCATCCTAGAGTCATCGCGGCGCGGGCGCGGCGGACCCGCGAACAGTGGGACTTCCGACTAACGCGCCTCCGACCAAGCGGTATCGTCTAGCCATGACGACCACGACGCAGTTCGCCCATGTCCCGCACCCGAGTCCTGCGAGCGCGGACCGTGTCGCGGAGGTACTCGAGAAGCCCGGTTTCGGGTTGTACTTCACCGACCACATGGTGACCGTCAAGTGGTCGAAGGCCGACGGTTGGCACGATGCCCAGGTCGGCCCCTACGCCCCGTTCACCCTCGACCCGGCGACGTCGGTGCTGCACTACGGCCAGGCGATCTTCGAGGGTCTGAAGGCCTACCGCCAGCCGGACGGCACGATCGCGTCGTTCCGCCCGGACGCCAACGCCGCGCGGTTCCGGCAGTCGGCCGAGCGGCTCGCCATGCCGCAGCTGCCGGAGGAGGTCTTCGTCGAGTCGCTGCGGGAGCTCATCGCCGTCGACGGCCGGTGGGTGCCCACCCGGCAGGGGGATTCCCTCTACCTGCGGCCGTTCATGATCTCGACGTCCACCGGGCTCGGCGTCAACAGCCCGGCCGCCGACTACGTGTACACGGTCATCGCGTCCCCGGCGGGCTCGTACTTCTCCGGCGGCGTGAAGCCGGTGAGCGTCTGGCTGTCGACGGAGTACGTCCGCGCGGCGCCCGGCGGCACCGGCGCGGCGAAGTGCGCCGGCAACTACGCGGCGTCGTTCGTGGCGCAGGCGCAGGCCGTCGAAAAGGGCTGCGACCAGGTGGTCTGGCTCGACGCCGTCGAGCGGCGCTGGGTCGAGGAGATGGGCGGGATGAACCTGTTCTTCGTCTTCGGCTCCGGCGAGAACGCCCGGGTGGTCACGCCCGAGCTGACCGGCTCGCTGCTGCCCGGTGTCACGCGCAAGTCGTTGCTGCAGCTGGCTTCGCGGCTCGGGTACAAGGTCGAGGAGCGCCGGATCTCCACCGACGAGTGGGAGAAGGCGTCGGCCTCGGGCGAGCTGACCGAGACGTTCGCGTGCGGCACGGCGGCGGTGATCACGCCGGTCGGGCACGTCAAGCACGGAGGTGGCGAGTTCACGATCGCCGACGGCCAGCCGGGTTCGCTCACCATGAAGCTGCGTGAAGAGCTGACGGGGATCCAGGAGGGCACCCACCCGGACGTCGACCACTGGATGGTCCCGCTCGGCTGACCGCGTGAAAAGGGCCCCGCACTTCCGGTGCGGGGCCCTTTTGCGGGCGCTCAGGTGGCGGTGGCCGGGATGACCGGGCCGGAGACGCCGGCCTGGTCGTGGGTCGCGGTCTCGGCCAGGACGCGGGCCGCCATCATCAGCAGCGGCAGGGCCGTGACCGCGCCGGTGCCTTCGCCCAGGCGGACGTCCAGTTCCAGCAGCGGGCCCAGGTCCAGGTGCTCCAGGGCGAGGGCGTGCGCGGGTTCGGCGGTCCGCTGCCCGGCGACCCACCAGCGGCGCGCGCCCGGCGCGAGGTCCTCGGCGACCAGGGCCGCGGCGCACGCGACGAGCCCGTCGAGCACCACCGGTGTCCGGCGGACCGCGGCCTGCGCCAGGAACCCGGCCATGGCGGCGATGTCGGCGCCCGCCGTCGTGCGCAGCAGGGCGACCGGGTCGGCCAGGACCGCGCGGGCCCGGCGCAGCGCGTCGCGCACCGCGGCGGCCTTGCGCATCCAGGCGTCGTCGTCGATGCCGGAGCCGCGGCCGACCACCGCGACCGGCTCGCTGCCGGTCAGCGCGGCCACCAGCACCGACGCCGGCGTGCTGTTGCCGATCCCGAGGTCGCCGGGGATGAGCAGGTCGGCGCCGCCGTCGACTTCGGCGTCGGCGATCGCGATCCCGGCGCGGATCGCCTGCTTCGCCTCGTCGGCGGTCAGGGCGTCCTCGACGTCGATGGAGCCGGAGCCGCGGCGGACCTTGAACTCGCCGATCGAGCGGGTGGCGGGTGCTTCGGTGTCGACGGCCATGTCGACCACGCGGACGCTCGCCCCCGCGGCGGCGGCCAGCACGTTGATCGCCGCGCCGCCGGTCAGCATGGTGCCGAGCAGCTGCCCGGTGACCTCGGCGGGATAGGCGGACACGCCCTTCGCGGCGACGCCGTGGTCGCCGGCGAAGACGATCACGCGCGGGCGGGTGAACGGCCGCGGCGGCGACTGGCCCTGGCAGGCCGCGATCCAGACGCCCAGCTCTTCGAGCCTGCCGAGCGACCCGGCCGGCTTGACCAGCTTGTCGTGCAGCGCGATCGCGTCGGACCGGGCGTGGTCGTCGGGCGGGGTGATCTCGGGGAACTCGATGCTGTCCGGCTCCACACCAGGCCCTTTCTCGTGCACGGCAGCGCTCATGACAACGCTGTGGCCAACCTACCGGCAGCGCGGCGGCCCCCGGCGGCGGCGGGTCGCCTCGGAACGACGTGAATGACTCATCCATGTCGTCAGGCGACAGGAATGAGTCATTCACGACATCGGGTGCGGCGGCGGGGGAGGTGCGCGGTGGAGGCGGGTGGCGGAGGCGAGGACGCGGCCGCGGGGAGGCGCGCGGCCGCGGCCTCGCCGGCGCGCGGCCGGTAGTCTCGCGGCTCGTGGAGACGACGGCGGCCGCGGTGGTGCTGGCCAGCGGCGCGGGCACCCGCGTCGGGGCGAAGCTGAACAAGGTCTACCTGCCCCTGGCCGGGCGGCGCGTCGTCGCCTGGTCGCTGGACGCCTTCAGGCGCGTCCCCGGCATCGGCGTGCTCGTGCTCGTGATCCGGCCGCAGGACCGGGAACTCGCCGACGAGGTGGCCGGCGACGACGTCGAGATCGTGCCCGGCGGGGACACGCGCCAAGCCTCCGAGCTCAACGCCCTGCGCCACCTCGCCCCGAGAATTGCGGGCGGCCGGGTCGACGCCGTGCTGCTGCACGACGCGGCCCGGCCGCTGGTCCACTCCGAGCTGATCGGCACGGTACTGACCCGGACNCGACGAGGTGGCCGGCGACGACGTCGAGATCGTGCCCGGCGGGGACACGCGCCAAGCCTCCGAGCTCAACGCCCTGCGCCACCTCGCCCCGAGAATTGCGGGCGGCCGGGTCGACGCCGTGCTGCTGCACGACGCGGCCCGGCCGCTGGTCCACTCCGAGCTGATCGGCACGGTACTGACCCGGACACGCGAGGACGGGGGGGCTGTGCCGGGCCTGGCCGCCGACGACGTCGTCGGAGTGGATGCCGGGCACCTGGTCGCCCAGGTGCCCGGCGCGATCCGAGTCCAGACGCCTCAGGGCTTCCGGGCCGGACCGCTGCTCGAGGCCTACGAACAGGCCGAGCGTGCGGGCTTCGTGGGTACGGACACTTCGTCGTGCATGGAGCGGTTCTCCTCCCTGCCGATCCGGTGGGTCCCGGGTGCTCCCGAGAACCTCAAGATCACCTACCCCCACGACCTGGTGGTCGCGGAGCGGCTGCTCGCCCGCTGACTAGGCGCACGCGGGCGGGCCGCCACCGTCGTTCCCTTCGGTTTCCGTGGTGCCCGTCGGCCGGATCGTCACGTCGTGGCGCAGCTCCGGCGGGATGTGGCACTCCGGCTGTGGCCGCAGTGCCTGCAGCGGCGCGCCCGGCGTGCCGGGCTCCGCGAGGGTGAGCACCGCCCGCAGCGTCCAGACCGGGGTGGCGTGGTACTGCCACGTGACCACCTTCGGGCTGAACACGTCGGTGCCCGGGAACAAAGGCACGCGGTAGGCGCTCGCCCGGTGCTCGTCCCGCAGGACGATGACGTCCGCGCAGGTCGGCCACCGGTACACGGCCGCGTAGATCTCCGGGGCCTCGCGGCCGCCGAACAGGTGCAGCACCCACTTGCGGCGCCGGAGTTCCTCGAGGAGTTCCTCGAGGCCCTGGCCGCTGGAGCCGGTGTGAGGTGTGGGCGGGGACACACTTTCGAGGGTAACTTGCGTACTAGAGCGCCGTCCAGCACGTGTACTAGTACACCTGGGTGGTTCTGAACAGGTCTTTGTGGGAGACACCCTGGCGTGCTAGAACACTTGTGCGTGATGTCCGGCGTGAGGAGCCGCCTTGCCCACCCTCGACCGTCCTGAGCCGCCGTACCTGCAGATCGCGGGCCGCATCCGTGAGGACATCCTGTCCGGCCGGCTGCAGGAGGGCGACGCGGTGCCGTCCGCCCGCGAGATCGCGCGCACGTGGGCCGTCGCCATGGCGACGGCCACCAAGGTGCTCGCCACCCTCCGTTCGCAGGGCCTCGTGCGGCCGGTGCGCGGCGTCGGCACGGTCGTCGACCGCGGCGGCCTGCACCGCACGGCCCGCGACCGCACTGCCGCTTCGGGCCGCACGGGCCGGATCTACCCGCCCGGCCACTTCGCCGTGATCCGCTCGGCCGGCCTCGAGCCGGCGTCCGAGCGCGCCGCGGCCGCGCTGGGCCTGGAGGAGGGCGCCCCGGCGATCCGGCGGCGCCGTACCACCTACGGGCCGGATTCGCGGCCGCTGTCGACGTCGACGTCGTGGTTCGACGGCGCGCTGTCGGCCAAGGCGCCGGCGCTGCTGGTGCCCGAGCGGATCGTCGAAGGCACGCCGGCCCACGCGGCCGCGCGCCTGGGCACGAAGATCGCGACGACGCAGGAACGGCACGCGGCGGGCCGCGCGGGCGAGGAGGAGGCGGCCGAACTGGGGCTGCCCGCCGGGTCGCCGGTGCTGCTCGGCCGGAGCACCTTCCTGGCGGCCGACGGGACGGTCGTCGAGTACGGTGAGTCCGCCGCCTTGCCCGACCACTGGGTTTTCTACGAGTACACGACTGAGGACGGCGAATGAAGCACATCCACGCGGGCAAGGTCCGTGACCTGTACGAACTCGACGGCGGGGACATCCTGCTCGTCGCGTCCGACCGCGTCTCGGTCTACGACGTTTCGCTGCCGACGCCGATCCCGGACAAGGGTGCGCTGCTCAACCAGCTGTCGGCGTGGTGGTTCGAGCGGATGGCCGGCGTGGTCCCGAACCACGTGGTCTCGACGACGGACGTGCCGGCCGAGTTCGCCGGCCGCGCGACGCGCTGCAAGCCGCTGAAGATGGTCCAGGTCGAGTGCATCGCGCGCGGCTACCTGGCCGGCCTGGGCCTGCGCGAGTACCAGCGCGACGGCAAGATCTCCGGCGTCGCGCTGCCGCCGGGCCTGGTCGAGGGCGACAAGCTGCCGGAGCCGATCTTCACGCCGACGACGAAGATCTCCGACACCGGCCACGACGAGTTCATGACCTTCGACGAGGTGCTGAACGAGATCGGCGAAGACACCGCGAAGCGGCTTCGCGAGCTGACGCTGGAGATCTACACGAAGGGCGCGGAACACGCTGCCGAGCAAGGCGTGATCATCGCGGACACGAAGCTGGAGTTCGGCTTCGACGCCGACGGCACGCTGACCCTCGGCGACGAGGTCCTGACGTCGGACTCGTCGCGGTTCTGGCCGGCCGACGAGTGGGAGCCGGGCCGCCCGCAGCACGCGTTCGACAAGCAGTTCGTCCGCGACTGGTCGCTGACGACCGGCTGGGACAAGACCCCGCCCGGGCCGGAGATCCCCGCGGAGATCGTCGAGCAGACGCGGCGGCGCTACACGGAGGTCTACGAGCGGATCACCGGGAAGACCTGGGTCCGTGGGTGATTACGACCCCTACAAGCTGATCGACGAGGTCGAGACGCTGCTGGTGTCGCACGGCCTCGCGCCGGCGCGCGTGCCCGGGCGAGGAGGCGACCGGCTGGCGGGTGCCAGCCGCCTCCTGCGCGGGTTCGGGCTGCAGCCCCGGCTGGCCCCGGAGGACGCGTTCGAGTTCGACGTGCCGTTCCAGGGCCGGATCAACCAGGACTAGGGGCTCTTGGTCAGGCTCGCGTCGCGCTCGACGACGTCGCCGAGGACGTCGTCGATGGCCTTCAGCAGGTCGGCGTCGAGCTTCTTGCCGGCAGCCTTGACGTTCTCGTGCACCTGCTCCGGGCGCGAAGCCCCGATGATCGCCGAAGCGACGTTCGGGTTCTGCAGCACCCACGCGACGGCCAGCTGCGCGAGCGAGAGGCCGGCCTGCTTGGCGAGGGGCTCCAGCTCGGCGACGCGCTTGAGGACGGTCTCGTCGAGGAAGCGGGCGACCATGTTGGCGCCGCCCTTCTCGTCGGTGGCGCGCGAGCCGGCGGGGTAGTCCTGACCGGGCTTGTACTTGCCGGTGAGCACGCCCTGCGCGATCGGCGACCAGACGATCTGGCTGAGACCTTCGCGCTCCGAGGCCGGGATGACCTGGTCCTCGATGACGCGCCAGAGCATGTTGTACTGCGGCTGGTTGGAGACGAAGGGGATCCTCAGCTCGCGGGCGAGGGCGGCCCCGCGGCTGATCTGCTCGGCGGTCCACTCCGAGACGCCGACGTAGAGCACCTTGCCCTGGCGGACGAGGTCGGCGAAGGCGAGCATGGTCTCTTCGAGCGGGACGGTCCGGTCGAACCGGTGCGCCTGGTAGAGGTCGACGTAGTCGGTGCCGAGCCGCTTCAGGGACGCGTTCGCGGACTCCATGATGTGCTTGCGGGACAGGCCCTTGTCGTTGGGGCCCTTGGGGCCGGTGGGCCAGAAGACCTTGGTGAAGATCTCCAGGCTTTCCCGCCGCTGGCCCTTCAGGCCGCGGCCCAGGACGGACTCCGCCGCGGTGTTCGCGTAGACATCAGCGGTGTCGAACGTTGTTATGCCGGCGTCGAGCGCGGCTTTGATGCAGGCGTGCGCCTGGTCTTCCTCGACCTGGGAACCGTGGGTGAGCCAGTTCCCGTACGAGATCTCACTGACGTTGAGGCCACTGCGGCCGAGACGACGAAACTCCATGGGCTCAGCCTAGGCGGTAATCGTTTGCTTTGCTAACGACCCTGGAGTGACTCCAGCCTCGCGCCCGGCTTCCCGAGTGACGTGAATGACTCATTCATGTCACCAGACGACATGAATGAGTCATTCACGTCGTTTCAGCCGGGCCCCGGACAGCAAGAAGCCGGGTGGAGGCTCGCTCCACCCGGTTTCTCGAAACCAGCTCAGTTCGGGATCGGGTCCCCCGGCTTCAGCCGCGGCTTGGGCACCCGCAGCCGCCGGATCTGGGACGCCCGCACGAACGCGTACCACCCGATCGACCGGCCGCTCACCGTTTCCTTCGGGAACCTCTCCCGCGCCAGCTTCGCGATCTTGCGCCCGTTCACGAAACCCTCGATGGCCATCACCAGCAGCAGCGCCGTGCACAGCAGCGTGATGTACGACTGCACCTGGGGCATCGGCACCAGCAGCGCCAGGAACACCAGGATCGCCAGCGGCATGAACAGGCCCAGCAGGTTGCGCCGCGTGTCGACCAGGTCGCGGACGTACGCCTTGACCGGCCCGCGGTCGCGGGGGAGCAGGTACTTGTCGTCGCCCGCCATCATGCGGTCGCGGCGGAGCTTGGCCGCCGCGCGGCGGTCTTCCTTCGTCTGCGGGTTCGACTTGCGCAGTTCCTTGTTGCGCTTCATCGCCTCGCGCATGGTGGTCGGCGGCGGCGCCACCGGGCCGCGTCGCTTCGCCTCGGCCTCACGGCGCTTCGGCGTAGCCTTGCCCTTACCGGGCGTGTACGCCTTGCCGCCGACGTCGACGGCGTCGGCTGCCTCCGGCTCGTCGGCGGCGTTGTCTGTGGTGCTTCGGCGCAGGAACCTCACGTCATCAGGGTATTGCAGGCGTCACGCCGCCGTTCACCAGGTCGATCGATGTGCGACCATGGTGGGGGAACAGATCGGACGCTCCGGGTGTTGAAGACGTCAGCACGAGGAGTATCCGCAGCGAGTTCGACTTAGAGGGAGTGCCATGACGACCGCTGAGCACGCCGGCGCGACGCAGGCCGAGACCGCCGAGGAGACCCACGGCGTCACGTTGACCGACGCCGCGGCTTCCAAGGCGAAGGCCCTGCTCGAGCAGGAGGGCCGCGACGACATGCACCTGCGCATCGCCGTCCAGCCCGGTGGTTGCGCGGGCCTGCGCTACCAGCTGTTCTTCGACGAGCGCACGCTCGACGGCGACCTGTTCCGCGACTTCGACGGCCTCAAGGTGGCGGTCGACCGGATGAGCGCCCCGTACGTGTCGGAAGCCGTCATCGACTTCGTGGACACGATCGAGAAGCAGGGCTTCACGATCGACAACCCGAACGCGACGGGCTCCTGCGCCTGCGGCGACTCGTTCCACTGAGTCAAGCGTGAGAAAGGCCCCGCTCCCCGGAAGGGAGGCGGGGCCTTCTTCGTTTCTGCGGACTACACGTAGGCGTCGAGCTCCGCGACCTGGGCGTGGCACGCCTCGTCGACCTCCCACGGACTGGCCGTGACGAAGGCGGGCGGACGGCTCTCGGCCTGCAGGGTCGCCGGGATGAGCGCGCAGTCGGCGATCAGCTCGGACAGGGTCTCGGGTTCGGTGACGGCGTTCACGATTCGTAACGCTATTGATCCGCTCTCGACTGGAGAAGGAGTACCAGCCGGTAGTGTCGGCTGGGCGCGCGCGAACTACCCGGTTGGGTCATGACCCGGGGGTAACTTCGCGCCTTTTGCCGTGAGGTCGAGCACAAAGGAGCAGCCGGTGGCAGACAGGGCCAGGATCGCGGTGTCCGGCAGTATCGCAACCGACCACCTCATGCATTTCCCGGGCAGGTTCGCGGAGCAGCTGGTCGCCGAGCAGCTGCACCGGGTCTCGCTGAGCTTCCTCGCCGACGACCTCGTGGTCCGCCGCGGCGGCATCGGCGCGAACATCGCCTTCGGCCTCGGGGTGCTCGGCGTGCAGCCGGTGCTCGTGGGCGCCGTCGGCGCCGACTTCGCGGACTACCGCTCCTGGCTGGAGCGGCACGGCGTCGACACGTCCGGCGTGCACGTGTCGGAAGTCGCGCACACCGCGCGGTTCGTCTGCACGACCGATGAGGACCTCTGCCAGATCGCGACGTTCTACGCCGGCGCGATGGCCGAGTCCCGCAACATCGAGCTGCAGCCCATCGCCGAGCGCGCCGGCGAGCTCAGCCTGGTGCTGATCAGCCCGGACGACCCCGAGGGCATGGTCCGCCACGCCGAGGAGTGCCGCCAGCGCGGCTACGCGTTCGCCGTCGACCCGTCGCAGCAGCTGGCCCGGATGACCGGCGAGCAGGCGCGCGCGTTCGTCGCCGGCGCGAAGTACCTGTTCAGCAACGACTACGAGTGGGAGCTGCTGCTCCAGAAGACCGGCTGGACCGAGGCCGACGTCCTCGACCAGGTCGGCCTGCGGATCACGACGCTGGGCGAGAAGGGCGTCGAGATCGTCGGCAAGGACGGCGTCGCCCTGCAGATCGGCGCGGTCCCCGAGCGCGCGAAGGCCGACCCGACGGGCGTCGGCGACGGCTTCCGCGCGGGCTTCCTGGCCGGCCTCGACGGCGGCCTGAACGTCGAGCGCGCGGCCCAGCTGGGCTCGCTGATCGCGGTGCTGGTCCTGGAGACGGTCGGCACGCAGGAGTGGACGTTCGACCGCGCCGACGCCCTGGCCCGCATCGGCGAGGCCTTCGGCCCGGACGCGGCGGACGAGATCTCGGTGGTCCTGCCCGCCTGACGCCCGCCGGTCGTGAGGGGGAACCAGGGTTCTAACCCTGGCTCCCGCTCACGACCAGCCGGGCCAGCTCGGCCGGGCGGGAGACGTGCGGGCAGTGCCCGGCGTCGAGCCGGACCGGCTCGACGCCCAGCCGTTCGCGTGCCGCCCGGGCCATCCACTCCGCCCGCAGCGTGCGGTCGGCGGTGGGCACCACGACCGTCGACGGGATCGACGGCGCCCGTCCCGCCCGCTGCGCGGGCAGCACCGCAGGGTGGAACAACCGCAGCGTGCCGTGCGCCCAGGCGCGCACCTCGGCGGCGCAGTCGTGGAAGAGGAACCGGTCGGCCAGCGCCGGGTCGCGGGTGGGGTCCACGCCGGCCCACTCCGGGTGGAAGAGCTCCGTGACGCCGGCCGCGACCTCCTCGGCCAGGCTCCGGCCGCCCGGGAAGTCGGGGATGTAGGCGCCCACCCACACCAGCCGTGAGGCGCCGAGCGCCGCGCCGATCGCCGGGAGCAGCACTCCGCTGCCGGAATGCGCGACGACGACCGGCCGCTCCAGCACCGGCAGCTGCCGCCGCACCAGGGCGGGGAAGTCGGTGCCGTCGCCGTCGAGGAGGTCGACCGCGAACGTCCGGTGGCCCGCCAGCTCCCGCTCCAGCAGCGCCCAGCCGCCGGGTCCCTGCGTCGTTCCGTGCACCAGCACGAAGTCCACTTCGACCACCCCCGAAAAGCGTCGAAGCCACCCTACGGACGCAGGGTGGCTTCGACGGGGAGTTCGCTCAGAGCTTGACCGGGTACACCGGCTCCGGCACCTCGGGCTTGATCCGGTGCTCGACGAAAATGCCGTGCCACAGCATGAACACGATCAGCGCCCACAGCTGGCGGCTGCGGTCCAGCTGACCCGCCTTGTGCTCCTCCAGCAGCGCCAGGATCGCCTTCTTGTCCAGCAGCTCGTCGGTCTTCGAGTCGCTGATGATCCCCTTCGCCCAGTCGTACATCTCGTTGCGCAGCCACAGCCGGATCGGGACCGGGAAGCCGAGCTTGCGCCGGTTGAGCACGTGCGCCGGGATGATCTTCGCCAGGGCCTGGCGCAGCGCGTACTTCGTCGTCCCGTGGGCCAGCTTCTGGTCCAGCGGGATCGACGCCGCGACCTTGAACACCTCGGCGTCCAGGAACGGCACCCGCAGCTCGAGCGAGTTCGCCATGGTCACCTTGTCGGCCTTGACCAGGATGTCGCCGCGCAGCCAGGTGTAGAGGTCGACGTGCTGCATGCGGGCGACCGGGTCCCAGCCGCGCGAGACGTCGTACCAGGGCGCCGTGACGTCCTTGAAGCCGACGCCTTCCTGGTAGCTCTTCAGCACGTTGCGCAGCTGGTCGTCGCGGAAGTTGCGGGCGTTGCCGTAGTAGCGGTCCTCCAGCGGCAGCGCGCCGCGGCGCAGCAGGTCCTTGCCGCGGGTGCCCTCGGGGATCTTCGTCGAGACCTTGCCGATGAGCTTGCGCATGCCGCCCGGGATCTTCTCGAACGGCGCCAGCGAGATCGGCTCGTTGTAGATCGTGTAGCCGCCGAACAGCTCGTCGGCGCCCTCGCCGGAGAGCACCGCCTTGACGTGCTTGCGGGCCTCGCGGGCGATGAACCACAGCGGGACGAGCGCCGGGTCGGCGACCGGGTCGTCGAGATACCAGACGATGAGCGGCAGCACCTCCATCATCTCGTCCGCCGACACCGTCCGGACCACGTGCTTCACGCCGATCGCGGCGGCCGACTCGGCGGCGACGTCGACCTCGGAGTAGCCCTCGCGCTCGAACCCGGTGGTGAACGCGATCAGGTTCGGGTTGTGCTCCTTGGCCAGCGTCGCGGTGGCCGTGGAGTCGATGCCGCCCGAGAGGAACGCGCCGACCGTGACGTCGGGGTCCGAGATCATGTGCTTGCCGACCGAGTCGCGCATCACATCGGCGATGCGCTGGTGCAGCTCCTCGGCCTCGGCCTGCGAGTTCACCGGCTTCGCGGTGAACTGCGGGTGGAAGTAGCGGGTGAACGCCACCTCGCCGCCGGGGGCCACCTCGAACGAGGTGCCGGACTCGACGCGGCGGATCGCGGTGTGCAGCGACTCCGGCTCGGGCACGTACTGCAGGACCAGGTAGTGCTGGAGGGCCGTGCGGTCCAGCTCCTGGGCGACGCCGAGGGTGTCCGACAGCTCGAGCAGGCTCTTCTTCTCGCTGGAGAACGCCACCCCGCCGGGGCCGGCCGAGTAGAACAGCGGCTTGATCCCGAACGGGTCGCGCGCGCCGAAGACCTTCTTCTCCTGGGAGTCCCAGATCATGAAGGCGAACATGCCGCGCAGGCGCTTCACCCAGTCGGCGCCGAGGTAGTGGAAGCCGGCGACGATGGCCTCGCCGTCACCCTCGGTCTCGAACTTCGCGCCGTGCTTTTCGGCGAGCTCGGCCCGCAGCTCCAGATAGTTGTAGATCTCGCCGTTGAAGTTCATCGTGTACCGGCCGGGCGCCTCCGGCGGGCCCCAGACCAGGGGCTGGTGGGCGTGCTCGACGTCGATGAACGCGAGCCGGTTGAAGCCGTAGACGACCTCGGCGTCGGCCCAGGTGTCCTGCTCGTCGGGGCCGCGGTGACGCTGGCAGCGCATGGCCGCGCCGACGGCGTCACGCGCGTTCGCCGCGCCGGTCTCGGTCGCGCAGATCAGTCCAAGCAGGCCGCACACGGGTACTCACACACCTTCAGGGTCTTCACCGGGCTGGGGGAAGGCCCCAGTATGCCGGGACCGCCGTGGCGAGTACCACGCGCGTCGATGGTTACCCCTTGGTCAGCAGGACGGGCCAACTCGGCTAGAGTCCGGCTGTCACAAAGATCTGTCGTAGGAGGCTCTGGGTGAAAGGGCGAGGCGCAGTGGGACAACCCAAGCGCACCCTGGGGAAGCGGACCGTGCGCGTCGCCGCGCTGGCCGTGCTGGTCGCGCTGACCGCGACGGGCTGCTCCGGCGACGAGATCCTGCGGTTCGGCTGGCCGGTGGGTGTCACGCGCCAGGCGAACGAGATGCGCACGCTGTGGACCTGGACCGTGGTGGCCGCGCTGGTCGTCGGCGCCATCGTGTGGGCCCTGATCTTCTGGACCGCGGCGTTCCACCGCAAGAAGAAGACCGCCGACGGCGAGCCGGAGGAGCTGCCCCGGCAGTTCCAGTACAACATCCCGCTCGAGCTGTTCACGGTCGTCGTCCCGACGATCATGGTCTGCGTCCTGTTCTTCTTCACCGCGACGACGGAGTCGAAGGTCCTGGACAAGATCCCGAACCCGGACGTCAAGGTCCAGGTCGTGGCCTTCCAGTGGAACTGGGAGTTCAAGTACGAGGACGCCAACGCGGCGAAGCCCGACGGCAGCGGCCAGGTCAGCACGGTCGGCTCGTCCGGTGAGATCCCGCTGCTGGTGCTCCCGGTCGGCAAGGTCGTCCAGTACGACCTGATCTCCACCGACGTCATCCACTCCTTCTGGGTGCCGGAGTTCCACTTCAAGCGGGACGTCATGCCGAACCCGGACAAGAACAACCAGGACAGCTCCTTCCAGAACACGATCGACCGCGAAGGCTCCTTCGTCGGCCGGTGCGCGGAGCTGTGCGGCACGTACCACTCGGTGATGAACTTCGAGGTCCGCGCGCTCTCGGCGGACAAGTACGACCAGTACATCGCGCTGCGCAAGCAGGTGAACCCGGCCACCGGCCAGACGTTCACCGCCGCCGAAGCGCTGGCGAAGATGAACTGCGGCGAGCTGTGCACCCCGCACGCGGTGACCACCCAGCCGTTCAACACCGACCGCACGGCGCGGACCGCGTCCAACTGACGGCCACACAGGGAGTAGGAACAAGACCATGAAGGTCGAAGCCCGCATCTTCTTCATCGTGGCGATCTTCGCCGTGTTCATGGCGGCCGTGTACTGGGTGTGGACCGCGCTGGCCGCGACCCACGGGGCCGAGCCGGTCGGCATCGTCGCGCTGTTCCTCACCGGTGGCCTCGCGTTCCTCGCGGGCAGCTACATGCAGTTCGTCGCCCGCCGCATCGAACCGCGCCCGGAGGACCGCGAGGACGCCGAGATCAGCGACGGCGCCGGCGAGCTGGGCTTCTTCAGCCCGGGCAGCTACTGGCCGGTCGGCATGGCCGCCACCGCGGCCCTCGCCGCGCTGGGCCTGGCGTTCTTCCACATCTGGCTGCTCGTCATCGCGCTGGTCGCGCTGCTCATCACGATCGGCGGGCTGGTGTTCGAGTATCACACGGGTCCGTCGCACGACTGACCTTCGCTTCTTTCGACTGGCCGCGGCGCTGAGGACTCAGGGCCGCGGCCAGTACTGCGAGCATCCCCAGCGCCTCCGGCCAGGTCGGGCGGTGGCCGTAGAAGGCGACGTCCACCAGCACCGCGACCACCGGGTACAGGTAGGACAGCAGCGCCACCGTCGTGGTCGGCAGCTTGCCGATGCTCGCGTACATCAGCACGTACATCAGTGCCGTGTGGACGGTGCCCAGCAGGACCAGCCAGAGCAGTCCGTGCGTCGTGGCCGGTAGCGGGGTGATGAGCAGCACCGGGGCCAGCACGAGCGCGCCCACCGTCGTCTGGACGGCCGCGAGCAAGTGCGGGCGGATGTGCTTCAGCTGCTTCGCGACGAAGGACGCGCCGGCGTAGAGCAGGGCCGCGCCGAGCGCCAGCCCGATCCCCGCGAGCTGCACGGGTTTGCCGTCCTCACCGTGCGCGGACAGCGAGATCAAGGCCACACCGCCGAACGCGATCGCGGCCCGGACCAGGTGGCTCTTCGCCACCTTCTCGCCGAGGAACGCCGCCGCCAGGCCGACCAGGATGAGCGGCTGGGTGTGGTAGACGACGGTGCTGACCGAGATCGACGAAAGCGCATAGGACGCGAACAGCAGCACCCAGTTGCCGACCAGGAACAGCCCGCCGAGGACGGCCAGCCCGAGGTCGCGCTTCGAGGGCCGCCAGGCGGGCAGCCAGCCGCGCGCGAAGCACCAGATCACGAGGAGCGCGCCGCCGACGAAGCAGCGGGCGAAGGCGACGGCGGGTGCGGCCGCGCCGCTCTCGAGGACGACGGCGCCGATCGTGCCGGACATCGCCATCGCCGCGGACCACTGGAGCAGCGGGCGGGTTTCGGAGTTCGTCATGCCGTCCAGGTTCGTCTGGTCCGTGACCGTCGACCAGTGTCAGAGATGACAACGGCCGCAAAACTTGTGACATGCTGGCCGGCATGGACGTCAACCGGGTCGCGGTGGTGCTGGCCGACCACGTTTCGCCGTTCGAGCTGGGGGTCGCGTGCGAGGTGTTCGGCACGGACCGCAGCGCCGACGGCATCGAGGGCTGGGAGTTCGGGGTCTGCTCGCCTCTTGGCGCGCCGGTGGCCAGCTGGTCGGGGTTCGGGCTGACCGGGCTGCGGGGGCTGGACTTCGCGGCGTCGGCGGACCTGCTGATCGTGCCGACGTGCGCGCCCCGGACGGCGCCACCGCCCGCGGAGGTGCTGGACGTCCTGCGCGACGCGGCCGCGCGGGGCGCGTGGGTGGCGGGGTTCTGCGCGGGGGTGTTCACGCTGGGCTACGCCGGCCTGCTGGACGGCCGCCGCTGCACGGTCCACTGGGTGTACGAAGCGGAGTTCCGCGCCCGGTTCCCTTCGGCGGTGGTGGACACCCAGGCGCTCTACGCCGACGACGGCGGGATCCTGACGAGCGCGGGCACGGTGGCGGCGGTGGACCTGTGCCTGCACCTGGTGCGCCGGCTGCGCGGTGTCACGGCGGCGACGACCCTGGCGCGCCGGATGGTGGCGGCGCCGTTCCGGGCGGGTGGCCAGGCGCAGTTCGTCCAGGCGCCGGTCCCGTCCGTCCCGGACGACTCGGTGGTGGCGGAGGCCCTGGAGTGGGTGGAGCGGCGGCTGGACCGGCCGTTCACGGTGGCGGAGCTGGCCCGCCGGAGCGGGCTGGGGGAGCGGACGTTCCTGCGCCGCTTTTCGGCGGCGACGGGCACGACCCCGCACCGGTGGCTGACCGAGCGTCGCCTGGACCGGGCGCAGGCGCTGCTGGAGGAGGGCCGGCTGTCGGTGGAGGACATCGCGGTGGCGTGCGGCTACGCGTCGGCGGCCGCGCTGCGGCACCAGTTCACCCGGTTGCGGGGAACGAGCCCGACCTCGTACCGGGCGGCCTTCCGCGGGTGACGTGAATGACTCATTCATGTCACCAGACGACATGAATGAGTCATTCACGTCGTCCAGGTCGGCCAGTCAGGCGAAGGCGATCCAGCGGTCCAGCAGCGCCGCCGCGGCCCCGGAATCGATCGCCTCGGCCGCTCGTGCCAGCCCGGCGCGCAGATCGTCCTCGAGGGACCCCGAGAACCCGTTGAACGCCGCCAAGGCCGCGGCCGCGTTGATCAGCACCGCGTCCCGCACCGGTCCCGGCTTGCCGCCCACCAGCTCGCGGACCACCTGGGCGTTCGAAGCCGCGTCGCCGCCGCGCAGGTCCGCCGCCGTCGCGCGGGGCACCCCCAGCGTGGCCGGGTCCAGGGAGCGCGAAGTCACCGTTCCGCCCGAGACCACCCACACTGTCGACGTCGTCGTCGTGGTGATCTCGTCCAGGCCGTCGTCGCCGCGGACCACCAGGGCCGTCGTGCCGCGGCGGGCGAACACCTCCGCCAGCACGTGCGTCTTGTCCTCGTACGCGCAGCCGATCAGCGCGCTGCCCGGCTGGGCCGGGTTCGTCAGCGGGCCCAGCAGGTTGAACGTCGTCGGGATGCCGAGCTCGCCGCGGACCGGGCCCGCGTGCCGCAGCGCCGGGTGGAACGCCGACGCCAGGAAGAACCCCACGCCGACGTCGGTCAGGCTCCGCTGGACGTCTTCGGGCGGCAGCGAAATCGTGACGCCGAGCGCCTCGAGGACGTCCGCCGCGCCGGACTTCGACGACGCGCTGCGGTTGCCGTGCTTGGCCACCGGCGCGCCCGCCGCCGCCGTGACGATCGTCGCCATCGTCGAGATGTTCACCGAGTTCGAGCCGTCGCCGCCGGTGCCGACGATGTCGACCGCCGGGCGGTCCAGCTCGACGCGCTTGGCGTGCGCCAGCATCGTGGCCGCCATCCCGGCGATCTCCGACGGCGTCTCGCCCTTCGCGCGCAGCGCCACCGCGAACCCGGCGATCCGGGCCGGGCTCGCCGCGCCGCTCATGATCTGGTCCATCGCCCACGCCGTGTCCTCTTCGGACAGGTCGACGCGCGCGACGAGCTGCTTGAGCAGCGGTGGCCAGGTGCGGGGGACCGGGGTGGTCACCGGGCTCAGCCGTTCACGACGGGGACCCGTCGCAGCACGTCGGCGACGGTCTCCGCGGCGGTCAGCGGGTCCAGCGGGTGCACCAGCACGGCGTCCGCCTGCGACCACGTCGCCAGCCACCGGTCGTCCTTGCGCCGCACGGCGATCACGATCGGGGGGCATTCGGCGATTTCGCTCTTCAGCTGGCGGCAGAGGCCGATGCCGCCGGTCGGCTGCGCTTCGCCGTCGAGGATCGCCAGGTCGACGTTGCCCGCGTCCACCTCGGACAGGACGTCCGCGATGCCGGCCGCCTCGACGTAGTCCACGCGCGCCAGGTCGGCGGCGGGCCGCCGGCCGACCGCGTTCACGATCGCCTCGCGCACCTCCGCCTTGTGGCTGAACACCAGGACCCGCATCGTCCGCTCGCCCATCAGGCACGCCTCCATACTCGTCACCGCACGTCTCACGCGATCGTATCGGCCGAGACCGACATCACGCGGGCGCCTCCGGCTGGAGCGCGTCCCAGCCCAGCGCGTCGCCTCCGAGCCGCTGCGCCAGACCCGCCATCCGGGACCGTTCCTGGGCGCAGTGCAGCGCGTCGAGCACCTGGACGCGCACCGCGAGCACGCGCGTCAGCCCCTCCGAAGGAGACTGTTCTCGCAGCTCATAGCCGTCCTGGGCGAGGATCGACGCCGCTTCGGCCACCCGGCCCGGCGGCAGGAGCAGGTGGTGCCGCAGGACGGCCGGTGCCGTGCTGACCCAGGCGGGTGAACCGGCGAGGACGGCGGAGTCCGCGACGACCGGGTCGAAGGCCTCCGCGACGATCTCCAAACCGGGCGCGTCGGCCGTCAGACCGGGGGTTTCGCGCTTCTTGACCAGGTCAAGCAGGCGGTCGAGTAAACCCATGAGTAGCTCTCACCTTCCCGGGCATCCGGTGTGATCGGTTACGCAGACGGCTCGCCGTGGACCCACCCGGCGGAGCGGTGGTGCGAGAGGACATAATGCGACGCGTGACAACGGCAGCTCCCACCATCAGTCAGCGGGTCCACTCGCTGAACCGGCCGAACATGGTCAGTGTCGGCACCATCGTGTGGCTTTCCAGCGAGCTGATGTTCTTCGCCGGACTGTTCGCGATGTTCTTCACCGTCAAGGCGCAGAACTCGTCCGGCCAGTGGCCGCCGCCGCTGCACGGCGAGGAGTTCCACCTCAACGTGGCGTACGCGATCCCGTTCACGGTGATCCTCGTGCTGTCCTCGCTGACCTGCCAGTTCGGCGTGTTCGCGGCCGAGCGCGGCGACGTCTACGGCCTGCGCCGCTGGTACATCATCACGTTGATCATGGGCGCCATCTTCGTCGGCGGCCAGGCCAACGAGTACCACAACCTGGTCGAAGAGGGGATGACGATCCCGTCCGGCCCGTTCGGCACGGTCTTCTACCTCGCCACCGGGTTCCACGGCCTGCACGTCATCGGCGGGCTCATCGCCTTCGTGTACCTGCTCATCCGCACGAAACTGAGCAAGTTCACGCCCGCCCAGGCCACGTCGGCGATCGTCGTGTCCTACTACTGGCACTTCGTCGACATCGTGTGGGTCGGCCTCTTCGGTGTGATCTACCTCCTTCCGTAGATCCGCCCAGCCGCCACCACCTTCACCATCGGCCTGAACTGACAGCAAGGGTTGCCGCAAGATGACCACCAGCACCAAAACCTCGGAGCGCCGGTACCGCGCGCGGTCGAAGCTGCGGAGGCGGTTCGCCGGCCTGCTCGCGCTCGGCATCGCGCTGGTGGGCGCCGGCGCCCTCTACGCCGTGTTCGCCCCGGAGCCGCAGACCGCGCAGGCCCAGGGCACGCCGGCGCAGCTGCGCCTCGGCGAGCAGGTCTACAACAACACCTGCATCGCGTGCCACGGCGCGAACCTCGAGGGCGTGCAGGACCGCGGGCCGAGCCTGATCGGCATCGGCGACGCCGCGGTGTACTTCCAGACTTCTTCGGGCCGCATGCCCGCCTCCCGCCAGGAGGCGCAGGTCGAGCGGAAGCCGCCGAAGCTGACCGAGGCCGAGATCGACGCGGTCGGCGCCTACATCCAGGCGCACGGCGGCGGCGTGCAGCGTCCCGCCGAGAAGGGCGAGGCCCTGCGCGGCTCCGACCCGGCCCGCGGTGGCGAGCTGTTCCGCCTCAACTGCGCGTCGTGCCACAACTTCACCGGCCGCGGCGGCGCGCTGTCCGCCGGCAAGTACGCGCCGAACCTGGACCCGGCCAGCGAAGAGCAGATCTACACGGCCATGCTCACCGGGCCGCAGAACATGCCGAAGTTCTCCGACCGGCAGCTGTCGCCGGAGGAGAAGAAAGACATCGTCGCCTACGTGAAGTCGGTGTCGGACGGCAACAATGACCCGGGTGGGAACGGCCTCGGCGGGGTCGGCCCCGCTTCGGAGGGCGTGATCGCCTTTATCGTCGGTATCGCCGCGCTGATCGGCGTGACGTTGTGGATTGGATCGAAGGCATGAGTGCCGAGGGGCCGAAGCCGCCGACGGAGGCGGAGCTGGCTGAGATGGACCGGGACCAGCTGGTCAAGCTGGGCGGCGAGCTCGACGGGGTCGAGATCGTCGAGTACCCGACCCCGTGGCCCGTGGAGGGCACCCGCGCGGAGAAGCGGGCCGAGCGCCTGGTCGCGTTCTGGTTCGGGCTGTCCGCCCTGGCCGGGATCGGGTTCGTCGTCTCGCTCATCTGGTGGCCGTGGCAGTACGAGGCGCCGGACAACGAGAGCGGCCACTTCTGGTACAGCCTCTACACCCCGATGCTCGGCATCACGCTCGGCCTGGCCATCCTCGGCCTGGGCATCGGCGTGATCCTGTACACGAAGAAGTTCGTGCCCGCCGAGGTCGCGGTGCAGCAGCGCAGCGACAACCAGGGCGAAGGGTCGGCCGAGGTCGACCGCGCGACGATCCTCGCGCACCTGGCCGACGCCGGGAACCGCAGCACCATCGCCCGCCGGTCGCTGATCAAGCGCTCGGCGATCGCCGGGGCCGGCGCGCTGGGCCTCGCGGCCGCGGCGCTGCCGCTGGCGTCCTTCATCAAGAACCCGTGGAAGGACACCGACAACCGGCAGTCGCTCTGGCACACCGGCTGGCAGCCGAACTTCCCCGGCGAGAAGGTCTACCTGCGCCGCAACACCGGCAAGCCCCTCGAAGAGGGCGAAGAGGTCAGCCTGGTCAAGGCCGAGGACCTCGACGCCGGCGCCATGGAGACGGTCTTCCCGTACCGCGACTCCGAGAAGGGCAAGCCGGAGCTGCTGGCCGCCGCGCTGACCCGGGTGGACAACCCGGTCATGCTGATCCGCCTGCGCCCGACCGACGCCGCCAAGGTGGTCAAGCGGGCCGGCCAGGAGGACTTCAACTTCGGCGACCTCTACGCGTACACGAAGATCTGCAGCCACGTCGGCTGCCCGACCTCCCTGTACGAGCAGCGGACCAACCGCATCCTGTGCCCGTGCCACCAGTCGCAGTTCGACGCCCTCCACTACGCCAAGCCGATTTTCGGCCCGGCGACCCGTCCGCTGGCCCAGCTACCGATCACGGTGGACGAAGAGGGATACTTGATCGCGCGAGGCGACTTCATCGAGGCCATCGGTCCGGCCTTTTGGGAGCGTAAGTCATGAGTTCACTCACCACGCCGACCAAGGGGTCGAGCCCGGTCGAGAAGGCGCTGGGCGACGCCGCGAACAACGCCGACCAGCGGTACCACCTGGCCAAGGGCCTGCGGCACCAGATGAACAAGGTGTTCCCGACCCACTGGTCGTTCCTGCTGGGCGAGATCGCGCTCTACAGCTTCATCATCCTGCTGCTCACCGGCGTGTACCTGACGCTGTTCTTCGACCCCTCGATGCAGGAGGTCGTCTACCACGGCAGCTTCAAGAACATGCAGGGCCTGGAGATGTCCCAGGCGTTCCGCACCACGCTGGACCTGTCGTTCGACGTGCGCGGCGGGCTGTTCATGCGGCAGCTGCACCACTGGGCGGCGCTGATCTTCGTGGCGTCGATGGCCGTGCACATGCTGCGGATCTTCTTCACCGGCGCGTTCCGGCGCCCGCGTGAGGCCAACTGGGTGATCGGCGGCCTGCTGCTGATCCTGGGCTGCTTCGAGGGCTTCTTCGGCTACTCGCTCCCGGACGACCTGCTCTCGGGCACCGGTATCCGGGCGACGCTGTCGGGCATCGTGCTCTCGGTGCCGGTGATCGGCACGTGGATCCACTGGGCGCTGTTCGGCGGGGAGTTCCCCGGCGACCAGATCATCCCGCGCCTGTACACGCTGCACATCCTGCTGCTGCCGGGCATCATGCTCGCGCTGGTCGGGGTGCACCTGGCGCTGGTCTGGTACCAGAAGCACACCCAGTTCCCGGGGGTGCGCCGCAAGGAGACCAACGTCGTCGGCGTCCGGATCATGCCGTACTTCGCGCTCAAGGGCGGGGCGTTCTTCACCCTGGTCGTCGGGGTGCTGGCGCTGATGTCGGGGTTGTTCCAGATCAACCCGGTGTGGAACTTCGGCCCGTACAACCCGGCGCAGGTGTCGGCGGGCTCGCAGCCCGACTGGTACATGGCCTGGGCCGACGGCATGCTCCGGATCTGGCCTGCCTGGGAGGTCTACCTCGGGAACTACACGATCCCGGCGGTGTTCTTCCCCGGCGCGATCGGCATGCCGATCCTGTTCGGCCTGCTGCTCGGCTACCCGTTCATCGAGCGGAAGCTGTCCAAGGACACCGCGCACCACAACCTGCTCCAGCGGCCGCGTGACGCACCGGTCCGCACGGCGCTGGGCGCGATGGCGCTGGGCTTCTTCGCCGTCATCGAGCTGTCGGGCTTCAACGACATCATCGCCGACCAGTTCGACATCTCGCTGAACGCGACGACGTGGGCGGGCCGCATCGGCGTGCTGATCGTGCCGCCGGTGGCGTACTACCTGACCTACCGGCTCTGCCTGGGCCTGCAGCGGGCCGACCGCGAGGTGCTGGAGCACGGCGTCGAGACGGGCATCATCAAGCGGCTGCCGCACGGCGAGTTCATCGAGATCCACCAGCCGCTGGCCGGCGTCGACAGCCACGGCCACGCGATCCCGCTCGAGTATCAGGGCGCTTCGGTGCCGAAGAAGATGAACAAGCTGGGCTCGGCCGGCGAGGCCGTCCCGGGCACGTTCTGGTCGCCGGACCCGGCCGAGGAGACCGCCGCGCTGCAGCGGGCCCACGGCAACGGGCACGGCAACGGCCACTCGGTCACCCAGGGCGAGCCGGGCGAGTTCGAGAGCGTCGAGACCGCCAAGGGCTCGGAGCACTGAGTTCCGCACACGACGAAGGCCACCTCCCGCGGGAGGTGGCCTTCGGTCGTTTCGGGTACCGCCGCTGAACGGCTGTCTCCGCCTTCGAGGTGGCTTCCCGGCCTTCCGCCTCCGGCCCGGCGTGCGCGCGCCCCGGAGGGCCTTCTCAGTCCTCGGCGCCGATCGCGAAGGCCTGCTCGGTGTCGGCGCGGGAGTACGACCGGAACGCGATGTGCGTGACGGTGTCCAGCACGCCCGGCACCTTCCCGATCCGGCCCGGGATCAGGTCGGCCAGCTCCTCGTGGGCGGACACCTTGACGGTGGCGATGAGGTCGACGTCCCCGGCGCAGGAGTAGACCTCGCCGACGCCGTCGATGTCGGCGATCGCCTGCGCCGCGTCCGGGATAGCGTCCGCCTCTACCTGGATCAACACGATCGCGGTGATCACCTGGGGTCCTCCAAGGCTCGTCTTCGGGTTCGCCCGCGATCCTAGGCCGCGGTGTGCGCCAGCCAGTGTTCGGCCAGGGCCCGGTCACCGGTGAGCGTGACGTCGTCGAGCGGCCGGCGCCGGGTGAGGACGAGGAGCAGGTCCCTGGCGGGCCCGGCCAGCGTGACGTCCGCGGCAGCGGTGTCGCGGGTCCAGCGGATGCCGCCGGGTTCGCGGGTGATGTGCCAGCTCCGGTCATGGTCGGTCAGCAGGAGGGTCTGGCCGGTGCCGTGCAGCTGGGCGAAGTCCGGTTTGAGGCTCGCCGTGACGGGGTTCGCCAGCATCTCCAGCCACTCGGTGATCACGTCTTCCGCGAGGTCGGGGGCCACTTCGAAGGCGGTGCTCGTGGCCAGCGCGGCGTCGGCGTGGTGGACGGTGGTGTCGTTGAGCATCCGGCGGAGCCAGAACCTCGCGTGCTGTTCGCCGAAGAAGGTCCACACCGGTGTGTCGCCCGCGTCGAGAACGGTCTTGGCGAGGTCCTCGGCGCCTTGGCGGAGCCAGTCGGCCCAGTCCTCGGAGGGGTCGGCGTCGTGGGGGTCGGGAACCGGCGACGGGCCCGACCGGACGATGTCGGCGGACCAGCGGTGAGCCTGGCCGATGTGGCCGACGAGCACCCGCAGCGGCCAGTCCGGGCAGGTGGGAACGCGGGTGGCGGGGTCGGCGCCGGTCACGGTGGTGGCGAAGGCGGCGGTGCGGTCGAGCAGCGCCTCGGCGAGTCTGGTGGTGTCCATGGGCCGTACCGTAGGAATTCCACCCGGCTGGAGGTTCGACCGAAGGTGACCGAAGACACACTCGGGATCGGCGACCTGGCGCGGCGCACGGGGGTGCCGGTCCGCACGATCCGCTTCTACTGCGACGAAGGGCTGCTGGAGCCCGCCCGCAGCGTCGGCGGCCACCGCCGGTTCGACCCGGGGACGGTCGACCGGCTCACCATGGTCCGCCGGTTGCGCGCGCTGGGGCTGGGGCTGCGGTCCATCACGGAGGTGATGACCGGGGCCAGGTCGCTGGACGAGGCCGTGGCGTCCGAGAGAGCGGCCCTGGACCGCGAGGTGGCGACGCTGGCGTGGCGGCGTTCGATGCTGCGGGCCGTCGAAGAGGCCGCACCGGCGGACCGGGCGGCTCGCCTGGAGCTGCTGACGGCGGTCCAGGACGGCTACGCGGCGCACGAGGCGCTGGTCCGCCTGTGGCACCCGATGACGACGGGCCCGATCCCGCCGGACACGGCCCGGATGTTCCTGGACATCAGCGCGCCACGGCCGCCGGAGCAGCCCTCGACGGGGCAGGTGGTGGCGTACGCGTCGCTGGTGGTGCTGGCGGCGGACCGGACATTGGCGGCGCGCGTGCGGGCGAGCACGCTGGCGGGGCACTCGCGGGTGGCGGACTTGGGGGAGTTGCACGCTTCGGTGGGGTTGGCGTGTTCGTTGGTTGATGTCGGGTCCTCGCCGTCGTCGGGGCCGGCGTTGGATCGGTTCGTGGCGGCGCACGCGGAGGCGTGGGGGGTGGGGGACACGCCGGAGTTCCGCCGGGCGTTGAACCGGCGGACGGCGCCGGATCGGGACCCGCGGCTGCGGCGGTATTGGCGGTTGGCGGGGGACGTGACGGGGGAGCCGGCTCCGATGGGGGTCGCGCACACGTGGTTGCTGGATGCTTTGGATCGGTCGGTTGCGTGAGCCGGCCGGGGGCGCCGGTGCGGCCTGGGCCGGTGGGTGGGTCGCCGTCGGCGAGTGGGGCTGGTGGGGTTCCGCCACCCCGATGCCCGATTGTGACTACGGCCGGCGGTACCGCGTCAAGGCGGGAAAGCGTGCCTTGACCCGGCACCGCCGGCCGTGTTCGGGCTTCGGATCGGGGTTGCGGGGAGGTCTGGTCTCGGTGACCCTCGTCCCGGCTCCCGGCTTCCGGCTTCCGGCTTCCGGCTTCCGGCTTCCGGCTTCCGGCTTCCGGCTTCCGGCTTCCGGCTTCCGGCTTCCGGCTTACTGCTTACTGCTTACTGCTTACTGCTTACTGCTTACTGCTGCCTCGCCCCGGCCGCGGCCCGCACCCGGCCTCGGGCCCAACCTCACCCCACGTGCTCCAGTGAATGCGCGCTGGATACCAAATCCAGCCATCCCCGCCACCCGGCCACGGCCGCCGGCTCGGCCCATGGCCTCGTCGTCCGCACCAGCCGGACCCCCGGCCGGGCCAGCCAGCGCAACAACACCCCCACTTCCTCCGGCGGTGCCCCGCTCAACGGGCCCGGGTCCGGCAGCACCGTCTCCGCCGAGGCCACCAGCGCCTCCACCACCGGCATCGGCGGCACCCCGCGCCGGGCCACGCCTGCCGAGGCCAGGCGGCCGTAGCGGATCACCGACAGCTCCCACCCGCCCGCTCCGTCCGGGCCCGCCGCGATCAGCTCCGCTATCGAGGCCAGCGCCGACTGGCGGTGCGCCCGCCCCAACGCGCGGATCAGCCCCGCCAGCTCGTCGCGGTGGCGGGCCGCCTGCTCGTAGTGCTGCCCCTCCGCCAAGCGCTCCACCTGGGCCGCCGCCACGTGCAGCGGGCCGCCGTCGAGACCCGCGATCAACCCCGATGCCGACTCCACCGCCGGGACGTACGCCTCCACGCTCTGCCGGCCCGCGCACGGCGCTCCACACCGCCCCAGCTCCGCCAGCACGCACGGCGTCCCGTTCGCCGTCCGGGGCGAGATCCGCTGGGTGCACGTCCGCAGCCCCGACGCTCCGGCCAGGGTGTCCGCCGTCGCGCGGGCGTCCGCCTGGTTGCGGAACGGGCCCAGCACCCCCGGCTTCGGCAGGCGGACCACCGACAGCCGCGGGAACGCCTCCTCCGTCAGGCCGATCCACCAGCCCTGGTAGCGGTTCTTCGACCGCCGGTTGTACGCCGGCTTGTGCGCCGCGATCAGCCGCAGCTCGCGCACCTCCGCCTCCAGCGCGTGCGCGCACACGACGTGGTCGACGCGCTCGGCCAGCCCGACCATCTCGCGGATCCGGCTGCGCCCCTCCGACCCCGTGAAGTACGTCCGCACGCGCCGCCGGAGGTCCTTCGCCGTGCCGACGTACAGGACCTCCTCCTTCGGCCCCTTGAAGAGGTAGACGCCCGGCGCCGACGGCAGGTCCGCCGCCAGGTGCCGCTTCGCCCGCTGCGCGACCGTGACCTCGGGCAGGTACCCCATCAGCTCCTCGAGCGAATGGACGCCCACGTTGCCGACGCGCTCCAGCAGCCCGTGCAGCACGTCGACCGTGGCCTTCGCGTCGTCGAGCGCCCGGTGCGTCGGCCGGGTGCGCGCGCCGAACAGCAACGCCAGCGCCGTCAGGTTGTAGCGGCCCACCTCGTCGCGCGGGACCACCCGTCGCGCCAGGCGGACCGTGCAGACGACCGGTAGCTTCGGCCAGGCGTAACCGTGTCCTTCGCACGCCGCCCGCATGTGGGACGTGTCGAACCCCGAGTTGTGCGCCACCAGCACCGAACCGCCGATGAACTCGAGAAACGCCGGCAGCACCTCCTCGATCGGCGGCGCGTCGTAGACCATCGCCTGCGTGATGCCCGTCAGCGAGACGATCTGCGGCGGGATCACCATGCCCGGGTTGACCAGCGTCGCGAACTCGCCCAGCACCTCGCCCCCGCGCACCTTCACCGCGCCGATCTCCGTGATGCCCGACGGGCCGGGCGCCGCCCCGGTCGTCTCGAGGTCGAACACCACGAAAGTCGTGTCCCGCAAGGGAGTTCCGAGCTCGTCGAACGCGAGCTGTGCCTGGGTCGAACGCATGTGCGGGAGACTAAGGGGGACCACCGACAATTCCGGACGGGCACCGACATTTTTCGGGGGTCCGGGTGGCGGAGCCCCCGGCCGGGGCGGAGCCCCGAACAAGCACCGACGGTTTCCGGTCGTGCCCGGTCCGTGTGCCGCGCGGGGCACGATGCGGGGGCGGGGCCTACCCTGGACCAATGCACCCGCAGCCGCTCGTGCCGGAGCCGCCCGAGGACCCCGCCGGTCCGTCGGGCGTCGCGTCGCGCCCGGAGCAGGCTCCGGAGCAGGTCGAGGAGGGGGCCGAGCGGCCGGAACCGGCCACCTGGCCGGCGCTCCCGGAGCCGGTCCGCGACCGGATCGCCGAGCTCTCGGCCGCCGCCGTCGCCAAGCTGCCCGCCACGGACGTGCCCCGCCAGCTACGGCCGGTCGCCAAGTTCGCGCCCGCCAAGCGGGCCAAGCTGGGCGGTGCCGCGCTGCTCACCGCGCTCGGCGAGTCGGCCCAGTTCCGCACCGCCGTCATCGAGTGGCTGCGCGAGCACCGCACCGACGCGCTCGACCCGAACGCGGCCGACTCGGTCGCCGCCGCGGCCGCCGCCGTCCTGCTCGGGGAGTCCGGCGCGGCCGGGCGGGTCCGGCTCGTCGCCAAGAACGCCGAGGAAAACGCCCTGCGCGCCGAACGCGACGCCGCGCTGGCTCGCAACCAGCGTCTCGAAGCCGAACTCGCGCAGCTGCGCGTCGAGCTCGCCGAGGCCAAGAAAGCCGCGGAGAACGCGCGAGGCGAGCGCGAGGGCGAAGTCGAGAAGCTCTTGAAGCGCCTTCGCGAGCAAGGCGTCCAGCTTCGCCAGGCCAAGGACGCGGCCGAAGCGGCTTCGGCGGACGCCGAACGCGGGGCCGGCGCCCGCGCGGAAGAAATCGCCACCCTCAACGCCCAGCTCGAGCGCGAACGCCAGCGCGTCGCCAACGAACGCGCCCGTGCCGAGCGCGCGGCCGCGGACGCCGACATCGCCCGCCAGTCCGCCCGCGAGGCCCGCGAAGCCGACGAAGTGCGGCTCGCGCTGCTCATCGACACGATCGACGGCGCGGTCACGGGGTTGCGCCGAGAGCTCTCCCTCGGCTCGCGCGGCGCCCGGCCCGCCGACATGGTCCGTGGCGCCAGCACCGGCACCGGGCAGGGCGGCAAGATCGCCGACGTGTCCACGTTGGACCGCTACCTGGCGCTGCCGAACGTGCACCTGATCGTCGACGGCTACAACGTCACGAAGACCGGCTACCCCGAGCTGGCGCTGGCCGACCAGCGCGACCGGCTGATCCACCAGCTGTCCGCGCTGGCGGCGCGCACGTCGGCCGAGGTGACGGTGGTGTTCGACGGCGCGGGCGTGCTGTCGGTCCCGGCGTCGGTGCCGCGCGGGGTCCGGGTGCTGTTCTCCGACCGCGGGGTCCTGGCCGACGACGTGATCCGCAACATCGTGGCGGCCGAGCCCGCCGGCCGGCCGATGGTGGTGGCGACGTCCGACCGGGCGGTCGCCGACTCCGTGCGCGGCGGCGGAGCCCACCCGACGCCGTCCGCGGTGCTGGTCAGCCGCCTTTCCCGGGTCTGACCTGCGTCTTTCGGGAGCCGCGGCACGACAGCGACCGAAACTGTCGGTGGTACCGCCTACCGTCCTCCTCAAGTCAGTTCCGATGTGAGGAGGACACCATGCACGACACCCCCGAGCTGTCCGAAGTGGACGTCTCGCACATTTCGGTTTCCGACATCGAGAACGTCGTGGTCGACTGCGACCGCTGCGTCGTGCGCGGGATCTCCTGCCACGACTGCGTCGTGAGCGTGCTGCTCGGCGCGCCGCCCGCGGTCGTCTGGGACGCCGACGAGCGGCGGGCCGTGGACGCGCTGGCCGACGCCGGGATGGTGCCGCGGCTGCGGCTCGTCGAAGAACGGCGGACCGCCTGACGCGCCCGTTTCGTGTCGGCGCGCCGAGTGGTCGATCGGGTCCGATGAACGGTCGGTGACCGAAAAGGCCTCCGGAGAAACCCCAGCGTGTAACGCCCATCACATGTTTTCTCCCGCCCAGGTCCGATCGGGTTTAGCGGCGCTACGGAGAGTTTTTGCCGGAGAGGTGGTGGACGCGCACGCGGTCTTTTCGTAACCTGTCCGAGATCTCGTGGCCCCTGGCCGTCGATAAGGGCGGCGACGCGGGATCGCCGCCGGACGCAGCTTTGTCGGGAAGCTGGGAACCGGAACCACCACCGCGCTGCAGCTGTTGCGGAAGAAGACGGCTCGCGCGCGGTGAATGGGACAGCGGCGAAGAGGAACCCCCGACCTCTTCGCGCCCCGGTCCCCACGGCGGCCGAGACGCAAAGGAGACCCGCGCGACCGTGCAGTCGCATCCAGTTAGGCGCGTGGTTTCAGGTGCCCTCGCGGCGGCTTCGGTGATCACCCTCGTCACCATCGCCCAGCCGACGGCCACCGCCGCCCCAGTCCCCGTCCTCCAGGCCCCGCCCACCGGTTCGGACGCCCTGGCCAAGTACCGCGATCTCGCGGCGCAGGCCGAAAAGCTCAACGAAGACCTGCTCAAGGCCCAGGACGACCTGAAGGCCAAGCAGGGCGAGCTCGACAAGGCGACCGGCGACGTCAACGCGGCGAAGGACCAGGCCGCCGTCGCGGCCGAGAACCAGAAGAAGTACCAGACCGAGGTCGACAAGTTCGCCGGCGCGTCGTTCACCAGCGGCGTCCAGCTGAACAAGCTGTCCGCGCTGCTGGCCGGTACGTCCACTCAGGACTTCCTGGACCGCTCCTCCGCCCTCGAGGTCATCGCGACCGAGAAGAACGGCGCGATGGGCAACCTCACCGGTGCCGTCCAGCAGGCCACCGACGCCACGAACAAGGCTTCCGACGCCGCGAAGCGCGCGCAGGACGCCCGTGACGCCGCGGCCAAGCTGACCGACGACATCAAGGCCAAGCAGAAGACGCTGAACGACCAGATCGAGCAGCTCAAGGCGGCCAACAAGAGCCTGAGCGCGCTCGACAGGGCGTCCCAGAAGGACACCGGCGGTTCGCCGACCGGGCTCAAGGCCCCCACCGCGGCCGCCCAGACCGCGCTGGACGCGGCGCTGAGCAAGCTCGGCAAGCCGTACGGCTGGGGCGACACCGGCCCGAACTCGTTCGACTGCTCGGGCCTGATGCTGTGGGCCTACAAGCAGGCCGGCATCACCCTGCCGCGGTCGAGCCGCGAGCAGTCCACCTTCGGCGCCGCGGTGCCGCGGGACCAGCTCCAGCCGGGCGACCTCGTGTTCTACTACTCGCCCGTTTCGCACGTCGGCATGTACATCGGCGACGGCAAGATGGTCCACGCGCCCGACACGGGTGACGTCGTGAAGATCTCGCCGCTGCAGAGCCAGTACTCGGGCGCCCGGCGCCCGACGTCCTGACCCCAGCAGTACGAAGGGGCGGTACCGCACACGCGGTGCCGCCCCTTCGTTGTCGGTGGCGGCCGCTAGCCTCAGGGGCGTGCTCAAGACCCTGCTCGTGACCAACGACTTCCCGCCGCGGCCCGGGGGGATCCAGAACTACCTGAACTCCCTCGCCACCCGGCTGCCGGCGGACGACCTGGTCGTCTACGCGCCGTCGTGGGAGTCGCGGACGGGGTCGCACGAGGAGTTCGACGCCGAGGCGCCGTTCGAGGTCGTCCGGCACCCGACGTCGCTGATGCTGCCGACGCCGGACGTCCTTCGCCGGGCGAAGCAGATCATGCGCGCGAGGGACTGCGAAGCGGTCTGGTTCGGCGCGGCCGCGCCGCTCGCGCTGCTGGGGCACTCCCTGCGCCAGGCCGGTGCGCGGCGGATCGTGGCGTCCACGCACGGCCACGAGGTCGGCTGGTCCATGCTCCCCGGGAGCAGGCAGGCGTTGCGGCGCATCGGCGACACCGTGGACGTCGTCACCTACGTCAGCCGCTACACGCGCGGCCGGTTCGCCGCCGCGTTCGGCCCGATGGCCGGGCTGGAGCTGCTGCCGTCCGGAGTGGACACCGAGCTGTACAAACCGGATCCGGGCGGGCGCGCGGAAATCCGGGCGCGGCACGGCCTTTCCGACCGCCCGACCGTCGTGTGCGTGTCGCGGCTCGTCCCGCGCAAGGGCCAGGACCAGCTGATCCGCGCGCTGCCGAGGATCCGCGAGCGCGTCGGAGACGCGGCCCTGCTGATCGTCGGCGGCGGCCCGTACCGCAAGACGCTGACCGGGCTGGTCACCGAGCTGGGCCTGGAGCGCGACGTCGTGCTCACCGGGTCCGTGCCGTGGGCGGAGCTGCCGGCGCACTACGCCGCGGGCGACGTCTTCGCCATGCCGGCCCGCACCCGCGGCAAGGGCCTCGACGTCGAAGGGCTCGGCATCGTCTACCTGGAGGGTTCCGCGACCGGCCTGCCGGTCGTGGCGGGCAACTCCGGCGGCGCGCCCGAAGCGGTGCTCGACGAGGTCACCGGGCACGTCGTCGAAGGCCGCGACACCGAACAGCTCGCCGAGACCGTCGCCAGCCTGCTGGCCGATCCGGTGCGTGCGCGGCGGATGGGCGAGGCCGGGCGGGCCTGGGTGACGGAGAACTGGCGCTGGGACACCATGGCCGGGCGGCTGGCCGGCCTGCTGGACGGCGACCCGGTGGCCGTCGTCCGCTAAGGCGTGTAGAGCGCCGGGTGCCGCGGGTCGTCGACGCGCACGACGACGTCGGCCAGCGCGCTCGGGTCCACCTCTTCCTCGTACCGCTCGTACGTGGGCACCGCCCAGGCGTCCGGCACGCGGCGGCGCAGGGCCGCGGGGGAGAGCCACAGGTGCACGGCCAGGTCGAAGGCCAGGCCGGCGCCCAGCAGCAGTTCGCCGTCCACGAGCACGACCCCGCCTTCGGGCACCGGCACGCGCTCGGCGCGGGTCGCGCGGTCGCGCTCGGCGTCCCACAGCGACGGCAGGACCTCGCCCGACCCGTCTTCGCCGAGGGGGTCGAGGACTTCCCGGCGCAGCGCTCCCACGTCGAGCCAGTCGGTGTAGCGGGCGTCGGGGTCGGTGCGGCCGTGCTCGAAGCGCAGGGACGCGGGCCGCAGGAAGTCGCGCGCGGACACGCGCAGGGCCGCCCGGCCGCGCAGGCGCAGCGGGTCGACCAGGGCGTCGGCGAGTTCGGTGGTTTCGGTCGCGCCCGCCGCGCCGTCGACGGCGACCGCGATCCGCCGCCGCCCGGTGAGCGCGTCGATGCGGTCGGTCAGCTCTGCGGCCAGGACGGCGGGGGAAATGGGGCGGTAGCGCACGGTTGACGATCCTGCACCCGGACCGGGGACGGGTTTTGTCGTACCCCGGTGGGAGGATGACCGCATGACTTCTTCAGTGGGGAAGACGGCCGATGTGGGGTGGAACATCGGGGTTTCGCGGACCTTGCCGTACGCGGCCGGGACGGTGTGGGACTTCCTGGTCAGCCGGGAGGGCGTCGAGATCTGGCTGGGGCCGGGCGTCGAGCTGCCGCGGGAGCCGGGGGCGGAGTACGAGACGGCGAACGGCACGGTCGGCGAGATCCGCAGCTTCGTCGAGGGCGACCGGGTGCGGCTGACCTGGCGGCCGAGCGACTGGGACCACGACTCGACGGTCCAGGTGCGGCTGAGCGGTTCGGGCGCCAAGTCCACGCTGCGGTTCCACCAGGAATGGCTTTCGGGCGCGGAGGAACGCGAAGAACAGCGGGCATACTGGCAGGACGTGACCGAGCGCGTCGTGGCGGCACTCGCCGAGCGCTGAGGCGGACTCATGGGGGCGGAATGACGACCGTGGAAGTGGCCGAGGACTTCGCGCAGGACGCGCACCTGTTCGCGGAGCTGCTCCGCGCGGGCGGCCCGGTGCGCCGGGTGCGGATGCCGCGCGGCCTGGACTGCTACATCGTCACGGACTTCGCGCAGGCGCGGGCCCTGCTGGCGGATTCGCGGCTGCGCAAGGACAACCGGCGCGCGTACGAGCTGTTCGAGGCGAAGCTCCCGGCCGGGGCGACCAACCAGGGCGGCTTCGGCGAGGCGCTCGGGCGGCACATGCTCAACACCGACCCGCCGGACCACTCGCGGCTGCGCAAGCTGGTGAACAAGGCGTTCACCGGCCGCACGGTCGCCCGGCTGCGGCCGCGGATCGAGGAGATCACCGGAGAGCTGCTCGACGCGCTGGCCGGGCAGGAGCGGGTGGACCTGCTGCCGTCGTTCGCCGCGCCGCTGCCGATCACGGTGATCTGCGAGCTGCTGGGCGTCGCCCCGGAAGACCGCAACGAGTTCTCCGCCTGGTCGAAGACGCTGCTGAGCCCGTCGACGCCGGAGGACGCGCAGCACGCGGCGCAGAGCATGCTCGCCTACCTCACCGGCCTGGTCGAGCAGAAGCGCGCCGCGCCGGCCGAGGACCTGCTGTCGGACCTGGTGCACGCGAGCGACGACGGCGACTCGCTGTCCGGCGACGAGCTCATCGCGATGGCGTTCCTGCTGCTGGTCGCCGGGCACGAGACCACGGTCAACCTGATCGCCAACAGCGTCCTGGCGCTGCTGCGCGCGCCGGAGCAGCTGGCGCTGCTGCGGGCCGACCCGTCGCTGATGCCGGGCGCGGTCGAGGAGTTCCTCCGCTTCGACGGCCCGATCCACCTGGCCACGCTGCGGTTCACCGCCGAGCCGGTCGAAGCGGGCGGAGTGACCATCCCGGAGGGCGAGTTCGTGCTGATCTCGCTGCTGGGCGCGAACCGCGACGGCGAACGGTTCCCGGAGCCGGATCGGCTCGACGTCACGCGGGCCGCGGGCGGGCACCTGGCGTTCGGGCACGGCATCCACTACTGCGTCGGCGCGCCGCTGGCCCGGTTGGAGGCCGAGATCGCGCTGGCCGGCCTGCTGGCGCGGTTCCCGGACCTCGCGCTGGACGCGAAACCGGGCGACCTGGTCTACCGGTACAGCTCGCTGGTGCACGGGCTGGAGGCCCTGCCCGTCCGGTTGTGACGTGCACCACTTGAGGTCGTCTGAGTGGGCCCTTCGCGCGTGAAAGCGCCGAAGCCCGCGCGGGAGGTGCGGGCCGAAGGTGAAGGGGAGTCACCTTGAAGGCCAGAACTTTCGTGATGGTGCTCGCCGTGCTCGTGGCGGTCACGGGCTGGGCGGTTCCGGCCGCCGCGGCCGGGTACGACCTGCGCGGTACGGCGGTGGTCGAGGGCGGGCCGTACCTGCCCGGTGACCGGGTGACCGTGAAGTACACGGTCACCAACGCCGGCGACACCGGTGTGTACTACGCCCGCGGCTACTCGGCCGTGCTGGGCGGCACGGTGTTCGGCGTTGAGGAGGGCTGGGGCGATCTGGGGCCCGACGGGCTCGGCGCGAACTTCGCGCCCGGGGAATCGCGGGTCTACCTGCTCGAAGGCCACCTCGGCGGCGTGGCGGACGGCGATTCCGCCCTGCGCCTGGCAGTGCGGTCCGGGGACGGCCCGCTCCTCGCGGTGGCCGACGTGGCCGTGCCCGTGGCGCGCCCCGAGGGCCGCACCACGATCGGAGGCCAGGTCTTCGCCGACGCCGACCAGGATGGCGTCCCCGGCCCCGCGGAGGGGCTCGGCGGGGTCCGCGTCCAGCTGTACGGCTACAACGTGGACGAGACCCGGACGACCGGCGCCGACGGCCGCTTCTCCTTCCCGGACCTCGCGCCCGGTGAGTACGGCGTGTACGCCACGGACGCCCCCGGAGGGTGGCTGCCGCCCGGCGGTGTGCGCACGGTCCGCGTCGACGGCACGGTGCCCGTCCTCGACGTACCGCTGCGGGCGCTGCGCCCGCTGGCCGAGACGCTGCGCGCGAAGATCGCGCTGGACAAGGAGACCTACCGCGCCGGCGATCCGGCGGTGCTGACCGTGAAGCTGGCCAACACCGGCGCCCGGGTCATCTCCGGCCTCTACGGCGCGTGCGACCGCGTCGGCTACGGCCGTGACCTCGACATCACCGCGGCCGGGTGGGGCGAACTGGACCACTTCGGTGCCGGAGCCACGATCCGGCCGGGGGAGACCCGCGTGTTCCGGGTGCCCGGCACGGTTCGCGACGTCTCGGGGAGCTGGGGGTTCCTTGAGCAGTACTGCGACTTCGGCAACGACGAGGAGTACGTCACCGGGGCGCCCCGGGGCCGGGACACCGCGAAGGTGACCGGGCGGACCGGCACGAGCACGGGCCGGATCGTCACCGAAGCCGGCGACGGCCTGGCCGGGCAGCCGGTCGTGGCCACCGACATCGACACGCACCAGGTGCTCACCGCGACCACCGGCCCGGACGGCGGCCTCACCTTCACCGGTCCGGCCGGCCGTTACGAGCTGTCGGTGCGCGGCCCGTGGCGGCTCGACGGGCCCGATCCGGTCTACGTCGTGGCCGCGCCCCTGAGCGGGAACGGCTGGGTGTTCACGAGGCGAGCGAACCAAGGGAGCTAGTGTCGGCGGATGGACTCCGCCGACCTGCTCGCCCTCGACGCCCAGCACGTGTGGCACCCCTACGCGCCGATGCCGGCGAAGGTGCCCTCGCTGCTGGTCGCCGAGGCGAGCGGCGTCCGGCTGAAGCTCGCCGACGGCCGGGAGCTCGTCGACGGGATGTCGTCGTGGTGGTCGGCCATCCACGGCTACCGGCACCCGGTGCTCGACGCCGCGCTCGCCGCCCAGGCCGGCCGGATGAGCCACGTCATGTTCGGCGGCCTGACGCACGAGCCCGCGATCACCCTCGCGAAGACGCTCGTCGACCTCACGCCCGACGGGCTCGAGCACGTCTTCCTCTGCGACTCCGGCTCGGTGTCGGTCGAGGTGGCCGCGAAGATGTGCCTGCAGTACCAGCGTTCGCGCGGGCTGCCGGAGAAGCGGAAGCTGCTGACCTGGCGCGGCGGCTACCATGGCGACACCTTCACACCGATGAGCGTGTGCGACCCCGACGGCGGCATGCACTCGCTGTGGCGCGGTGTCCTGCCCGAGCAGGTCTTCGTGCCCGCCCCGCCGTCCGGGTTCGACGCGCCGCCGGACGAGTCCTATGTGGACACCCTCGCCGACGCGATCGGCGCGCACGCCGGGGAACTGGCCGCCGTCATCGTCGAACCGGTCGTGCAGGGCGCGGGCGGGATGCGGTTCCACAGCCCCGCCTACCTGCGCGCGCTGCGGGAACTGACCGAAGCGCACGACGTCCTGCTGATCTTCGACGAGATCGCGACCGGCTTCGGCCGCACCGGCGCGCTCTTCGCCGCCGAGCACGCGGGCGTGACGCCGGACGTGCTCTGTGTCGGCAAGGCGCTGACCGGCGGCTACCTGAGCATGGCGGCGACGCTGTGCACGCCGGAGGTCACGGCCGGCATTTCCCGTGGCGCGCTGCCGGTCCTCGCGCACGGGCCGACGTTCATGGGCAACCCCCTGGCCTCGGCGGTCGCGAACGCGTCGCTCGGCCTGCTCTCCGGCGGCGCGTGGCGCGACGACGTCAACCGGCTCGAGAAGGGCCTGCTCGACGGTCTCGCGCCGGCGCGCGACCTCGGCTCGGTGGTGGACGTCCGGGTGCTGGGCGGGATCGGCGTGCTGCGGCTCGACCACCCCGTCGACATGGCCGTGGCCACGGAGGTCGTCACCGGGCACGGCGCCTGGCTGCGGCCGTTCCGGGACCTCGTCTACGCGATGCCGCCGTACGTTTCGACTGACGACGACCTCGCCGTGATCACCCGCGCGATGCTCGCGGTCGCGGAAAAGGCGTGAATTCAGCACATCGGGTGTGACCACGGGCACAGCCAGACCCGAAGGTCCCTCATCGTCGCGCTGCGTGCCGGAGCAAGATCCACACCACGCGATCGGCGGAGGTTGCCGCGGTGGTTTTCGCCTGAAAGGTCCGCCGAACCGAACCGATCCGTACCGGCGCAAACGCGAGAAATGCTTGCGTAGCGGACTTTTCGCGCGGTTTCGGCGATCCTGCCCCCATGATCGAGATCGTTCGCGGAGAACACGACACCGGCCCCCCGAAGACCCCGCGGTTCCCGGAGAACCTCAAACACGATGTCCTCGCTTCGATAGTCGTCTTCCTCGTCGCCGTCCCCCTGTCCCTCGGCGTGGCCTTCGCCGCCGGGGCGCCGTTGCTCTCGGGCCTGATCTCCGCCGTCGTCGGCGGGCTGGTCGCGAGCCTCTTCGGCGGATCGCCGCTGCAGGTCAGCGGCCCGTCCGCCGCCCTCACCGTGGTGCTGGCCGACACGATCGCCACCCACGGCTGGCCCGTCACCTGCGCGATCACCGTCGCCGCGGGCCTGCTCCAGATCCTCTTCGGCCTGACGCGCCTGGCCCGTGCCGCGCTCGCCGTGTCGCCGGCCATCGTGCACGGGCTGCTCGCCGGCATCGGCGTCACGCTCGTGCTCGGCCAGCTGCACGTCGTGCTGGGCGGCACGGCGCAGGGTTCCGCGCCGGCCAACATCCTCGCGTTGCCCGGGCAGATCGCCGCGCACCACGACCAGGCCGTGCTGATCGGCGTGGTCACCCTCGCGGTGCTGCTGGCCTGGCCACGGCTGCCCCAGGCCGTCCGCCGGGTGCCCGCCCCGCTGGCGGCGGTCGCGCTGGCCACCGGGCTGTCCGTCGTGGCCGGCCTGACCCTGCCGCGCGTCGACCTCCCGGCCGGGCTGCCCGCGCTGAACATCGTGCCGCGGCTGCCCGACGGTGGCTGGGGCGGCTTCGCGGTCGCCGCCGTCACCATCGCGCTGATCGCCGGCCTGGAGAGCCTGCTGTCCGCGGTGTCGGTGGACAAGCTGCGTGGCGGCCCGCGCACCGACCTCGACCGCGAGCTCGTCGGGCAGGGCGCGGCGAACGTCGCCGCCGGCGCGCTCGGCGGGTTCCCGGTCACCGGCGTCATCGTGCGCAGCATGACCAACTACGAGGCCGGGGCGCGCACCCGGGCGTCGGCGATCCTGCACTGCTGCTGGATCCTCGCCGCCTGCCTGCTGCTGACCGGCGTGCTGCGGCTGATCCCGCTGGCCGCGCTCGCCGCGCTGCTGGTGTACGTCGGGACGAAGCTGGTGAACCTCAACGGGCTCAAGGAAGTCCGGCGCCACGGCGACCTGCCGGTGTACGCCGTCACGCTGGCCGGCGCGGTCGCCGTCAACCTGCTCACCGGCGTCGCGGCGGGGATCCTCCTGGCGCTCGCGATGATGCTGCGGCGGATGATCTTCTCCGGGATCCACGTCGAGAAGGACGGCGACCGCCACCGCGTCGTCATCGAAGGCGCGCTGACGTTCCTGTCCGTGCCGCGGCTGACCCGGGTGCTCGCCGAAGTGCCGCCGCACGCCGAAGTCACCCTCGAACTGCTCGTCGACTACCTCGACCACGCCGCGTTCGACTGCCTGCGCGGCTGGCAGCAGGCGCACGCCGGGCCGGTGACGGTCGACGAGATCGGGCACCCGTGGTTCGAACGCGGCACGTCGGGCGCGCCGACCGTGCGCCGCAGCGTCGCCGCGCGGGTCGTGCCGCGGTGGCTCGCGCCGTGGTCGCAGTGGCAGGCCGAGCACGTCGTGCTGCCGGCCCAGCGCACGGCCAGTTCGCTGTTGTGCCGCGGTGCTTCGGAGTTCCAGCGCCGGACCGCGCCACTGCTGCGCGAGACGTGGAGCGGGCTGGCGCACGGCCAGCAGCCGCACACGCTGTTCATCACCTGCGGCGACGCGCGGATCGTGCCGAACCTCATCACCACGAGCGGGCCGGGCGACCTGTTCACGGTGCGGAACATCGGCAACCTCGTGCCGCCGGTCGACGGCGACGACTCGTCGGTCGGCGCGGCGATCGAGTACGCCGTGGGGGTGCTCGGCGTCGCGGAGATCGTGGTGTGCGGGCATTCCGGGTGCGGGGCGATGAAGGCGTTGCTCGGCCAGGCGCCGGACGGCCTGGTGCAGCTCGGCAGCTGGCTGCGGCACGGCGAGGCGACGCTGCGGCGCCGGAGTCGTGAGGCGCCGCTGCTGCTCGGCGGCGAGCGTCCGGCCGCGGAGGCCGACCAGCTGGCGCTGCAGAACGTGGTGCAGCAGCTGGAAACCCTGCGCGGCTACCCGGTGGTCGCCGCGGCGCTGGCGCGCGGCGGGCTCCGGCTGACGGGCATGTACTTCGACGTCGGCGCCGCGCAAGTGTCCCTTTTGGACGATGCGGCGCGCGGGTTCGTCCCGGCGGGCGCCCTGGAGCACTGACCAAAGCGCCCCAATGTGGCCTTGGTTGCGTCTGACGCACCCAAGGCGGCCTTCGGTGCGTCTGACGCACCGAAGGCCACATTGGGGCGCTTGTGCCGGTGAGCGGAAACCCTTGTGTAGTACGGGATTCAACTGTCGCACGACAGAAATGATCTTGTGAACGGCGCGTTAACGGCCTGTCCGTTTTGTGACATTCAGGCTAAATGTGGCCAGTTGTTCACCCGATCGAGTGGTGCATAGCGGACATTTCACACGATTTCCGGTTGCATGGTGATCATGAGACCCCTCGCCGTGCTCCGCCACGACCTGCCGGCCTCACTGGTCGTCTTCCTCGTCGCTGTCCCCCTGTCCCTCGGCATCGCCCTCGCTTCGGGCGCGCCGGTCGCCGCCGGGCTCGTCGCCGCCGTCGTCGGCGGCATCGTCGCCGGCGCGCTCGGCGGCTCCGCGCTCCAGGTGAGCGGGCCCGCCGCCGGCCTGACCGTCGTCATGGCCGAAACCATCCAGACGTTCGGCTGGGTCGTCACCTGCGCGATCACCGTCGCCGCCGGGGCGCTCCAGATCCTGCTGGGGCTGAGCCGCATCGCCCGCGCCGCGCTGGCCATCTCGCCGGCCATCGTGCACGGCATGCTGGCCGGCATCGGCGTCACGATCGTGCTCGGCCAGCTGCACGTCATCCTCGGCGGCAAGGCCCAGAGCTCCGCCATCGAGAACATCGCCGAGCTGCCCGGCCAGATCGTCGCCCACCACGACTCGGCCACGCTGATCGGCCTGCTCACCATCGCGATCCTGCTCGTCTGGCCGCGGTTGCCGAAGGCCGTGCAGCGCGTGCCGGGCCCACTGGCGGCGATCGCCGCCGCCACTGTCCTGTCCGTGGTCACCGGGATGACGTTGCCGCGCGTCGAACTGCCCGGAGACCTGCTGAACGTCCACCTCGTCCCCCAACTGCCCGACGGCGGCTGGGGCGGGTTCGCGCTCGCCGTCGTCACCATCGCGCTGATCGCCAGCGTCGAAAGCCTGCTTTCGGCCGTGGCGGTCGACCGCCTGCACACGGGCCCGCGCGCCCACCTCGACCGCGAGCTGGTCGGCCAGGGCGCGGCCAACATGGTCTCCGGCGCGCTGGGCGGGCTGCCGGTCACCGGCGTGATCGTCCGCAGCTCCACCAACGTGGCGGCCGGCGCGAAGAGCCGGGCGTCGGCGGTGCTGCACGGCGTCTGGGTGCTGCTGTTCGTCGTCCTGCTGGCCGGGCTGATCCAGAGCATCCCGCTGGCCGCGCTGGCCGGGCTGCTCGTGCACGTCGGCGCGAAGCTGGTCAACCCCGGGCACATGAGGACCGTCCTCGCCCACGGCGACCTGCCCGTCTACCTGCTCACCCTTGGCGGCGTCGTGGTGTTCGACCTGCTCACCGGCGTGCTCGCCGGGATCGGGCTGGCGCTGGTGCTGATGCTGCGCCGGACGTTGTGGTCGGGCATTCACGTCGAGCATGAAGGTGACGCGTGGCGTGTAGTCGTCGAAGGCGTCCTGACGTTCCTGTCGGTGCCGCGGCTGTCGAAGATCCTCGGCGGTATCCCGGCCGGGGTGCCGGTGCGGCTGGAGCTGGTGGTCGACTACCTCGACCACGCGGCGTTCGAGAGCCTGCACACGTGGCAGCAGGCGCACGAGCGCGCGGGCGGCACGGTCGACGTCGACGAGGTCGGCCACCCGTGGTTCGGCGAAGGCAAGGCGGGCCGTCCGACGCGGTCGCGGCTGGCCGCGAGCCGGGCGGTGCCGCGCTGGCTGGCGCCGTGGTCGGCGTGGCAGGCGGTGGAAGGGATCCCGGCCCAGCAGACCCGCCGCGGCGCGACGGAGTTCCACCGCCGCGCGGCCCCGCTGCTGCGCGACACGCTGTCCGGCCTCGCGGACGGCCAGCGCCCCCGCACGCTGTTCATCACGTGCGGCGACTCCCGGATCGTGCCGAACCTGATCACGACGAGCGGCCCGGGCGACCTGTTCACGATCCGCAACATCGGCAACCTGGTACCGCCGGGCCAGGCGGACCCGTCGATGAACGCGTCGATCGAGTACGCGGTCGGGGTGCTGGGCGTCGAGGAGATCGTGGTGTGCGGCCATTCGGGCTGCGGCGCGATGGCGGCGCTGGCCGAGGGACCCCCGCCGGGGCCGTTGTCGGTGTGGTTGCGGCACGCGGAGCCGAGCGCGCACCGGACCGGTTCGGCCACTTTGGACGGTGGGGTTCCGGACCGTGAAGGGGATCGGCTGGCGTTGCACAACGTGCTGCAGCAATTGGAGCACTTGCGGGAGTACCCGTCGGTGGCTGCTGCCGAGGCGGCGGGGAAGGTGCAGTTGACCGGGATGTACTTCGCGGTCGGGACGGCGCAGGTGTATCTGTTCGACTCGGCGGAGCGGACGTTCCGGCCCGCCGGCTCCGCGGCGGCGGTGGCGCCGGGCGGCTGATTCCGGCCGGCGAGGTCGCGGATGACTCATCGGGGACCTCCGAGGTCTCGACCGGGTCATTCGCGACCCACGCCGGCCGTGCGGGCCCGAAAGGCGTGCTGACCTGGGCACCTCCCGGCGCCACCACGCCGGATCCGGTGCCCGCGGTGCACGCCCCGCGCCCGGGTCACTAAGTTGATGGTCCGTGACCATGCTGGTGATGACGGGGACCGGGACCGGGGTCGGCAAGACGATCACCGCGGCGGCCATCGCCGCCCTGGCGGTGGCCGGCGGGCAGCGCGTTGCCGTCCTGAAACCCGCGCAGACCGGTGTCGGGCCCGATGAGGCCGGCGATCTCGCCGATGTGCGGCGCCTCGCGGGCCGCGAGGTCACCACCCGGGAGCTGCGGCGCTACCCCGATCCGCTCTCGCCCGAAGCCGCCGCGCGGCGCAGTGGCCTTCCCTCCCTCGATCCCGGGGAGATCGCGCGGGCCGCTTCCGACCTCGACAGCGGGCACGACCTCACCCTCGTCGAAGGCGCCGGTGGCCTGCTCGTGCGCTTCGACAAGGCCGGCTCGAGCCTGGCCGATGTCGCCTGGTCGCTCGGGTCGCTCGTGATCATCGTCGCCGAGGCGGGGCTCGGGACGCTCAACGCCACCGCGCTCACCGCCGAGGTCGCCACCAAACGGGGCCTGACCGTCGCCGGGGTCATCATCGGCTCGTGGCCCGCCGAACCGGACCTCGCCGCGCTGTCCAACCTCGAAGACCTGCCCGTCGCCGCCGGTGCGCCGCTGCTCGGGGCGCTGCCCGCCGGGCTCGGGGACGCGTCGCCCGAGGAGTTCCTGTCCGCCGCTCGGGCCGGGCTCTCGCCGTGGTTCGGCGGCGAGTTCGACCCCGAGCTTTTCGCCGGGTGCGCTTCCGCCGGGAAGTGACCTGCGTCGCTGTCGTCCCGGCGTGCCTTCGTGCACGATGAGGGACGCTTCCACCACGACCAAGGAGCCGCCGTGACCGCAGTCCCGGACACCGATGTTCTCGCCTACGCGCGCGAGCACGTCCTCGAAAACGGCGTCGGCCTGGGCGAAGCCGAAGTCCTCGAGGTGCTGCGGCTGCCCGACGACCGGCTGCCCGACCTGCTCGCGCTCGCGCACGACGTCCGGATGCGGTGGTGCGGACCCGAGGTCGAGGTCGAGGGCATCATCAGCCTCAAGACCGGCGGCTGCCCCGAGGACTGCCACTTCTGCTCGCAGTCCGGCCGCTTCCCGACGCCGGTGCGCTCGGCGTGGCTCGACATCCCCAACCTGGTCAAGGCCGCCCGGCAGACCGCCGAGACCGGCGCGACGGAGTTCTGCATCGTCGCCGCCGTCCGCGGCCCGGACCAGCGGCTGCTCTCCCAGGTCCGCGAGGGCGTCAAGGCGATCCGCGCGGACGGCAACGACATCCAGATCGCCTGCTCCCTCGGCATGCTCACGCAGGAGCAGGTCGACGAGCTCGTCGAGATGGGCGTGCACCGCTACAACCACAACCTCGAGACGGCGCGTTCGCACTTCCCGTCGGTCGTCACGACGCACACCTGGGAAGAGCGCTGGGACACGCTGCGGATGGTCGCCGAGGCGGGCATGGAGGTCTGCTGCGGCGGCATCATCGGCATGGGGGAGACGGTCGAGCAGCGCGCGGAGTTCGCGGTGCAGCTGGCCGAGCTGAGCCCGCACGAGGTGCCGATGAACTTCCTCATCCCGCAGCCGGGAACGCCCTACGAGAACTACGAAATCGTCGAGGGCAAGGACGCGCTGCGGACGGTCGCGGCGTTCCGGCTCGCGATGCCGCGCACGATGCTGCGCTTCGCGGGCGGCCGCGAGCTGACGCTCGGCGACCTCGGCGCGGAGCAGGGCATGCTCGGCGGCATCAACGCGATCATCGTCGGCAACTACCTGACGAACCTGGGCCGCCCGGCTTCGGCGGACCTGGAGATGCTGGACGAGCTCAAGATGCCCATCAAGGCGCTCAGTGACAGCCTCTGACGCTGCCTTTTGCGTCCACTGTGGACAGGAGTCGCCGGGCGGGGCGGACCACCCGGCGTGCCACAACCCCCGCACGGCGCTCGAGCCGCCGCGGTACTGCACGTACTGCGCGCGGCGGCTCGTGGTCCAGGTGAGCCCGCTCGGCTGGACGGCCCGCTGCAGCCGGCACGGCGAGACGGCGAGCGGCTGACGGCTGGCTGCTGCGGCGATGACGTGAATGACTCATTCATGTCGTCTGACGAGGTGAACGACCCGTTCATGACGTGCGGGCGACCGGATCGGCCGCGCTGACCTGACTTTGCCGAGACCCTGTCGCCAGGTGACATGAATGACTCATTCCTGTCGCGTGATGACGTGAATGACTCATTCATGTCGTCTGACGAGGTGAACGACCCGTTCATGACGTGCGGGCGACCGGATCGGCCGCGCTGACCTGACTTTGCCGAGACCCTGTCGCCAGGTGACATGAATGACTCATTCCTGTCGCGTGATGACGTGAATGACTCATTCATGTCGTTCGGGCGCGGGAGGCTCGGGAGAGCGTGGGAGCCGGTCAGCGCGGCGACACGACCGGCGGCTCAGCGCGCCCGAGCACCGACCGGTTACCCTCAGTCGCACGCAGGAGGAGGGAGTCCGGGTGAGTGAGTCGTCGGGGCCCGCGCACCGGCCGTCGGCCGTGGCCGGTCCGTGGTCGGTGCCCGTCCTGGTCCGGGAACGGCGGCCGCGCGTCGTCGTCAAGGCCGACCTGCTGCCCGCCGTGAGCGTGCTCGGCACCCTCAGCCTGCTGAGCTTCCCGCTCGCCTTCGCCTGGTCCCGCCTCGCGCCGCCCGAGCGCGTCCGCATCGTCTCCGCCGACGGCGCCCAGGGCCCCCTCGAGCTCGAAAGCTGGCACCGCTTCGACGACCTCGCCGTCTTCGGGCTGATGACGCTCGGGCTGGGGATCGTCGTCGGCATCGTGGTCTGGCTGCTGCGCGAACGACGTGGGCCGGTCGTCTTCCTCGCCGCCGTGCTCGGGGTCGCCCTCGCGAGCGCGCTGGCCGTGCTGCTCGGCGTCGGCTGGGCGAACAGCCACTACACCATCACCAGCGCCCCCGCGCTCGGCTCGGTGATCGAACTCGCGCCGCGGCTGGAGTCGTGGTGGGTGCTGCTCACCGGCCCGCTCGGGGTGACCGTCTCCTACGGCCTGCTCGCCACCTGGAACGGCCGCGACGACCTGGGCCGCCGCCTGGGCTGACGATCTTGTCCTAAGCTGTGCCCCCTCGACCACAGGGGGATCACCGCAGTGACCGAAGACATCGAAGTTTCGCGCCACCACGCCGTCCGCTTCCCGGGCATCAGCCCGCGCGCCTACGAGCACCCCGTGGACCGCGGCGCGCTCGCCACCCTGCGCGCCGTGCCGGGGTTCGCGCAGGTCGTCAAAGCCATCTCGGGCTTCTACAACGAGCGCGGCGAACGGCTGATGGCGCTCGCCTCGTCGATCCGCGTGGGGCCGAAGCAGTACCCGGAGCTCGACCGCCTGCGCCACGAGTGCGCCGAGACGCTCGACCTGCCGGTGCCGAACGTGTTCGTCTACCAGGACCCGCGGATCAGCGCCGAGACCGTCGGCATGGACGAGCCGTTCATCCGGGTCAGCACCGGCCTCGTCGAGCTGATGAGCCACGAGTCGCTGCGGTTCGTGCTCGGGCACGAGATGGGGCACGTGCTGTCCGGGCACGCGGTCTACCGCACGATGATGGTGCGCCTGATCGCGCTGCAGCTGGCGATGTCGTGGACGCCGGTGAGCGCGCTCGGCATCCGGGCGATCGTCGCGGCGCTGCGCGAGTGGTTCCGCAAGGCCGAGCTGTCCTGCGACCGCGCCGGGCTGCTCTGCGGCCAGGACCCGACGGCGGCGCTGCGCGCCCAGATCCAGGTCGCGGGCGGCATCGACCCGGCCCGCATCGACATCCCCTCGTTCCTGCGGCAGGCCGCCGAATACGAGTCGGTCGAGGACATCCGCGACAGCTTCCTCAAGCTCAAGTTCGTCGAGACGGAGTCGCACCCGTTCGCGGTGGTCCGCGCGGCCCAGCTCCAGAAGTGGGCGGCGTCGGCGGAGTACCGCGCGATCCTGGCCGGCGACTACCCGCGCCGCGACGACGACGCGCCGACGTCCGACTGGAAGGACGACCTCAAGTCGGCCGCCAAGTCGTACAAGGAGTCGTGGAACTCCTCGGCCGACCCGCTGACGAAGGTGTTCAGCGACGTCGGCGAGGCGGTTTCCAGCACCGCGGGCAAGGTGTGGAGCAAGTTCGGCAACGGCTCCGCGGGCTGAGTCAGTTCAGGCTGGCCGGGCGGCTGAGGTCGGTGAGCTCGCCCGGCGGCAGCGGCACCGCGCCGAGGGTGTCCAGGAACCCCGCCTCCCGCGTCAGCAGGCGGCACGCGATCCGCAGCCGGCGCAGGGGGTGGCGTTCCTCCAGCAGCCGCTGCCGGTCGTCCAGGGGCAGCAGGCAGTCCGCCGCCAGCTGGTAGGCCAGGTCGGCCAGGTCCGTGGTCGCTTCCGGGGTTTGCCAGTCGTCGCTGCGCCACGCCGTCTCGCAGTAACGGCGATGCGCCGCCCGGGCGACCACCGCCAGGCGTTCGGCCATGTCGCCGGCCGGGGACACCGGGTCGTCGTCGACCCACTCCACCGATGCGATCAGGTACGGCGCCGACACGCAGTCGAGGTCCGTCAGGCGGAAGCGGCGCTGGGCCTGCGTCACGACGTCGAACCGGCCGTCCGGCAGGCGCTTCGCCTCGCGCAGCACCGTGCTGCAGCCGATCTCGTACAGCTGGTCCAGACCACGTACCTCGCGGGTCAGTGACGACCGCAGGGCCACCACGCCGAACTCGCGCCCGGGCACCGTGCCGCTGACGAGGTCCGCCGTCAGCTGGCGGTACCGCGGCTCGAAGATGTGCAGCGGCAGCTTGGCCCCCGGGAGCAGAACGGTCTGCAACGGGAACAACGGCAGCAAGGTCGTCGTCGCGTCGCTTTCCGATTCCGGCTCGGTCACGCGTCCACGGTAAGGGGAGAACGCCTCCGGCGCAGGATGGTCACCGGTTCGGCGGCTTGAACACCGCGAACGGATCGGTGATCTGCATGCCCTTGCCTGCGAAGGAGAACAGGGCCGCCGGACGCCCGCCCGCGCGGCCCGGCGGGGCCGTGTGACCAGTGGGAACCAGCAGCCCGCGCCGGGAGAGCACGCGCTGCAGGTTGGTCGCCGAGACGCGGTAGCCCAGCGCCGCCGAATACAGCCCGCGCAACGCCGAAATCGTGAACTGGTCGGGCGCCAGCGCGAACCCGAGGTTCGTGTAGGAGAGCTTCGAGCGCAGCCGGTCGCGGGCGCGCAGCACGATCGCCTCGTGGTCGAACGCCGTGCGCGGCAGCTTCGCGACGTCGTGCCACTCGGTGTCCTCCGGCACCTCCGGGTCGACGTCGGACGGGACCAGCGCCAGGAACGCCGTCGCCACCACGCGCGGGCCGGGCACCCGGTGCGGGTCGCTGAACACCGCGAGCTGCTCGACGTGCTTGAGCTGCCGGACGTCGACCTTCTCCTTGAGCTGGCGCCGGACCGACGTCTCGACGTCCTCGTCGGGCCGCAGCCGCCCGCCCGGCAGCGACCAGCGGCCGAGGTGCGGGTCGAGCGCGCGGCGCCACAGCAGCACCCGCAGTGTGTCCGAGCGCACTTGAAGGACCGCTCCCAAAACCTCGTGGGCGAGGGGGGCCTGGGTGTTAAGATGACTTCGCACGGTTTTCGATTGTAAGGCGAAAACCGGAGACGGGTCCAGGAGGGCCAGCATGACTTCGACGCTCGAACAAGACCTCACCCCCTACGGCGGCGTGGAGGCGAACGCGGCCTGGGCCGAGGAGGTGCGGCGCCTGGCGAAACAGCGCGACGCGGTACTGCTCGCGCACAACTACCAGGTCCCGGAGATCCAGGACATCGCCGACCACACCGGCGACTCCCTCGCGCTCAGCCGCATCGCGGCGAACAGCGACGCGTCCACCATCGTCTTCTGCGGCGTGCACTTCATGGCGGAGACCGCGAAGATCCTCGCCCCGGAGAAGACCGTCCTGATCCCGGACGCGCGGGCCGGCTGCTCGCTCGCCGACTCCATTTCCGGCGCCGAGCTGCGCGCCTGGAAGGCCGAGCACCCGGGCGCGGTGGTCGTCTCCTACGTCAACACCACGGCCGAGGTGAAGGCCGAAACCGACATCTGCTGCACGTCCTCGAACGCGGTCGACGTCGTCGCCTCCATCCCGGCCGACCAGGAAGTTCTCTTCCTGCCGGACCAGTTCCTCGGCGCGCACGTCAAGCGCGTGACCGGCCGGGAGAACATGCACATCTGGGCGGGGGAGTGCCACGTCCACGCCGGCATCAACGGTGCCGAGCTGGCCGAGCGCGCGGCCGAGAACCCGGACGCCGACCTGTTCATCCACCCCGAGTGCGGCTGCGCGACGTCGGCGCTCTACCTGGCCGGCGAGGGCGCGGTGGCGCCGGAGCGGGTCAAGATCCTCTCGACCGGCGACATGGTCCACGAGGCCCGCGACACCCGCGCGAAGTCGGTGCTGGTGGCCACCGAGATCGGCATGATCCACCAGCTCCGCAAGGCCGCGCCGGGCATCGACTTCCGCGCGGTGAACGACCGCGCGTCCTGCCGGTACATGAAGATGATCACCCCCGCCGCGCTGCTGCGGTGCCTGCGCGACGGCCTCGACGAGGTCCACGTCGACCTCGAGACGGCTGCCCGCGCCAAGGCCTCGGTGCAGCGGATGATCGAGATCGGGCAGCCCGGCGGCGGCGAATGACCCCGCCGGTTAATGACCCTCAGGCGAAAACTCCGGTTTGGGAGGCTCGCGCGGACCTGGTCGTGGTCGGCAGCGGCGTCGCGGGCCTGACCGCGGCGCTGCGCGCCCAGGCGCTCGGCCTGCACGTCCTGGTGATCACCAAGGCGGCGGTCGAAGACGGCAACACGCGCTGGGCCCAGGGCGGCGTCGCCGTCGTGCTGGAGGACGAGCACGACCTCGACGACTCGGTCGCGAAGCACGCGGAGGACACGTTCACCGCGGGCGCCGGGCTGGTCGACGAGGTGGCCGCCCGGTCGATCCTCGACGGCGGCCCGGCGGCCGTCGCCCGGCTGCGGGCGGACGGCGCGAAGTTCGACGCCGCGGAAGGCGGCCTGCTCGCGCGGGCCCGCGAGGGCGGGCACAGCGCGTTCCGCGTCATCCACGCCGGCGGCGACGCGACCGGCGCCGAGGTCGAACGCGCGCTGGTCGCCCAAGCCGGGCAGGCGCGGGTGCCGGTGCTGGAGCACCACATCGCCGTCGACGCCCTGCGCACCCCGGGCGGCCGGGTCGCCGGCGTCACCGTCCTCGACCGGAACGGCGTACCCGGTGTCGTCCGCGCTTCGGCCGTGCTGCTGGCCAGCGGCGGGATCGGGCAGCTCTACCAGGCGACGTCGAACCCGGAGATGGCCACCGGCGACGGGATCGCGCTCGCGCTGCGGGCCGGGGCGGCCGTGGCGGACATCGAGTTCGTCCAGTTCCACCCGACCGTCCTGTACACCCCGGGCGCGCGGGGACGCTGCCCGTTGGTCACCGAGGCCGTGCGCGGCGAGGGCGCGACACTGGTCGACGCCACCGGCGCGCCGGTCATGGCGGGCGTGCACCCGCTCGGCGACCTGGCGCCCCGCGACGTCGTGTCGGCGGCGATCACCCGCCGGATGGCGCTCGCGCCGGGCGGCGTCGACGACCACGTCTTCCTCGACGCGACCGGCGTCCCGGGGTTCGCGGCGCGGTTCCCGACGGTGTCCGCGGCGTGCGCGGCACTGGGTCTCGACCCGGCGTCGGACCCGATCCCGGTGGTGCCGGCGGCGCACTTCTCGTGCGGCGGCGTGGTGACCACTGTGGACGGACGCTCGTCGGTGCCGGGCCTGTACGCCGCGGGCGAGGTCGCGCGGACCGGCCTGCACGGCGCGAACCGGCTGGCGTCCAACAGCTTGCTCGAAGGCCTGGTCGTCGGGCAGCGCGTCGCGGAGGCCGTCGCGGCGGACCTCGCGGCCGGGCTGCTGGCCGATCCGGCGCGCGGCCGGCTGCCGTCGTGGACCACCGCGCCGGCCGCGTCGCGTGATTCGCTGCAGCGCGTGATGAGCCGGTACGCGGCGATCGGCCGCGACGCCGACGGGCTCGCCGCCGCGGGTTCGGTGCTCGATTTGTCGACTCAGGACAGTCCGTTGTGGACGCACGCGGCGGTCGAGGACGCGGCGCTGACCGTGGTGGCGCAGGCGTTGCTCGCCGCGGCCGTCCGGCGGACCGAGTCGCGTGGCTGCCACGTGCGGACCGACTTCCGGTCGCTCGACGAGAACTGGCGACGCAGCCAGCTCATCCGGCTCAGCCCGTCCGGCCAGCCCGTGCTGGCCGACCCGATCCCCCTGGAGGGCGTGGCATGACGTTCCCGATCTCCGACCCGGTCCGCAAGCTGATCGCCGCTTCCGGCCTCGACGTCGAGGACGTGACGCGGGTGGTTTCGACGGCACTCGGCGAGGACCTGCGCTATGGGCCCGACGCGACGACGGAGTCCACGGTGCCCGCCTCCGCGGTCGCGGTGGCCGAGCTGACCCCGCGCGTCGACGGTGTCATCGCCGGGCTGCCGGTGGCGCTCGCGGTGTTCGACATGGTGCTGGGTGACGGCTACGAGGTCCTGGCCGGGCGCGAGGACGGCGAGCGGCTGGTCGCCGGGGAGCCCGCGCTGGTGCTGCGCGGCCCGGTCCGCGGGCTGCTGACCGCCGAGCGCACGGCGCTGAACCTGCTGTGCCACCTTTCCGGCGTCGCGACCGCGACCGCCGCCTGGGTGTCCGAAGTGGACGGTACCGGCTGCGCGATCCGCGACTCCCGCAAGACGTTGCCGGGGCTGCGGCTGCTGCAGAAGTACGCCGTCCGGTGCGGCGGCGGGGTCAACCACCGGCTCGGGCTGGGCGACGCGGTGCTGATCAAGGACAACCACGTCGTCGCCGCGGGTTCGGTGACCGCGGCGCTGGACGCCGCTCGCGCGCACGCGCCGGAGCTGGCGTGCGAGGTGGAGGTAGACACGCTTGCCCAGCTGGAGGAGGCGTTGGCCGCCGGGGCGGACGAGGTGCTGCTGGACAACTTCACGCCGGACGAGTGCCGTCAGGCGGTGGCGCGCCGCGACGAGGTTTCGCCGAAGACGCGGCTGGAATCCTCTGGTGGGCTCACCCTCGACCGTGGTAAAGCCTACGCCGAGTCCGGTGTGGACTATCTGTCGGTCGGCGGGTTGACCCACTCTTCACCGGCGTTGGATCTGGGCATGGACCTTCGCTGACGGGCCTTTCCCGGGTAGACTGGCGGTGGCGGAAGTCCTTTTCCGCCACCGTCTTTCGTTGCGGGGGGATCGGGTGCGGATACCGGCGGTGCTGGCGGTCGCGGGCCTGGTGACGCTCGGCTCGCCCGGGTCCGCCGTCGCGGCGCCCGAAGCGCAGTGCGCGAACCCGTCCGGCACCTACACCGGCGACGTCCCGTGGGGGCAGCGGCTGGTCGACCCCGCGCGGCTCTGGCCGTTGACGCGGGGCGAGGGCCAGCTGGTGGCCGTGATCGGCACCGGCGTCGACGGGCAGAACACGCAGTTCGCGCCCGGCCAGCTCGAAGGCGGCAACGGCACCGAGCGCACGGACTGCGACGGCCGCGGGACGATCGCGGCCGGGATCGTCGGCGCGCAACCGGACTCGTCGACGACGTTCGCCGGCGTCGCACCCGGCGCGCATCTCTTGCCGATCCGGTACACGGACGGCTCTTCGCGGGACGGCGGCGACCCGGGCGCGCTGGCCGGCGCGATCGACACGGCTCTGGACCGGCACGCGGGCGTCATCCTGGTGGCGGTGCCCGCGGCGTTCGACAGCCCGGCGCTGTCCGGCGTGGTGGCGCGGGCGCGGTCGGAAGGCGCGGTGGTGGTTTCGGCGGCGGCCGCGTCCCAGCAGGGCGCGCGGTCGTACCCGACGGCGACGTCCGGCGTGCTGTCGGTCGGCTCGGTGAACCCCGCGGGCGAGCCGGTGCAGTCGGAAGCGGGCGACTACATCGGCGTCGCCGCGCCGGGAGCGGAACTGGTCAGCACCTCGGCCGGAGCGGGCGGCGCGGTGGCGCACCGCTGGCCGGTGACCGACCCGGGCCTGGCGGCGGCGTACGTCGCCGGCGTCGCGGCGCTGGTCCGGGCGTACCACCCGAACCTGACCGGCGACCAGGTCGTGACGCGGCTGGAGCTGACGGCCCACCGCCCGGCTTCGGGCGGCCACGACCCGCGGCTGGGCTGGGGAGTGCTGGACGCGTATGCGGCGGTGTCGTCGACGTTGCCGGCGGACATCGCGGGCCCGGGATCGGCGGTGCCGGCGGCGGCGGAGCCCGCGGTGGTCCCGGCGGCGGCGCCGGTGGAGCACCGCGCGGACGTCCCGGCGGGGACGATCGCGTTGGGCGGAGTGGCGTTGGCGGCGGCTGCCGGGGTGGCCGTGGCGGCGGTGCGGCGGGGGCGGAAGCGGAACTGGCGGGCGACTCGGTTCACGCCGTAGTTCGGGTGGGGCGCCGGACCGGGTTGGCGGGAGGGCGGGCGACTGCGGTCGGGCGGCGAGACGGCGGCTTTCCTTGGGGAGTAAGCGAGTCCGGCGGTCGCGGTTCGGCAGGTCGGCTGGCGGGCGGCTGCGGTCGGGCTGGGCCGGGGGGGCGACTCAGCCCGCGGCGGCAGCCGGGACCGGGCGGCTGCGGTCGGGCTGGGTCGGGGGGGCGACTCAGCCCGCGGCGGCAGCCGGGACCGGGCGGGTCGAGCCGATGATCGCCACCGCGTGGCTCGCCCGAGCCACGTGCACCGTGAAGTCCGCCCCCTCGCGGCTGAACCGCGCGATCAGCTCCCGCGGTGTGCTCCGGTCGTGCGCCTGCCACCCGCGCTGCTCCAGCGTCGGCAAGACCACCTCCGCCAAGCGCCGCTCGGGTTCGCCCGCCTTCTCCACCCGGACTCCGTACTGCCAGCACAGCAGGTTGCCCGGCCGGGTCGGGTCGCAGTCCAGCTCGCCGTTCACCGTTTGGTCCGCCGGCGCGCCGAACACCTCCGCCACGCTGTCGATCACGTCCGTCAGCTCGCCCGCCAAGCGGTCCAGCTCGGAAGTCATCGCAGCACACCTCCGTCGTTCAGGAACTCCACGCCGTGCTCGAGGATGCCATCCGGCTGGAACGTCCCGTCCGGGGACACCGGCCCGGCCGTCAGCACCCGGTAGATGTTCGTCCACGACTCCGAACCCGGCTTCAGCACGTCACTGTGCGACGACAAGCCCCACAACTGCGAACCGTCAGCGGACCGCCCGGTCTCCAGCTCCGTCACCCCCGGGAACGTGTCCGGGTCCGCGCCGTGGCCGATGCCGGTCCACTCCAGGCCCCACGCGTTGCCCTGGGCGATCTCGATCGGGTCGAGCGGCGCCGTCATCGAATACCGCTGGACGCCCGCCTGGCTCGCCGGCAGGTCCGCCGGCGACCACACGCCGTGGCCCATGCCCGCCGACTCGACGTGCAGCACGCGGTCGACGTCCAAGCCCTGCGTCTCGGCCAGCCCGACCGTCGCGCCGCCGTAGCTGTGGCCGATCGCCGTCAGCGTGACGTCGGAGCCCGCGTGGCTCGCGATCTCGCCGCGCAGGTCGTCGGTGAAGTGCTTGAGGTCCGGCGCCATCGTCTGCGCGTAGCTCGCGTCCGGCCCCTGGACCACCGGGTTCTGCGGGAACACCCCGTCCGCCCAGACGACCATCGCCGTGCGGCCGGTCGGGTCGGCGGCCACCAGGCTGCGCCCGAGACCGGCGTAGGCGTCGAAGTTGGACATCTGCGTGTTGACGCCGGGGACGAACAGCCCGACGTTCCGCGTCCCCGGCTCGATGTGCCCGACCAGCTCGGCGATCCGGCCGTTGCCCGACGGGTCGAACTTCAGGATCTGCCGGTTGTTCGCGAGGATGTCTTCGTACAGCGAGATCCGCGCCTGCGACCGCTTGATCTCGTCGGCGTCGGTGAGCGACGCCAGCCGGGAACGTTCGGCCGTCAGCGCGTCGGCGACCTTCGTGCGGTTGGCGGCGATCGCCTGCGCCCACGCGCCGGTGTCTGCCGAACCGCCGATGCCCGCCGGGTTCCCCGCCTTCGGGAGGGGGTCTTCGGGCAGGAGCGCCCGGTACATCGCGGCGACCTGCGCGTCGGTGCGGCGGTAGCCGGCCGCGGCCGCGGTCAGTCCATTTTGGAGGGTCCGCAGCCGGGAGACGCCCGCCTCGAGCTTCGAGCCCAGCTCCGTCATGGTCTTCTCGAACGTCTTGGCCGCGGCCGCGGACTCACTGACCTGGCCGAACGCGGTGGCGGGCACCTTCTCGCCCGCCACCGCCCGTTGCGCCGTTGCCAAAGAATCGGCGCGAGAACCGAACTCGCCGGCCACGGTGTCGAGGCGGGCCGGGGCGACGCGATAGCCGGCAGCCGTCACGGCCCGCCTCCGTTCTTGAAGTGGTTCAGTACGCTTCGGGCTCTTCGCCGATGACCGGCGGCGCGACCGGGGCCGACTGGCCCCAGACGTTCTCCGTCTCCACCAGCCACGCCGGGATCCGGCGCCCGGAGCCCATGTCGCCGCCCCCGCCCATGCCCATCGGCATCATGGGCATCATCGGCATCGCGCCCTTGGCCGCAGCCGCGCCCGCGGCTCCGGCCGCGCCGCCCGCGAGCCCGGACAGGGCGTTGCCCGCGCCGCCGTCGCCGGCCAGGCCGGAGTGCGCCGCCGGGCCGTCGCCCCCGCCGCCGATGCCGGCGCCGCCGGGGATGCCGCCGGCCCCGCCCAGCGAAGGCGCGTCACCGCCGCCGATCGGGATGCCGCCGCCGGCGCCGCCTTCGACGCCAGCCCCGCCGCCACCGAGCTTCGTGCCGGGCGCTTCTTCCTTCTTGTCCTTCGGGTCCTTGCCGGTGGCCCACGACGGCACCTTCGGCATGATCGAGCCGAACCGGCCGAACGCGGCGGCCGAGGCCGCGGCGAGCCCGGCGGTGAACATGTCGCCGAACAGCGGGTTCGACGTCGGCACGGACGTCCCGGGCTGGGTCGTACCCGTCGAGGGCAGCGGGTGCCCGTCGGCCGGGGTGACGACGACGCCGGGATCGGTGCCGCCGTTGCCCACCAGACCGGGCGAACCGGCGCCGCCCGCGCCACCGCCGGCCGGCGGGGCGGTGGGCGTCTGCACGGCGTTCGGTGACGCCGGGATCGACTCCTCGGCCACCGTGTACTCGCCGGCCAGCTCGGTCATCACGGCGATCGCCCTGCCGTGCGCGTTGCCGGCGGCGTTGGCCGCGGACTGCTGCGCTTCGACGTTCGCGATGGCCTGCTGGCGCTGCTGCGCCGCGGCCTGGACGACCGCGGGCGAGGCGTCCGGCGGCAGCAGCGGCGGGTTGACCGCGAGCGCGACGTCGGCGGGGGAGACGTCCGGCACCGCGACCGGCGGCGGCATCTCCTTCTTGGCCTTCACCAGCGCGTCGGCGGCGTCGTCGAGCATCACGTTCATCGCTTCGGCGGTCTGCGCCACCTTGGAGATGCCGTTCGCGAGGTCGACGATCATCCGCTGGTACTGGTCGGCCGCGCCGCCGGTCCACTGGTCCTTGAACTCGGTCAGCTCGCCGTTGAGGCTGTGGGCCTGCTCGTGCAGGTGCAGCGCGGCGGACTTCCACTTGTCGGCGGCGTGCCGCGCGCTGTTCGGGTCGCCGGCCTGGAGCATCGCGTAGAGCTGCTGGTGGCTGTACGCGGCGAAGTTCGTGTGCGCGGTGTTGTTCTTCGTCATCCCTTGCGGCTCCCGTCCGAGTCACCGAGGCCCAGCAGGCCCAGCACGGGGTCGAGCAGGTTCGTGACCGCGCCCGAGTGGTGGAGGTCCCCGGCCACCGCCTGGTCGGCGCCGGCGTAGCCGTCGGCGACCGTGGTGGTGACGTCCTGGGCGAACCCGATCGCGCTGCGGACCTGGTCGAGCAGGCCCTGCATCTCCGACACGGCCGCGCGGTGGGCGTCGGCGAGCGACCCGGCCTCGCCGAACTCGCCGAACAGCAGCGGCTCCTGGCCGAGCGTGAGCAGGAAGTCGTTCGGTTTCGACATCGCGTGGATCTGGGTTTCCAGCTCCCGCACGAAGTCCTTCAGCGATTCCAGGTGGACGTAGTACGACTGGTCTGGCATCGGTCCCGGCTCTCTGGCGCGACGGCTGACATGGGGAAAGCCGGTCGGCCGGTGCGAGCGGGGGGTTTCCCGCACCGGCCGACCGACGTCTGGGCGCGGGTCAGCCCGCGAACAGTCCCTGGTTGCGGTTCTCCAGCGTCTGCTGGAGGTCGTGGGCCTCGCCGACCTTGCCGCCGAACTGGGCGATGATGGCGACGATGTCCGCGGTGGCCTGGCGCAGCCGGGTCTCCGACTGGCGGGCCGCGTCACCGGCGGAGCTGCCGGAGGCGTACCAGGTCGCGGTGATCGGCTGCAGGTTCTGGTGCAGCTGCTCCAGCTGCGACGTGAGCGCCTTGGCCTTGGCGGCCAGGGATGCCGAGCTGTGCTGCAGCGCGGCGAAGTTGATTTCGACGACGTCGGCCATGGTGGGCGTCCTCTCGGGTCAGGGGTTGAGGCGGGGGATCACGCCCGAGCCCTCGAGGGAGTTGCCGACCCCCTGGAAGCTCTGGTGGACGTCGGCGTCGCCGCGGCCGTAGTTCTGGTGGCTGGTGTGGACGAGCTGCGACATGGTGTCGAGCTCCTTCACCGCCACGGTCATCTTCTCCTGGAGCCGGCGCTGGAGGTCCCAGAACGCCACGGCCTGGTCACCCTTGTAGTTGCGCAGGGCCTCGGTCAGCTCGGACTCCAAGCTGGCCATCGTGGACTTGGCGTTCGTCGCGGTTTCCTCGAAACCCTGGACGGCGCGCGTCATGGCAGCGGAATCTGCCTGGAATCCCGGACTGGACATCGACGGGCCACCTCCTTCCTGAAGCGAATTCCCCTGGCGCGGTGGTCCGCGCGGTGTGAAAGTCACGCTAGAAAAGAGGCCTGTGTGGTCAAACGGCACAACTGCCGGTCGTAGTGACGGCACTATTACCCACAGGGGGTGCCCGAGCTTCCCGTCTGCCATCGCAGACGCGAGAAAGCGCTGGTCAGCGCGATTCTGCCGAAATTCTGAGATCCGCCCGGTAGACCGGGACGCCCCGGGCGAAAGGCGGTCGAGATGGTCCACCCGCAGGCACTGCTGGACGAGCTGGGGCGCGCCCCGGACGTTCCCGCGTTCGAACACGGCTCGCGCGTCACGTCGCGCGGCGAGCTGCGGGAACTGGTCGGCCGGTTCACCGCGGGCCTGCGGGCGGCCGGGCTGGGGCAGGGTGACGGCGTCGGCATCGCCACCGCCGTGACCCCGGAGGGGTTCGCCGCGATCGTCGCCGCGCACGTGCTGGGCTGCCGGGTCGTCGGGGTGCGGCCCGGCCTGCCCGTGCCGCAGCTGCGCCACGTCCTCGGCGACGTCGGCGCGCTGGTCGTCGACGCCGCGTCCGAGTCGCCGGAGCTGCTGGGCACCGTGGCCGGCGTGCCGATCCTGCGCGTCGGGCCCGAACTGCTCGCCGGCTACGAAGAACCCGTGCCGCAGGGGCGGCCGGACGACATCGCGACGGTCGTGTTCACCAGCGGCAGCACCGGCGTGCCGAAGGGCGTCGCCTACGACTACCGCGCGCTGACCGAAGGCCGGGTGTGGCGGCCTCCGGTCCCCGGCTCGAACCACGAACGGTTCGGCGCCGGGTTCGGCCGGTACCTGCTGTTCGGCACGCTCACCAGCGCGGTGATGCTCGAACAGCTGGGGGTGTGCCTGCTCGCCGGCGGGACCGCGGTGGTCCCGGAGGAGCTGCCGGACTTCCCGTGGGTGCTGCCGCGGCTGCGGATCACCGCGGCGCTGATGACCGTCCCGCGCCTGCACCAGGTGCTCGAGGTGCTGCGCGAGGAAGACGTCGACCTGAGTTCGCTGCGCGTGCTGATCGTGGCGGGGTCGCCGGTGCCGCCGCACCAGCTCGCCGAGGCGGCCGAGCGGATCGGCCCCGCGATGCACCACGCGTACGGCCAGACCGAGACCGGGATGCTGACGATCTGCCCGGCCGGCGAAGGGCTCGGCTCGGTGGGCAAGGCCTGCGACACGGTGGAGATCGAGAGCCGTGACGGCGAGATCTGGGTGCGCACACCGTCGGCGTTCGCGGGCTACTGGCGCGATCCCGAGACGACGGCGGAGGTGCGGCGCGACGGCTGGGTGCGCACCCAGGACCTCGGGTTCCTGGACGAGGCCGGGTACCTGCACCTGTCCGGGCGCGCCCGCGACGTCGTGATCGTCAACGCGGTCATCCACTACACCGGCCCGATCGAGCGGGCGATCGCCGCGCACCCGGACGTCGACCAGGCGTACGTCGTGGCGGTGCCGGACCCGGTGACGGGCGAAGCGGCGCACGCGTTCGTGGTGCCGGTCCCGGGCCGCGAGCCGGACCTCGGCGCGGTGCGCAAGGCGGTGGCGGCGGAGCTCGGGGAGGCGGCGGTGCCCGCGCGGTTCAGCTTCGTGGGCGCGGTTCCCGTTGCCCCGTCGGGGAAGCCGGACAAAGCCGCGTTGCGACGGTCTGTTGTGGACTAGGGCGGGTCCGGGGCGAGCCGGGTGAGCTCGGTGATCGTCAGGTCTTCGTCCGCGATACCGCGGAACGAGATACCGAGCGATTCCCGGCTCACGTCGGGCCTGAGCCGCGCCATCAGGTCGTTCGGATCGTTGAGCTTCTTCTGCCGGCCGAACACCTTGCCTCCTAGAAGTGGGTTTCGACCTTGAAGGCCTCGCGGAGGTGGCGCATGTCCGCGAGGTCGTGCGGCTGCGGCTCGTAGCCCTGGTGGAAGAAGACCTGCTGCGCCACCGAAATGCACGGCACCGGGACGCCGAGGATCCGCCCGGTGACGAAGCAGTCCGCGGGGTAGGGGAACGTCGCGCCGTGGTCGTCGGCGGCCTGGACGGCGGAACCGTCGTCGGCGAACACCAGCGGGTGCAGGTCGAGTTCGCCGGCGCCGTCGGAGAGGACGAACCGGACCGGGCGCAGGTCGAGCGTCTCGCGGTAGCCGAGGGCGGCCAATGCCGTCAGGACGGCGTCTTCCTGCTCGCGGCGGTGGAGCAGGTCGAGGTCGCGGTGCTCGCGGGTCCGGTGGCCGAGGAGGGCGTCGATGCCCCAGCCGCCGGCCAGCCACACCTCGGCGGGGCGCACGGCGTCGAGGACGCGCAGGACCGTGGCGGCGTCCGTCACTGGCCGGCGCGCAGGTCGGTGATCACCTTGGCGACGCGCCGCTGCCGGGTCTCGGCCGTCTTCGCCTGGCCGATCGGCAGCACGAACCGCTGTTTCGCGCTGTAGGACAGGCTTTCGAACCGGGCACGTGCGGTGTCGTCGGCGGCAAGCGCTTCCGCCAGGTCCGCGGGGATCTCCAGTTCGCGCGGGGCGGTGTCCAGCGCGATCTCGACGTCGACCTCGTCTCCCGCGGCGACACCGGCTTTCTCGCGGTTTTCGGCGCTGAGCGGCACCAGGAACTGCCCGCCGCGGCTCGCGACCGTCGTCCGGTAGGTGTGGCCGCCGACCGTCACGGTGACCGCGGGCTTCTTGCCGGCGCCGAGCGCTTCGACGACGGCGTCGGGCACCGGCAGCCCGGTCGCCGTCTTGCCGCCGAGCAGGACCTGCGTGCGGAACTCCATGCCCGCGAGTATGCCGCGTGCCGGCCTCCCGGGCGGAGAGGCCGGCACGGGTGGGTCAGACGCCGGCGGTCTGCTGGATCCAGTTGCGGCTCGACGCGATGCTCGCGTAGTTCTGCGTGCCCTGGGTGTTCGAACCGGAGTTGTTGCCCGTGGAGCACACCCCGACCTGGACGCCGTTGTAGAGCTCCGGGCCGCCCGAGTCGCCGTGCCACGCCGAGCCGTTGACGCCCTGGCTGGCGATGGCCGTGCCGCCGTACGCGTCCGAGCCGAGGCCCGTCACGCGGACGTTGGCGGTCTTGAGGGTGGTCGACGGCGGGCTGGTGCCCTGGGTGCGGCCCCAGCCGTAGATCTGGTTGGTCGACCCGGTGGGCGGGTTGCCGGTGCCGAGCTTCATGTACGTCGTGTTCACCGCGGTGGTGAGGTGCAGCAGCGCGATGTCGCCGTTGGGCGAGGCCTTCTGCTGGTCGACGTTGGCGTTCGTGCCCTGCTGGAGCGTCACGTTGCCGACCTTGACGTGCATGCCCGGCGAGTTCAGGCAGTGCCGGGCGGTGAGCACCCACTGCGGGGCGATGATCGTCCCCGAGCACTCGAAGCCGCCGTAGGTGGTGACGTTGTTCCAGTAGATCTGGGCGCCCCACGGCGCGGAGGAGACGGTGCTCCCGCCGATGATGTCCTCCTGGGCGTCCGCAACCCCCGCTGAGACCAGGCTCAGCGCCGCGGCGGCGGCACCCAGCGCGGCAACAGCCCTCGACATTCGCATGAAAATGCCCTTCGGCCAGGTGATCCGGATGTCGCTTCCGCAATCGGGCGACGAGCACAAAAGTAGGTTCGTGGACGGCTGCCGGGTACCTACCGAAGTCGGTAACTTGCCGACCGTGACTGGCGTCCTTGCCCACGGGAGCGGGAGCTAGAGTTCCGCGCGAGGGGGAAACGATGTCCGCACCAGAGCACGATCCTGAACTCTTCGACGAGCTGATGCGCGAAGAACGGCGCCGCGCGCGCCCGTCGGCCGGCCGCCGCGTGGTCGCGGGGCTCGTCGTCTTCGCAGTGCTCGTGCTGGCCGGCGTACTCGCCAACCGGGCCTTGACCGGGACGGCGGACCAGCTGCCCGAGGGCACGGCGCACGGCCTCGACGTCACCGCGGGCCAGTGCTTCTGGTCCCCGACGGGCACGGGCGAGGTCGACGTGCTGCTGAGGTCCTGCACCGACCCGCACACCGCGGAGGCGTTCGCCGTGCTGCCGATCGCCGCGGGGTCGCTGTCGGATCAGCCCTACCAGCAGACGCTGGACCGCTGCACCGCCGCCGCCCACCGGATCGAGGGCGCCCGCGTTCAGGTCATGACCCCGAACAGCTGGGACGACGGCAGGCACCGGGCCGTGTGCTACTACCGCTTCGCCACCGAAATGACCGGGCCGGTGCGCTAGGACTCCGCCGGTTTGGTCCACGCCACCTGGACGAGTCCCGTGCCGTGCCGGCGGGACACCAGCGTTCCCCGGCCCGGCGGCTGCGGCGACGGCTTGACGTCCGCCAGCAACGCCCCTTCGTCCTTCGTCCCCGACATGATCAGCCCCGGGGACCCCAGTTCCCGCAGCCGCTGCAGGACCGGCTCGAACAACGCCCGCCCGGCGCCGCCCGACCCGCGCACGATGATCACGTGCAGCCCGATGTCGCGCGCCTGCGGCAAGAACTCCAGCAACGGCTGCAACGGGTTCCGCCCGACCGTCGCCACCAGCTCGTAGTCGTCCACCAGCACGAACAGCTCCGGCCCGCGCCACCACGAGCGGTTGCGCAGCTGCTCCGGCGTCACCGACGGCCCCGGCAGGCGGTTGCGCATCGCCGTCGCGCACTCCGCGATCAAATCCGTCAGCTTGCCCTCCGCGCCCGCGTACCCCAGCAGGTGCGGCTCGGACACTGCGCCGAGCAAGCCACGGCGGTAGTCCGCGACGATGATCGCCGCCTCCGCCGGGCTGTACTTCGACGTGATGCCCTGTGCCAGCGCACGCAGCAGCGACGACTTCCCCGACTCCACATCGCCGAACGCCACGAAGTGCGGGTCCGCCGCGAAGTCCAGGTGCACCGGGCGCAACGTCGATTCCGCGATGCCCAACGTGATCTGCTTGCCAGGGGCCGCGGGCAACCCGTCCAACGGCACCTCCGGTGGCAGCAGACGCACCTGAGGCGCGCGCGGGCCCTTCCACGCGTCCGAAATGCGGCGCACCAGGTCGACGCCGCCCGCGCCGATCGTCTCCGGGCGCTGGTCGCCGTCGATGCGGGGGAGCGCCGCCAGGAAGTGGAGCTTCTCCGCCGTGATGCCGCGGCCCGGCCGGTCGGCCGGGACGTTGACCGCGACCTTGCGGTCGATCGAGGAGTCCATCGGGTCGCCCAGGCGCAGCTCGAACCGCGTGCCGATCGCGTCGCGCAGCTGGGCGCGGACGCCGATCCACTGGTTGAGCGAGACGATCACGTGGATGCCGAACCCGAGCCCGCGCGCGGCCAGCCCGGTGATCTGCTCCTCCAGCTGCTCGTACTCCTGGCGGATCGTGGTCCAGTTGTCCACGAACAGGAACACGTCGCCGAACTCGCGGCCGTCGGTGCTCTCGGTGAACTCCGCGCGCCGCTGGCGGAACGTCGTGATCGACTCGATCCCCTGCGCGGAGAAGAACTCCTCGCGCTGTTCCAGCAACGTCGTCAGCTCGGCGACGACCCGGCGGCAGCGCTGGGCGTCGCGGCGGGTGGCGTAGCCGGACGTGTGCGGCAGCCCGGCGATCGGGGCCAGCGCGCCGCCGCCCATGTCGAGGATGAACAGCTGCACCTCGGCCGGGGTGTGGGTCAGCGCGAGCATGCCCGCGATGTCCTTCATCAGCGTCGACTTGCCGCTCTGCGGTGCCCCGACGATCAGCGCGTGCCCGCCCGCGCCGGAGAAGTCGGCCCACAGCATGTCCCGGCGCTGCTCGAACGGCTTGTCCACCAGCGCGACCGGGATGGTCAGCTTGCCGTTGCCGCCCCAGCCGAGCGGGCACAGGCCGCGCGCGGCGTCCTCGCCCAGCGGCGGCAGGAGCTGCTCCAGCGTGGGCGGTTCGGCCAGCGGCGGCAGCCAGATCTGGTGCGCGGCCGGCCCGCGGCCCTCCAGGCGCGAGAGCATCGCGTGGATGATCGTCTCGCCGCTGCCGTCGGCCTTCGGCGCGTCTTCGACCTCCGTCGTGACCGGGATCTCCACCGGCGCCAAGGAGAACGGCAGCACGCCGAGCTCCTGCCCGTCCTCGCGCACGACCGTGCTGCGTGGCGGCAGCTCGCCGGAGACGTACGCGGCCTTGAGCCGGATCAGCGAGTCGGTGTCGGCCTTCAGGTACGCCGACCCCGGCACCGGCGGCAGGTGGTAGGCGTCGGCGACGCCCAGCACCGCCCGGCTTTCGGCGGCGGAGAACGTCCGCAGGCCGATCCGGTAGGACAAATGGGAATCGAGCCCGCGCAGCCGGCCCTCCTCCAGGCGCTGCGACGCCAGCAGCAGGTGGATGCCCAGCGATCGCCCGAGCCGGCCGATCGCGACGAACAGGTCGATGAACTCCGGCCGCGCGGACAGCAGCTCGCTGAACTCGTCGATGATGACCAGCAGCGACGGCAGCGGTTCGAGCGGCGTGCCGTCCGCCCGCGCCTTTTCGTAGTCGCGCACCGAGGCGTAGTTCCCGGCCGCGTGCAGGAGTTCCTGGCGCCGCAGCAGTTCGCCGTTCAACGCGTCCGCCATGCGGTCGACCAGTGCGAGGTCGTCGGACAGGTTCGTGATGACGGCGCAGGTGTGCGGCAGGCCGGTCATCCCGGCGAAGGTCGCGCCGCCCTTGAAGTCGATGAGCGCCAGGTTCAGCGTCTCCGACGAGTGCATCACCGCCAGCGCCGTCACCAGCGTCCGCAGCAGCTCGCTCTTGCCGGACCCGGTCGCGCCGATGACCAGGCCGTGCGGGCCCATCCCGCCCTCGGCCGACTCCTTGAGGTCCAGCTCCACCGGCCGGCCCTCGGGGTTGACGCCCAGCGGGATCCGCAGCCGGTCGCGGGCCGCGCGCGGCGCCCACGTCACGGTCGTGTCGGTGTCGCGCGGGTCGCCGATGCCGAGCAGGCCGGCCAGGCCGAACGTCGACGACATCGGCTTCTCGCCGACGACCGCGGCCGGGGTGTGCAACGGCGTCAGCATGCGGGCCAGCGCTTCCGCGGCGCCGCGGTCGAGGACGTCCGGGCGGCCGAGGAACCCGAGCCGCTGCTCGGAGGCGTCGCCGACGACCATGCCCAGCGAATCGGGCGCGGTGTGCAGGCTCAGCAGGCGCTCGGTCGAGTACGTCCGGGGGTGCTCCTGCCCGATCTCGAGGACCGTGACGCCGAGCCGGCCGTCCTCGCCGATCAGCCGGGGCTCGCCGTGGGCGTTGCCGCCGTCGACGACGACGATCAGGTGCGGCAGGTCGAGCTCGGCCGCCGCGCGCCGGCTGAACGCGGGGCGTTCGCCGAGATCGGCGGCGAGCAGCTCGGCCAGGCCGGCCGCCGAGTCGGCCGCCAGGCGCCGGGACCCGACGGCGTCGGTCGCGCCGGCCGCCGTCGCGTGCGGCAGCCACTTCGCCCATTCCCAGTCGTGCTGCCGGTCCGCCGAGACGCACAGCGCGACCCGCAGGTCGGACGGGGAGTGGAAGGTGACGAGCTGGCACAGCAGCGCCCGCGTCAGGCCGAGCACGTCCGGCCGCCGCCCGGCCAGGGTGACCGCCGCGAACGAGCGCAGCGACAGCGCCACCGGCAGCCCGTCGACCGTGGAGTAGGTGCGGATGAAGTGCTTGAGGCTGGTGGAGGACACCGGGTCCAGGTCCTCCAGCGGCACGGTCTGCGGCGCCTTCAGCGGCGTCGCGAGCCGCTGGGGACCGGTCCCCGCGCGGACCTGCGCGAACTGGCCGTCGGTGCGCCGCCGGTCCCACAGCTGCCCGGTCTCGACGTAGGCCCAGAGGTCGGCCGGATCGGGCTGGAGCGCGATCATGGTCGCGCGCTGGCCGTCGGCGATGTCGCGGACCTGGCTGCGGAGCCCGGACAGGTACCGCTGGTAGTCGCGGCGCTCGTCGTTGATCTGCGCCTTCTTCGCCATGCCGCCGCGGCCCAGCGACATCACGACCATGCCGCCCATCGCGCAGACGAACAGGGCGCCGAAGATCCAGGTCATCACCCCGCCGTCGCGTCCGATGTAGACGAACGACATGGCGCCCATGCCGAGCATCATCGGCAGGAACATCATCAGCTGCACCATCCCGCCGGACGAGCTCTTCGGGAGCATCGGCGGCGACTGCAGCACGATCTCGGAAGGTCGCTCGGGCGGGATGCTCATGCGTCAAGGCTCCAGCAGATCGGAAGGGCGCTGACCGGTATTTTGGCCACTCGCCGACACGGCGCGGTGGGTACTTTTGCCGTCCGCCCGCTTCCGGGGCCGAACTTACGCTCTGCCGAGCAGCCACCCGCGGAAGGAGAGCCATGGCCGGCGAGTACCGGGCTGAGCCCGAGGCGATGCGCTCTTCCGTCGGGAACGTCGGAGGCATCATCGCCCACGGCATCAACGCGGTGTCCGACCTCGAGCGCCTGGTCGTGCAGCCGTTGTCGTTCGCGGGCTTCGGCAGCGCGGTCGCGGCCGCGAACGCCGCCCTGCACTCCAGCCAGGTCACCGCCGTCCGCACGCTCCTGCAGCTGCTGCAGCAGATCAACGGCCTGGTCAAGGCCAGCGCCGACGCCTACCAGGCGGCCGACCAGGCCACCGCGGCCGGCTACGGCGGCGGCCACGACGGCTCGGCGGCGGCGCCGGCGTCGTCGATCTGGGGGAGCCCGCACGCCTCGGAGCTCGCCACCCTGGCGATCAACGACAGCGCGGGCGCCCACGGCGAACCGTCGTCGGTCGGGAACGTGCTGCGCTACCTGGGGGACGCGCGGCTCGGGCAGCTCGGCGACCACCCGATCACCGACACCCGCTTCCACGGGGTCGCCGACTTCAACGACTGGCTGGCCGGCGACGCCGACAACCAGGCGCGCGTCGGGCTGATCGAGGTCTACGCCGGCACCGCGCGCACCTTCTCCGACGTCCCCGGCGGCGTGCACAGCGGGGACGTCGTGGTCGTGGAGCCGCTGCTGTTCTCCGACCGCCAGCCGGTCATCGGCGTCGCCGGCGACGGCGGCCGCCTCTACAACCACGGGCTCCTCGACGCCCGCATCAGCGGACTGGCCAAGGTCAGCGTGTACCGGCCCGCGTCCGTCGTCGCCTGATCGTCCGTCCTTGAATCTCTGTGAGGTCCGATGCTGACTTTCCCGAACTCCAGCGCGATGGACGCGACCGCGTCCTCGGGCGGGCCGATCACCATCCTGCCGCAGATCGTCACCGGCCAGCCCGAGCAGATCGCGAAGCACGTGGCGGACCTGGTCCGCAAGGCCGAGCAGTTCCTCAGCATGTACAACGAGCTGACGAAGGCCGCCGACCAGCTCGGCAAGATCTGGTCCGGCGCGGCGAGCGAGTCGGCGCTGAAGAAGATCTCCGACTCCCTCGACCAACTGACGAAGATCATCGGCGTGGTGCAGAAGGGCGCCGAGCTGCTCGGCGTCTCCGGCACGCTGATCAAGACCGCGCAGGAGGCCTACCGCGCGGTGGTCTCGGCGGTGAACCCGACGGTCGCCGCGCTGATGTCGAACTGGTGGACCTACGGCGCGGCGGTCGCTTTGTCGACCGCGACGAGCGCGTCGCTGCGGGCGTTCATCACCGCGATCGGCGCGCTGCTCAAGGCGCTGGGCGCGGTCGACCTCGCCCAGCAGATCACGCAGCTCGCGCAGGTCATCGGCCAGATCGAGAAGCTCTTCCACCACGACTCCGGCAGTTCGGGCGCGACGACGCCGTCGATCGGGAACACCCCGGTCACGGCGCCCCAGGCCCCGTCGCCGGTGGCGAGCCCGTCGGGGCAGCAGGCGGTGGCGGGCGGGAGCGGCGGGGGGATCCCGCAGCAGCCTTCGTTCACCGACTACACCCCGCCCGCGCTCGCCACCGGCGGCGGTTCCAGCTCTTCGGGCGTGCCGGTCTCCGGCAACGGCACCCCGCTGAACCCGGCGAACAGCTGGATCGCCGTGGACCCCGGGCAGCATGGCGCCACCGTGCCGACCCAGCCGGCGCCGGTCACCCAGCCGGCGCCCGCTCCGGTGCACAGTGCCGACGAGGTCGTCATCCACACCAACCTCACCACCGGTGAGTCCACTGTGGAGGCTCCGGGCGGCCAGGACTTCGACCTCGACATCGACCTGGACTACAACGGCAAGCACTTCAGCCAGCACGTCGGCTACGACGCCGCCGGGAACTAGCCGTGTGGTCCTCGGGGGTCGTCGACGCGTCGGGGGTGGTCAGCTCCGTGCTGTCCGGGTACCGGCGCGTCCTGGTGGAGTGCCGGAGACGCGTCACCGGTGACCCCGGTGCGCTCAGTGCCGCGTCGCAGCGGGTCGCCACCCAGGCTTCGACGGTTTCCGGCAAGGCTCGCGAAGTCGACGAGTCCGCGAAGGCGTTGCACGCGGACTGGGACGGCGACGCCTACACCGCGTTCGCCACCGCGTCCGGGAAGCTCGGCGAAGAGCTCACCGAAGCGGCGGCGAAGCTCGACGACCAGGCGAAACGGCTCGCCACCGCGGCGCGGCTGGTCCAGTCCGCGGAGGCCGCCGTCGACTCGATCATCGCCCAGTTCGACCAGTACGCCCAGCAGCTGACGGCGCAGGCCCGCGCGGTGAACTCCGGCTCGGTCGGCGCGTTCATCCAGGCCGCGCGGCAGCTCGGCGAGCAGAGCGTGGAGGCCGCCCGCCAGGTCGTCGACGAATTCTCCGACGCGCTCGCCGAGCTGTTCCCGCCCGAGGGCGTCGGACGGCTGGAGCACGAGCTGGGCAAGTGGGCGCGTGGCCCGCTGCACTGGCTCAACGGCGAACCGCTGGACGGCCGGAAGCGGCCGCGGACCGTGCCGTCGTGGTTCGGCAACTCCGGCTGGAAGAAGCTCACCTGGGACGGCCTGGAAGGCACCCGCGCGCCGAAGAAGGCGGACACGCCGTTCGGGCAGCCGGAAGCCGAAGGCCTCAAGGAGAAGATCGGCCGCAACACCGAGATCACCTACTACAAGTTCCAGCACGAGCAGGACGGGTTTTCCCCGGAGTACGACGGGAAGATCACGTCGAAGGGCTGGGACGTCGGCGCGTCCGGGCACGCGGAACTCGCGGCCGTGCACGGCGAAGCCGAGCTCAAGAAGGAGTGGGGCGTCGCCGAAGCCCACGCCAAGGGCACGGTGTTCGCCGGCGGCGAGGTCAGCGCGTCCGGCACGATCGGCGCGCACGGCGTCGGCGCGCACGCGAACGCCTTCGTCGGCGGGAAGGTCGAGGGCGAGGTCGCCGCGGACGTCGCCGGCATCGGCGTCGGCGCGAACGGCACGCTGCAGTACGGCCTCGGCGCGCAGCTCGACGCCCAGGCCGTCTACGACGCCGGGCACCTCAAGGTCAACTTCAAGGCGGGTGCGGCACTGGGCCTCGGCCTCGGGGTCGGCGCGAAGATCGACATCGACCTGCCGAAGCTCGGGCACACCATCGGCGAGTACGGCGGCGCCGCCGTCGACGCCGTGAGCCACGCGGCAACCGATGCGGCCGACGCCGTCGGATCCGCTTGGGACGACGCCGTTTCGTACGTGGGGCTGTGATGACCCTTCCCCTCGACTTCGTCATCCCGGACGGCTGGACCGCCGTCGACCCGGGCGACTCCGGCGCGGTGTTCGTCGCCGTGCACGACGCCGCACCGGGCGAGTTCGTCCCGAACATCACGGTGAGCGTCCAGCAGCGGCCGGACGACGCGTCGATCGACGCCATCGCCGCCGAAGCCGTCGAACGCCTTTCGCTGGTTTCGGCCGGGCTCGAGGTGTTGAGCCGCCGCGACGTCGGCGCCCCGGCCGCGCCCGGCGTCATGCAGCTGCTTCGCCTGAGCACCGGCGAAGGCGACGAGCTGATCCAGACCCAGGTGCACCTGACCGTCCCCGGCGCGACGCCGGAGGAGCGGCTGGTGCTCGAGCTCGCCTGCACGGCCGCGCCCGCGACCGCGCGGCGGCTCTCACCCGGTTTCCAGCGGTTCGTGGGCAGCGTCCACGTCCGCCAGCACGAAGGGACGCAACAGTGACCGATCCGTACGCGGTGCCGGACATGGACGAGCTGCTCGCACAGGTGCGCAAGCAGACCGAAGAGGTCCAGCGGATCCAGCGCACGGTCGAGGCGATGGAGGTCAAGGCGCACTCGCGGCAGAACGAGGTCACCGTCACCCTCCGCGGCGACGGGCGCTTCACCTCGATCGACATCGACCCCCGCGCGATCCGCGAGTACGACGCCCGCAACCTGTCGGAGATCGTGCTGGAGGCGGTGAACGCCGGGCTGCAGAAGCTCGCCGAGGCGTCCAACGCCAAGTTCGCCCCGGTCATCTCGGCCGCCAAGAACGTCTGATGACCGCCGCCGCTCTCACGGGGACGACCCGGCGGGTCACGGTGGTGACCCCGCGGGCGCGCGTCGACGTCGCCCTGCCGCAGCAGTCGACGTTCGCCGAGCTGGTGCCGCAGCTCGTGCGGCTGGCGGGGGCCGCCGGGCAGGCGTCGGCCGAACACCCGGGCTGGGTGCTGTCCCGGCTCGGCGGAGCGCCACTCGCGCTCGGGCTCAGCGTCGCGGCCGCCCAGATCCGCGACGGCGAAGTGCTCCACCTGACCCCGCGGGAACGCCCGCGGGGTCCGCTGCTGTTCGACGACGTCGTCGACTCGATCGCCAGCGTCGCCGACTCGTCCGGGGGCTGGGGCCCGGCGGTCGCGCGGCGGTCCGGTCTGGTGGCGGCGGTCGTGCTGCTGCTGGCCGGCGGCCTCCTGGTGCAGGCGGCGGCGTCCGGCAGCGTGCTGGCCCCGATCGGGACCGGGCTGCTGGCGCTGGTGCTGCTCCTCGGCGGCGGCGCGCTGAGCCGCGCTTACGGCGACGCCGAGGCGGGCGCGGCCGGTTCCCTGGCGGGAGTCGGCGTCGCGTTGCTGGCGGGGATGTCCGTGCTGCCGCCGCACCCGCTGTTCTCACTGTCGGCGGGCCCGCTCGCGGCGGGGCTGGCGGCGGTGACGGTGTACGGCGTCCTGGCGGCGGTCTCGGTGGCCGACCGGTTGCCGTGGTTCGTGGCGATCACTTCGTCGGCGGGGTTCGGCGCGGTGACGACGGGCGTGGTCCTGCTGGCCGGCGTTTCTCCCGTGTCGGCGGCGGCGGTGGTCGCGGTGCTCTGCACGGCGCTGGCGGCGGTGGCCCCGATGCTGGCGTTGCGCTTGGCGCGCCTGCCGCTTCCGCGCGTCCCGGACGACATGGAGGCGTTCCGCGCGGACGAGCAGCCGTCCCTGGGCACGGAGATGATCGGCCGCACGTCCCGCGCGCAGGCGGTGCTGACGGGCCTGCTGGTCGGCTTCGGCTTGGTGGTGCTGGCGTCGTCGGTGGTGCTGGCCTCGGGCGGCCCGTGGGATGCGGGCCTGGCGGGACTGCTGGGCGTGGCGTGGATCCTGCGGTCCCGGTCGTACGCGGGCCGGGTACAACGGCTGGTGCTGGTCGGCTTCGGCATTCTTGCGCTGGTGAGCGCGGGAGTGTGGCTGGTGGCCTCGGGCGACCGCACGGTGGTGTTCGCGGCGGGCGGCACGGTGATCTTGGCCGCGGTGGTGTGCCTGGTGTACGCGACGCGGGTGGCGCGCGGGCTGCGTTCCCCTTACTGGTCACGGCTTTTGGACGTGTCCGAGTTCCTGGTGCTGCTGTCGCTGGTGCCGTTCGTGGGCATGATCGCCGGGGTCTACGAGGCTGTTCGCGGGTAGGGCCTGCCCGGCGCGAACACGCCGGACAGGCCCCGCGCTCAGCGTTTGAGCGTGAAGGTGAAGTCACCCGAAAGTCGGCCGTCCAGCCGGACGGCCGACACGAGTTTCCCTTCCGTGAGCAGCCTTTCGACTTCGGCCCGCGGCAGTTCGCACCCTTCGGCGATCAACCGCACCGGCCGGACCGGGATCGGCGCGGCGAAGCGCACCGACACGTCGATCACCTCGCGGTCGAGGTGATCCGTTCCGCCGGTGTCGAGACGCCAAGCGCCGTCCCAATCGAGGGCGATGCGGTTCCGGCGCCGCAACGCCGGATCGCGCAGCAGCTCGGCCGCGAGGCCGGGATCGTTGTGGTGCAAGCGATCCAGAAAATCGGGCGGTACCGATCGGACGTTCGTCCGCTCGAAGACCGTGAGCTTGACGGTGTCCCCGCACGAGGTGCACAGCGCGAGGAGCCAGGCGTCGATCAGTTTGTGGTGGGCGTTGACCCGGAACTTGCCGGTCGTCCGGAAGGTCTCCGCCGCGCACGCGTGGCAACGGCGGCGGACGAGCGGCAGGCGGGTGGGCAGGACAAACCAATGGGAGAGCACAGAAGTACACCGGTTCCCGTGAGAATTCCGCAGCAAAAGGCGGCGCGACGCAGGCATGCGTCGCGCGACGGTTCAGCACGAAGGGGTTCTCACGCGATGTACAACGGCACGTCCCGGACTCGGCGACTCGGTCAGGCGCAAGATAACGGCAGACGACCGCGTCGCACCAACGATTTTCAGCTGTCCAGCGCGAGCGGCAGCGTCTGGCGGACCGCGGCACCGTGCCGCCCGTGCAGCGGGATCGCCGCCGCCAAGACCGGCACCGGCGCGCCCGGCCGGGCACCCACCCGGATCGTCACTTCGGCCTTCTCACGCCCGCCCGGCGTCCGGGTGAGCGTGTACGACGTCGCCGTGAAAGCCGCTTCCGGCACCGAAAAGTCCAGCACCCGCGCCGACCTCGGCCGGTAGCACACCTGCGGCGCGCCACCCCACGTCCACGACCGCCACCGGTCGGGTTCGCCACCGGGAGCCCCCTGGACGCCCAGGGCCACGCGAAGCTCCTTCGCCAGCTCGCCGGCCTCCAGCACGGTGCTCTGGTACCCCGCCTCGGCCAGCGCGCCCATCAGGCTCAGCGCCGCCGACGCCGTGCTCCGCAACGCCCCCAGATCGCCGCCGCCGCGGGCCAGCGCCGCGATCGGCGCGAGGTCCGGCCGGTAGCGGACCGCCAGCCAGCGGACCCGCAGCACCTGGTCGCCGCGGGGAATGGCCCACGTCAGCAGCTGCGCCGAGGCGAGGGGAACGTCGGTCCGCCGATAGGCCTCGCGCAACGCCTCCACCAGCGGTCCCGGCGCGCCCGGCCCCTGCGTCAGCCGGACCAGGGCGCTCCAGCCGCCGTCGACTTCGGCGACGCCGAAGCGGTTTCCCGCGCGGTCGACGTGCTGGCGCACCTTCACCGGCCCGGCGACGCGCAGCAGCGGGTCGGGGCTCTCGCGGCGCGTGTCGTGGCGCCGCAGCCGGAACGCCGTCCAGGTCAGCGCCCAGCCCGCCAGGTGCCGCCCGGCGAACCGCGCCGACGTCAGCAGCACCAGGAGTCCGGCGGCCACGCTGACGCCGATCTGCACGGGCCGCGCGACGCCGTCGGCCAGCCACGCGAGCAGCACGGCGATGCCGGCGATCTCCCACAGCGCGGCCTGCAGCGGCCGGATCGGCAGCAGCCAGGGCAGCGGTGTCGACGCGGGCCGCGGCGGTGCCGGGCGGACGGCGCCGGCGGTTTCGACGGACACGGGCTCCCCTTTCCCCGGGTCCTGCGACGCTACTGCCTCCCCAGATGCCGCGTGGGCGTAAAAATTACCCTCCCCGTCCACCGGCCGGGTGCCTAGCGTCGAGCACTCGGGAGGACGACGCACAGCCGGGGGCCAGTCAGCGTGTGGACGCAGCGGGACCAGATCCAGGCGTACCAGTTCCTCCGGCGCAGGCTCGTTTCCGCACTCGTCGCGGCCGACGCCAACCACCCCGTCTCGCCCAGCCGCCGGCTCGTGCTCGGCACGGTGCTGGGACTCGTCGCCGCCCTGCTGATCACCGCCGTCTTCGGCATCATCGGCCTGCTCAACCCCTCCGGCGGCAAGGACTGGCTGGCCGGCGGCAAGGTGATCGTCGAGGAGGGCACCGGCGCGCGGTTCGTGCTCGGCGCCGACGGCGTGCTGCACCCCGTCCTCAACTACGCCTCCGCGCGGCTGCTGGCCGGCGGCGCCGGCGACGCGACCGTGTCCGTCTCCTCGGAGAACCTCGGCAAGGCCGGCCGCGGCACCCAGATCGGCATCCCGGGCGCGCCCGACTCGCTGCCCGCGTCGACCGCGCTCGTCACGACGCCGTGGACGAGCTGCAGCCGCACCACCCAGGACGCGCCCGCGTCGGCCGAGCCGCGCACCGCCGTCCTGCTCGCCGCGCCCGCGTCCGGCGTCGAACTGCCGCGCGACCAGGGCGTGATCGTCCGGCTGCCGTGGGGCGACCGGTTCCTGCTCGCCGGCGGCCGCCGCTACAAGCTGTCCGACGAGGCCGCGACCGCGCTGCAGTTCGACAGCTACCCGACGATCGCGGTGTCCGCGCGCTGGATCGACACCGTCCCGGCCGGCCGCGACCTGACCGCGCTGCCCGTCGACGGCGCCGGCGACCGCGGCCCCGCGGTGGGCGGGCGCGACACCCGCGTCGGCGAAGTCCTCGCCGTCGTGGACGCGATGGCCGCGCCCGGTGCCGCCACGTCGTACTACCTCGTGCGCCGCGACGGGCTCGAACCGGTCGGGCAGACCGAGGCGAGCCTGCTGGTCACCACCGAGGCCAACGCGGCCGCGTACGAGGGGACGCCGAAGCCGGTCGAGGTCCGCGCGGCCGACGTCGCCGCCGTGCCGAAGGTCGCCGCGCCCCGGGCCGGGGGCGCCGACCCCGCGGCCTTCCCGGACCGCATTCCCGGCAAGGCGCCGATCACCGGCGGCTCGGTCGCGTTGTGCGTTCAGGGCAGCCGGTTGCTCGTTTCGGCCGAATTCCCGCTTTCCCCTGGTGCCAAGGCAATCCAGGTCGCCACGAGGACCGAAGCACGGGTGGCGGACGAGGTGTTCGTACCTCCGTCGGGGGGAGCCGTCGTCGTCGAATCCGGCTCGGCCACCACTTACCTGGTGACCGATACGGGCCGGAAGTACCCGGTGGTGAACGCGCAGGCTTTGGCCTCGCTCGGCTACGGAAGCGTGGCGAAGTCACCGGTCGCAGGTAGTTTGCTGGCATTGGTGCCGACGGGCCCCGCGCTGGACCCGGCCACGGCCGGGCAGCCGGCTCCGTCGGGTGGAACGGGGTGAAAGTCGTGCAAATGACAGAAGAGCGTTCGACCGGCGAAGTGGGCCAAGGGCGGGTCCGCGTCGCGGTCATCGAGGACCACCCGTTGTACCGCGTCTCGGTGGAGCGGGTGCTGGCCGAAGCCGAGTTCATCGAGCTCGGCGCGGTCGTGGACTCGGTGGCGCGGTTCCACGTGCACCGGCAGCCGCCGGGCAGCGTGGTGCTGCTGGACCTGGGCCTGCCCGGCGTCGCGGGGGCGGCGGCGGTGCTGGAGGTCTGCGAGCTCGGGCACCACGTGCTCGTGGTTTCCGCGCAGGCCGAACCCGAAGTCGTGCTGGGGGCGATCGCCGCGGGGGCGCGGGGGTTCCTCTCGAAGGACGTCGACGCGGACGAGCTGCTGATCGCGATCAAGACGGTGGCCGACGGCGGCGCGTACGTCTCCGCCGTGGTCGCCGGGATGATCATGAAGGACAACGCGGACCGGCCCGCCGTCTCGGCGGACGTCGAGCTGTCGCCGCGTGAGGAACAGGTGCTGCGGCTGGTCGCGGCGGGGGAGCGCGACGTCGACATCGCGCTGATCCTCGGCATCGGCGTCCGGACCGTGCGGGGCTACCTCGACCGCATCCGCGACAAGACCGGCGAACGGCGGCGGCCGGGGCTGGTCAAGGAGGCCATCCGGCGCGGCCTGATCGGCGGCTCCGGGCCTCGTCGCGGCGGCCGGAAATGAGCGAACCGGCCCCGCCGCCCGCCGCGTCCGGCCGGCGGATCGCGGTCGGGGTCATCGAGGACCACCCGCTCTACCGGTACGCGCTCACGCGCGTGCTCACCGAGGCACCGGACATCGAGCTCGGCGCGGTCGCCGACTCGGTGGCCCGGTTCGCGGTCCAGGACCAGCCGGCGGGCAGCGTCGTGGTCCTCGACCTGAAGCTCCGGGGCGTCCAGGACGCGGCCGCGGTCCTGGAAGTGGGGCAGATGGGGCACAAGGTGCTGGTGGTGTCCGCACACGCGGAACAGCCGGAGGTGCTGGGGGCGATGCAGGCGGGCGCGAAGGGGTTCCTGTCGAAGGACGTCGACGGCGACGAGCTCCTGCGCGCGATCCGCACGATCGCCGACGACAACGCGTACGTGTCGCCGACGCTCGCGGGGATGATCATCCAGGACAGCGAAGAGCGCCACGCGGGCCCGAAGATCGTGCTGTCCGAGCGCGAGAAGCAGGTCCTCCGGCTGGTGGCGGCCGGGGAGCGCGACGTCGACGTGGCGGAGATCCTGAACATCAGCGTCCGGACGGTCCGCTCCTACCTGGACCGCATCCGCGACAAGACGGGCGAACGCCGGCGCGCGGGCTTCGTCCGGGTCGCGATCCGCGAAGGCCTCCTCCGCTAGCCCGAAGCGTCACTTTCCCCGAGAAAGATGCGCCCGGAGGGGCCCTGGACGCATCTTTCCTGGGGAAAGCTCGACTTTGAAACGCAAAGTCGCACTTTCACGTGAAAGTGCCGCTAGAGGCGGCGGTTGGCCAGGGCGCCGGTGGCCGTGCGGGCCTTGGCCGACACCGCCGGGTCGACGTCCGCCACGAGCGTCTCCGGCCCGGCGCCCGCGGCGGCGTGCACCCGGCCGAAACCGTCCGCGACCAGCGAGTACCCGATCCCGGTCGGCGCCTTCGGGTTCACCGAGAGCCCCGACGCCGCCGGGTCGGCCTGGCCGCACGCCAGCACCCAGCAGCCCGAATCCAGGGCCCGCGCCCGCACCAGCACCTCCCACTGCTCGCGCTTGCCCTCGCCGGCGCCCCAGGACGCCGGCAGCAGCACGACGTCGGCGCCGTCGTCGGCCAGCGCGCGGAACAGCTCCGGGAAGCGCACGTCGTAGCAGGTCGCGACGCCGTAGACGACGCCGTCCAGCTCGAAGGTGGCGGGCGCAGCACCGGGCGCGACCGTGTCCGACTCCGCGAAGCCGAACGCGTCGTAGAGGTGGATCTTGTCGTAGCCGCGGTGCTGCCCGCGGCCGGTGATCAGCAGCGTGTTGCGCACGCGGCCCTCGTCGGCCGGGGTGAACATGCCGGCGACGACCACGACGTCGTGCTCGGCCGCCACTGCGGCCACCGCCGTCGCCCACGGCCCGTCGAGCTCCTCCGCGACCGGCGCCAGCGGACGCCCGAACCGCGCCATCGCCGCTTCGGGGAACACGACGATCCGCGCGCCGTCGGCCACCGCGGTCTCGACGCCGGAGCGAATCAGCTTCAGGTTCGCCTCCGGCTCGTCACCCGAGTTGACCTGGCACAACGCGATTCGCGCCACCGCTGCCTCCTGCATGCTGGGATCGGCCGTCACCGGGGAGTATCGCTGAAAAGCCGCTGGGCGTGACCTCGTACCCTGGGGGCATGTTGAACCGCACCGACCTGCGCGGGCAGGTCCCGACCGCCGCCGAACTGCGCGCCACGCTCCCCCGCGCCGAATACGACGTGGACGCGGCGCTGCATCACGTGCGCCCGGTGGTCGAGGCGGTCCGTGCCCGCGGTGTCGAAGCCGTCCTCGAGTACACCGAGAAGTTCGACAAGGTGCGGCCCGCGTCCGTGCGGGTGCCGCGCGCTTCGTTGACGCAGGCATTGCAGCAGCTCGACCCCGAGGTGCGCGCCGCGCTGGAGGAGTCGATCACCCGCGCCCGCAAGGTGCACGCCGAGCAGCGCCGTACCGATGTCACGACGACGGTCGTCGAGGGCGGCACGGTCACCGAGAAGTGGGTGCCGGTCGAGCGCGTCGGGTTGTACGCCCCGGGCGGGCTGGCCGTGTACCCGTCGACCGTCGTGATGAACGTCGTCCCGGCGCAGATCGCCGGCGTCGCCTCGCTGGTCGTCTGCTCGCCGCCGCAGGCCGCGTTCGACGGCCTGCCGCACCCGACCATCCTCGCCGCGGCCGAGCTGCTCGGCGTCGACGAGGTCTGGGCGGTCGGCGGCGCGCAGGCCGTCGCGCTGCTGGCGTACGGCGGCACGGACACCGACGGTGCCGAGCTCGCCCCGGTCGACATCGTCACCGGCCCGGGCAACATCTACCTCACGGCGGCCAAGCGGCTGCTGCGCGGCCTCATCGGCATCGACGCCGAGGCCGGCCCCACCGAGATCGCGATCCTCGCCGACGAGACGGCCGACCCGGTGCACGTCGCCGCCGACCTGATCAGCCAGGCCGAGCACGACCCCCTCGCCGCGAGCGTGCTGGTCACGACGTCGGTGGAGCTGGCCGACGCCGTCGACGGGGAACTGGTGAACCGCGTCGCGGCGACGAAGCACAGTTCGCGGGTCGCCGAAGCACTGGCGGGCAAGCAGTCCGGCGTCATCCTGGTGTCCACAGTGGACGATGGGCTGCGCGTTGTCGACGCTTACGCCGCCGAGCACCTGGAGATCCAGACGGCGGACGCGCGTACGGTCGCCGCCCGGGTCCGCAACGCCGGCGCGATCTTCGTCGGCGCGTACGCCCCGGTGTCGCTGGGCGACTACTGCGCCGGGTCCAACCACGTCCTGCCCACCGGCGGGTTCGCCCGCCACTCCTCGGGCCTGTCCGTGCAGAGCTTCCTCAAGGGCATCCACGTCGTGGACTACACCGAGGACGCGCTGCGCGAGGTCGCCGGCCGCGTCGTCGCGCTGGCCGACGCCGAGGACCTGCCGGCGCACGGCGAGGCCGTCACCGCGCGCTTCGGAGGTTCGGTCCGATGACGATCGGCGAAGAGGTCACGCTGGACGCGCTGCCGCTGCGGGAGGACCTGCGCGGCAAGACGCCGTACGGGGCGCCGCAGCTGGACGTCCCGGTCCGGCTCAACACCAACGAAAACCCGTACCCGCCGCCACCTTCGCTCGTCGAAGACGTGGCCGAGGCGGTCCGCGTGGAGGCGGCTGAGCTGCACCGCTACCCGGATCGCGACGCGGTGGCGCTGCGGCAGGACCTGGCCGACTACCTGAGCGTGTCGACGCGGGTGGTGCTGTCGGAGGCGAACGTGTGGGCCGCCAACGGGTCCAACGAGGTGCTGCAGCAGATCCTGCAGGCGTTCGGCGGGCCGGGGCGCAGCGCGCTCGGGTTCGAGCCGTCGTACTCGATGCACCCGATCATCGCGTCCGGCACGCGCACCGAGTGGGTCCCGGCGCCGCGCCGGGACGACTTCACCTTGGACACGGCCGCGGCGGCCGCGGTGATCTCGGACCGGCGGCCGGACATCGTGTTCGTCACGAGCCCGAACAACCCGACGGGCGGCTCGATCCCGCTCGACGAGCTCCGGTCCGTTTTGGACGCGGCCACCGGGATCGTGGTGGTCGACGAGGCGTACGCGGAGTTTTCGTCGCAGCCCAGCGCGGTCTCGTTGCTGGCGGACTACCCGGCGCGGCTGATCGTGTCGCGCACGATGAGCAAGGCGTTCGCGTTCGCGGGCGGCCGCCTCGGCTACCTGGCGGCGGCCCCGGCGGTGGTCGACGCGCTGCAGCTGGTGCGGCTCCCGTACCACCTGTCGCGGCTGACGCAGGCGGCGGCGCGGGCGGCACTGCGGCACGCGGACGCCACGTTGGACAGCGTGCACAAGCTGGCGGCGGAACGCGACCGCGTCGTGGAAGCGTTGGCGGGCCTGGGTTACGACCCGGTGCCGAGCGACTCGAACTTCGTCCTCTTCGGACGGTTCAGCGACCCGCACGCGGCTTGGCAGTCCTATTTGGACAAGGGGGTGCTGATCCGCGACCCGGGCATCCCCGGCCACCTGCGCGTGAGCATCGGCACCCCGGAAGAGAACGACGCCTTCCTCGAGGCGAGTAAGGAAGTCTCGCGATGACCCGCATCGGCAAGGTCGAACGGACCACCAAGGAGTCCTCGATCGCCGTCCAGCTGGATCTCGACGGCACGGGCGAGGTGGAGATCTCCACAGGCGTGCCGTTCTACGACCACATGCTGACGGCCTTCGGCGTCCACGGCTCGCTGGACCTCAAGGTGGAGGCGACGGGCGACATCCACATCGACGCGCACCACACGGTCGAGGACACGGCGATCGTGCTGGGCCAGGCGATCCGCCAAGCGCTGGGCGACAAGAGCGGAATCCGCCGCTTCGGCGACGCGTGGATCCCGATGGACGAAACCCTGGCCCACGCGGCGATCGATGTGTCGGGCCGGCCGTACTGCGTGCACGTGGGCGAGCCGGAGCAGTTCAACACCTTCACGATCGGCGGAAACTATCCCTTCGTGCTGACGCGCCACGTGTTCGACTCGCTGTCGTTCCACGCGCAGATCGCGCTGCACGTGCGGGTGATCCACGGCCGCGACCCGCACCACATCGCGGAGGCGGAGTACAAGGCGGTGGCGCGGGCGCTGCGAGCGGCGACGGAGCCGGACCCGCGCGCGGGCGGCATCCCGTCGACGAAGGGCGTGCTTTAGACGGCGAAGACGGCGGTCGGAGGGTGCCGACACGGCTGTTGCCGGTGACCTCCGCCGCCATCCAGGCTCCCGGGCACGCTCGCGCTGCCCGGCACGATCGGCTCCCACGGCATGTGGCACCCTGACCGGCGTGAACAGTGGTGTGGTCGGCGTCCTCCTGCTCGCCCTCGGCGGTTTCCTCGTCGGCGGGGTCTACTCGACGTGGAAGACGGCCAAGTTCATGGCCGTGGTGCTGGCCGTCGCGGCCCTGCTCGCCATCGGCGGCGCCATTTTCTGGCTCATGAGCTGACCGATTCCTTTCGCCGCCGGCGGCGGTCTGCACTGCATGACGACGACGGACTGGTCAGAGGAGTTCGCGCAGCAGGCCGAGCCCCTCCGGCGCGAACTGCTGGCGCACTGCTACCGCATGGTCGGCTCGGCCGACGACGCCGCGGACCTGGTGCAGGAGACGTACCTGCGGGCATGGCGGGCGTACGGCACGTTCGAGGGGCGCTCGTCGCTGCGCACGTGGCTCCACCGCATCGCGACCAACGCCTGCCTGTCGGCACTCGAACAGGGCAGCAGACGCGCGCTGCCCTCCGGCCTGGGCGGTCCGGCCGACGACCCTGACGCGCCGGTCCCGGCGGTGCCCGAGGTGGCCTGGCTGGGCCCGGTCCCGGACGCTCTGGTGAGCCCGGAGACCCGCGACACCGTGCGGCTGGCGCTCGTCGCCGCCCTGCAGTACCTGCCGGCCCGGCAGCGGGCCGTCCTCCTGCTCCGGGAGGTGCTGGGGTTCAGCGCCGCCGAGGTCGCGGCGATGCTCGACGTCTCGGCCGCCGCGGTCAAGAGCACCCTGCAACGGGCCCGCGCCCGCCTCGACGAAGTCGCGCCCTCGCCCGAGGACGTCGTCGAGCCGGCCGAACCACACACCCGGGAGCTGCTGCGCCAGTACGTCGCCGGGTTCGAGCACGCCGACCTGGCCGCCCTCGAGAAAGCACTGCGTGCCGACGCCGCCATCGAACTGGTGGGCACGCGGACCTGGTTCGCCGGCAAGGCGACCTGCCTGCGCTACCTGGCGCACGTGCTCGGATCTCCCGGCGACTGGCTGATGACGCCGACCCGCGCCAACGGCCGGCCCGCCGTGGCCACCTACTACCGCGCCGCCGACGGACCCCACCAGGCCCTCGGCGTCGCCGTGCTCGAGGCGACGCCCACCGGGATCGCCCGCGTCACCGTCTTTCCCGGTGGTCCTGACCTGGTCGCGAGCTTCGGCCTGCCGCCGACGAGGACCGCCGTGCCGGCCGACGAAGAGTTCCGGGCCTACAACGAAGGCGTCATCGGCGAATTCCGCGCGAACCACGGCACGGTCAGCCGGCCCCCGTTCCCGATCCTGCTGCTGACCACGACCGGGGCGCGCACCGGACGACGGACGACGGTGCCGCTCGGCTTCGCGGTCGACGACCGGGGCCGCGTCTTCGTGGTCGCGTCCAAGGCGGGCGCTCCCCAGCACCCGGCCTGGTACCACAACCTCCGCGCCAACCCGGCCGTGACGGTCGAACTCGGCGACGGCACCTACGAGGCCCTGGCCGTCGTGACGACCGGCGAGGAACGCGACCGCCTCTACCGCACGGTTTCCGACGGCACCTCCGCCTACGAGCGGAACACCGACCGGGTGTTCCCGGTGATCGTCCTCGACGGCGTTCCCGCCCCGGCCTGACCGGGGTCAGCGGCTCGCGCCGACCAGCTCCCGAGGCTCGTCACCCGGCGCGTCGAGGTGCTTCGTGAGCTTCTCGCCCTCCACGTCCACATCGGGCAGGATCCGGTCCAGCCACTTCGGCAGCCACCACGCGCCGCGGCCCAGCAGCGACATCACCGCCGGCACCAGCGTCATCCGGACCACGAACGCGTCCACCAGCACGCCGAACGCCAGCGCGAACCCGATCGACTGGATCAGCGTCGACTCGGCCAGCACGAAGCCGGCGAACACGCTGATCATGATCAGCGCCGCCGCGACGACCACCCGCGCGCCGTGGCGGAAGCCGGTCACCATCGCTTCCTGGGGTTCCGCGCCGTGCACGTGCTCCTCGCGCATCCGCGTCACCAGGAACACCTGGTAGTCCATCGCGAGTCCGAAGAGGACACCGATGAGCAGGATCGGCAGCATGCTCATGATCGGCCCGGTCGACTCGACGCCCAGCAGGTCCGTCAGCCAGCCCCACTGGAACACCGCGACCACCGCGCCGAACGTCGCCGCGACCGAGCCGAGGAAGCCGATCGTCGCCTTCAGCGGCACCACGACCGAGCGGAACACCAGCATCAGCAGCACGAACGCCAGCCCGACGATCAGCGCGAGGTAGGGCAGCATCGCGTCGGACAGCTTCTCCGAGACGTCGATGTTCGCCGCGGTCTGCCCGGTGACGGCCAGCTTCGCGCCCGTCGCGTTCTCCAGCACGCCGGATTCACTGCGGATCGCGGCGACCAGGTCCTCGGTCTGGGTGCTGCTCGGCCCGCTCTTCGGGATCACCGTGAGCAACGCCGTGTCACCGGTCTGGTTGACGCGCGGCGGGGTGACGGCGGCGACGTCGGGCAGCTTCTGGATGTCCGCCGCGGCCTGGCCGAGCGCGGCCTGGCGGTTGGTGCTCGCGCCGGTGTCGACGACGACCAGCAGCGGCCCGTTCGACCCTTCGCCGAAGCTGCGGCTGGCGATGTCGTACGCCTTCTTCTGCGTCGACTCCGGCGCCGCGGTCGCGTCGTTGGGCAGGCCGAGCTGCATACCGAGGGCGGGCAGCGCGACGACGGCCATCCCCGCCACCGCGACGAGCAGCACCGGCCACCGGTGGCGGGCGACGAACCGCGCCCAACGCTCGCCGTGCGTCGTTTCGACCGGCTTGCGACGCAGCCGGATGCGCTCGCCGGCGACCCGGGTGCCGGCGAAGCCGAGGATCGCGGGCAGCAGCGTCAAGGCGATGACGACGGCGACTGCGACCGTGACCGCGGCGGCCACGCCCATCTGGCCGAGGAACGGGATGCCGATGACGGTGAGCCCGGCCAGCGCGATGATCACGGTGAGCCCGGCGAACACGACGGCTGAACCGGCGGTGCCGGTGGCGCGGCCCGCGGCCTCCTCCGGATCGCGACCGAGCCTCAGCTCGTGCCGGTAGCGCGAGACGATGAACAACGCGTAGTCGATGCCGACGGCCAGCCCGATCATCAGCGCGAGGATCGGGGTGTTCGAGTTCAGCTCGAGAAAACCGGAGGCGAGGAAGATGCCGCCCATCCCGGTGCCGACGCCGATCAGCGCGGTGAGCAGCGGGATCCCGGCCGCGACCAGCGAGCCGAAGGTGATGATCAGCACGACGGCGGCGACCGCGACGCCCAGGCCCTCGGTCGCGCCGGTCTCGGGGATGCCCTGCACGGCGTCGCCGCCGAACTCGACGGTGAACCCGGCGTCGCGCGCCGCGTTCGCCGTGTCGAGCAATGCCTGCCGGTCACCGTCGGTGAGCTCGTACGCCTTCGCGCCGTAGCTGACCTGGGCGAGTGCCACGTGCTTGTCGGGCGAGATCGACTGCGCCTGGAACGGGTCGACGACGGCGGCGACCTTCGGCGCCGTCTTCAGCTGCCCGACCAGGGCTTCGACCGCGGCCTTGCCCTTGGCGTCGGTGACCGTGGTGCCCGCGGGGGCCTCGATGACGACGCGCGCGGTGGCGCCACCCGCGTTGGCCTGCGGGAACTTCTCGGTCAGCTGGTCGACGGCCCGCTGCGACTCGGTGCCGGGGATCGTCACCGAGTTCGACAGCTGGCCGGACAGCGTGAGGGCGCCCAGCCCGAGCGCCACGAGGACGGCCGCCCAGACGGCGGCGACCAGCGCTCGCCGTCGGAAGGACAACCGGCCGAGCCGGTAGAGAAAGGTCGCCACGAGTCAGCTCCGTTTCGCCCGAACGGGGTCGGTTCACTCCATCGAATTACTGACCAAGCTAGCCGATCGGCAAGGAGACGTCCAAGCCGATCGGCAAGTATGTGACTTGCCGAACAGCAAGGTTTATCCCAGCCGATCGGCTAGTAGTCGGTTTGCCGATCGACAGGCAGTGACGTACGCTCCGACGGCTCGCTGAGGAGGAAGAATGACCGCCGGCCCGGACGGGGACACCCGGACCCGACTGCTGCAGACCGCGCTGCGGCTGTTCACCGAACACGGTGTCGAGGGCACGTCGCTGCAGATGATCGCCGACGCGCTGGGCGTCACCAAGGCCGCGGTCTACTACCACTTCAAGACGAAGGCGGAGATCACCGAGGCGGTGGCCGAGCCCGGCGTCCGCGACCTGGACGACCTGGTCCTGCGCGCGGCCGCGCAGAAGCGCCGCGGCGCGCAGGTGGACCTGCTGCTGGAGGGGTTCGTCGACCTGGTGATCCGGCACCGCGCGCTGGTGGCGCTGTTCTCGAGCGACCCGGGGATCGCCCGTGCGATCGAGAAGTCGGCGCACGGCGGCATGGAGGGCTTCGGCCAGGCGCTGCTGGGCATCCTGTCGGGCCCGGACCCGACCCCGTCGGCCCGGGTCAACGCGATGGTGACGTTGACGGGCATCGCGATGGCCGGCGGGTCCCCGGACCTGGCCCGGCTGGGCGACGAAGAGCTCCGCGCGGAGCTGCTGGACGTGGGGCGCCGCCTGCTGGGCCGCCCCCGTCGTCGCGGTCTCGCCCCGGTGACCTAGCCGTCAGCCGACGCGGTACAGGTACTCCGGCGGCACCGCGGCCGTCAGCCACACGCCGTTCGCGCTCACCTGGAACGCGTGTCCCGCGGCGGCCAGCCCCGCGGCGTCGACGCGCAGGATCACCGGCTTCCCGCGCCGGGCGCCGACGATGCGCGCCGTGTCGAGCGTCGCCGAGAGGTGGACGGCGTGGCGGTTCATCGGCCGCAGTCCCTCGCGCAGGATCGCGTCGAGGAACTTCGCGACCGTGCCGTGGTAGAGCACGTCCGGCGGGACGGCGTCCGCCAGCCCGAGGTCGACCTCGACGCTGTGGCCCTGGCTGGCGCGGATGCGGGTGCCGGTTTCGTCGAAGGCGAAGCGGCGCTTGTTGTTCGTCTCGACGACTTCGTCGAGCTGCTCGCGGGTGATCTTCAGCGCGTGCAGGAGCTGCTCGACCGGCGCCCAGCCGTCCGGGCTCAGCGTGAGGCCGATGGCGGCGGGATCGTGGCGCAGGTGCCGCGCCAGCCGCTTGGAGATGCGGATCGTTTCTTTCTCGTTCATTTCCTGCCCAGGATCCCGCGGCGGGCAAGCGATTTAGATGCCGCCTTCGACCGCGGGACGCAGTTTGCTCGCCCCCGGCCCGAAGCGGGCCAGCGCGTCGTCGTTGTTGTAGAGAGCGCAGCTGCGCAGGGACAGGCAGCCGCAGCCGACGCAGCCGGTGAGCCGGTCGCGAAGGCGTTGCAGGGCGTCGATGCGGGCGTCGAGCTCGTGCTGCCAGTCGCGGGACAGGCGCGCCCAGTCGGCCTTGGTCGGCGCGTGGTCGGCGGGCAGCGTCTTCAGCGCGGAACTGATGTCTTCCAGGGAGAGCCCGACGCGTTGCGCGGCGCGGATGAACGCGATCCGGCGCAGCACCGAGCGCGGGTAGCGGCGCTGGTTGCCCGCCGACCGCTCCGAGCTGATCAGCCCTTTTTCCTCGTAGAACCGCAGTGCCGTGTGCGGCACCCCGCTGCGGTCGGCCACCTGTCCGATGCTGAGATGTTCAGCGAGCCTCGTCACCTGCTCAGGCTATCCTTGACTTCGAGTTTAGTCGAGGTTGCATCGTCGAAGACATGACCACTGCGACCGAACTGGGCCACGCCGACCTGCCACGCCTGATTTCCCTGATGACCGGCGACGACAAGCACCACGCCGCCGCGGAGTCCACTGTGGACGTACTGTGGGTCCTGTACGACCGCGTGCTCGACATCACGCCGGCCAATTCCCGCGCGCCGGACCGCGACCGGTTCCTGCTGTCCAAGGGGCACGGTCCGATGGCGTACTACGCGGTGCTGACGGTGAAGGGTTTCCTGGCGGAGGCCGAGCTCCCGACGTGGTCGAACGCGTTGTCCCGCCTGGGCCACCACCCCGACCGCCGGCGCGTCCCCGGTGTCGAGATCTCGAGCGGTTCCTTGGGCCACGGCCTCCCGATCGCGTTGGGAACGGCGCTGGGCCTGCGTGCCCGAGGCTTGCCGTCAAAGGTGGTGACGTTGATCGGCGACGCGGAGCTGGACGAGGGTTCCAACCACGAGGCGATCGTGGTCGCGGCGCGTTCGGGCTTGGAGAACCTGACAACGGTGGTGATCGACAACCAGTCGTCCAGCCGGGGCTGGCCGGGCGGAATAGCGCGCCGTTTCGAGGTGGAGGGCTGGGAGACGCGCACGGTGTCCGGCCGCGACCATTCGGCGTTGTACTCGGCGTTTGTGGGTGCGCACCCGGGCAGGCCGTTGGCCGTGGTCGCCGTCGTCGAGCCGAAGGGGATTTCATGAGGGAGACGTTTCTCCGCGTCACGGAGGAGATCTTGGACGCGGACCCGGACGTGGCGGTGGTACTGGCGGACATATCGGCGGCCCAGCTGGCCGGCGCGGCCCGCCGGCACCCGGATCGGGTGATCAACGTGGGGATCCGCGAGCAGTTGCTGGTCAGCGCGGGGGCGGGGCTGGCGCTGGCGGGGTTGCGGCCGATCGTGCACACGTTCCCGTCGTTTTTGGTGGAGCGGGCGTTCGAGCAGATCAAGCTGGATTTTTCGCACCAGGAGGTGGGCGGGGTCCTGGTGTCGTACGGGGCTTCGTACGACATGTCGACCGAGGGGCGGACGCATCAGTCGCCGGGGGACGTTGCGTTGATCGATTCGTTGCCGGGGTGGACGGTCCATGTGCCCGGCCACGCTGACGAAGCCCGCCGGTTGCTGCTGGAGTCGATTCCGGGGGACGGGCGGGTTTACTTGCGGCTCTCTGCGCAGGCCAATGCTGCGCCGCATCTCGGGGTGGGGTTCACTCGGTTGCGGTTCGGGTCTTCCGGGGTCGTTGTGGCTGTGGGGCCGGTGTTGGATCGGGTGTTGCGGGCCTGTGCCGGTTTGGATGTGACGGTGTTGTACGCGTCGACGATCCGGCCTTTCGATGCCGCCGGTCTTCGGTCGGCGGTGCTTTCTTCATCGCCGTCTGTGGTTCTGGTTGAGCCTTACTTGGCGGGGACTTCGGCTCATTGGGCTTCGGATGCCTTGTCGGACTTGCCGCATCGGTTGAAGTCGTTGGGCGTGCGGCGGGATGTGGAGGTGCGGACTTATGGTGGGATCGCGGACCACGACTTGGCTCATGGGCTGGATGCCGGGTCGTTGAGGTTGTCGATCAGGGATTTCCTGGGGGAGTAGCGGCTGGTGGAGGATTGGCCGCAGTCGGGGGTTGGTAGCTCAAGTCTTCGCGTTTCCCGCGGAGCAGATCCATCAGCCTCGTGTTGGTGGAGCGTTCCTCGGCAGAGCTCCTCGGATGTCGGATCCGAAGGCTCTCGTAAAATTTGAACCTGTTGAGGTCGATCAGCGTTCTGAGGGCCGTCGTGTATTCGTCGGCCGCGGAGACCGAGGCGCGGTACGCGAGATAAGTCAAACCGTAAGTGGCCAAGCCGATGAACAGCCACCAGCCATCCGTCACCAAGCAGGCGACGGTCTCCAAGGTAGCGAGCGCGGACACGACGCAGAGGCGAACCGAGGTGTCCAGTTGCTGGCGGGCGTCACGGAGATACTGCACATGTCGCTCGTCCGCGATGAGCGCGAAGTGGGGAGCAGTGACGACCGCGTCGAGGCCGTATTGTCGTCCGGCGCGGTCTTCTTCGCGGCGAAGTGCGTTGCCCAACCGAGTGGGCATGAGCCGCGCTGGATCGGGGAACCTTTCCGTCGCGTAGCCGAGTGCGTCCAGCGCGAGAACCCAGGCGGTCAAGTCGTTGGCTCGCCGAGAATTCAGCAAGCTCCGCCGCTTCTTCTCGTATGTCACCGGGTCCCACGAATTCGGTGATCCTTCCCCCATTGATTCGAGTCGTGCGTCGACGATCTCCCGCAGCTGACTGCTGACGTTCTCCCTGCGGTTTTCGAGTTCGCGTTGCTTCTTCCGATACCGGTCGATCTTCACGAGGGCGAGCGTCCGAGCGACCTTGGAGTGCCCCCAATAGCCTTCGAGCACCTGGGTCATGGCGAACTGGAGCGGGTGGAGGAAGAGACCGGTCACCAGGCTCAAGAGCAGGATCCAGGCGACTTTGGCCAAGGTGAGCTGGCCGAAGTCCGAGCCGAGCTGCTTCAACTGTGGCCCGCCGGTCCAGGCGCCGGCAGCGATCAACGCGGCCGACCACAGAACCAGGAAGAGTGCTGGCAGCATGCTGACGATGCCGAAGTATCGGCCGATGCGGCTCCCCATCGCGAAGGCGCTTTCGGCCAACGAAGGGGCAGTCACCTGACTCGACCTGGTCCCTCGTCGGAAGTCCTGCCGCAGTCGAGGCATTCGAGATCGTCGTCCGCGTTGCGGCGAAGCACGCCACCGCAGTAACGACAGCGACCGCCTCTACGCCCGGGCGACCTGGCCGGTGTGCGTGGGGAAGGATCGTGGTGACCGAACAGTGCGAAGCCGAGCGTCAGCCGAAGTCTTCGCATCCGCCTCACCCCGCCCTCCAGGATTCGACCATGTTAGGTCAGCATTCAGGCCTAGTCGACAAGTCGGGACGAGGTGGTGATGGGCTTCTCGCCCTGGGCGGTGCCCGCTGTGGGGATCGCCGTAGTCGCCGTGGCCGGGGTGTTCGGGGCCGGCTGGGCCTGGTTCGCCGTCGGGGCCCTTCTCGCCGCTGGGATCGGCTGGCTCGGCTGGGTGGTGCTTCGCGAGCCGCGGGCCGATAGCGTGGCCGGTATGGGGTCCAGCATTCGGCCGATCGCGCTCGGCCTGATCCGGCGGCGTGCGCAAATCCTCGTCTTCGAAGGGCGCGATGACGTCAAAGGCGAGACCTACTACCGGCCTCTCGGCGGGGGCATCGAGTTCGGTGAGCACAGCAAAGCCGCTCTCGAACGTGAGTTCCGCGAGGAACTCGACGCCGAGATCAAGGTCGGCGAACTTCGAGGCGTCCTCGAGAACGTCTTCGCCTGGCGGGGCGACCCCGGGCACGAGATCGCCTTCGTCTACGACGCCGAGTTCGTCGACCCCGCCCTCTACGCCAACGACGAGATGAAGATCCTCGACGATCCCGCCACCGCGATCTGGGTGCCGCTGGCCGACTTCCGAGACGGCCGCAAGATCCTCTACCCCAACGGGCTCACCGCACTGCTCTCATCGGAGCAGTGAACGCGAAGTCGGCTCCAAGGACTCGGCGCCGGGAGAAGGCGAACGGCTGAAGGACACCGTGAACGGACCGTCCGTCCGCACCGGCAACTGCGGGAAGTTGTTCGGCCCAGGCTCGGTCTCGAACACCGCGAAGGCCGACGGCGCCACCCCGAAGGACACGTACACCCCCGACCCCGGCGGCGGCGAAGCCAACCCGCGCACGACCGGACGCAGCAGCAGCACGTTGTCCGAGTCCACCATCGTCGCGTTGGCCTCGTCCCGAAACCGCCGCCACACCGGCCCGGAGTAGAACGCGGAAAGAGCGTCGAAACGAGCCGCAAGGGATGGGAACCCGCGCAGCCACACGAAAGAGTCCGGGGACGATGGCACGCGGAACAGCCCGAACAGATGCGCCCCCACCGCCTCCTGCGGCGAAACGAACTCGCGCTCGAACAACGAGATCAGCTCGTCCCGGCGCCCCGGGTGCAGGGTGTAGCGGCGCAGCTCCAGCACCGTCTCGAACGAAGAAGAGTCCACGACCCGGACACTAGAGACCACCACCGACAAAAACCGCTCAGCGGAACGCCGCCAGCCCCGTCACCGCCTGGCCGAGCGACAGCGCGTGCATCTCCTCCGTGCCCTCGTACGTCAGAACCGTCTCCAGGTTCGCCATGTGGCGCATCACCGGGTACTCGAGCGAAATCCCGTTCGCGCCGAGCATCGAGCGCGCCGAGCGGGCCGCGTCGAGCGCCGAGCGTACGTTCGCCATCTTGCCGAAGCTCACGTGGTTGTGGTGCAGCGTCCCCGCGTCCTTCAGCCGCCCGATCTGGAGCGCCACCAGGCCGGCTCGGTTGACCTCCACCAGCAGGTCCGCCAGCTTGCGCTGCGTCAGCTGGAACCCCGCCAGCGGCTTGCCGAACTGCGACCGCGACAGCGTGTACTCCAACGCCGCCTCGTAACACGCGCGAGCCGCGCCGACCACGCCGAACAAGATTCCGTAGCGCGCCTCGTTCAAGCACGACAACGGTCCCCGCAAGCCCCGGACCTCGGGGAACGCCGCCGAGTCAGGCAACCGGACGCCGTCCAGGACCAGTTCCGCCGTCAGGGATGCCCGCAGCGACAGCTTGTGCTTGACCTCGTTGGCCGTGAACCCCGGCGTCGACGTCGGGACGACGAAGCCGCGGATCCCGTCGTCGGTCTGGGCCCAGACCACCGCCACGTCCGCGACCGTTCCGTTGGTGATCCACATCTTCGTGCCCGACAGCACCCAGTCCGACCCGTCGCGCACCGCCCGCGTGCGCATCGAGCCCGGGTCGCTGCCCGCGTCCGGCTCGGTCAGGCCGAAGCAGCCCAGCGCGTCGCCCGTGGCCATCCGCGGCAGCCACTCCTGGCGCTGCTCCTCGCTGCCCCACTTGTGGATCGCGTACATCGCCAGCGACCCCTGCACCGACACGAAGCTCCGCAACCCCGAGTCGACGGCTTCGAGCTCCCGGCACGCGATGCCGTACGCGACCGCGCTGGTGCCGGCGCAGCCGTAGCCCTCCAGGTGCATGCCCAGCAGTCCCAGCGAGCCGAAGCCCTTGGCGAGCTCGGCGGCCGGCAACGAGCCCGATTCGTACCAGTCGGCGACCTGGTCCAGCAGATTGTCCTTCGCGTACGCGCGGACGGCGTCGCGGATGCCGCGCTCCTCCTCGGCGAGCCCGGCGTCGAGGTCGAGGAAATCGTGCGGGTCAGGGGTGCGGCTGCTCATGAGGGCTCCCGGGGGACGCGTCGATGCGGCCCCCGCAGGAAACCACAGTCAGGCGTCTGTCCTCCGCGTGGCGTTCGTCACGCGGACAGCAGACGCGGACGGCGTGCACCGCGGCCGGACCTGCTGGCGGGGGATCAGCAGCTCGCTGAACTGCGGAAACGGCACGCTCTCGATGTCGTCACGCCAGGCGTGCAGCATCTGGGACAGCAGATCGTCCTCGGCCATCTTCGCCTCCCTGGCGTCCGGTCGCGCGGAGCTCAGCCCACACGATCGGGTGACTTGATACCCAGCGGGCGGGACGCCGAAACGTCCTTCTTCAAGATTCTTCCGGCGCGTGACCCACTCGTGGCAGGATCCCGCCGCCGCTCCGGAGACTTCAACTCCCGAGGAGCGCACCTCGCGGTGACGGACGTCTATTCGGTCGAGCGCCGCTGAGCCCTGCGGCTACGCTGGGTGGCGTGTCTCGTGTGGTGATCCTCGACTACGGTTCCGGCAACCTCCGCTCCGCCGAACGCGCTGTGGCGCGCGCCGGGGCCGACGTCGAGGTCACCGCCGACCCGCATGCCGCCGTCGAGGCCGATGGCCTGGTCGTGCCCGGCGTCGGCGCCTACTCGGCGTGCATGGCCGGGCTGCTCGACGTCAAGGGCCACCGGATCATCGGCAAGCGCCTCGCCGGCGGCCGGCCCGTGCTCGGCATCTGCGTCGGCATGCAGATCCTTTTCTCCCGCGGCGTCGAGCACGGCGAGGAAACCGAAGGCACGGGGGAGTGGCCGGGGGTCGTCGACCGGCTGCACGCCGACGTCCTGCCGCACATGGGCTGGAACACCGTGCGCGCGCCCGCTGGCTCGCAGCTGTTCGCCGGGCTCGACCCGGACGAGCGGTTCTACTTCGTGCACTCCTACGCCGCGCGCAAGTGGGAGCTGGAATCGGGCATCGGCCAGGAGCCGAAGGTCACCTGGGCCAACCACGGCGAGGACTTCGTCGCGGCGGTCGAGAACGGGCCGCTGTGGGCCACCCAGTTCCACCCCGAGAAGTCCGGCGACGCGGGCGCGCGGCTGCTGAAGAACTGGCTCGCGACCCTCTGACCGGGTGACGCACGTCTCCGCCCTAGAGTTACCGGCGTGACTTTCACGCTGCTTCCCGCCGTTGATGTGGCCGATGGCCAGGCCGTGCGACTCGTCCAGGGCGAGGCCGGCACCGAGACCTCCTATGGCAGCCCGCTCGAAGCGGCGCTGGCCTGGCAGCGCGACGGCGCCGAGTGGATCCACCTGGTCGACCTCGACGCCGCCTTCGGCAAGGGCAGCAACCGCGAGCTGCTCGCCGACGTCGTCGGCCGGCTCGACGTGCAGGTGGAGCTCTCGGGCGGCATCCGCGACGACGCGTCGCTGAAGGCCGCGCTGGCCACCGGCGCCCGCCGCGTCAACCTCGGCACGGCCGCGCTCGAGGACCCGGAGTGGACGGCGCGCGTGATCGGCGAGTACGGCGACCGCGTGGCGATCGGCCTGGACGTGCGGATCACCGAGGCCGGCCACCGGCTGTCGGCCCGCGGCTGGACCTCCGACGGCGGCGACCTGTGGGAGGTCCTGGAGCGCCTGGACCGCGACGGCGCGTCCCGCTACGTGGTGACGGACGTGAGCAAGGACGGCACGCTGCGGGGCCCGAACCTCGAGCTGCTGCGCGACGTCGTCGCGCGGACGGACGCGCCGGTGATCGCTTCGGGCGGGGTGTCCAGTGTGGACGATCTCGTGGCGCTGGCCGGGTTGGCCGCCGACGGGGTCGAGGGGTCGATCGTGGGCAAGGCGCTTTACGCGGGGGCGTTCACGCTGCCGGAGGCGCTTGCGGCGGTCGCGAAGGTCTGAGCCGGCATTACCTCCGGCGTAATCGACGCCGTACCGAAAGCGCGTCAGGATTCCTTTCACGACAACGAAAGGACCGCCGTGACCGCTTACGGACTAGCCGACCTGCGCCCGCCCGCCGTGCTGCACGAGGACGTCTTCCGGTACCTGGAACGCATCCAAGCGACGCTCGACCCCTACGGCGGCAAGTTCGTCGTGCACGGCTCGCCCGTCGAGGTCGTGGAAGGGGAGTGGCCCGGCTCGCTCGTCGTCATCGAGTTCCCGGACCTCGACGCCGCCCGCGAGTGGTACGGCTCGGCCGCCTACCAGGAGATCCTCCCCCTGCGGGCCGACCACATCCCCGGTGACCTGGTGCTCGTCGACGGCTGCGGGCCGGACCACGACTCGGCCGCACTCGGTGCCGCCTTGCGCGCGATGGCGTAACCGGCGCAAAAGGGGCTGACAGTGCGCCCCGGGAAGCCGTAGGTTGCCGCGGGTGGAAGAGATCGTCACCGAGCTCGAAATGACCGCCGTCGACCAGCTCAACCCCGCGCCGGTCGTCGACGGCGTCACCTTGAAAGCCACCGAGCCCGGCCCGCTCATCCGGGATCTGCACGTCCGGATCGGGACGCCCTACCGGTGGCCGAGCGCGACCCGGAGCGACGACGACTGGGCACGCTGGCTCGCCGAACCGGGCCGCCGGTACCGGCTCGTCGACTACCGCGGCGAAATCGCGGGCGCCGCCGACTTCGAGCCGCAGAACGAAACCGACGTCGAGATCACCACCTTCGGCCTGCTGCCCGAATTCGTCGGCAAGGGCCTCGGCGGCTACGCCCTCACCCTCGTCGTCGCCGACGCGTGGGCGCTCCCCGGCACGAAAAGAGTCTGGCTGCACACCTCGACGCTCGATCACCCCAACGCGCTGCCGAACTACCTGCGGCGCGGGTTCCGCAGTTTCAGCCGTCCAGCTTGACCGCGATCCCGACCGTCCGGTCGGCCGGGCCGCGCAGCTTCGAGAAGAACATCGTGACGCGCCCGATGATGCCGTACTTGCGGCCGATCACCCGGCGAACCCGCTCGGTCTCCGCGAGGTCCAGCAGCCGTGCCTGGCCGCTGACGACCGCGCCGTGCGTCTTCTGCCCGCGCAGGTCGCACGCCTGGACCTCGACGCGCCCGCTGTTGCGGATGCGCTTGACCTTCCCCGCCTTGCGCTCGGACCAAAACACGAGCTCGCCCGCGTCGCCCGCCAGCCAGATCGGGGTCGGCACCGCGCGCCCGTCACGGCGGAACGTGGTCAGCAGGACGTAGCGCTCGGCGGCGAGCCGGTCCGTTTCGGAGGCCATGGCCCCACGGTAGTCACGGCGTCCGGCGCCGCAGCGTCGCCGCGCCGAGCACCAGCGCCAGCAGCGCGCAGCACGCCACGACCACGAGGTTGCGCAGGATCACCGCGTCCACCGTCGACGACGCCGTGACGCGCGTCAGCGCCTCGACCGCGTACGACAGCGGCATGACGTCCGAAAGCCACCGCAGCAGCCACCCCATGTCGCCGCGCGGCACGAACAGGCCGCACAGCAGGATCTGCGGCAGCACGAACACCGGCATGAACTGGATGGCCTGGAACTCGGTGCGCGCGAACGCGCTGACGAACAGCCCGAGCGCCATGCCCAGCAGCGCGTCCAGGACGGCGATCACCAGCAGCATCCCGACCGAGCCCGCGAGGTCGAGCCCGAGCCACCACAGCGAGACGCCGGCCGCCAGCGAAACCTGGACGACGGCGATCGCGCCGAACGCCAGCGCGTAGCCGAAGAGCAGGTCCAGCCGGCCGATCGGCAGCGTCATCAGGCGTTCGAGGGTGGCCGTCGTGCGCTCCCGCAACGTCGTGATCGACGCGATGAGGAACATGATCAGGAACGGGAACACGCCGAGCAGCGCGGGCGCGACGTGGCTGAACACCAGCGTCGAGTTGAAGACGTACCGCAGCAGGATCATCAGCAGCGTCGGCACCAGGACCAGCATCACGACGGTGCGCGGGTCGTGCCGCAGCTGGGTGAGGATGCGCCGGGTCGTGGCGAGCGTGAGCGCGGGGTTCACGACGCGGCCCGCACCAGGTGCAGGAAGGCGCCTTCGAGGTCGGCGGCGCCGGTGCGCTCGCGCAACACCGCGGGCGCGTCGTCGGCCAAGAGCGTGCCTTCGCGCATGAGCAGGAGGCGGTCGCAGCGCGCGGCTTCGTCCATGACGTGGCTGGACACCAGCAGCGTGGCACCGCCGTCGGCGAGCCGGCGGAAGAGCGCCCAGAGCTCGTCGCGCAGCAGCGGGTCGAGCCCGACGGTCGGCTCGTCGAGCACCAGCAGTTCCGGCGTGCCGAGCAGCGCGACGGCGAGGTTCGCCCGGTTGTGCTGCCCGCCGGACAGCGAGCCGACGAGCTTCCCGGCGTGGTCGGCCAGCCCGACCTCGGCGATCACTCTGTCCACGTCGGACGCCGGCGCGCGCAGCACCGCGGCGAAGTAGCGCAGGGCTTCCCGCACGGTCAGGTCGGCGTAGATCGCCGGGTTCTGCGTCGCGTAGCCGATCCGCCGCCGCAGCGGCGGGCTGCCGGCGGGCAGGCCGAGCACGGTGACCGTGCCGCCCTCGACGATCTGGACGCCGACGATCGCCCGCATCAGCGTCGTCTTGCCGCAGCCGCTCGGGCCGAGCAGCCCGGTGACGGCCCCGCGCGGGACTTCGAAGCCCACGTCCCGCACGACGAGCCGGCCACCCCGCCGGACCCGCAGGCCGGTGACCTCGAGCGCAGAATTAGTCATGTGTTTAATTCTGCGCGCGATGAGTTTCCGGAGTCAAGGGGCGAAGCGGCGCAACGCGATGGGGCATGACGGCAGAAGCGCGCCAAGCCCCCGTCTTGCGACGATTCATCGGTCGGGCTGTGCACCCGCGTACCGGAGGGAACGTCGATGGCTCTCAAGCAGGAAGTCCCCGTTCATCCCCAAGCAGGTTTCTTCGGCGAAGGGCCGTACCCCGCCCGGCGCGCCGCGATCGCCGTCGTCGCGATCCTGGCCGGGTTCGGCCTCACCGCGATCTGGTCGGCGCCGTTCGTGGACTCCGTGATCGGCGACAGCGTCGCCAACGGGCTCCTCGGCTACGACGCCAAGGCGACGCCGATCAGCGGCGCCCTCGCCGGGACGCTGTTCGCGTTCGTCTCCGGGCTCGCCGGCTCGTTCACCGCCTGCAACATCGCCGCGTTCGGGGCGGTCGCGCCGCTGGTCGGCGGGCAGGCGGGCGAGAAGCGCAGCCCGTTCAAGCCGCTCGGCTGGATCGCCGCGGGCATGCTCACGGTCTCCGTCGCCTACGGCGTGATCGTCGCGCTCGTCGGCACGAGCATGCCGCAGTTCTCCACCGCGACGGCCAACGGCCTGTCCCCGCGCAGCATCCAGTCCATGGTCGCCTTCGGCGTCGTCGGCCTCGTCTTCCTGCTGATGGGCCTGGTCGCGCTCGGCATCGTCCGCAACCCCTTCGCCGCGTTCACCCGGCGGCACCCGGCGGCGCCGCACGTCCTGATGGGCGCGCTGATCGGCGGCTTCCTCATCGGGCGGCCGTACCCGCTGTTCCGGATCATGTTCCGGAGCGCCGCCGAGCAGCACAACGTCTTCTACGGCGCCGCCGCGTTCGCCCTGCAGTCGATCGGCAACATCGTCGTCATGGCGGTGCTGTTCCTGATCCTCACCTACGCCACGCGCGGGCGCCTGCAGCGGTGGTTCGCCGCGAAACCGTCCCGGATCGCCGCCGTCACCGGTGCCGCGCTGCTCGTCGGCGGCACGTTCACGCTGCTCTACTGGGACGTCCGCGTGCTCGGCAGGCTCGGGATCATCTGGTTCCCGATGGTCAGCTGGTAGCCCGGCCGAGCCACCGGTAGTCGGGCGCCGGGTCGAGCTGGACGCCGTTCGCGACGGCGATCAGCTCGGCCTCCGGCCGCGCGCCCGACACCGTCAGCCAGCGCCCGGACGGCAGCCGGACGGCGACCATGCCCTCCCTGAAGAACCCCTGGCCGCCGCGGACGGTGACGGGTGTGGCGCCGTTGACGCCGGGCGAGCCCGCGCTCGCCGTGACCCGGACCGCGGGCACCGACGGCCGCGCCGGGTCGGCCGCGGTCAGCTCGGTGCTCGCGTCGGCCGGGCCGGTGCCCTTGACCGCGGCCGAGCGCTCGGTCAGCCCCGCCGGGAGCGGGCCGAAGCGCAGCTCGCCGCGAACGCCGACCGGCGTCGCGGTGACCCCCTGAGCGATCCCCAGGGCCACCACCCGGGCGTCGGGGACCCCGGCGACCCGCGCCGTCAGGACGTGGTCTTCGTCGGCGAGCCAGGTGATCAGCGCGGCCGTCCCGGTGTCGCCGGTGACCATCGCGACGCGGCCGCCCACCAGGACCTGGTCGCGGATCGACGCGATCCGCAGCTCGGTCTGCGACCACTCGGGGTCGGCGGTCGAGTAGACCGACAGCGTGATCTCCGCGGGGCCGGCGAACCATCGCCGGACCTGCGGCGTGGTGCCGGGGCCGCCTTCGCGGAACTGCTCGGTGAAGCCGTCCGGCAGCCGGCCGGGGCTGTAGCCGAGCACCGGGCGGCTCGCGGCCGGGTCGAGGTCCGGGGTGGTGAGCGCCCGCGCGCCCACGAAGACCCCGGCGACCAGCACGACCACCGCCGCCGCGACCAGGGCCAGCTTCGTCGCCGGACGCCGCTGCCGCTCGGCGCGGGCCAGCGCGTCCCGCACCGCCCGGCCGTCCGGGGCGCGGGTGGCGAGGCGGTCGAGGCTGTCCCGGATGAGCGTCTCGGTCTCCTGCTCGCTGTGGGTCATCCGTGGTCTCCGGTGAGGACGTCGGTACGCGGGGCGGCCCGCAGGGTGGTGAGGGCGCGCGAGATCTGGCTGCGCACGGTGGAGGTCCCGCAGCGCAGGACGGCGGCGATCTCGGCGTCGGAGTAGTTCTCGTAGTAGCGCAGGACGATCGCCGCGCGCTGCTTGCGGGGCAGCGTGGCGAGCAGGCCGAGCATCGCGTCCCGCTCGTCGTAGGCCGCCGACGGGTCGGCGGCAGGCGGGCCGAGCGCGTCGAGGACGTCGTGGCTGCTCGGCACCATCCGCCGCACGGCCCGCCGGCGCCACGAGAGGTACTCGTTGGTGACCATCCGGCGCACGTAGGTCGGCGGGGCGGCGATGCCGTCCCACCGCTGCTGGGCGCGCAGGAGCACGTCCTGGACGATGTCCTGCGCGAGGTGCGGGTCGTTCGTCAGGACGGTGGCGTAGCGCAGCAGCCCGTCCAGCCGCTCCGCCACGAACTCTTCGAAACCCACCCCCTATGGACGCACGAGGGCACCTGGGTGCTGCACGCGGGCGGAGTTTTTTTTCAGCGGTCGGGCGTCACCGGTGGGGGAGGACGTCGTCGAGCCGGACGAACGCGAATCCCGTGGTCGCGAGGTCACCGACGGCCGGGCGGCGCTCGCCGTCGTGGACCACCAGCAGGCCGTGCGGGAACCGGCGCCCGAGGGAGGCGGTGCTGATCGCCGAGCCGTCGGAGTGCTCCACCGAGTCGGTGCCGCGGCCCGCGACGATCCGCAGGTCACGCGTGCGCGGGCCGTAGACCACGAACCGCGAGTCACCCTGGCTGGAGGCGAACAGCGTCCCGTCCGCGACGGCCAGGCCCTCGGCGTCGGCCGTCAGCCACTTCCCGCCGAAACCGGGGTCGGCGCCGTCGGGCACGCACTCTTCGGCTTCCGCGTCCCACCGCTGCGGGACGCCGTACGAGCGCACGCGGTCGACCAGCTCGGGCCGCCCGAAGCCGCGGGACGTGAGCGGGATCCGCCAGATCCCGACGTCCTCCTGCGCGGTGTAGAGCACCCGGCCGTCGAGGACGGACCCCTCCAGCTGCGGCCCCTCGCCCGGTTCCTCGCAGGGCGACCAGATCGTGCCGTCCGGCAGCCGGAACGAGGACGGCAGGTCGACGGTGGCCAGCTTCTCCGTGCCGACGGTGCCACCGGGCCGGTCGGCGAGCTTCAGCAGCGCCACCCGCGTCTCGTGCCGCCGGGTCACCGCCGCCCAGCGGATCCCGGTGACCGGGTCGCGGCCCGCGGCCAGGCCGTAGGCGGTGCGCTGTTCGTCCACATCGGACTCCGGGAACACCCGCGCGGCGGCGGGGTCGGTGACGTCCCGCAGGACGGCCGCGCCGGCGGCGGCGCCGCGCGGGTCGATCCGGTAGGACCGGACCTGGTCCCGGCCCCGGTCGCTGACGACGGCGAGGTCGCCGACGACGTCGACGTTGTTGAACCGCCCGCCGTCCCCGGCCGGGACGAGCTGCAGGGTCCGCGCGTCCAGGTCGAACGCCGCGAGGCCGCCCTCCTTGAGCGTCCCGAGCACGACGCTGCGGGCGGGGTCGTGGGGGTGGACCCAGATGGCGGGGTCGTCGGCGTCGGCGGGCTCGGCGAAGGCCTGGGTCTGGAGCACCGGCGCGGGATCGCGGGGCGCGGCGGAGGCGGGGACGGCGGTCAGCAGGGAGACGGCGGCGACGGCCACCGGAAGGAGTCTGCGCACCGGCGCAAAGTAGACGAATCGGGTGGCCGGAACGTGAACGCGCGGTGTGGCGCAGCCCCCGGTCTCCAGTCTACGGCGGGGGACCGACAGTTTTCCGGCTCGGCCCAAGCGGCCCAATGTGGCCTTGGTTGCGTCTGACGCACCGAAGGCCGCCTTGGGTGCGTCTGACGCACCGAAGGCCACATTGGGGCGCTTACGGCGGGGGACCGACAGTTTTCCGGCTCGGCCCAAGCGGCCCAATGTGGCCTTGGTTGCGTCTGACGCACCGAAGGCCGCCTTGGGTGCGTCTGACGCACCGAAGGCCACATTGGGGCGCTTACGGCGGGGGACCGACAGTTTCGCGGCCGTCGAGGTAGTACTGCGCCACCGGGGCCAGCAGCGCCACGATCTCCTCGTCGTCCGCGTCGGCCAGCGGGGGGAGCTTGATCACGTACCGCAGCAGCGCCACGCCCATCATCTGCGCCGCGATCCCCGTCACGCGGATCTTCGGCACGTCCAGCGCGCGCGCCACCTCGGCCAGGACCGTGCGCTCGATGAACTGGCGCATCATCAGCGCCACCTGCTCGTTCGTCGCCGCCGCGCGCAGCATCGCGATGAACGGCGTCCTCCCCTCGGGCGCCGCCCAGACCGTCAGGAACGCCCGCACCAGGCGTTCCCCGACGCCCGGGCGGGGGCCGCTCAGGATCGCCGGGACCAGCGTGGCCGGGTTCACCGGGAGGTTCATCGCCGCCGCGAACAGCGCCTGCTTGCTGCCGAAGAAGTGGTGCAGCAGCGCCGCGTTCACGCCCGCGTCGGCGGCGATCCCGCGGACCGTCGCGCCGTCGTACCCCAGCTCGGCGAACCGGTGCCGGGCCGCGTCGAGGATCTTCTCGCGCGTCTCCGTCTGCCCCGGCCGCCGTCCCGCCCGTGCCATTGCCCGAGCTTAGAGCCTTATTCTGGTTAGCCCGCCGCACCCCGAGCGCCGACCGCCGGGTCCGCGCGGAAGTCATGCGGCGGGCGACGGCTGAATAAGGCTCTCTGAACGCTCTTGACTACGCTGGTGGGCATGTCTGTCGCGGTGCGGGTGATCCCCTGTCTCGACGTCGACGCGGGCCGGGTCGTGAAGGGCGTCAACTTCGCCGGCCTCCGCGACGCCGGCGACCCCGTCGAGCTGGCCCGGCGCTACGACGCCGAGGGAGCCGACGAGCTGACGTTCCTCGACGTCACGGCCTCCTCCGGCGACCGCGAGACCACCTACGACGTCGTCCGCCGCACCGCCGAGCAGGTCTTCATCCCGCTCACCGTCGGGGGCGGCGTCCGCAGCAACGACGACGTCAACCGGCTCCTGCGCACCGGCGCCGACAAGGTGAGCATCAACACCGCCGCCATCGCCCGGCCAGAGTTCCTCAGCGAGGCGTCGAGAAGGTTCGGCGCGCAGTGCATCGTCCTGTCGGTCGACGCGCGCCGCGTCCCCGAAGGCAGCGAGCCGACCGCGTCCGGCTTCGAGGTCACCACCCACGGCGGCCGCCGCGGCACCGGCATCGACGCCGTCGAGTGGGCCGCCCGCGGCGAGGAGCTCGGCGTCGGCGAGATCCTGCTCAACTCCATGGACGCCGACGGCACCAAGAACGGCTTCGACCTCGAGCTCATCGAGCTCGTCCGCAAGGCCGTGCGGGTCCCGGTGATCGCCAGCGGCGGAGCGGGCGCGGTCGAGCACTTCCTGCCCGCCGTGAGAACGGGCGCGGACGCCGTGCTCGCGGCCAGCGTGTTCCACTTCGGACAGTTGAAGATCGGCGACGTCAAGGACGCGCTGCGCGAAGGCGGGGTCGAGGTCCGGTGAAGTCCTGGCAGGCACCCGCCGAGGTGAAGGTCACCGCCGCGCTGCTGGTCGGGCTGCCGGTCGCGTGGGCGCTGCTCGACCTGATCCCGGTGCTGAGCGCCGGGTCGGGCCTCGAGATCTACCGGATGCCCGCGCTCGCGCTCATCCTCGGCGGCGTCGTGACGACCGGGCTCGTGCTCAAGATGGGCAGCGCCCGCATCGGCGGCCTGGTCGTCAGCGTCGTCTTCGCGCTGCTGCACGCGTTCCTCCTGCTCGGCGCCGCGCTGTGGTGGAACAAGCTGTTCTCCGGACTGTCCTTCGCCGGGTACGGCTACGCCTTCGTCCTGTTGAACTCGATGCCGCTCAAGCGGCACATCCTGGGAGTACGGGCATGACCCTGGACGCGGCCGTCTCGGCGCGCCTCAAGCGCAACGCCGACGGCCTGATCGCCGCGGTCGTCGTCGAGCACGCCACTTCGGACGTGCTGATGATGGCCTGGATGAACGACGACGCCCTCGCCGCCACCCTGTCCACCCGCCGCGGCACGTACTGGTCGCGCAGCCGGGGGAAGCTGTGGGTGAAGGGCGAGACGTCCGGCCACTACCAGCACGTCCGCGAGGTGCGGATCGACTGCGACGGCGATACGGTCCTGCTGCGCGTCGACCAGACCGGCCCGGCCTGTCACACCGGCACGCACACCTGTTTCGACACCGAGGAGCGCCTGCTCCTGGCCGACGAGAAAGAGCCCGCGTGACCATCGTCGCCGACGTCCTGATCGGGCTCGTCGCCCTGATCCACTTCTACATCGTCGTCCTCGAGATGTTCCTCTGGACGACCCCGCGCGCCCGCGCGGCCTTCGGCACGACGCCGGAGTTCGCCGAGGAGTCCAAGACGCTGGCCGCGAACCAGGGGCTGTACAACGGCTTCCTCGCGCTGGCCCTCGTCTGGGGCCTGGTCGCGGACCAGTACCAGCTCCAGCTCTACGGTCTCGTCTGCGTGATCATCGCGGGCCTCTACGGCGCGGCGACGGCCAGCAAGCGGATCCTGTTCGTGCAGGTGCTGCCGGGCGCGCTGGCCCTGATCGCGTTGCTGATCGCCCGCTGACCCTGCCCCCTTGCACGCCCGGCGGGGCCGCCGGGTTGCCCCGGTGTGCGGTATCGCCGGAGCCCCGCTGACCTGCGGTTCAGCGCCCTAGGCTGCGCGCATGGACCTGGACGGCGAAGCTGTCGCTCACCCCACGCCGGCGTCGCGCACGGCGTGGGACTTGGACGCGCTCCCGGCCTGGTGCGCGGCGGTGATCGGGTCGGTGATGCCGGGCGTCTTGGTCGCGGCCCGCATCGTGGACGGCGACCGCCGGGCCGCGGCGCTGCCGGACTTCGGGCCCTGGTCGGCGCCGGAGGAGCCGCTCGACGGCGGGAGCGTCGTCGACTTCGCGGAGGAGACGGGAAGGCTGCGCCGCTCGGCCCGGCGGGCGGCGGTGTTCGCGGCGGTCTGGTGCGCGGTGGTGGCCGGCTTCGTGGTGCTCGCCGCGGCCGCCCCGAACCAGGACGCCGGCGGCGCCGGCGCGGTCGGTGAAGTCGTCGGCGTCGTGCAGCCGACCGGCGGCCCCGGCCCGCGGCTGGTCCGCGTGGAACTCCGGGTCGACGGCACGACCCGCACCGTGGCCATCACCCGGGACGACGTCGGCGGCTACTCGACCGGACAGGTCGTGACGGTGGTCTACGACCCGCCCGGCCTGCGGAACCCCCGCCTCGCCGACGAGCGCGCCGGCGGCTCGTCCCCGACCGCGCGCGGCGTCGTGGCGCTCGTGCCGCTCGTGCCGTTCGCCTACGTGGGCTCGGCCGCGATGTTCGAGGCGCTGAGCCGGCGACGGCGGTACCTCGCGGTCCGGCGGACCGGCTGGCGCCGCGCCGCGGTGACGGTGGTTCCCGACCGTTCGATGGTGGACCGGCGTCAGCCGGTGATCGACGTCCGCTACCGCGACGGCTCGACGATCGTGCTGCGCGCGGCCGTGTCCACCCACGGCGCCAGGAAGATGAAGGACCCGCCGGACCGCATCGCCTGGGTCGGCGGCTGGGGACGCGACATGGTGGTGCTGTTCCCGTACCGGCCGAAGGAGGAAAGGCCTTACGCGGTACCGGCGTTCGCGCTGTCCGTGCGCGAGAACGCGTGATCGACCGCGGACCGCCACGCCTGCGCGGAGACGGTGAGCTGACCGGCACCACGGGCCTTGGTGTCCCGCACGCCCACGACCGGCCCCAGCGCCACCTCGACACAGCTGTAGTTTTCGTTGCTGTGAGATGACTTTTGCCATTCGGCCATGTGGTCGCCTCCGCTAGTGCGCAGCCTCCTCGAGCAGCTCCCGGGAGGCGGCTTCGCTCAGTGCCCGCTCACCGAGCATCTTAGCAACCTGCCGGTAGGCAAGGGTTTGCTCGCTCTCGTGGAGGAACGCACTCGACTTGATGTGCTCCACAAAAGTGATCGGGGGCGTATCGGGAAACTCGTAGATCTCGAACGGGCCGGTCAGGCCCACGTGATAGCCGATTCCGGCCGGCACGATTCGCACGGAAATGTTCTTCCGCTGTCCCATCGCGAGCAGATGATCCACCTGGTCGGACATGATGTCCGGTCCGCCGATGGTTTCCTGGAGCGCTCGTTCGCCGATCAAAGCGCTCAACCGGACCGGTTCTGGGCACGCGAGCACCTCCTGCCGCTTGAGCCGGATGCGCAGGCGCTTGTCCGCCTCCTCGACCGGGACCGCGGAGGCTTCCATGATCGCCCGGATGTAGTCGGGCGTCTGCAGCAGCCCGGGGATGAGCAGCGGCGACCAGGTCGTGATCGCGGTTGCCGTGCCCTCGAAGGTCAGCAATGCCGTGAGCGCGTGCGAAATGTCGGCATTGCTCGACGCGAGCCAATTGGGCTCCCGCGCGTGCCTTGCCAGGGTCCGGATGCGGTCCCGTTTCTCCCCGGTCACCCCGAGCAGCGCGAGGATCGCCGACACATCCTCGACGCTCGGCAACCGCTGCCCCTTCTCCCACAACGACAGCACTTGCGGCAGGACTCCCAATTGCTCCGCGAGCCGGCGAAGGCCGACTTTGCGCGCTTCGCGTTCTTCGCGCAGAGAAGCGGCGAGCGTTCTCGCGGCCGGGCTTGAAGACGTTGGCTTCACGGACGAAGCATACGAATCCCGTCGATTCCCCGAATGCGCGAACGGTGTCAGCGAATGGTGACGCCTGGTCCCTTACACGCCTGGGACTGCCGCCCGGTTGTCTCGTCGTCGTATGTTCTTTCTCGCAGCGTCCACGCGGGCCGCTGCGCCCTAGCATCACTCCATGCGGGCACTCTGGGTGGGCATCATCGTCGTCTTCTCGGTCCTCGCCGGGCTCGGCGCCGCCGGCACGGTGTACTCGCTCATCACCCGCGACGACGATCTGCCGGGCAACGCGATCCTCCTGATCGGTGCCGCCGCGTTCGCCGTCTTCGGCCGGCACGGGCTGCGGGTCTTCGACCGCGGCGCGCTCATTGCCGCCCGGGACTTCGGGCGGTGGCTGCCCGCGGCGGATCCCGCCGACGGTGCCCACCCGGAACTGAATGCCCGCATGCGCCGGTCCGCCCGTCGCGCGACGGGCTTCGCCGTGGGCTGGGCGGTGGTGTTCATGGCCGGGTTCACCCAGCTCTCCCTGGTCACCGCGGCCGCCGAGGATCTGCTCCACACCGGCTTCCACGAGATCGGCGAGGTGGTCAGCGTGCGCCACAGCAGAGGCACGACGTACATCCGGGTGAGCCACGGCAACCGGACCGACGTCCTCGTCCGGGATTCGGACCGCGACTACCGGGTCGGCGAGGAGGTGATCGTCATCTACGACCCGGCCGACCCGTCGCGCGTGCGCACCGCGGACGAATCGAACCCAAGCGATTCTCAGCTCGCCTTCGGCATAGTCCCGATGCTGGTCGCCCTGTTCGGCCTGCCGTTCTGGATCGGGCGGGCGGCGGGCTGGCGGCGCCGGATCCGGACCGTCGAGCGCACCGGGTGGCGGCGGGCCGGCGTGAGCGACGGGCCGATAGCGCACGACGGGCGGCACCTGCACGCGGAGTTCCGCGATGGTACTGCGATCACGCTCCGCCGCTCGTGGGCGTTCCTCCGCCTGTCGCCGTCGGCGGGCTGGAAGAACAAGCAGGCCTGGGTCGGCGGCTGGGGCAAGTCGATGGTCGTGGGGACCGAGGACCGCCCCTACGTCCTGGCCGTCCACGCGATCCGGGAGCGGGTCAGCCGATCTCCCCGGTGAGGTAGCGCTGCAGGTTCGGCGCCACCGCGCGCACCAGCACCTCGACCTCCTCGGTGGCGAACGGCTCGAACTTCGCCACGTACCGGATCATGCCCATGCCCACCATCTGGGACGCGCAGAGCGTCATGCGCAGCGGGACGTCGTCCGAGCCGATCGACGAGATCAGCGCGGTGAAGAACTTCTGGAAGAAGTCGCGCAGCACGTGCCCGGCCTGCTCGTGGCCGGTGATGCTGCGGATGAGCGCCACGAACACGCCGCCGCCCGCGCTGTCCCAGCGGGTGATGAAGGTGCGGACGATGCGTTCGCCGAGCTCGTCGTCGGGGCCGTCGCGCAGAACCCCCAGCAGCTCGAGGGGGTCGAACGGCAGCTTCAGCACCGCCTGGGCGAACAGGCCCTCCTTGCCGCCGAACCAGTGGTTGACCATCGCCGCGTCGACGCCCGCGCGGGTGGCGATCGCGCGCACGGTCGCGCCGTCGTAGCCGTTCTCGGCGAACACGGCCCGGGCTGCCTCGATCAGCGCCGTGCGGGTGTCCTGGCCGGCGGGCCGCCGCCCGCGGCGGCGCGAAGTAGGCTCGGTGGTGCTCACGCCGTCATCATGACGCACGGACTCCCTGAATTCAACACTCATTGAATTCAGGGTCCAGGAGAACCCCCATCCGGGGTGCAGCACAATGAGGCCCATGGTCAGCGCAACCACCGGCCCCGGCTCGGTCAGCCCCTCCCGCGAAGACTTCCGCGCCCTCGCCGAAAGCCGCCGCGTGATCCCGGTCGTGCGCCGGGTCCTCGCCGACGGCGAGACGCCGATCGGGGTCTACCGCAAGCTCGCCGCCGACCGGCCGGGCACGTTCCTGTTCGAGTCCGCGGAGAACGGCGCCTCCTGGACGCGCTGGTCGTTCATCGGCGTCCGCAGCCCGGCCGCGCTCACCGTCCGCGCCGGCGAAGCGGTCTGGACCGGCACCCCGCCGGTCGGCCTGCCCAGCGAGGGCAACCCGCTCACCGTGCTGCGCGAAACGATCGAAGCGTTGCACACCGAGCCGCTGCCCGGATTGCCGCCGCTGACCGGCGGCATGGTCGGCTACATCGGCTACGACTCGGTGCGCTGGCTGGAAAAGCTGCCCGAGCTGGCCGAGCGCGACCTCGACATCCCCGAGCTGACCATGCTGCTGGCCACCGACCTCGCGGCGTTCGACCACCACGAGGGCACGGTCACGCTCATCGCGAACGCCGTCAACTGGGACGACTCGCCCGAGCGCGTGGACGCGGCCTACGACGACGCCGTCGCCCGGCTGAGCGCGATGACCGAGCAGCTGCAGGTGGCCGCGCCGGCCACCGTCGCCGCGTTCGACCGCCCCGCGCCCGAGTTCGTCCGCAAGCGCTCCAAGGAAGACTTCCACGCGGCCGTCGAGAAGGCCGTCGAGGCGATCAAGGCCGGCGAAGCGTTCCAGATCGTGCCGTCGCAACGGTTCGAGATCCCGACCGCGGCCGACGCGCTCGACATCTACCGCGTGCTGCGGACGTCCAACCCGAGCCCGTACATGTACCTGCTGCGGCTCGAAGGCTTCGACATCGTCGGCTCCAGCCCGGAATCCCTCGTCACGGTGCGGGACGGCCGCGCGACCACGCACCCGATCGCGGGCACGCGCTGGCGCGGCGCCGACCCCGAAGAAGACGCCCAGCTGGCCAAGGACCTGCTGGCCGACGAGAAGGAGCGCGCCGAGCACCTGATGCTCGTCGACCTCGGGCGCAACGACCTGGGCAAGGTCTGCAAGCCGGGCACGGTGCGCGTCGTCGACTTCTTCCAGATCGAGCGCTACAGCCACGTCATGCACATCGTGTCGACCGTCACCGGCGAGCTGGCCGAGGGCAAGACGGCGTTCGACGCGGTCACGGCGTGCTTCCCGGCCGGAACGCTCTCGGGCGCGCCGAAGGTCCGCGCGATGCAGCTGATCGAGGAGCTGGAGCCGGTCCGCCGGGCGCTGTACGGCGGGGTCGTCGGCTACCTCGACTTCGCCGGCGACGCCGACACGGCGATCGCGATCCGCACCGCGCTGGTGAAGGACGGCATCGCGCACGTCCAGGCCGGCGGCGGGGTGGTCGCCGACTCGGTGCCGGACTACGAAGACACCGAGTCGTTGAACAAGGCCCGGACCGTGCTTTCTGCCGTGGCCGCCGCGCAGACGATGGTCGCGGCGGGCTCCCTCGACCCGGCCGCGGACTCCGCGCATGTCTGAGGAAGCCAAGCCGTCCCGCCGTCCACTGTGGATGATCGTGGGTGCGCTCCTGCTCGGCGCGCTGGCGCTGTGGGGCGCGTCACGGCTGACGTGGTTCGCCGAGTTCCGCGACGGCGGCGTGCGCGGCACGGTGCCCTACCGCGAGACCGGCGAGCAGCGCGCGACGGCGCTCGTGCCGCTGGCCCTGCTCGCCCTCGCCGGTGTGGCCGGGGTGATCGCGACCGGCGGCTGGGCGCGGCGCGTGCTGGGCGTCGTGCTGGCGCTGGCCGGCGCCGCCGCGGTCTGGTCGGGCGTGTCGGGCGTGAAGTTCTCCGGCTGGGCCGACGGCCTGCCCGTCACCGAGATGCTGCTGGGCCGCGGCCTGGCCGTGCTCGGGGGAATTCTCGTCGCCGCCGGCGGGTTGGCAGCCGTCAAGGGCGCGGCCAAGACGGCGCGGCTCGGCACCAAGTACGCGGCGCCGGCGACCCGGAAGAAGGTCCGCGATCCGGACGCCGAGCTGTGGGAAGCGCTGTCGGAAGGGGAGGACCCGACGGACGTCAAGGGGAGGCATTCGGAGTAACGCGCGCACCCGGAACCGGGCGCTCCAGATGCGGGGGTTAGCATCGTTTCGGCGGGAAGGGGAAGGTTTTTGTGAGCGACCTTGCGAAGGAAACCGTGAGCGCGTACCAGGGCGGGGGCGCCCGGTGACCGTGCTCGAAGACATCGTCGCCGGTGTGCGCGAGGACCTCGCGGCACGCGAGGCCGTGCTGCCGTTCGACGAGCTGAAGATCCGCGCGGCGGCCGCCCCGGCGCCCCGCGACGTGATGTCCGCGCTGCGCGAGTCCGGCATCGGTGTCATCGCCGAGGTCAAGCGGCGCAGCCCCTCCAAGGGCGACCTGGCCGACATCCCCGACCCGGCCGCGCTGGCGAAGGACTACGAAGACGGCGGCGCGCGCGTGATCAGCGTGCTCACCGAGCAGCGCCGCTTCGGCGGCTCGCTGGCCGACCTCGACGCGGTCCGCGCGGCGGTCGACACCCCGATCCTGCGCAAGGACTTCATCGTCAGCCCCTACCAGGTGCACGAGGCCCGCCTGCACGGCGCCGACATGGTGCTGCTGATCGTCGCCGCGCTGGAGCAGAACGCGCTCGTCTCGCTGCTCGACCGCGTCGAATCGCTCGGCATGACCGCGCTGGTGGAGATCCACAACGCCGAGGAGGCCGACAAGGCCCTCGAAGCGGGCGCCAAGGTCATCGGCGTCAACGCGCGCAACCTGCACACCCTCGAGGTGGACCGGGACGTCTTCTCGCGGCTGGCCCCCGGCCTGCCGATGGACGTCTACAAGGTCGCCGAGTCCGGCGTCCGCGGGCCGGGCGACCTGATGTCCTACGCCGGCCACGGCGCCGACGCGGTGCTGGTCGGCGAGGGGCTCGTCGCGTCCGGCGACCCGAAGGGCGCCCTGGTCAAGCTGGTCACCGCCGGTTCGCACCCCGCCTGCCCGAGGCCGTCGCGGTGACCGAGCAGCACGACAAGCACGACCCGGACGAGCGGGGCTACTACGGCCCGTACGGCGGGCGGTTCATGCCGGAGGCGCTGATCGGCGTCGTCGACGAGGTCGCCACCGAGTACGACAAGGCCCGGCACGACCCGGAGTTCCTGAACGAGTTCAACCGCCTGCTGCGCGAGTACGCGGGCCGTCCGTCGCTGCTCACCGAGGCCAAGCGCTTCGGCGAGCACGCCGGCGGCGCGCGGGTGTTCCTCAAGCGCGAGGACCTGAACCACACCGGCTCGCACAAGATCAACAACGTGCTGGGCCAGGCGCTGCTCACCAAGCGGATGGGCAAGAAGCGCGTGATCGCCGAGACCGGCGCGGGCCAGCACGGCGTCGCGACGGCCACGGCGTGCGCGCTGCTCGACCTCGACTGCGTCGTCTACATGGGCGAGGTCGACACCGAGCGCCAGGCGCTGAACGTGGCCCGGATGCGGCTGCTCGGCGCCGAGGTGATCCCGGTCAAGACGGGGTCGCGGACGTTGAAGGACGCGATCAACGAGGCGCTGCGCGACTGGGTCACCAACTCCGACACCACGCACTACCTCTTCGGCACGGCCGCCGGCCCGGCGCCGTTCCCGGCGATGGTCCGCAACTTCCACCACGTCATCGGCACCGAGGCCCGCGAGCAGATCCTCGAGCAGGCGGGGCGGCTGCCCGACGTCGTCGCGGCGTGCGTCGGCGGCGGGTCGAACGCGATCGGCATCTTCTCCGGGTTCTACGACGACCCGTCGGTGCGGCTGGTCGGCCTGGAGCCGGGCGGCGAGGGCATCGAGGGCAACCGCCACGGCGCTACCTTGACCAAGGGCACCCCGGGCAACCTGCACGGCGCGATGACGTACCTGCTGCAGGACGAGGACGGCCAGACGGTCGAGTCGCACTCGATCTCGGCCGGGCTCGACTACCCGGGCGTCGGCCCGGAGCACGCGTGGCTCAAGGACACCGGCCGCGCCGAGTACCGCCCGGTCACCGACGCCGAGGCGATGGACGCGTTCAAGCTGCTGTCCCGCACCGAGGGCATCATCCCGGCGATCGAGTCGGCGCACGCGCTGGCCGGCGCGCTGGTGCTGGGCCGCGAGCTGGGGCCGGACGGGCTGATCATCGTCAACCTGTCGGGTCGCGGCGACAAGGACATGGACACGGCGGCGAAGTGGTTCGGGCTGGTGAACGGATGAGCGGGCTGGACGACCTCTTCGCGACGACGCGCGCGGAGGGCCGCGCCGCGCTGGTCGGCTACCTCCCGGCGGGCTTCCCGACGGTCGACGGGTCGAAGGACCTGATCGCGGCGTGCGTCGACGGCGGCGCCGACCTGATCGAGGTCGGCGTCCCGTACTCGGACCCGGTGATGGACGGCCCGACCATCCAGGCCGCGTCGGTGACCGCGCTGGACAACGGCTTCCGCCTCAAGCACGTGTTCGAGGTCGTGGAGTCGGTGTCTTCGCGGGGCGGCCGCGCGGTCGTGATGACGTACTGGAACCCGGTGAACCGCTACGGCGTGGACCGCTTCGCGCGCGACCTCGCTTCGGCGGGCGGGCTCGGCCTGATCACGCCGGACCTGATCCCGGACGAAGCTTCCTCGTGGATGACGGCTTCTTCGGAGCATGGTCTGGACCGGATCTTCCTGGTGGCGCCTTCGTCGTCGGAAGAGCGGCTGGCTTTGACGGCTTCGGCGTCGTCGGGGTTCATCTACGCGACCGCGGTGATGGGCGTGACGGGCGCGCGCGACCAGGTCGGCGCGGGAGCGGAGGCGCTGGTCCGCCGCACGCGAGCCCACACGGATCTGCCGATCGGCGTGGGTCTGGGCGTCCGCTCGGGCGACCAGGCGGCCGAGGTGGCGTCGTTCGCGGACGCGGTGATCGTGGGTTCGGCCCTGGTCACGGCGGCGGCCGAGGGACCCGCCGGGGTCCGGCGCCTGTCGGAGGAGCTGGCGGACGGCGTGCGCCGGGCGGTCGCCACCGCTTGACCTGGAGCGCGCTCTAGGTGCCACCCTGGGTCGGTGACGTCCTACACCCCGGCCCAGGTGACCGAAAAGACCGGTTTCACGATCGACACGCTGCGGTACTACGAGCGCATCGGCTTGCTCCACGAGGTGGGCCGAACCGCAGGTGGGCGGCGGTTCTTCACCGAGCAGGACGTGGAGTTCCTGCAGCTGCTGCGGTGTCTTCGGTACACGGGCATGCCGGTGGCGGAGATGCTGCGGTTCGTGGAGCTGCTGCGGTCGGGCGAGGCAACGCGCGAGGAGCGGGTCGACGTGCTCCGGGAGCATGAGGCCCGGGTGGCGTCGCAGATCGCGCGGCTGCAGGAGCACCAGGAGCACATCCGGTTCAAGATCCGGCTGTACAGCGGGGCGGGGGAGCTGGCCTCGGCGGGCTAGAGCTGCGCTGTTCTGCCGGTGTGACCCCTTCACCTGATCCAGAACTGTCGGTGGCGGTCCGCATACTCCTCGTGTGATGATCCACAACGAGGGGACCGAGCGGACATGCCACACTGGAGAAGACCCACGGCGACGCGCTGGAACGGAGGTGACGCGCAATGGCAGCACCGGTTGAGCCCGGGACCGATTTCCACATCCCACCACGGCCCGACGGCTGGACCGTCGATGAAGTTCTCGCTCTGCCCGAGGCTCAGACCTCACTGCAGCGGATCGAACTCGTGGACGGAGCTCTCCTCGTGAGCCCGTGGCCGAGGCTGGAACACCAGCGACTGGTCCGCGTGCTCACTGGGCAGCTCAGCGCCGGAGCGGAGCCTGCGTTCGAGGTGTTCCCCGGCGCGAACCTGGTGCTGGGCAACCGCGGTGACCGCCTGGTCATACCCGATCTGGTGGTGACCGACGAGCCCGGGCTGGAGGGCGTGAGCCTGACCGAGAAACAGGTAGTGCTCTTGGCCGAGATCGTCTCACCGTCGACCAAGGCGCAGGACCGGATCCTCAAGCGGGGCATCTATGCCGAGGCGCTGATCCCGTTCTACCTCTTGGTGGAGCCCGGCGAACAGAACACCGCGACCCTGTTCGAACTCCAAAGCGGCGAATACGAACCCATCGCCAAGAGCGACAACGGGGAACTCCACCTCACCCGCCCCTTCGAGGCCACCCTCCGCCTCTGAACCCCTTTGTACGAAAGCTGTACAGCGCCGCGGGAAAGTCCACCGCATGGACATCGCACACCTCCCGCGGCGCACCTTCCTCCGCGGCACCGCCGGCCTGGTCGCGGCCGGAGCCGCGGGGCTTCTCCTCCCGCGAGCCGCGCAGGCCCAAGACGTCCCGCGGATCTACTCGTGCGCCGAGTGGGGAGCGAGGCCGCCCGCGGACGCCCTCACCACCCTCGACCACCCCGCCGACCGCGTCCTCATCCACCACATCGCCTGCCCCAACAGCACCGACTACTCCCTGGCCCACGCCTTCCAGGTCGCCCGGGACGACCAGCACGACCACATCGACAACAACGGGTGGTCCGACACCGGCCAGCACTTCACCGTCAGCCGAGGTGGGTATCGGCTCGAAGGGCGGCACGGCAGCCTCGACGCCCTCCGCGGCGGCACCACCATGATCCAGGGCGCGCACTGCCCCGGCCAGAACACCAACGCCATCGGCATCGAGAACGAAGGCACCTACACCAGCGTCGAGCCGCCCGAAGCGCAGTGGGCGTCCCTCGTCGTCTTCTGCGCCTACATCTGCCGCCAGTACGGCATCCCCGTCGAAGAAATCAAGGGCCACCGCGACTTCTACAACACCGAATGCCCCGGCGACCGCCTCTACGCCAAGCTTGCCCAGCTCAGGGACGAAGTCTCAATGCAGGTAGCGCATGACCTCGCACAGCTCGCCGGGCGGCAGTGAGCCCAGCCGCGAGATCTCGCCGCGGCGCACGTCCATCAACGTCGTCGCGAACTCCTCCCCGAACGCCGACGTCAACGCGGAGTCCGCCTCGAACGCCGTCACCGCGTCCGCCAGCGACGTCGGCAGGCGGACCGCCGACGGGAGCGTGCCCGGGTCGACGTCCACCGGCTCCGGCAGCGACGCCTCCTCGGAAAGCCCGGCCAGGCCCGCGAACAGCAGCGCCGCCACCACGAGGTACGGGTTCGCCGTCAGGTCGAAGCACTTGACTTCGAAGTTCGCCGCCCGGTCGCGCTGCCCGGCCGGTCCTTGCACCAGCCGCAGCGGTGCCTCGCGGTTTTCCAGGCCCCACACCGAAAACACGCCCGCCCAGTGGTGCGGCTCGAGCCGCAGGTAGCTGACCACCGACGGCGCGCCGATCGCCAACAACGCCGGCAGCCGCGTGAAGATCCCGGCGCCGAACGCCTCCGCCGTCGGTGTCAGGCCGAACCGGCCGTCGCCGCCGGAACACAGGTTCCGGTCGCCGTCCCAGAGGCTCAGGTGGACGTGCCCGCCGTTGCCCACGCCGTCCGGCGAGAACTTCGGCGTGAACGACGCCCGCAGCCCGTGCCGCTCGCTCACCATCCGGATCGTCTCGCGCGTCAGGACGGCGATGTCCGCCGCGCGCACCGGGTCGTCCGGCGCCACCGACAGCTCGAACTGGCCGGCCGCGTACTCGGGGTGGATCTGCTCCACCGTCACGCCCTGGGCGGACAAAGTGGACACCAGCGTGCGCAAGTACGAAGCCTGCGAGGACAGCCGCGCGAAGCCGTAGGCCGGGCCCGCCGTGGCCGAACGCGGGTCGTCCGGCGCGTCCGCCGACGTGATCACCCACTCGATCTCGAACGCCGTCCGCACGTTGTAGCCGAGCGCCGCCACCTGCGCCGTCGCGGTCGCGGCCAGCGCCCGCGCGTCCTGCGGGTGCGGCTCGCCGTCGGTGTCGTACTTCCGGACCGGCGCCCACGCCCAGCCCGGCTGCGCCGCCAGCGGCACGAGCGCGTCGAGGTCCGGGTGCAGCCGCAGGTCGCCCACCGGCCCCCGGGAAAAAGAACCGTCGGTGATGTCGTCGGTGGCCAGGAAGAAGTCGAACGAGTTGGACGCGCCGACACCCCACGCCGCCGCCGACCACAGCCGGTCCACCGGGACGGCCTTCACCCGCGCGATGCCGCTGTTGTCCACGAACGTCAGCGCGACGAGCTCGACGCCGGCCGCGCGCAGGGCGTCGGCCCGCAGTGCGCCCTGTTGTGCGAGTTCTGCCCGATCGAGCTGGCTCATTCCGCTCCCGTCGATGTTCACTGAGTACTCAAGAAAAGAGGTGGAGATCGTGTCAGACACCGTCGAAACCCGTCCAGGGCTGCGCCGCTCCCTCTCCGTCTGGCAGGCCGTCGGCCTGTCGGTGGCGTTGATGGCCCCCAGCATGGCCGCCAACATCAACCCCCAGCAGACCGCGGCCGCCGCCGGCCGCGCCGTCCCGCTCGCCTTCCTGCTCTCCGCTGTCGGCGTGCTGCTGGTCGCGTACGGCTTCGTCAAACTCTGCCAGCACTACCAGCACGCGGGATCGGTCTACGCGTTCGTCGGCGCGACGCTCGGCCCGCGCGCCGGCGTCGTCTCCGGCATCGGCCTGCTCGGCACGTACACCTTCTACGCCGTCGTCACGAGCTCGGCCGCGGGCACACTCGGCACCGCCTTCCTGACGCAGGTGGGCATCTGGCCGGACCCGCCGTCCTGGGGGCCGTTCGTGCTGACGGCCGTCGCGCTGATCGGCGCCTGGCTGCTTTCGGTGGTGCCCGCGCGCCGCGGCACGAGCACGCTGCTCGCCGTCGAAGGCGCGACCATCGCGGTGATCCTGCTGGTCACGGTCGTGATCCTGGTCCGGCTGCTCGCCGGGAACGCGCCCGGGGGCGGCCGGTTCACGCTGGACGTCTTCGTCCCGGAAACCGGCCTGTCCGGGGTGTTCCTCGGCGCGGTCTTCGGCTTCCTGTCCTTCGCCGGGTTCGAGGCCGCCGCGACGCTCGGCGAGGAGACCCACGATCCGAAGCGCAACATCCCGCGCGCGATCCTCGGCACGGCCATCTTCGGTGGCGTCTACTTCGTCGTGGTCACGGCGGTGGAGATGATGGCGTTCGGCACGGACGCGACGGCGTTCCACGACTCGCCTTCCCTGCTCGGCGACCTCGGCAGCCGGTACGCGGGCGCGTGGGTCGGCGACGTCATCAGCGTCGGCGCCGCGATCAGCGCGTTCGGCTGCTGTCTGGCCTGCGTCGTCGGCGGCTCGCGATTGCTCTACGCCCTGGGCCGCGACGCGGGTGGCGGCCTCGGCCGGACGTCCTCGCGGGGTACGCCGGTGGCGGCGGTCAGCGCGGTGACCGCCGCGGCAGTGCTGATCATCCTGGTGTGCGCGGTGTTCTTCGGCGCGACGGCGTCGGACACGTTCGCGTGGAGCGGCTCGATCGGAACGTTGATCCTGCTGGTGATCTACCTGCTCACGACGGCCGGCGCGATCCTGCTGCTGTTCGTCAAGCGGCGGATGCGCGTGCCGGCGTGGCACCTCGTGTTCCCGATCGGCGCGCTCGCCGTGCTCGGGTACACCGTCTACGTCAACGTCGTGCCGTACCCGACCGAGGGCCCGGCGCGGTGGTTCCCCGTGGTGGCCGGCGGGGTGCTGGTGCTGGCGGCGATCTTGGTGCTGTCCGCGCCCGGCTTCGCTCGTAGGGTGGGGGAGAGGCTGACCACCGTGGACGGAGGCGCATGACCGACCTGCTCCCGTTCGTCGCGGACCTGCCGCTGGTGGACCACCACTGCCACGGCGTCGTCACCGGCGACGTGGCCCGCGCGGACTTCGAGGCGATGCTGACCGAGGCGGACACGACGTCGCCGCTCGGCACCAGCCTCTTCGACTCGCTGATCGGGCTCGCGGTGCGCGAACGCTGCGCACCCGTGCTCGACCTGCCGAAGCACGCTTCGGCCGAGGCCTACCTCGAGCGCCGCGCCGAACTGGGCGCGGCCGAGGTGGCGCGGCGGTTCCTGCGCGCCACCGGCACGACCGACTTCCTGCTGGACGGCGGTTTCCGGCCCGACGCGCTGACCACGACCCGCGAGTTCGCGGAGCTGGCCGGCGCCCGCGCGCACGACGTCGTCCGGCTGGAGCAGGTCGCGGAAGCCGTCATCCAGGGGACGACCGCCGGCGGTTTCGCCGCGGCCTTCACCGACGAGCTGGGGAAACGCGCCGAAACCGCCGTCGGGCTGAAGTCGGTCGCGGCCTACCGCGTCGGCCTCGGGCTGGCGGGGGAGCGGCCGTCGCCGGCGGAGGTCGAAGCCGCCGCCGGCCGGTGGCTCGCCGCGGGCGGTACCCGGCTGGCCGACGAGGTGCTGCACCGGTTCCTCGTCTTCACCGGCCTCGACCTGGGGCTGCCGGTGCAGTTCCACGTCGGGTACGGCGACTCCGACGTCGACCTGCACCGCTGCGACCCGCTGCACCTGACCGGGCTGCTGCGCGCGACCCGCGACCGCGGCGTGCCGATCCTGCTGCTGCACAACTACCCGTTCCACCGCAATGCCGCGTATCTGGCGCAGGTCTTCGAGCACGTGTTCGTGGACGTCGGGCTCGCCACCCACAACGCGGGGTTCCGCGCCCCGGCGATCCTGGCCGAGCTGCTGGAGATCGCGCCCTTCGGGAAGGTCCTCTTCTCCACCGACGCCTTCGGCCTGGCCGAGCTGTACCACCTGGGCACGGCCCTGTTCCGGCAGGGACTTTCGGACTTCCTGCGCGCCGGGCTCGACGCCGGCGCGATGTCCGAAGTGGACGCCGTCCGGCTGTGTGCTTTGGTGGGACACGAGAACGCGAAGAGGATCTACCGCTGGGAGCGCGCGTGAGTGACCTGTGGGACGCCTGGACCGGGGCGATCGAGGACGAGCTGCCGGCCGCGATCGAGCTGCGGCACGCGGTGCACGCCGACCCGCGCGGTTCCGGCGACGAGGAGGACACCGCCCGGCTGGTCGCCGGCGCGCTGGGGGCCGGCGACGGCGTCCGCGTCGCGAAGACCGGCCGCGCGATCCTCCTGCCCGGCGGCGAGGGCCCGGCCGTGGCGCTGCGGGCCGAGCTCGACGCCCTCCCGGTGCTGGAGGGCACCGGCGTGCCGTGGGCGTCGGGCAACGAGTACATGCACGCGTGCGGCCACGACGTCCACCTCGCCGCGCTGGTCGCCGTCTGCCGGGCGGCGCGGCGCGTCGGCGTCCCCCGGCCGATCCTGGCGCTGCTGCAGCCGCGCGAGGAGACGTCGCCGCCCGGCGCGCTCGACGTCGTCGAGTCCGGGGTGCTGGCCGAGGCCGGGGTGGATGCGGTGATCGGCGCGCACGTCCAGCCGCGGATCGCGCACGGCGTCGTCGCGGCGGTGCCGGGCCCGGTGAACGCGTCCACCGACGAGTTCGAGGTCACGATGCAGGGCCAGGGCGGCCATGCCGGCTACCCGCACCTGCTGCGCGACCCGATCCTGGCGCTGTCGCAGCTGGTCGTGAGCCTGCAGCAGCTCGCGTCGCGCCGGGTCGACCCGGTGTTCGGCGCGGTCTGCTCGATCGGCCGGATCCAGGGCGGCGCGGCGGCCAACGTCGTCCCGAACACCGCGACCGCGTTCGGCTCGCTGCGCGTGATGCGCACGAAGGACCGTGAGAACGCGCTGCAGGCGCTCGCGGACATCGTGCACGGGACGGCGCGGGCGCACGGCTGCACGGCCGAGCTGGAGATCAGCCCGTGCGAGCCGGTGCTGGACAACGACCCGGCGCTGGCGGTGGGGGCGCGGCGCTGGCTGAGCCACGGCGGCTTCGTCGTCGACGACGGGTTCCGGTCGTTCGGCGCGGACGACTTCGCCCACTACTGCGGCGGCGCGACCCGCGGCCTGATGCTGTTCGTCGGCCTCGGCGACACCGCGGGCGTGCCCAGCCTGCACGACGACCAGTTCCTCCCGCGCGACCAGGCGGTCGTCCAAGTGGCGCACGCGCTGGTCGCGGGGTACCTGGCCGCCTTGGAGGCTCCGGCCCCTTAGCGCTACGGTGGCCGCGTGATGACCGCCTACCTCGCGACGATCCCGAGCCCCGACCGCGGGGTGTGGCACCTGGGACCGATCCCGATCCGCGCGTACGCCCTGTGCATCATCGCCGGCATCATCGTGGCGATCTGGTGGGGGGAGCGGCGCTGGGCCGCCCGCGGCGGCACCAAGGGCACGGTCATCGACATCGCCGTGTTCGCCGTGCCGTTCGGCCTGGTCGGCGGCCGGCTGTACCACGTCATCACCGACCCCGAGCTGTACTTCACCGAGGGCAAGAACCCCTGGAACGCGTTCGCGATCTGGGACGGCGGCCTCGGCATCTGGGGCGCGATCGCCCTCGGCGCGGTGGGCGCGCTCATCGCGTGCCGCCGCAAGGGCATCCCGCTGCCGGCGATGGCGGACGCGATCGCCCCGGGCATCGTCGTCGCGCAGGCCATCGGCCGCATCGGCAACTACTTCAACCAGGAGCTGTACGGCGCGCACACGGACCTGCCGTGGGGTCTGGAGGTCTACCAGCGCTTCAACCCGGAGGACCCGGACAACCTGCTGAACGGCGTCGCGACGGGGCACATCCCGCTGCCGGAGAGCCCGGTCCACCCGACGTTCCTGTACGAGCTGATCTGGAACCTGCTGGTCGCGCTGCTGGTGGTGTGGGCGGACCGCAAGTTCAAGCTGGGCCACGGGCGGGCGTTCGCGCTGTACGTCGCGGGGTACACGGTGGGCCGCGGCTGGATCGAGATGATGCGGACGGACACCGCGAACCACATCCTCGGGCTGCGGGTCAACGTGTGGACGTCGATCCTGCTGTTCATCGCGGCGGTGGTGTACTTCGTGCTCGCGGCGAAGCGGGGGCCGCGGGAGCTGCCGGAGACGCTCGTGAGCAAGGACGCGCCCGGTCCGGAGGAGAAGCCGCTTTCGGAGGCTTCCGACGCGGCTTCGGGTCCGGCGGTTGCCGATTCGGCTTCGGACTCGGCGGCTTCCGCCGCCGGGGCGGAGCCCGCGGAGCCCCGCGAGCCGGAGCACGCCAAGGTGGCCGCTGCCGAGGCGCCGGCTTCGGAGAAGCTCGCTACGGACGACGCACCAGCCTCGACTGAGGAACCGAAGAAGACCGACGAGAGCTGACCGCTTTCCCGAAGGCCACCCACCGGCACCGCCGGCTGGTGGCCTTCGTCGTTTCCGGCCCGGTTCCCAAGCGCCCCAAGGCCACATTGGTTGCGTCTGACGCACCGAAGGCCACATCGGGTGCGTCTGACGCACCGAAGGCCGCCTTGGGGCGCTGGCCGGTTGCCAACAGCGGGCCGGGAGCGAGTGGCGACCCCGCCGGATGACGTGAATGACTCATTCATGTCGCCAGGCGACATGAATGAGTCATTCACGTCATCTCGAAGCCGCCCGAGGTCAGCCCAGGTCGGGCAGACCCAGCTCCAGGTTGGGCGCCTGCAGCCCGCCGTCGACCTCGAGGATCTTCCCCGTGATGTACCCGCCGGCCCGCGACGCCAAGAACACCACCGTCGCCGCGATGTCCTCGGCCTCCCCGATCTTCCGGAGCGGCGTCGACGACTCCATCTTCGACCGGAGCTCCGGGTTGCCCGCGACGATCTCCAGCGCCGATGTCAACACCGACCCGACCGAAATCGCGTTCACCCGCACCCGGGGCGCCAAGTCCGCCGCCGCCAAGCGCGTGTAGTGCGCCAGGGCCGCCTTCGCCGTTCCGTACGCCGCGAAGCCGCGGCCGGACACCCGGCCCATCACCGACGAAATGTTGACGACCGAGCCGCCCGTCTCCAGCAGCGAAGGTGCGGCCGCCACCGTCAACGCGTGCGCCGTCGCCACGTTGAAGCGGAACGCCTCCTCCATGAAGTCCACCGAAGACTCCAGGAGTGGCCGCGGGTACGTGCCGCCGACGTTGTTGACCACCAGGTCGAGCCGCCCGAACTCCGACACCGCCGTCGCGGCCAGTGCTGCCGCGGCGTCGGGCGAAGAGAGGTCCACCGGCACCGCGTGAGCCCGCCGGCCGACCGCCGAAACGCGGGCAGCGACTTCCGAAAGCTGAGCGGAGGTGCGGGACGCGATGACCACGTCGGCGCCCGCTTCGGCGAGGGCCACGGCCGTCGCCGCGCCGATTCCCCTGCCGGCGCCGGTGACCACCGCGACCTGGTCGGTGAGCTTGAACCGATCGAGGATCATGCGGCGAAATGTAACACGTTCTAGTGACCGGCGACACAAATCCGGGCTGCCGGGTCGGGCCCGTCACGTTAGGCTTGACGGGAGTTTCCGGGCCGTATACTTAGCAGAACGAACTACCGGGAACCCATCAGGAACTACGTCGTTCCGCGCAGCCAGATCGTTACCGTCCGACGTCGCTCGGGGCGCTCTGAACAGGTGCTGGCATGTTTCCCAGGTGTTAAAGTCGCGCTAACAAGCGGGCCATCGTCGTCCCGTGCGCTCCCCGGCCGGTAGCCCGGCCCCGCACGACAGACGACGAAGGAGGTCCCTTCATGATCTTCTCCGCCATTCCCGGCAAGCAGGGTCTTTACGACCCGGAGACCGAACAGGACTCCTGCGGTGTGGCCATGGTGGCCGACATCCGCGGGCGCCGCTCCCACGGCATCGTCACCGACGGCCTGGCCGCGTTGACGAACCTCGACCACCGCGGCGCCGCCGGCGCCGAACCCACCAGCGGCGACGGCGCCGGAATCCTGCTGCAGCTGCCCGACAAGCTGCTGCGCGCGGAAGCCGGCTTCGCGCTCCCCGAACCCGACGAGCACGGCCACCACTCCTACGCCGCCGGCATCGCGTTCCTCCCCGAAGACGCCGAGCAGCGCCGCAAGGCCGTCGAGCTGGCCGAACGCATCGCCGTCGAAGAAGGACTGGAGGTCCTCGGCTGGCGCGAGGTCCCCGTCGACGCCGACCGCGCCGACATCGGCCCGACCGCCCGCTCGGTCATGCCGCACTTCGCGATGCTTTTCGTGACGGCGGACGGAAAGGCCGGGCTGGAGCTGGACAGGCTCGCCTTCTGCCTGCGCAAGCGCGTCGAGCACGAAAGCGCGAACTCCGGCTGCGGCACCTACTTCCCGTCGCTGTCCTCGCGAACGATCGTCTACAAAGGCATGGTGACGCCGGAGCAGCTGCCGGCGTTCTTCGGCGACCTTCGCGACGAGCGGCTGGAAAGCGCCATCGCGCTGGTGCACTCCCGCTTCTCCACCAACACTTTCCCGTCGTGGCCCCTGGCCCACCCGTTCCGGTTCGTGGCCCACAACGGCGAGATCAACACCATCCGCGGCAACCGCAACCGCATGCGGGCCCGCGAGGCGCTGCTCGAATCCGACGTCATACCCGGCGACCTGTCGCGGCTGTTCCCGATCTGCTCGCCGGACGCGTCGGACTCCGCGTCCTTCGACGAGGTCCTGGAGCTGCTGCACCTCGGCGGCCGGTCGCTGCCGCACGCGGTGCTGATGATGATCCCGGAGGCGTGGGAAAACCACGCCACCATGAAGCCCGAGCGCCGCGCGTTCTACCAGTTCCACGCCAGTCTGATGGAGCCGTGGGACGGTCCCGCGTGCGTCACCTTCACCGACGGCACCCTGGTCGGCGCGGTCCTGGACCGCAACGGCCTGCGCCCGGCGCGGTGGTGGCGCACGGCCGACGACCGCGTCGTCCTCGCCAGCGAGGCCGGTGTCCTCGACGTCGCCCCGAAGGACGTCGTGGCCAAGGGGCGGCTCAAGCCCGGCCGGATGTTCCTGGTGGACACCGAAGCCGGCCGGATCGTGGACGACGAAGAGGTCAAGTCCGCGCTCGCCGGCAAGCTCCCGTACGAGGGCTGGCTGCACGCGGGCCTGCTGAAGATCGCCGAGCTGCCCGACCGCGACCACGTCGTGCAGAGCCACGATTCGGTGCTGCGCCGCCAGCTTTCCTTCGGCTACACGGAAGAAGAGCTCAAGATCCTGCTCGCGCCGATGGCCGAGAAGGGCGCCGAGCCGATCGGCTCGATGGGCTCCGACACCCCGCCCGCGGTGCTGTCGAAGCGATCCCGGCTCCTCTACGACTACTTCAAGCAGAACTTCGCGCAGGTGACCAACCCGCCGCTGGACGCGATCCGCGAAGAGCTCGTCACCTGCATGGCGCGGATCATGGGCCCGGAGCGCAACCTCCTGGCTCCCGGCCCGGCGTCGTGCCGGCACCTCAAGCTGCCGTACCCCGTCATCGACAACGACGAGCTCGCCAAGCTCATCCACATCAACGACGACGGCGACCTCCCCGGCTTCGCCTGCAGCGTCCTTTCCGGACTGTACGAAGTGGACGGCGGCGCCGAAGCGCTGGCCGGGGCGATCGAGCGCGTCCGCCGCGAGGCGTCCGAGGCGATCGCGGCCGGCGCGCGCACGCTCGTGCTGTCCGACCGCGACTCCGACCACCGGATGGCGCCGATCCCGTCGCTGCTGCTGGTCTCCGCGGTGCACCACCACCTGGTCCGCACCAAGGAACGCCTGCGCGTCGCGCTGGTCGTCGAATCCGGCGACGCGCGCGAGGTGCACCACATCGCGCTGCTGCTCGGCTACGGCGCCGCCGCGGTCAACCCGTACCTGGCCTTCGAGACCATCGAGGACATGATCGGGCAGGGCGCGGTCACCGGCATCGAGCCGGCCAAGGCGGTCCGCAACTACGTGCAGGCGCTGGTCAAGGGCGTCCTGAAGATCATGTCCAAGATGGGCATCTCGACGGTCGGCGCGTACACCGCCGCCCAGGTCTTCGAATCCCTCGGCCTGAGCCAGGACCTGCTCGACGAGTACTTCACCGGGACGTCGTCGAAGCTCGGCGGCGTCGGGCTCGAGGTGCTCGCCGAAGAGGTCGCCGTCCGGCACCGCCGCGCGTACCCGGACAACCCGACCGAACGAGTCCACCGTGGACTCGACACCGGTGGGGAGTACGCCTACCGCCGCGAGGGCGAGCTGCACCTGTTCACTCCGGAGACGGTGTTCCTGCTGCAGCACGCGTCCAAGACCGGCCGCGACGAGGTCTACCGCAAGTACACCGACGAGGTGCACCGCCTCTACCGCGAGGGCGGCACGCTGCGCGGGCTCTTCTCCTTCAAGAGCGGCGTCCGCGAGCCGGTCCCGCTCGACGAGGTCGAGCCGGCCGAGGCGATCTTCAAGCGCTTCAACACCGGTGCGATGTCGTACGGCTCGATTTCGGCCGAGGCGCACGAAACCCTGGCCATCGCGATGAACCGCATCGGCGGCCGGTCCAACACGGGCGAGGGCGGCGAAGACCCCGAGCGGCTCTACGACCCCGAGCGCCGCAGCGCGATCAAGCAGGTCGCGAGTGGACGGTTCGGCGTCACCAGCGAGTACCTCGTCAACGCCGACGACATCCAGATCAAGATGGCGCAGGGCGCGAAGCCCGGCGAGGGCGGCCAGCTGCCGCCGAACAAGGTGTACCCGTGGATCGCGCGGACCCGGCACTCCACGCCGGGCGTCGGGCTCATTTCGCCGCCGCCGCACCACGACATCTACTCCATCGAGGACCTGGCGCAGCTGATCCACGACCTCAAGAACGCCAACGAGCACGCCCGCATCCACGTGAAGCTGGTGTCCTCGCTGGGTGTCGGCACGGTCGCGGCGGGCGTGTCCAAGGCGCACGCGGACGTCGTGCTCATCTCGGGCCACGACGGCGGCACCGGCGCGTCCCCGATGAACTCGCTCAAGCACGCGGGCACGCCGTGGGAGATCGGCCTCGCCGAGACCCAGCAGACGTTGCTGCTCAACGGGTTGCGCGACCGGATCACCGTGCAGGTGGACGGCGCCATGAAGACCGGGCGCGACGTCGTCATCGCGGCGCTGCTCGGCGCCGAGGAGTACGGCTTCGCGACGGCCCCCCTCGTCGTCGCGGGCTGCATCATGATGCGCGTCTGCCACCTCGACACCTGCCCGGTGGGCGTCGCCACGCAGAGCCCCGAACTGCGCAAGCGCTACACCGGCCAGGTCGAGCACGTCGTCAACTTCTTCAAGTTCGTCGCCGAAGAGGTCCGGGAAACCCTTGCCGCACTGGGCTTCCGGACGCTCGACGAGGCCATCGGCCACGCCGAGCTGCTGAACACCGACGAGGCCGTCGACCACTGGAAGGCGTCCGGTTTGGACCTGGCGCCGATCTTCGAGATGCCTTCGGAGACCCCGTACGGCGGCGCCAAGCGACGCACGCGCGGCCAGGACCACGGCCTCGAGCACGCGCTGGACCGCACGCTCATCCAGCTCGCCGAGGCGGCGCTGGAAGACGCGCACCACGTGAACATCGAGCTGCCGGTGCGCAACGTCAACCGGACCGTCGGCACGCTGCTCGGCTCGGAGATCACCCGCCGCTACGGCGGGGACGGTCTGCCCGAGGGCACGATCCACGTCACGCTCACCGGTTCGGCGGGCCAGTCGCTCGGCGCGTTCCTGCCGCGCGGCATCACCCTCGACATGGTCGGCGACGCGAACGACTACGTCGGCAAGGGCCTGTCGGGCGGCCGGATCGTCGTCCGCCCCGACCCGGACGCGTCCTTCGCGGCCGAGGCGCAGACGATCGCGGGCAACACGATCGCCTACGGCGCCACCGGCGGCGAGATCTTCCTGCGCGGTCAGGTCGGCGAACGCTTCTGCGTCCGCAACTCCGGTGCCACGGTCGTCGCCGAGGGCGTCGGCGACCACGCCTTCGAGTACATGACCGGCGGCCGCGCGGTGGTGCTCGGCCCGACCGGGCGCAACCTGGCGGCCGGTATGTCCGGTGGCATGGCGTTCGTGCTCGACGTCGACCGCAAGAAGGTCAACCAGGACATGGTGGACCTGCTCAAGCCGACCGCGGACGACCTGGCCTGGCTCAAGAAAACGGTGCAGCAGCACCACGATCTCACCCGCTCCGCGGTGGCGGCGTCGCTGCTCGGCGACTGGCCGCGCCGCTCGGCGGCGTTCACGAAGGTGATGCCGCGCGACTACCAGCGGGTTCTGGACGCGGCGAAGGCGGCGAAAGCTGCGGGCCGCGACGTCGACGAGGCGATCATGGAGGCCGCTCGTGGCTGACCCGACCGGTTTTCTCAAGTACGAGCGCGAAGAGCCGAAGAAGAAGTCCAAAGAGGACCGCCTGCACTCCTGGGGCGAGGTCTACGCCGACGTCGACCCGGGCGAGCGCAACGAAAAGGTGCGCAAGCAGGCGTCGCGGTGCATGGACTGCGGCATCCCGTTCTGCCACTCCGGCGGGTCCGGCTGCCCGCTGGGAAACCTGATTCCCGAGTGGAACGACCTGGTCCGCCGCGGCGACTGGGCCGCGGCGAGCGACCGGCTGCACGCCACCAACAACTTCCCCGAGTTCACCGGGAAGCTGTGCCCGGCGCCGTGCGAGGCCGGCTGCGTGCTGTCCATCTCGCCGCTTTCGGGCGGGCCGGTGGCGATCAAGCGCGTCGAGCAGACGATCGCCGACCAGTCGTGGGAAGCGGGCTACGTCCAGCCGCAGGTGTCCGAAGTGTCCAGTGGGCAGCGCGTCGCGGTCGTCGGCTCCGGGCCCGCGGGCCTGGCCGCCGCCCAGCAGCTGACCCGCGCCGGGCACGAGGTCACGGTGTTCGAGCGCGACGACCGCCTCGGCGGCCTGCTGCGCTACGGCATCCCCGAGTTCAAGATGGAGAAGAAGGTCCTCGACCGGCGCCTCGCGCAGCTGCGCAAGGAGGGCACCCGGTTCGTCACCGGCTGCGAGGTCGGCGTCGACCTGTCAGTGGAGGACCTGCGCGCGCAGTACGACGCCGTCGTGCTCGCGGTCGGCGCGCTGCGCGGCCGCGACGACACGACGACGCCGGGCCGCGACCTGGCCGGCATCCACCTGGCGATGGAGCACCTGGTGCCGGCCAACAAGTTCGTCGAGGGCGACGGCCCGCCGGCGATCGACGCGCGCGGCAAGCACGTGCTGATCATCGGCGGCGGCGACACCGGCGCCGACTCCTACGGCACGGCCACCCGCCAGGGCGCGCTGTCGGTGACGCAGCTGGACCAGTACCCGATGCCACCGTCCACCCGGGACGACGAGCGGTCGCCGTGGCCGACCTGGCCGTACATCCTGCGCACGTACCCGGCGCACGAGGAAGCGGGCGAGCGGAAGTTCGCGGTGGCGGTCAAGCGGTTCGTCGGCGATGCCGAGGGCCGGGTGAGTGCGGTCGAGCTGCAGCAGGTGAAGGTCCAGAAGGACCCGGCGACCGGACGCCGCGAGGTGATCCCGGTGAATGACGAGGTCGAGACGCTGCCGGCGGACCTGGTCCTGCTGGCGATCGGCTTCGAGGGCGTCGAGCAGATGCCGCTGCTGGACGGGCTCGGCCTGTCGCTGACCAAGCGCGGCACGCTGTCGTGCGGCGCGGACTGGCAGACGGAGACGCCGGGCGTGTTCGTCTGCGGCGACGCGCACCGCGGCGCGTCGCTGGTGGTGTGGGCGATCGCGGAAGGCCGTTCGGTGGCCAACGCGGTCGACGCGTTCCTGACCGGCGCGTCGGACCTCCCGGCCCCGGTGCACCCGACGGCGTTGCCGCTCGCGGTCGTCTGATCCGCACGTCTCGAAAGCCCCCTCGCCGCTGGTGAGGGGGCTTTCGACCGGTTCGACCCATTGCTCCGAATGGCGGCTGTGCAGTGTGTACACAGCCAACTACTTTCGAGTAGCTGTGCCGCTTTTGCGACAATTCACTTCCGCGGAAGGTGGGGCGTCTTGAAGCACACGACATTCCGGGCAGCGGTCGTCACCGCGCTCCTCTCCCTCGCGTTCGCCCTGGTCGGCGCGCCCGCCCAGGCCGCGCCGAAACCCTTCTGGACGCCCGATGCCATGCGGGCGGCCGTTCCCATGGACAACCTCGTGAAAGCGCCGGCCTTCACGCCGAGAGACGTGGCCAAGGGGCAGAGCGCGATCATCCAGAGCATCCCCAACGGCGGGGGTGCCTGGACCGGCGGCGGCAAGGTCACCCAGACCGCCGGCCGCGTGTTCTTCCTCTTCAACGGCCAGAAGGCCTCCTGCTCCGGCGACGCCGTGACCAGCACCAACGGCAGCGTCGTCGTCACCGCCGGGCACTGCGTCAAGTACCAGGGCACCTGGCACACCGAATGGGTCTTCGTGCCGGGCTACGACAACGGCAACGCGCCCTACGGCCAGTGGGCGGCCAAGGCCACCCTGACCACGCCGCAGTGGGAAGCCAGTGAGGACATGAACTACGACGTCGGCATGGCCGTCGTGAACCCGCTCAACGGGCAGCGGCTCACCGACGTCGTCGGCGCGCAGGGGATCGCCTTCAACCAGCCGAAGAACCAGAGCATGTACACCTTCGGCTACCCGGCCGCCTCGCCCTACGACGGCACGAAGCTGATCTACTGCAGCGGCAGCACCTTCACCGACTTCCTGCTGACGCAGGACCACGGCATGCGGTGCAACATGACCGGCGGCTCCAGCGGCGGGCCGTGGTTCCTGTCGTTCAGCGAGGCCACCGGCGCCGGCGTCCAGGCTTCGGTGAACAGCTTCGGCTACACTTTCCTGCCCGGCTACATGTTCGGGCCGTACTTCGGCACCGACGCGCAGAACCTGTACAACCGCGCGCAAGCCGCGTGACCACCGTCAGCCCAGGGGAGGACCTTCGCGTCCGGCCCCTGGGCTGACGCCCGCGCGCCCCTGCCGGGCCAAGCTCGGCGTATGCGGAAACCGTTGGTATCCCTGACTTTCCTGCCCCTGCTCGCCGCCCCTCCGGCGGAGGCGTCGCCGAGTCTGAAGTGGACGACGCCGTGTCCGGACTACGGCATGTCACCGTCGCCCACAGCCGGGCTCGAGTGCGCGACCCTGCGCGTCCCGCTCGACTACGCGCATCCCGGGCGCACCATCGAGCTGACGATCTCGCGGCACGCCGGCGTCCCCGGCAAGCGGCGCGGGCGTCCTGCTGATGAACCCCGGCGGCCCGGGCAGTCCCGGGCTCGCCATGCCCGCCCAGCTCGTGCAGCGGATGGGCGGCTCCGGCCTGCCCGACGCCTACGACGTCATCGGGTTCGACCCGCGCGGCACCGCCTACAGCACGCCCGTGACGTGCGCGATGACGCCCGAGCAGCGGGGCGCCGTGCTGGGCCCGTACGCGGACGGCCCGCGTGACGTCGGCACGACCGCGGCCAAAGCGCGGATCGTCGCGAAGCAGTGCGGTGAAACGTCCACAAAGGACCTGCTGCCGCACATGACGACCGCGAACACCGCGCGCGACCTGGACCGGATCCGGGAAGCGCTGGGAGAGCGAAAGATCTCCTACTACGCTTCGCCGAAGGGTTCGACGACCGCTTCCCGGACTTCGCCGCCTGGGCCGCCGCCCGCGACGAGGTCTACCACCTGGGACGGACGCCGGCGGCGGTGACGGCGAAGTTCTCCTAACTGGCCGCCGCCCGTGGACCGGAGTTCCGCGCGAACACCTGGAACGGCCTCTACGACGACGCGTTCTTCCCCGCGCTCGCGGCCGAGTGGGCAGGCGGCGGCCGCGTGGCGGCGGGTCCGCTGGACGGCGACAACCACGCGGCCCTCCAAGTGCAGGTGCTGTGCAACGACTCGGACTGGCCCGAGCCGATCGGCTACTACCAGCGCGCGGTCGACCGCGAACGGGCCCGGCACCCGATGTTCGGCCCGGCGGCGGCGACCGTGAACCCGTGCGCGTTCTGGCCGGTCGAGCGAGCCGAACCCCCCGGTGCGCGTCGGCGGTCCGGGGCCGGCCGATGTGCTGCTGGTGCAGAACGAGCGCGACCCGGCGACCCCGCTGTCGGGCGCGCGGGAGACGCGGGCGGCGTTCGGCGCGGGCGCGGATGGTGACCGTCGACGCGGGTGGGCACGGTGTCTTCACGCGGGAGAACGCCTGTGGGAACGCGGCGGTGCTGGAGTATCTGCGTGATGGGGTTTTCCCCGCGGTGGATCGCTTCTGCCGGTGAGAAAATCCCCGCTGCCCGATGGGGCTGACTCGGTCACCCATCCGGTTGGCGAAGCCGACTTTTCCCGTTCCGGGGCGCACAATCACTCCGCCCGGCCTCCGGGGTCCACTGTGGATCAAGCACGGAGCCGGGCGGAGAGGTGGCAAGTCATGTCCAGACTCGTGCGGGCCGCGGTGGTGGCCGTGTCGGCCGCGGCCGTGGTCGTCGCCGCGCCCGGCGCCGATGCCGGCCAGGGCGGCCTGAAGACGGTCGCCACCGGGCTGAACAACCCCCGGCACCTGACCGTCCACGACGGCAAGGTCTACGTCGCCGAAGCCGGCGCGGGAGGCACCGGCAAGTGCGTCGAAGGCCCGGAAGGGCCCGCCTGCTTCGGCCTCAGCGGCTCGGTGGCGCAGCTCGACGGCCACGGCGGGGTGCGCCGGATCCTGACCGGCCTGCCGTCCGCGGCCGCGCCCGGCGGAGCCGCCGTCGCCGGTCCGACGGACGTCGCGTTCGTCCACGGCGTCCCGGCCCTGCTCGCCGGCGACGTGCTCATCGACCCGGCGACCGGCGCCAACCCGTTCGGCCCGGCCGGGCGGCTGCTCGGGAAGCTGTCGTTCGCGTTCGGCCCGCACGTCGTGCCCGGCCCGGACTTCGCCGCGTTCGAGGCGAAGAACAACCCCGACCACGGCGCCGGGGCCGGCCCGGACACGCCGGTGATCGACTCGAACCCGTTCGGGATGACCCGCTACCGCGACGGCTTCGCGGTCGCCGACGCCGCGGGCAACGACCTGCTCTACGTCGACGGCCGGGGCCGGATCAGCGTGCTCGCGGTGTTCCCGCCGAAGCTCGTCGCCGCGCCGCCCACCCTCGGCCTGCCGCCGGGGACGCGGATCCCGGTGCAGAGCGTGCCGACGTCGGTCGTCGTCGGCCCGGACGGCGCGCTCTACGTGTCCGAGCTGAGCAGCATCGCGGTGGGCGCGGCCCGCGTGTGGCGCGTGGTGCCGGGGCAGCAGCCGAAGATCCACGCCGACGGCTTCACGGCGCTGACCGACCTCGCGTTCGACCGCAAGGGCAGGCTGCTGGCCTTGACGTTCGCTCGGGACGGGATCGCGGCGCCGCCTTCTCCCGGCGTGCTGACCCGGGTGGAGAAGAACGGCAGCCGGACCGTCCTGGCGTCGGCCGGCCTGGCCGCGGCGACCGGGCTCGCCGTGCGCGGGGACGAGGTGTTCGTCGGCACCAACGGCACGTCGCAGGGCACGGGCTCGGTCGTCCGGCTCGTCCCGCGCGGCTGACCAGCCCCCAGGGTCGTGAGCGGGAAACAGCGTTCCGACCCTGTTTCCCCCCCACGACCGGGGTGTCGGTGAACCTGAGGAAGCGCCCAGGAGCGGGAACCCTATCCTGGTGTTCGTGAACTGGACTGTGGACGTCCCCGTCGACACGCTGCCCGAACTGCCGCCGCTGCCGCCGGAGCTGCGCACCCGGCTCGACAAGGCACTGGACCTGCCCGCGGCGCAGCAGCCGGAGTGGCCCGACCCGGACGCGACCCGGCGGGTCCGCGGCGTGCTGGAGAGCGTGCCGCCGATCACGGTCCCGGCCGAGATCGACCGGCTCAAGGACCGGCTGGCGATGGTCGCCCGCGGCGAGGCCTTCCTGCTGCAGGGCGGTGACTGCGCGGAGACGTTCGAGTCCAACACCGAGCCGCACATCCGCGCCAACCTGCGCACGCTGCTGCAGATGGCGGTCGTGCTGACCTACGGCGCGAGCCTGCCGGTGGTCAAGGTCGGCCGCATCGCCGGCCAGTACGCGAAGCCGCGCTCGGCCGCGACGGACGCGCTGGGCCTGCCGGTCTACCGCGGCGACATCATCAACTCCCTCGTCGCCAAGCCCGAGCTGCGCGTGCCCGACCCCGGCCGGATGATCCGCGCCTACGCGAACGCGGGCGCGGCGATGAACCTCGTCCGCGCCCTCACCGGCGCCGGCATGGCCGACCTGCACCAGGTGCACGACTGGAACAAGGACTTCGTCTCGGCGTCACCGGCGGCGCAGCGCTTCGAGGCGCTGGCCAACGAGATCGACCGCGGCCTGCGGTTCATGTCGGCCTGCGGCGTCACGGACACCTCGCTGCAGTCCACCGAGATCTTCGCCAGCCACGAGGCGCTGCTGCTCGACTACGAGCGGTCGATGCTGCGGCTGGACAAGGCCGACGCGGCGAACCCGAAGCTGTACAACCTGTCGTCGCACTTCCTCTGGATCGGCGAGCGGACCCGCCAGCTGGACGGCGCGCACATCGCGTTCGCCGAGCTGCTGGCCAACCCGATCGGGTTGAAGATCGGCCCGACGACCACGCCCGAGCAGGCGCTGGAGTACGTCGAGCGGCTCGACCCGCGCTTCGAGCCGGGCCGCCTGACGCTCATCTCCCGGATGGGCAACGGCAAGGTCCGCGAGGTGCTGCCGGCGATCGTGGAGAAGGTCGAGGCCTCCGGCCACAAGATCATCTGGCAGTGCGACCCGATGCACGGCAACACGCACGAGTCGTCCACCGGCTACAAGACCCGCCACTTCGACCGGATCGTCGACGAGGTCCAGGGCTTCTTCGAGGTCCACAACCAGCTGGGCACCTACCCGGGCGGCATCCACGTGGAGCTGACCGGCGAGGACGTCACGGAGTGCCTGGGCGGGGCGCAGGAGATCTCGGACATCGACCTGTCCGGCCGCTACGAGACCGCCTGCGACCCGCGCCTGAACACGCAGCAGTCGCTGGAGCTGGCGTTCCTGGTCGCGGAGATGCTCCGCGGTTAGGCCCCGGCCCCGCCGTCGACCGGCACGATCGCCCCGGTCACCATCGCCGCGCGGTCGCTGAGCAGCCACGCGGCCGCCTCGGCGACCTCGCGGGGTTCGGCCATGCGGCCGAGCGGGATCGAGGCGGTGATCCGGGCGACGACCCCGGGTGAGGCCGCTTCCCACGCGTCGATCATGTCCGTGGCGGTGCCGCCGGGGGTGATGCCGTTGACCCGGATGCCGTGCGGGCCCCAGGTGACGGCCGCGGTCTCGGTGAGGCTGTTCAGCGCCCGCTTCATGGCGCCGTAGGCGGGCAGGGCGGGGTTGGCGCGGCGGCTGCCGATGCTGGACGTGTTCACGATCGCCCCGCCGCTGCCCCGGCGCATGAGCGCGGCCTCGGCCGTCATGGCGGTCCAGTGCGCGCGGAAGTTGACCGCGAACTGCTCGTCGATGTCTTCCTCGGTGGTCGTCTCGAGCGGGCCGGGCCGCTGGATGGCCGCGCCGTTGTTGAACGCGCCGTCGAGACGGCCGTGGAGCTGCTCGACGCGGTCGACGGCGGCCCGGATGCTCGCGGGATCGGCCAGGTCCAGCGCGACGGCGTCGGCGGTGCCGCCCGCGTCGCGGATCTCGCCGGCGACGCGGTCGAGGGACTCGGTGCCGCGCGAAGCCAGCACGACGGCGGCGCCTTCCTGGGCGAAGAGGCGGGCCGCGGCCGCGCCGATGCCGCGGCTGGCGCCGGTGATGAGCACGACCTTGCCGGTGAGCAGGCCGATCGAGGGGGATTCGCTGGTGTTCGTCATGGTCCCGACGATGGCCCGGTCCGCGCCCCGGAGGCAGGCACCAGCCGTACCAGGATCCGGCGGCGGGGCGTCCGCATACTGGGGAGGTGGACAAGCAAGAGCTCGGGGCGTTCCTCCGCAGCCGACGTGAGCGGCTGCGGCCGCAGGACGTCGGCCTGCCCGCCGGGCCGCGCCGGAGAACCCCGGGCCTGCGCCGCGAGGAGGTCGCGGTGCTCGCGCACATCTCGACCGAGTACTACGTCCGCCTCGAGCAGGGCCGGGCGCCGCGGCCGTCGGGCGAGGTCCTGGCCGGGATCGCCGGCGCGCTGCGGCTGACCGACGCCGAAACCGAGCACCTGCACGTCGTGGCGGGCACCGCGCCGATCCGGACCGACGTGCACCGCCGCGACGTGCGGCCCAGCATCCTCGCGCTGCTGCGGCGGCTGCCGCAGACGGCAGCCATCGTCATCTCCGCCACGTTCGAGGTGCTGGCGTGGAACGACCTCGCGGCGGCGCTCATGGAGGATTTCGCCGTCGTCCCACCCGAGCGGCGCAACCTCGCCCGCAAGGCGTTCCTCGGGCCGGCCGAGCCGCCGTACGGGATCTCCGACGCCGCCGAGTTCCGGCTCACGGTCGTCATGGAGCTGCGCGCCACCCTGGCCCGTTACCCCGCCGACCCGGCGGTGCGCGGGCTGGTCGAGGAGCTGCGCACGGGCAGCGCCGACTTCGCCCGGCTGTGGGAGCGGCACGACGTCCAGGCGACGCCGGTGCTCACGAAGACGTTCCGCCACCCGGCAGTGGGCGAGGTGACGGTCGACTGCGACTCGCTCGCGCTGCCCGACCGCGACCAGCACCTGGTGCTCTACACCGCACCGCCCGGCTCCCGCAGCGCCGAGGCGCTGGCGTTCCTGGAAGTGGTGGGCGTGGCTCCGTGAGTCAGGAGGCGTCGGCCAGCCGGGCCGCGGACTTCAGGACCGCGTCCCGGAGCGAGCCCACGTCCGGGACCGCCGCGCCGTTGACCTGCAGTCCGATGTGGACCGAGTCGCGGTAGGTGGCCACCGCGATGCCGACCGCGTGGCGCGGGGCCAGCGGGACGAACGGGTACAGCTCCGCCAGCCGGGCGCCGCCGAGGGACAGGCGGGCCGGGGGCACCGGGACCGTCGTGATCACCAGGTCGAACAGCATCGGCGCGGCCAAGCCCGCCGTGCGCGTGCCCAGGCGGTGCAGCAGCGGCGGGACGCGGCCGGCCAGCAGCGGCAGCGCCCCCGCGCCGCGGCTCGGGCCCGCCGCCTTGTTGCGGGTCATCGCGCGGCGGACCACCCGCAGCCGCTCGACCGGGTCGTCCTCGCCGACCGGCAGGTCGCACAGGTACCCCGACAGCTTGTTGCCGCCAAGCTGATCGGCCGCCCGGCCGCGGACGCTCACCGGGATCAGCGCGCGCAGCGTGCGCCCGTCGGCGCGGTGGCCGCGGTTGACCAGCCACTCGCGCAGCGCGCCGGACAGTACCGCCAGCACGACGTCGTTGGTCGTGCCGCCGTGGGCCTTGCGCACGCGGCGCAGCTCGGTCAGCGGCAGCCGGACGAACCCGAGCCGGCGCTCGGCCGACTGCGGCGCCGACACCGGCGACAGCGGCGGCCGCGCGGCCCGCACGAGCGACGACGCGATCCCGGCCGTCTCGTTCGCCTGGCCCCAGGCCGTGCCCAGCGCGTCCTTCACCGTGTCCAAAGTGGAGCGCGGGGCCGGGATCGGCCGGGACGGCGATGGGATCCGCTCCGGCAGCTTGACGCCGTCGAGCAGGCCGGCCGCGACCGCGTACGCGCCGGCACCGTCGGTGAGCGCGTGGTGAAGTTTGAGCAGGAGTGCGAACTTCCCGTCCGGCATACCGGTCACGAGGGTGAGGTGCCACAGCGGCCGGGACGTGTCGAGCGGCTCGGCGATCCACCGCGACGCGTACGCCGCCAGGGGGTCCGGTTCGTACAGCGAGCTGAGCCGCACGTGGTGAACGTGGTTCGCCGCAACGAAGTCCGGGTCGTCGGCCCAGCTGGCCGAGCCCGGCGGGAACAGCTCCGCGCGGGCGCGCTGGCGCAGCTTCGGCAGCCGGGCGGCGCGCTCGGCGAGCAACGCGGTCAGCGCGGTGGGGTCCACCGGGCCGCGGGCGGTGAAGGTGACCACCGCACCCATGTGCATCGGGGAGGTTTCGCTTTCCAGGCACAGGAAAGCGACGTCGAGCGCGCTGAGCGGCGAGCCTGCCATGGGCGACCTTTCCGGGTTCGCGGGTGTGCACGGCCACGTGCGTCGGAAGGGGGAACCAGCGTCTTTTCGGGGGTCCGGGTGGCGGAGCCCCCGGCCCGGGGCGGAGCCCCGGTGCTAGCACTGCACCAGCCCAGCGTGACGGGCGGGTGGTCGAAGTGTTTCCACGACGCTAACTACTCACCCCGTTAATCCATTCGAGATACCCCAGGCTCCGGTGCCCGGGGTCACAGATCAAGAACGTTCACTCACCCGGGGCGGCGTCCGGTTGCTCCTGGACGACGGCGGGCCCCCATTCGGGGGTGAGGGCCACCTGCTTGCCGACGCGGCGCACGGGCAGGCCGTTCACCTGCCGCTTGCCCAGCCCCGGCCAGATCTCCGCGGCGTCCTTCGCCGCGGCCCGGATCGCGCCGCCGTCGAGCGTCGTGCGCGTCTCGGGGATCTCCCGGTCGGTCCACTGGACGACCAGCTTCAGCGGGCCGGCCGGCGGGAGCGGCCACAGGAACACCTCGTGCTCGACGGCGAAGCGCGTGCCGCCGACGGGCTGCGCCCGCAGCACCGGTTCCTCCGGTTCGGACGCCGACGGCACCGAGACCGCCTCGGAGCTCGCCCGGCTGCCGTCGGCGTAGAGCACGCCGAAGAGCAGCCCGTTGTAGTCGGGCTTGCGCCGGTGGTCGATCAGGCCCTCGGCGGGGTCGTCGACCAGGCTGTCCCGGGAGTAGACCGTGACGCGCAGCGTGAACGCCCGCGGCCACACCTCGACCGAGCGCAGCGCCACGACGGTGCGGTCGGACCGGCCCAGCGGCTGCGCCAGCGGCAGCACGGCCGGGACGATGTACTCGCGCGGGGCATCGGTCCAGTGCCGGCCGTTGAACGCGTACAGCTCCTGCTCCGGGACGGGGAACAGGGGACGCTCGCGGGGACCGCCGGTGAAGAAGCTGCTCATCGGGCGGCCCGCGACACGCTGTCCGGCACCATGCGCCCACGGTAGGACAACCGCTCCGGAATTTCCGCCCCCGAACGGGCGTACGGCCCTTGCCTCCCGTGATCCGGGACACAAAAGCCGTACGCAGCGTGACGTGCTAGTCGCTCAGCTTGAGTTCGCCGTTCTTCCGCGCGGACTCGTCCAGCTCCTTCTCGGGCGGCTTGCCCATGGCGTCCATCAGCTGCCGGGCCAGGCCGAGCCCGGTCCCGCCGAGCGACAGCGCCTTGGCGAACATGTCCGACATGCCGTCGGCGCCGTTGAGCACGACCATGTGGTCGACGTTGCCGAACGCGCTCGCGCCCGCCTCGACGATCTCCGGCCAGCGCTCGGCCAGCTGCTGCGCCACGACGGCTTCCTGGTTGTCCGCCAGCGCCGCCGCGCGCGCCTTGATCGCGTCCGCCTCGGCGAGACCCTTCGCGCGGGCCGCTTCGGCTTCGGCCAGACCGCGGGCCTTCGCGGCCTCCGCCTCGGCGAGACCGCGGGCCTTGGCCGCGGCGGCCTCGGCCTCACCGGTCGCCCGGGTCGCTCCCGCCGACGCCTCGGCGCGCGCTTTGGTGGCCTGCGCCTCGGCCTCGGCGGCCGTCTTCACGCGGGTCGCGTCCGCCGCGGCGCGCAGCTCGGTCTCCTTCGCCTCGGCCTGGGCCTTGGCGATCGAAGCGTCACGGGCGGCGTCGGCCGTCGTACGCGTGTCGTACGCCTTCGCGTCGGCCGGCTTGCGGACCTGCGACTGCAACCGCTGCTCGGCCAGCGCCGCCTCCAGCTCGGCCGCCCGCGTCTCCTGGACGACGACCTCCTGGCGCGCGGTCGCCTCGGCCAGCGGGCCCGACTGCGACGCCTTCGCCCGCGCCTGGTCCACCTCGGCCTGGTAGCCGGCCTGCTGGATCTGGCTCTCGCGGACCGCGGCCGCCTTCTTGGCGGCGGAGACCTGCTCGACCTCGGCGGCCTCCTGGTCGCGCTGCGCCTCGGCGATGCGGGCCGACGCGGCGACCGCGGCGGCGTGCGGTTTCCCCAGGTTCAGGATGTAGCCCGACTCGTCGTCGATCTCCTGGATCTGCAGCGAGTCGACGATCAGCCCGAGCTTGATCATCTCCGTGGCCGAGGACTGCCGGACCTCGCCGGTCAGCGCGTCCCGGTTGTGGATCATCTCCTCGATGGTCAGCCCGCCCACGATCGAGCGGAGGTGCCCGGAGAACAGCTCGTGGATCGTGTCGTTCATGCCTTTCTGCTGGTCCAGGAACCGGCGGGCGGCGTTGGCGATCGACGCGAAGTCGTCCCCGACCTTGTAGATGACGACCGCCCGCACGGTGACCGGCAGCCCCTGCTTGGTCACGCAGGACACCTGCAGGTTGACGCCGCGGGTGTCCAGCGAAAGCCGGCGCGCGGTCTGGAAGCCGGGCAGGACGTTCACCCCGCGGCCGGTGATGATCTTGAACCCCAGGCTGTCCGCGGTGTCCGCGCGGTCGACGCGGACGCCGAGCCCGGAGATGATCAGCGCTTCGTTCGGCTCCGCGACCTTGTAGAGCAACCGCAGGATCCCGAAGATCACCACCAGCGCGACGATGAGCCCGCCCACCGAATACAGCAGGATTTCCACGAGACTCATGGCACCGACCCCCTCGCTCTTCTGTTGTGGGTGTGTTGGTGCCCCTTCGACGCCGTCAGCGGGTCAACGGTTGCCACCGCTCGACATAAACCGTCCGCGGGGGTTCGAAGTCCACGACGAGCACCTGCGTGCCGGAGCTGAACGTCTCGTCCGGGTCGGCCGGGTAGGCGTAGAACGCCTCCGTGCCGCCCCGGACGTTCAGCAGGACTTCGCCGATGAGGCCGGGGCCGATCGTGCCGGTGACGCGGCCTCGGCTGCCGATCATCCCCCGAAGCCCTTCAGCTTGACCTTGGAGCCCTTCTGCACGAACGTGCCCGGCTGCGGGTCCTGCTGGAAGACGAAGTCGAACCCGCCGCCACCGGGACCACCCTGCCCGCGGCCCTTGCCGCCGTCGCGGTCGGCCTTCAGCCCGGCCTGCTCGAGGATCTTCTGCGCGTCGTCGAACGAGCGGAACCGCACGTCCGGCACCTGGACGGCGTTGTTGACGAAGACGCCGATCCGCTTTTCCCTGGCCTGCGAGTTCGCCGGCGGGTCGGTCCGCGTGACGGCGCCGCCCGGGACCTCCTGCTTGAACTCCTCGCCCGCCTGGAACGGCTCGAACCCGGCCTGCTGCAGCAGCTGGAACGCCTCGTCCTTGCTCCGCCCGGTGACGTCCGGGACCGGCGGCAGCGGGAGCGGGCCCTTCGACACGATGATCGTGACCTGGCCGCCGATGTTCAGCTGGCTGCCCGCGCCCGGCGTGGTGCGGATGACCGCGCCCTGCGGGACCTCGGCGTCGTAGTCGTCGGCGCCGCGCGTCGGGGTCAGCTGGGCGGTCTTGATCGCCTGCTCGGCGTCGGACAGCGCGGTGCCCGGCCGGATGTCCGGCACGGTCGGGCGGCCCTTCGACAGCACGACCGACACCGTCGAGTTCGGCGCCAGCGGCGTGCCCTCGGCGGGCTCGGCGCGCAGCACGGTGTTCGACGGCACCGTGTTGTCGTACTCCTGGCTGAACTGCGGGGTCAGCTTCACCGCGCGCAGCGCGTCGCCCGCCGCGGCCTGGTTCAGCCCGACGAGCTTCGGCACGGTGGCCGTCTTGTCGCCGCCGGTGTCGGTGAGCATGAAGATGAACGCCGTGATCAGGCCGCCGAACAGCAGCACCGCGCCGGCGATGACGGCGATCCGCTTCCGGTTGTCGGCCGGCTTCTCCGGCTCCGGCTCGCTCCGGCGCCGGGCGACGGGCGGCCGCACGGGCGGGATCTGCTGGGTGATGCCCGGGGGCGGGGTGCCGGGGTGGCTCAGCGCGCGCGTCGCGTTCGGGCGGTGCACCGGCATCGTCTTCTCGCTGTCCGGCGCCACCTGCGGGATCCGCGGCAGCGTGCGCTCGGTGTCGGCGAGGTCGCCCTGGCCGTGCGACACCGGGACCGGGACGGTCACCGGCAGCAGGCCCAGCTGCGCGCGCACCGCCGTCAGCTCGGTCAGGAACTCCCCGGCGTCGGCGGGGCGCAGCTCGGGGTCCCGCCGGGTCGCGCGGGTGATCAGCTCGTCGAGCTCCGGCGGCAGGTCCGGGCGCAGCGCGCTCGGCCGCGGGACGTCGTCGTTCACGTGCCGGTAGGCCACGGAAATCGCGGTGTCGCCGGTGTAGGGCACCTGCCCGGTCAGCATTTCGTAGAGCAGGATGCCCGCCGAGTAGACGTCGCCGCGCGCGGTCGCCGCGCCGGTCTCGACCTGCTCCGGCGAGAGGTAGGCGACGGTGCCGAGGATGACGCTCGAGCTCGTCGTGCCCGCGCTCGCCACCGCGCGCACCAGGCCGAAGTCGGCGACCTTGACCGCGCCGCCGGTGTGCGGCCCGGTCCGGCCGATCAGCACGTTCTCCGGCTTGACGTCCCGGTGCACCAGGCCCGCCCGGTGCGCGGCGGCCAGCGCCGAGAGCACCGGCTCGGCGACGCTCAGCGCCAGCGCGACGTCCAGCGGGCCCCGGTCGTCGAGCAGGTCGCGCAGGGTGCCGCCGTCCACCAGCTCCATCACCAGGAACGCGAGGCCCGACTCGGCGCCCTGGGGCAGGTCGAAGCCCTGGTCGTGCACCGCCACCACGTGCGGGTGGTGCAGCTGCGCCGCCGACTGCGCCTCCCGGACGAAGCGGTCCACGAACGACCGGTCGTCGGCGAACCGCGGGTCCATGATCTTGATCGCGACCGGACGGTCCAGCCGGGTGTCCGTCCCCCGGTAGACGGAAGACATCCCCCCGTGCGCGAGCAGCCGGTCCACCCGGTAGCGCCGCTCGAGGAGCGTGCCGACCAGGCTGGGGTGGGTGCGAGTCACGAGTATGGATCGTACGGAACCGCACACGGTTCGTGGAGGAGACCTCGCGGGTCACCCGTGCGCACTAGCGGGAGTGAGTGCGGAATGTGGCAGAGTGTCACGTGTGAGTGGGATTCCTGTCGCCGACGACGTCCTCGACACCGCCATCGCGGTTCTTCCGCTGGCGGAAGTGGCGAACGTCCTCGGGACCTCCGCCAACAAGGTCCGCCAGATGCTGCGCGACGGGCAGCTGATCGCCTTCAAGCGCGGCGGTGACCTGTGCGTGCCCAGCGACTTCTTCGTCAAGGACGGGGTGGTCAAGGGCCTGGCCGGCACGATCACGGTGCTCGCCGACTCCGGGTTCTCGCGGACCGAGATGCTGCGCTGGCTCTTCGAGACCGACGAGAGCCTGCCGGGCAAGACCCCGGTCAACGCCCTGCGCACCAGCCACGGCACCGAGGTGAAGCGGCGCGCGCAGGCGATGGCGTTCTGACCTGCCCAAACAGCTCGCGGCGGCGCCCAGTTGGACGGCCGCGGCGGCGAGCAGGCACGCCGGGAGCGACCACGCCGCCAGCGGGCCGGCCAGTGCCGCCCCCGCCGCCAAGCCGGTGATCTTGACGCTCGCCGCCGTCGTGAACACCTGAGCCCGCACGTGCTCCGGCGCTTCCCGGTGGCGGATCGCGAACAAGGCCGTGAGCTGCGGTCCTTCGGCGAGCCCGGCGATCGCGGCGGCTGCCACCAGCGAGACGGTGCCCGGGCCGACGGCCGCCAGCGCGGCGCTCGCGGCCAGGACCAGGGTGCTCAGCCAGACGGTCCGGTCCGGTGGCCACGGCAGCGGTTTCCGCGTGAAGACCGCGTTGGCCAGCAGGGACGTGACCGCGAGAACGGCCAGCAGGAGAGCGCCGTCTTCTGGGCCGCGTAGGTGAGCCGCCCCGAGCAGGGGGTAACAGACGGTGACCATGCCGATGCCGGCGCAGGAGATCACCGACGCCGTCGTCGCCCGCCTCAGCGGGACGTTGCGCACGAGGACCGTGAAGCCGTCCCGGAGGCGGGTTTTCCGCTGGGGGCGTTTCCGCGGGAGGAGCCAGGCGACCGGCGTGGCCGCCGCGACCAGGACGACGGCCAGTCCGAGGCCGATCGGGCCGCCGAGGAGCCCGGCGAGGCCGGGACCGGCGAGGGCGGCGGCGGTGAAGGTCAGGGCGTCGAGGCGGCTGGCTTTCGGGACTTCCTTCCCGGCGACGGCGGGCAGCTGAGCCGTCCAGCCGCCGGCGATGGCCGGGTTGAGCAGGCCGGTCACGACGGCGATGGCGACCACGCTCGCGAGCGGCAGGTGCCCGAACGCCGTGGCGATGACGGCGAGCCCGCCGGCGTACCCGGCGAGGGCGACGGCTAAGAGCCGGCCGGGCTTGGTACTGCGATCGAGGAAGGTGCCGAAGACCGGGCCGCCCACGGCGGCGGCCGCGGTCAGCCCGGCGAGCAGCGCCGACCCGGTGTGCGGACCCGCGGTGAGCCCGAGCAGGAGCAGCGCGGGGCCGGACAGCTCGTCGCCGGTCCGCGCGAGCGTCGCGCCGGCCAGGTAACGCCTTAGCATGGTCGAGACGTTACAGTGGGGCATGGCCTTTCCGCACCGGGATTCCGTGCAGCGCGCGGTCGACCTGCTGGGTGTGCTGCTGGTTTCGGACCCTGCGCCGGCGGCCGTCGCGGAGGTTCTGCGTGCCCACGGCGAACCGGACGTCCGGCTGTCGGCCGCGGAAGTCTCTTCGTTGCAGGTTGCTGCTCGTGAACTGCGTGAAGTGTTCGCGGCACCCGACGTGGCTTCGGCGGCTTCGGTGCTCAACGCGTTGTTCGCGGCGTACGCGGGGCCGCCGCGCTTGACGGACCACGAAGAGGGCTACGGCTGGCACCTGCACGTCGACGCGGCGGACGACGGGCCGTGGGGAGCGTGGCTGGTGACGTCGTCGGCGCTCGGGCTGGCAGCGCTGCTGGCGGAGCGCCAGGACGTGCCGGGCGGGTTGTGCGCTTCTCCGTCGTGCGGGAAGCCGTTCGCCCACACGGGCGGAGGAAGTCCGCGGAAGTTTTGCTCAGCCCGGTGCGCGACGCGGGAACGGGTCGCCGCGCACCGGGCGCGAGCGTGATCAGCTGCTGGTCTTGTCGCGCCAGGCGATCCACTTCTTGAGGGCGTCCAGGTCGTAGTCCGGGCCGCCGACGCCGACCGTGAACGTCGTGACGCCCAGGTCCAGCAGCTTCGGGCCCAGCTCGTCCGGCTCGCCCTGGACGCCGCACGACCGCTCGATCTCGCCCGGGTCGCGGCCGACGTCGGCGCAGTGCTGGTCGAGGATCTTCACCTTGCGCTCGACGACCTCGGGGTCGCCGAAGCCGTGCCAGATGTCGCCGTGCTTGGCGACCAGCTTGAGCGTCTTCTTCTCGCCGCCGCCACCGATCAGGACCGGGATCTTGCGCGTCGGGGCCGGGTTCAGCTTGCCCAGGCGGGACTCGATGCGGGGGAGCGACTCCGCGAGGTCGTCGAGGCGGCCGCCCGCGGTGCCGAACTCGTAGCCGTACTCGTCGTAGTCCTTCTCGAACCAGCCCGAGCCGATGCCGAGGATGAGCCGGCCGCCGGAGATGTGGTCGACGGTCCGCGCCATGTCCGCCAGCAGCTCGGGGTTGCGGTAGCTGTTGCAGGTCACCAGCGCGCCGATCTCCACCCGGGACGTCGACTCCGCCCACGCGCCCAGCATCGTCCAGCACTCGAAGTGCAGGCCGTCGGGATCGCCGTACAGCGGGTAGAAGTGGTCCCAGTTGAAAACGATGTCGGCGCCGAGGTCCTCGGCGGCCGACGCGGTGCGCCGGATGGTGTCGTAGTCGGCGTGCTGCGGCTGGAGCTGCAGGCCGATCCGGATGCGTCGTTCGGTCATGATCGCAGCCTACGACCGCCTCGGAACGTCTCGCGCGCCCAAACCGTGGCCAATGGTGGTAGTGCCACCACCAGCCTGCGCGAGTTCGGGACCACCGCCCGCCGCGTGAGGATGTCGTAGTCCAGGGCCACGATCTCGTCCAGGATGCCCTCGTACAACGTCAACGCCGTTCGCACGCACGGCCGCGATTCGGGACGCAGCAACGCAACCCCGGCTTCGGCCCGCCGGTACACCGCCCGCGTCCGCGCGACGAAGTACGCCAGCGCCGCCCGGATCCGCGGGTCCGGCCGCTTCTCCTCGAGCAACGAGCGCGAGACGCCGAAGGCCGCCAGTTCTTCCGAAGGCAGGTACAGCCGCCCCCGGTCGAGGTCTTCGCCGACGTCGCGCAGGAAGTTCGTCAGCTGGAACGCCTCACCCAGCGCGACGGCCCCGGGCTCGGCGTCCGCCGGCGGGCCCACCGTGCCGAACACCGGCAGCATCTGCAGCCCGATCACCGCGGCCGAGCCGTACATGTACGCGCCCAGCTCGGCGAACGTCCGGTACTCGACCGGCGAAAGGTCCATCCGCATGGACTTCAGGAACGCGTCGAACAGGTCGCGCGCGATGCCGTAGCGCCGCACCGTGTCGGCCAGCGCCACGAGCACCGGGTCGTCCGGAGTGCCGCCGTCGTAGACGACGTCCACCATCGCCGCGACGCGGTCCAACGACTCGGCCGGGTCGCTGCCCGGCTCGGGGTTGTCGACCAGTTCGTCGGCCATCCGCGCGAAGCCGTAGAGCGTGTGCGCGGCCGGCCGGGCCCGCGCCGGCAGCAGGCGCGTCGCCAGGAAGAACGTGCGTCCGTACTGGGCGTTGATGCGGCGGCATTCCGTGTATGCGGCCCGCAGGTCCGGCGAGTGGATGCCCGCGGCGTCGAGTTCGTTCACCGGCCGGTGATCCTTTCCGCTGCCAGTCGTCCGGAGATGAGCACGGGCGGGATGCCGACGCCGGGCGTGGTGCCGCAGCCGGCCAGCACGACGTTGCCCGCCGCCCGCACCAGGTTCGCCGGCCGGAACGGGCCGGTCTGCGCGAACGTGTGCGCCAGCGAGAACGGCGTCCCGGCGGCGAGCCCGCGCGCCGCCCAGTCCGCCGGGGTGATCGTCTCGTCGACGGTGAACTCGTCGCCGAACCCGGTCAGCCCGCGCGCTTCGAGCGTGCGGAACAGCTCGTCGCGGTACGGCTCGCGGACGCGGTCCCAGTCGATCTTGCCGCTGCGCAGGTTCGGCGCGGGCGCGAGCACCGAGACGATCTCGCCGCCGCGGCCGGCCAGCCCCGGGTCGGTCGCCGTCGGCCGCGTGACCAGCAGCGACGGGTCGCTCATGAGCTTGCCATCGCGGATGATCTCGGCGAACGTCCGCTCCCAGGCGTCGCCGAAGAAGATCGTGTGGTGCCCGAGGTCCCACTTCGCGGTGGTCCGCCCGTGCAGGACGACGGCCGACGGCGAGTAGCGCAGCGGCACGGGCCGCCGAGGCCGCGCGCCGATGAGCCGGTACGCCGCGGTCAGCTCGGTGGCCAGCACGACGGCGTCGCACGCGATCCGCTCGCCCGAGCGCGTCCGCACCGCGCGCACCCGCGAATTCACCCGTTCGAGCCAGGCGGCTTCGGTGCCGAACCGGACGTCGGCGCCCGCCCGCGCGGCCGCGCCGGTCATCGCCCGGCCGATCTCGCCCATGCCGCCTTCGGGGTAGTAGACGCCGCCGACGGTGTCCATGTAGGCGATGACGCCGTACGCGCCGATCGCGCTCGCCGGGTCGAGACCGGCGTAGAGCGCCTGGAAGGTGAAGAGCCGCCGGACGCGCTCGTCGAGCAGGTAGCGGCCGACGCGCGGGCCGAGCCGCCCGAACCCGCCCAGCGCGGCGAGCTTCGCCAGCTCGGGGCGGGCCAGGTCGAACGGCGAATCGAAGTTCGTCCCGATGAACCGGTCCTTCTGCACCGCGTACAGCTCGGTCAGCCAGCGCCGCAGCGCCCGGTAGCCCGCCGCCTCGCGGCCGCCCGCGAAGGCGCGGATCTCGGCCTCCATGGCGTCGCCGTCGGTGTGCAGCGCCAGTTCCGAGCCGTCCGCGAACCGCGCCCGGTACGCCGGGTCCAGCCGGGTCAGACGCAGGTTCTTGGCCAGGGGCTCGCCGACCGCGGCGAACGCCTCTTCCAGCAGCTCCGGCATGGTCAGCACGCTCGCGCCGGTGTCCACGGCGTTGCCGTCGAAGTTCTCCTGCCCGGCGCGTCCGCCCGGGGTGTCCGCCTGTTCCAGCAGCGTGACGCGCCGGCCGGCGCCGAGCAGGTGCAGGGTCGCCGAAAGCCCGGCCAGGCCGGCGCCGATCACGACGACGTGGTCGGCCGCCCCGACGGACCTCCTGCTCGTCCGCACGTCAGTACGTCCGCTGGGTGGCCTTGACGACCAGCCCGGTCAGCGCCCCGGGCGCGGGCTCGGCCAGGTGCGCGCGGTCCAGCGCGGCCATCGCCGCGGTCGTCAGCTCGTCGATCCGGCGCTCCACGGCGTCGACCGCGCCGACCTGCTGCAACGCCATCCGCACGGTCTCGACGCCTTCGTCGGAGAGGTCCGCGTCGCCGATCGCGTCGGCGATCACGGTGGCCGCGGCCGGCTCGCCCTTCTCGGCGGCGAGCTGCAGGCCGAGCGCGACGAGCAGCGTGCGCTTGCCCTCGCGCAGATCGTCGCCGGCGGGCTTGCCGGTGACCGACGGGTCGCCGAACACGCCCAGCAGGTCGTCGCGCAGCTGGAACGCGACGCCGACCTCGCCGCCGAACTCGAGCAGCGTGGCGATCAGTTCCGGGGAGGCGCCGCCGAGCGCGGCGCCGAGGTGCAGCGGCCGCTGCACGGTGTAGGCGGCGGTCTTGAGCCGGTCGATCTTGAGCGCGGCCTCGACGGAGGCGTCGCCGGTGGCCTGCGTGCGGACGTCGAGGTACTGCCCGGCGAGGACTTCGGTGCGCATCGCGCGCCAGGCCGGGCGCGCCGCGGCGAGCGTCTCGGCGGGCAACGGCGCGTCGGCGAACATGTCGTCCGCCCAGGCCAGCGCGAGGTCGCCGACGAGCACCGCCGTGGCCAGCCCGAACGTCGCGGGGGAGCCGAGCCAGCCCCGGTCGGCGTGCAGCTTCGCGCCCGCGATGTGCACGGTCGGGAAGCCGCGGCGGGAGTCGGAGGAGTCGATGAGGTCGTCGTGGATCAGCGCGCACGCCTGGATCAGCTCGAGGCTGGCCACCGCCTGCAGCACGCCTTCGGCGTCCGCGCCCGCCGGGTCGCCGCCCGCGCCGCGCCAGCCCCACCAGGCGAACGTCGGGCGCAACCGCTTGCCACCGTTGAGCACGAACCCGCGCAGCGCGTCGATCCCCGCGGCCACGGTCGGTTCGGTGCCCAGGATCTCGGCGCCCGCCCGATCGAGGAACCCGGCCAGCGCGCGCTCGACGTGGGCGGGCAGATCGGCGTCGGTGACGGGCGCGTTCATCCCGCCATCCTCGCCGAACCCGCGGGGCCGCGGGCCGCCGGGGCACCCGGATGTGGCGAATCAGACTCCGGCCGTGGCCGGGGCCCAGAACGGCCCGGTCAGGCCCGCCTCGGCGAAGTAGGCGACCGCGCTGTCCGGCTCGCGCCGCCGGTAGCCGCGCTCGAGCCGGCCCGCGTACCAGCCGCGCGCGAGCCGCCAGAGCGTGACGAGGTCCATCACGTACCCCTTGGCCTGCCCGGTCGCCGCGAGCCAGGCGTCCACACAGGACTCGCAGCAGAACAGCCGCTGGTTCCCGCAGGTGTGCAGCACGTCGTCCCACATCCGCGAGGCCGGCACCAGGAAGTGCGCCACCTGGGCGCCCTCCGGTGGCTCCGCCCGGTTCACGACCAGGGCGTGCGGCTGGCCGCAGCCGGGGCAGCGGGTCGCGACGAGCACCTCGGGCTCGTCGTCGACCAGGTGCGGGATGGCGAACGAGTCCCACGCGCAGCCGCCCCACCACAGCGTGTGCGAACCCATCACGGAGAACCCGAGCGACTTCGCCGCGAACGGGTGGGCCAGCACGACGTGCTCGCACTCGTCGAGCACCAGGTGGTGGGCGTCGGCGAGGCGGTGCAGCGCCTGCTTGGCGACGGCGAGCGACCCGCCCGCCGCGTCGGCCAGCTCCGGCCCGGTCGGCGCGCGGCCGCGGTCGGCGAAGGCGTGGTAGACGGCGAGGCGCACGTCCTCGTCCCAGCTGGCGTCGTCGTACCTCATCGCTCACTCCTGTATCGAGTCTAAAGCCAGGGCCCTTAACATTCGAGGTATGACGTCGGTGATCGAGCGGTTGCGAGGAGACGGGCCGAAGTTCTCCATCGAGTTCTTCCCACCCCGGGACGCGGCGGACGAGGCCGTCCTGTGGAAGGCGATCCGGGAGCTCGAGCCGTACGACCCGGCCTACATGTCGATCACCTACGGCGCCGGCGGCTCCAGCCGCGACGGCACGATCCGCAGCATCGCCCGGGTCGCGACCGAGACGACGCTGGTGCCGATGGCGCACCTGACCGCGGTCAACCACTCCGTCGCCGAATTGCGGAACGTGATCGGCTGGTACGCCTCCGTCGGCGTCCGCAACATCCTCGCGCTGCGCGGCGACCCGCCGGGCGACGTCTACGGCGACTGGATCCCGCACCCGGAGGGCCTGACCTACGCCGAGGAGCTGGTCCAGCTGGTGCGCTCGCTCGGCGACTTCTGCATCGGCGTGTCGGCCTACACCTACGGCCACCCGCGCTCGGCCGACCTCGAGACCGACACGAAGTACCTGGTCAGCAAGCTGCGGGCGGGCGCCGACTTCGCGATCGCCCAGCTGTTCCACGACGCCGAGGACTTCCTGCGCCTGCGCGACCGGGTCGCCGCGACCGGCTGTGACGTCCCGGTGCTGCCGGGCGTCATGCCGCTGACGACCATGCGGACCCTGCAGACGACGATCAAGCTGTCCGGCGCCCCGGCGCCCCGCAAGCTGCTGGACCGGCTCGAACCGCTGGCCGACGACCCCAAGGCGTTCCGCGCGGCGGGCATCGACGTGACCACCGAGCTGTGCGAGAAGCTGATCGCCGAAGGCGTGCCGAACCTGCACTTCTACACGTTCAACCGGTCGAAGGCGACGCGCGAGGTGATCGCGCGGCTGGGGCTCGTCCCGGCCCGTGCTTAAGACCTGGTCTCAAAACTTAAGGGCGTGTCACTGCGACCAGCGCCGCGCGGTCCGGGTGGGCGGCCCCGGATCGATGACCGTGCCGCGCTGGAGGGGATCTTGTTCGTGCTCGACACCGGCTGCCGCCGGCGAGACCTACCCGAGCAGCTCGGATGCGGTTCCGGGCACACCGCGTGCGGCGGTTACGTGAGTGGCAGGACGCCGGCGTGTGGGACCGGCTGCACCATGAACGAGCACTCTCGTCGGGAAGTGATCAGCCATCGGTGGGGCCGCCTCTTCAGAGGCGTTCGATGCGGTCGGCCTGCGGGCCCCGGTCGCTCTGACGCACCGCGTACCGGACCCGGTCACCCTTCTGCAGCGGCTCCGACCCCATGACCACGGACACGTGGGCGAAGAGATCGTCGCCGCCTGCGTCCGGGGTGATGAAGCCGAAGCCGCGGTCGGCGTCGTAGCGCGCGACGACGCCCTCGCCGCCTCGTACGGGCACGTCCCGCGCCGCCGGCCCTGCGGCCGCGGCAGGTGCCGACCGCTGCGGCGCCGTCTGGGGCTCGGCGCCCCGGACCAGGTGCACGTCGCGGGCCTGCGGGCCCTTGTCTCCACTAGCCACTTCGTAGGCGACGCGGTCGCCCTCCGCGAGCCACGTCAGCCCCTCGGCCAGGGCCCGGGCGTGAACGAAGACGTCCCCGGCGCCGGAGTCGGGGTTGATGAAGCCGAAGCCCTTGTCCTCGTCGTACCAGGCCACCGTGCCGTCGGCACCGTCCGCGATACCAGCCGCAGCANCGGTCGCCCTCCGCGAGCCACGTCAGCCCCTCGGCCAGGGCCCGGGCGTGAACGAAGACGTCCCCGGCACCGGAGTCGGGATTGATGAAGCCGAAGCCCTTGTCCTCGTCGTACCAGGCCACCGTGCCGTCGGCACCGTCCGCAGTACCAGCCGCAGCGGGTGAGCCGGCCCCTGCTCCCAGCGGGATCACGTGCCCGGCCTGCGGGCCGCGCTCGCCTTCGACGATCAGGAAGGCCACCCGCTGCCCCTCGGTGACCACGCCGCCGGTCACGATGGCGGAGCTGTGCACGAAGATGTCGGCGCCGCCGCCGTCCGGCGACGCGAAGCCGTACCCCTTGGCCGGCTCGTACCAGTTGACGGTGCCGAGCAGGCCCACGGCGCTGCCGGTGGCCGCATCGGCGGTGACGCGAACGCGCAGCGCCTGGGGCCCGCGGTCGTTCTCGCCGACCTCGAACACGACGGCCTGACCCTCGCGGAGCACTTTCGCGCCGCCGTCCCCGACGATCTCGGAGGCGTGCACGAACACGTCCGGCGAGCCGTCCTCGGGCGCGAGGAAGCCGAAACCACGTTCGGCGTCGAACCAACGGACGGTCCCTTGCGGCATCAACGGCTCCAGGTCGAGAGGGCGGGCACTGGCCCCCAGTCTCTCTGACAGACCTCCGGTCCGTCGGGCCGGGCCCACAGGCGGGCGGTGCGGAGCCAGGGGCGGGCCGCTGGTTCACCTGGCGACACGCCGAGTTTTGAGACCAGGTCCAAGTACGTACCAATGGGTCCTGGTGGCCCGGTAGCGTGCGGCGCATGGCTTCTACTGCTTCCGACGGCGTGCACGGCATCTGTGACCGCTACGTCGACGACTACGCGGCCGCGGACCCGGTCGCCGCGACCGCCTACGGCATCAAGGGTCACGACGACCGGCTGACCGACTACTCGGCGGACGGGTTCGCCGAGCGCGCCGGACTGGCCGCGCGGGCGCACGCCGCCGTCACCGCCACCGAGCCGCGCGACGCCGCCGAGCGCGCCGCCAAGGCCGTGTTCACCGAGCGCGTCGGGCTGGAGCTGGAGATCCACGAGGCCGGCCTCGACGTGGCGAGCCTGAACGTCATCTCCAGCCCGGTGCAGGAGCTGCGGATGGCGTTCGACCTGATGCCGCTGGAGACCGAAGAGGACTGGTCGACGGTGTCGGCCCGCCTCGGCGAGGTCCCGCGGGCGCTGGCGAACGTGCGCAGCGGCCTGCTGACGGCGTCCGACGCGGGGCACGTCGCGGCGTTGCGCCAGGTCGGCAAAGTCGCGGAGCAGTGCGAGACGTGGGCCGGGCTGAAGGACGAGACGGGCTACTTCACCCAGCTCGTCAGCGGCGCGGCTCCGCAGTCGCTCGCGGCGGACCTCGCGCACGGCGCGCGGGCGGCCGAGGAGGCGTTCGCGGAGTTCGCCGGGTTCCTGCGGGCCGAGCTGGCCCCGAAGGCCCCGGTGAAGGACGCGGTCGGCGAGGACGTCTACCGCCTGTGGTCGCGGTATTTCGTCGGCGCGGCCCTGGACCTGCGCGAAGCGTACGAGTGGGGCTGGGCGGAGTTCGCGCGCATCGAGTCGGAGATGCGCGCGGTCGCGAACCGGATCAAGCCGGGCGCGTCCCTGGCGGAGGCGGCGGCGGTCCTGGACGCCGACCCGCGCTACCGCGTCCGCGGCCGCGCGGAGTTCGAGGCGTGGATGCAGCACCTGTCGGACGAGGCGATGAAGTCGTTGCGCGGCAAGCACTTCGACATCTCCGACCGCGTGATGGCGTTGGAGTGCAAGATCGCCCCACCGGGCGGCGGCGTCGGCGCGTACTACACGGGCCCGAGCGAGGACTTCAGCCGCCCGGGCCGCATGTGGTGGTCCCTCCCGAGCGGCCGCGACGAGTTCTCGACGTGGCGCGAAACGAGCACGGTGTACCACGAGGGAGCACCGGGCCACCACTTGCAGATCGCGACGGCGGTGGACCAGTCCGAGAGGCTGAACAAGTACCAGCGCCTGATGGCGTTCACGTCGGGCCACGCGGAGGGCTGGGCGCTGTACGCGGAGCGCCTGATGGAGGAACTGGGCTACCTGGCCGACGACGGCGATCTGCTGGGGATGCTGTCGGAGCAGCTGTTCCGCGCGGCCCGGGTCGTGGTCGACCTGGGGATGCACCTGGAGCTGGTGATCCCGTCGGGGACGGGGTTCCACGAAAGTTCGCGGTGGACGCCGGAGCTGGGCCTGGAGTTCATGCTGACCCGGACGATCACGGACCAGGCGCATGTCCGCGACGAGATCGACCGGTATCTGGGCTGGCCCGGCCAGGCACCGGCGTACAAGATCGGCGAGCGGCTGTGGCTGGCGGCGCGGACCGAAGCGCAGGGGCGCGCGGGGGCCGGGTTCGACATCAAGCGGTTCCACACGGAGGCTCTGCGGATGGGCGGGATGGGGCTGGACACGTTGCGGGAGCAGCTGGCCCAGCTGGACTGAGGTCTCGAGGGATCGGGCGGGGCCCGGTCCCTCAAGCCTCGTCCGGCGGTGGTTTCCGGGTTCGCGGCCGCACTACGACGTCGACAGCGCGGGCGCGGGCGCCCACGCCCGCGGGCCTTCGAGCGCTGCCTCGCGCGCCCGCGCGCGGTATCGGCCCGGCGCGTCGCCGTGGGCACGGCTGAAGGCCCTGCTGAACGCGGGGAGCGAGGTGTAACCGACCGCGGCGGCGACGCTTTCGACCGTGTCGTCGGTGTCGCGCAGCCGGACCGCGGCGAGGTCCATCCGCCACTGCGTCAGGTAGGCCCCGGGGCTCTGCCCGATCGCCGGCGGGAACCTGCGGGCGAGCGTCGCGCGGGACACCGAGATCGCCGACGCCAGGGTGGTCGCGGTCCAGGGCCGGGACGGCTCACGGTGGATGCGTTCCAGCGCCTCTCTGACCACCGGATCGGCCAGCATGCCGAGCCACGTCCCGTGCTGCTCGGCGGGGCAGGTCGCGAGCCAGGCCCGCAGCACCTGGATCAGCATGATGTCGGCGAGGCTGTTCAGCACGGCGGCCGTCGCCAGCTGCGGCTGGGCGAGTTCGCGGCCGAGCAGGCGCACCGCGTCGTCGAAACACGCCGCGCCGGTATCGGCGCGCACGTGGACCAGCGGCGGAAGCGCGCGCAGCACCTGGGTGCACACCGCGGGGTCGTGGTCGTAGTGCATGGTCACCAGCCGGGTCCGCGCCGGCGCCGACCCGATCGTGACCGTCTCGCCGGACTCGCGGGCACGAGCGGCGCCCTCCGCGTCGCAGGCCTGGGCCGTGACGCCGGGCGCGCTGACGAGCGTGTGCACGGTGCCTGCCGCCAGCAACACGACATCGCCGGTGGTGAGCTCGCGCGGCTCCGCGCCGTCCACGATCAGCCACGCGCTGCCGGACGTGATCGCGTGCATCGTCTCGCCGGGGCAGTCCTCCAGGCGGATCCCCCACGTGCCACCGGCCTCGATCCGGGTGCCGATCGTGCCCCGGACACCGGAAACGGCGAGCACGTCAGCCAGTACGTCCATGGCCTGCACGGTACTCAAAATTCTCGCGGAGTGAGGCAGACGGCTAACTATCTGACTCGATCAGCCATCGTTCGCCGCTTCGCAGGCCCATACGTTGGTGATACGGCACAACTGCGAAGAGAGGGAACAATGCAACTGCGTGGAGCCACCGCACTCGTCACCGGAGCCAACCGGGACCTCGGCAGGGACTTCGCCCGGGAACTGCTGGAGCGGGGCGCGGCCAAGGTCTACGCCACGGCACGCCGCCCGGAGCTGGTCGATCTCCCGGGCGTCGAGGTGCTGCCGCTGGACGTCACCGACCCCGCGTCGGTCGCGGCGGTCGCGGCCGCCGCCGGGGACGTCACCCTGCTGGTCAACAACGCCGGAGTCTCCTACGGCGTCAACCTCGTCGACGGGGAGCTGAGCAAGATCCGGGCCACCCTCGACGTCCACCTCTACGGCACCCTGGCGATGATCCGGGCGTTCGCGCCCGTGCTGGGCCGCAACGGCGGCGGCGCGATCCTCAACGTGCTGTCGAACCTGTCGTGGCTGAGCTACGACGGGAACAACGCCTACGCCGTCGCCAAGTCCGCGGAGTGGAGCCTGACCAACGGCGTCCGGCTGGAGCTGGCCGGTCAGGGCACGCTCGTCAGCGGCCTCGTCTTCGGCCCGACCGCGACCGCGACCATGCTCGAGCACGCGGCCGACGCGGTGATGAACGATCCGGCGGACATCGTCCGGACCGCGCTCGACGGGATCGAGGCCGGCACGACCGAGATCATCGCCGACCGGTTCGGCGCGGAGGCGAAGGCCGCGCTGTCCGGGCCGCCCCGCGGATTCGTCCTGGAGACGGTTTCCCGCTGACGGCGGGCGAGCAGGCCGACGTGTTCCGGTCGGCCTGCTCAACCATCCCCCTGGTGGTAGAGGCCCTCGATCACGCCGGAGTACTTCTCGTCGATCACCCGGCGGCGCAGCTTCATCGTGGGGGTGAGTTCGTGACCGGGCAGCCACTCGGCGTCCAGGACGGCGAACTTCTTGATCTGCTCGACGCGCGCGAGACCCGCGTTCGCGGCGTCGATCTGTGCCTGGACGGCGGCTGACACGGCCGCCTCGGTGTCGCCGGGGCCGAAGGCCGCGCGATTCGGCACGACCAGGCACACGTTGTAGGGGCGCCGATCCCCGATGACGCACACCTGGCTGATCGCACGACCGGCGGTGAGCACGGCCATCTCGATGTTCGCCGGGGACATGTTCTTGCCGGCCGCGTTGATGATGAGCTCTTTCTTGCGGTCGACGATCCACACGAATCCGTCGCCGTCGATCCGCGCGACGTCACCGGTGTGGAACCAGCCGTTCGCGTCGATCGCTTCCGCCGTCTTCTCGGGCAGGCCACGGTAGCGGCGCATGAGTTGAGCGCTTCGGACGAGAAGCTCACCGTCGTCGGCGAGCGCGAGTTCGACGCCACTCAACGGCTTGCCGACGCTTCCCGGCCGCCGTCCGGCCGGCGTGCTGATCGTGACCAGGCAGGACACCTCCGACATCCCCAGCACCTCGCAGAGCGGGAGACCGACGGCGTCGAAGAACTCCACGACACTCGGCGGTGTGGGCGCGGCGCCGGTGTTGACCCACGTGGCAGCGTCCAGTCCGAGGCGTTCGCGGACGTGAGCGGCGAGGGCCGGGTTCCCGCGTACGTCCGAAATGAGGTCGCCTTCGTATTCTTTTTCTGCTCGGACCTTCAGCTTTTCCCAGATCCGGGGAACCGCGCCGAAGATCGTCGGACGGACCTCCGCGATCGCCTCGAACAACTCGGACGCATCAGCGACCGACGTCACCGTATTGCCGTAGGTCATGAAGGCCGAGTAGTGCGAAGCCCACCGGTCGGCCACGTGAGCCGCCGGCAGAAAGCTGATCTGGCGGCCGCCGCCGCTCAGCGGCAGGGCCGAATGCACGCCACGGAGCTGCTCGAGCATGCCCCGGTGCGTCAGTTCGACGCCCTTGGGCGGCCCCGTGGTTCCCGACGTGTAGATCAGCGTCAGGAGATCATCCGGCCCCACGCCGGCGGACGAGAGGTCGAAATCGGTCGTGTCCGCGGCGAATTCCGCCGCGAGCTCGTCGATCACCAGCACGTGCTCCAGCGGAGTGTCCAGTCGCCGGGTTGCCGCCACCGCGCTCGAGAAGGCTGGTTCCGTCACGAGGAGACGTGCCCCGGAATCGACGAGGACGTGTCTCAGCTGCTCGGCCGGCGCCGTGTTGTAGAGGCTGAACGGCACGGCGCCGAGGAACATGACAGCGGCGTCGACGACGTGGAACTCCGGCCGGTTGCGCAGCAGGAGGGCCACGACGTCACCGCGACCGACACCTCGCTCCCGGAGACGGCCAGCCACCTCACCGATGCGGGCCAGCACCTGGCGGTACGTCCACCCGGCCTTCGACTCGGGTGACCGGAGGGCCGGCTGGTCGAGTCGCGAAGAAGCGGTCGCGAGGAATACCTCGCACAACGAGGTGGACTGCTCCAGCCGGGCAGCGGGTGAACTTTGCGACACGAACCTTCCTTCACCGGTCGACGTGCGTTCGCGGTCAGTTCCCGCGCGCCCGCTTCGCGAATCCCACGACGTCGGCGACGGCCGCCTCCGAGCTGGCGCCGATGTAGTGGCGGAAGATGACCTCGGCACCGTGGACGATGCCCAGGTTCACCCGTGCCGACACCGCGACGCCGGCTCGCGCGAGCTTGCGGGCGAAGGCGATGCCCTCGTCGCGCAGTGGATCCAGCTCGTTGACCGAGATCACGAACGGCGGTAACCCGCGCAGATCCTCTTCGGTGGCGTAGTAGGGCCAGGCGATGGGGTCTTCGATGTGCTCACCGTGCGGGTCGTAGGCGCGGACGAGGAGATCCATCATGCCGGTCTCGATGAAGTACCCGTCGTTCTCGATCAGCGAAGGCAGCTCGGCGAGCCGCCGTTCGCGGTCCCACCCGTAGCCACCGCTGATGTACGGAACGCTGGCGTGGACGCCGTCGATGGCGTCGATTCCGCGCCGCTTCGCGAGCAGTGCCGTGGCGATCGCCAGGTTGCCGCCGCCCGACTCACCTTGGGTGACGACCGACGAGAGGCCCAACTCGCCCCGGTGTTCGTGGACCCACACCGCACCGGCGAGGCAGTCCTCGACGCCGGCGGGGAAGGGGTCGTGGGTCGCCGCGGTGCAGGCATTGCGGAAATCGACCATCACGACGACCGCGCCGGCGAGGGCGAGGTCGGTGCACCAGCGGCGGTGCACCGGGTTGTCGGTGGTCAGGATCGCCATGCCGCCGCCGTGCGTGTAGACGACCCCGGGCAAGGGGCCTGCCACGCCACGCGGCCGGAAGATGTGCAGGGTGATCTCGTTGCCGTCCACGCCGGTGATGCTCGCGGTGCTCACGTCGACGTCGTCGCGGTCGCCGGGCAGGGACAGCTCGATCGTCTCGTACAGCGCCTGGAACCCGTCGTGCGCGGCGCGGACGGCCGCCAGCACGGTCTCGAGGTCGTCGGACGAGGAGACGGGCGGGGGAGCTCCGGTGACGTCGAGTCCGACGGCGGCGAGGCCGGCGAGCATCGCCGGGGAAAAGCGCTCGTCGCTCGCGGGCGAGCGGGCCTCGTCGCCGAGTCGGCCGGGCAGTCCGGGTGAGGTTCGGAACGGGGTCGCAGTCATGCCCACCTCATCGTGGTCTCGGTCACAGTGCTCGCCACTGTAGGTCGAGGTGTTACATTTGGCAATGAGTAACAGGCGTCCCGCTGGGCCGCTCTCGGTCGAGGAGGCGCACGATGCTCGGGCCAGTCCCCCGCCTGCCGCACCTCTCGCGGGCGCTACGTCAGCAGGACCCGGACCGCGACGCCGACCTTGCTCGCGTCCGGCTCGCCGTCGCAGATCAGGTCGACGTAGCAGAACGACTCGGCGATGCGGACCAACAGGTAGGCGAGGTCGTCTATCGGCATGCGCTCGGCGCTTTCCGGGAGCTCCTCACGCAGCAGCTCGGCCACGTACGCGATGAAGTTGCGCTGCAGGCAACTGCTGCGGGTGGTCAGGATGCGAAGGGCGATCTCGCCCTCCTGGCGCAGGAACGCGCGCAGGAACGGCGCGTCGAGCACCGTCGCGATGAATCCCTCGAGCGTGCCCGCCACGACGTCGACACCCGATCCGGTCGACAGGTCCCGGGCTCGATCGAGCGCGTTCTCGGCCAGCGCCCAGTTGATCGTCCCGATCAACTGGTCCCGGCTGCCGACCCAGCGGTTGATCGTCATGCGGCTGACGCCGAGTTCGTCCGCGAGCGCCCGCATCTCGATGCGCTGGCTGTTGATGAACCACTTGCGCGCCAGGCGAACCGCCGCGTCCCGGCCCGGTGGCTCCGGCGTGCGCGTGCCGTCGTCGTCGTCGGGGAGGGCGGCTTCGGGCACGGGTCGATGCTACTCGTGGGCTTTCCCGTGGAGAGGCGCGTCGCGTGAAGAACACCAGAATCGTCCTGGCGGCCCGGCCCGACGGCGAACCGGCGGACAGCGATTTCCGGCTGGAGTCGTCGTCGACACCGCGGCCGGGGCGCGGGGAACTGCTTCTGCGCACCATCCACCTCTCGCTGGACCCGTACATGCGAGGGCGGATGAACGCGGCGCGAACGTATGTGGAACCGGTGGAGCTGGGCGCGGTCATGGTCGGCGCGACGGTGAGCGAGGTGGTGGAGTCGGCCGACGACGCCTTCGCTCCCGGGGACATCGTTCTCGCCGATTCGGGGTGGCAGGAGTTCGCCGTGGCCGCGGCGAGCCGGGTGCGCCGGCTGGATCCGGCCGTGGCGCCGATCACGACGGCGCTCGGTGTCCTGGGCATGCCGGGCTTCACCGCCTACGCGGGCGTGACGGCGATCGGGAAGCCGACGCCGGGTGAGACGCTCGTCGTGGCGGCCGCGACCGGCCCGGTGGGCGCGACGGTCGGCCAGATCGCCTCGGCCTTCGGCGCGAAGACGGTGGGGATCGTCGGAGGAGCGGCGAAGGAGGCAGCCGCTCGCCGCTTCGGCTTCGACGCGGTCATCGACCGCAAGGCGGGGGAGCTCGGCGAGGCGTTGGACACCGCGGCACCCGACGGGATCGACGTCTACTTCGAGAACGTCGGAGGCGCGGTGTGGGACGCCGTCCTGCCTCGGCTCAACACCTACGCGCGGGTGCCGGTGTGCGGCCTGGTCGCCACGCTCAACGGCCCGGCGGCCACCTCCGGCCCGGCTCACTCGCCGTCGCTGATGAGAACCGTGCTGACCAAGAGCCTGACCATCCGGGGGTTCATCCAGGACGAGTTCCGGGAGTCCCTGGCGACGTCCTTCACCGCCGACATGACCAGGTGGGTCCGGGACGGGCAGGTCACCTACCTCGAGGACATCACGCCGGGACTGGCCAACGCGCCCAAGGTGTTCCGGGGAATGCTGCGTGGCGAGAACCTCGGCAAGACGATCATCCAGGTGGGCGACGATCCCACGATCCGCGACCGGGGCGCCCGACGGGCCGCGGGTCCACCGCGCCGGCCGGGACGGGGCTCATGATCGCCATGGAGAAGCGCTCGAGCGCAGCCTGCTCGTTCGGGGGCTGCGGGCCACCAAGCCGCCGGAAAACCGGTGGCCGCGCGCCCGTCCCCGTCGTTAAGTTGCTCCCCGTGCGCCGGATTCTCTTCGTCACCCCGCCGCCCCGCGCCTGAGCGGGGTGGTCCCTCGCCGCGTGGCCGCCAGGCCCGCGGCTGATCTGTCGTGCACAACCGCCCCGCGTCGTCGAACTCCCTTTTCCTTCGACGCAGGAGCGTTCCCTTGCTCGTTCTTCCCACGCGCGCCCGTTCTTCGGCCGCGCTCGTTCTCGCCGGGGTCCTCTGGGGCACCGGTGGCCTCGCCGGCTCGCTGCTCGGCCAGCTGGCCGGCCTCCACCCGCTCGCCGTCGCCACCTACCGGCTGCTCGTCGGCGGGGGGATCGCCACCCTGGCCGTCCTCCTCAAAGGCGGCACCTTCCCGCGTACCGCCGAAGCCGCGAAACGGCTCCTCGCCGTCGGCGGGCTGTTCGCGCTGTTCCAGGCGAGCTACTTCGCCGCCGTCGCGTTCAGCTCCGTCAGCATCGCGACGATGACCACGATCGGCGCCGCCCCGGTCTTCGTCACGCTCGCTTCGGTGCGGAAACCGGGCCGCTGGACGCTTGTCTCGGTCGCCGGCACCCTCGCCGGTCTCGTCCTGCTGCGCTGGTCACCCGAGGAATCCGCCCACCTCGTCGGCGGCCTCGGCTTCGCGCTGCTCGCGGCGGCGGGCTTCGCGGCACTGACACTGCTCACCGCGAAACCGGTCATGGACCCACTGGCCACGACCGCGTTCGGCTGCCTGATCGGCGGCCTCCTGCTCACCCCCGCGGCGAGCTGGACGGGCCTGGCGCTTCCCCTGCACGCCGACGTTCTCGCGGTGGTCTGCTACCTCGGCGCGGTGCCGACCGCGCTCGCCTACGCCGCGTACCTGCGCGGCCTGGCGACGGCGCATCCCGTGCTGGGCGCGCTGTCGGCGGTGCTCGAGCCGTTGACCGCCACCATCCTGGCCGCGCTGCTGTTCGGTGAACGGCTGAGCGTCACGGCCTGGTGCGGCGCCGCCGTGCTGGTCGCGGCGCTGGTGATCGGGTACTGGCGGCCCGAACCCCGGTAGCCGGCGCTGCCCCTCGGCTCAGCGCGCGTCGAGGGGCAGCGCCCGCCCGAGGATCGCGAACGGCCGCGGGTCGCCGGCGAAGTGGTAGTCGCGCAGGACGTCGACGAACCCGGTGCGGCGGTAGAGCTTCCACGCCCGGCTGGTGCCCTCGGGCGTCGACAGCAGGACGTTCGCGCTCGGCANGGGGCCCCCCCCCCGCCCGAGGATCGCGAACGGCCGCGGGTCGCCGGCGAAGTGGTAGTCGCGCAGGACGTCGACGAACCCGGTGCGGCGGTAGAGCTTCCACGCCCGGCTGGTGCCCTCGGGCGTCGACAGCAGGACGTTCGCGCTCGGCACGCCGTCGAGCAGGCCGCGCAGCAGGTCCTCGCCGATCTGGTGGCCCTGGTTCTCCGGCTTGACGTGGATCTCGGTCAGCTCGAAGTAGTCCGACAGCCAGCGCTCGGCCGCTTCGGGGCCGAACCGGCGGCTCAGGCCGTGGCGGACCTGCTCGTGCCACCACTGCCCGGCCCGGCCGCGGTAGCCGTAGGCGAGCCCGAGCAGGACGTCGTCGGCGTCGAGGGCGGCCATGCAGCGCCAGCCCTCACGCAGCGCGTGGGTGAGCCACATCGGCGCGCGCTGCTCGGCGGTGCCCGCCGGGTACCGCATCGCCCGGACGTAGATGTCCAGGGCTTCGGGCAGGCGCGCGCGGAACTCGTCCGTCGAGAGCTGGACGTAGCGGGAGCAGCCGGCGGGCATCGCGGTCACAGCGATCCATCTTCCTCCGCGCCGTCGAGCGCGCCGGGGGTGCCCCCGGTCAAGGCGACCAGCTCGGCGAAGGTGGTCGGGTAGACGGTCTTCGGGTGCCCGGCGGCGGCCCACACGACGTCGTGGGCGCGCAGCGCGGTGTCGACGAGCGTCGGCAGCGGGGAGGGGTGCCCGGTCGGGGCGACCCCGCCGATCGGCTGCCCTGTGTGCGCCCTCACGAAATCGGCGTCGGCCTTGCCGATTTCGCCCCCGGCCAGGCGTTCGAGGGTGGCCGGATCGGCCCGGTGGGCGCCCGACGTCAGGGCGAGGAGCGCTTTTTTGTCGGACCCCAGGCGGAAGATGAGGCTGTTGGCGATGGCGCCGGTGGGCACGCCGAGCGCTTCGGCCGCCTGAGCGGCGGTCCGGACTTCGGCGGGCAGCACGCGGATGCCCTCGGCGGCGGCGTGCTGCCCGGCTTCGGCCAGCGCGGCCGCCACCTTGGCGACGGCGGGATGGTCCAGCGAACTCATGAGCCTATGAGATCACGCCACCGACCTGGTGTCCCGCGGGATTCCACCCCTGGGGTTGAGCGGACGCCGGGTGGAGGGTTACTCTGGATTTTGTTCGAACAGACGTTCGACATCGGTGAGCGCGCACCGGTCAGGTGCCCGGCTCCGGGGCGGGGGAAGCGTCTCGGCGCCGGGCACATGATCGGGCTCACCCAGCGCAGGAGGAGGGTCGTCATGTCCGTCAAGGTCGTGTCCCCCACGGAGTCCGGGCAGCCGCCGCTGCCCATGTCGCTGCGCCCGCACATCGGGCGGTCCCCGCTGCGCCCGTCGGTGTCGTCGGCCCCGCCGGTCCCGGGTTGCGTGGAGCCCCGCAAGCCCCGGCGGCGCCCGGTGGACGCCGGCCAGCCCGAGCTGCCGATGACGCCGGAGCCGGCTGCCGAGCCGGTGCGCCCGCCTGCTGCGCCGGTCGCCGGCGCTGAGGCCGCGGAGCCGCGGATCGAGCCGTCGCACCCGACCGTCACCGATGCGGAGTCTCCGTCGCGTCCCGCGGCGTCGGTCGCCGAGCCCGAGCTGCCGATGCCCGTGCACCAGCCTGCCGCGGCTGCGGAGCCGTCGTCGCGTCCGGCCGCCGCGCCTGAGCTGCCGATGCCCCTGCACCCGCCAGCCGCCGATGGCGATCGCGAGCAGTCCCAACTACCCATGTCCCTGCGCCCGCCCGCCCCGCCCGTGGCCGCCGGCCTGCTCGCCCAAGCCCGGCGCGGGCTCGCCGAAGCCGAGCGCGAAACCGATCCCGTCGAACGGTTCGTCGGCGCCTACCTCGCCGCCCTGCGCGGGGCCGCCGCCGTGCTCGCCGCCCGTGGCCGTCCGCACCGGGGGCGCGCCCGGCCGGCCAGCACCTGGATGCTGCTCGACTCCGTCGCCCCCGAACTGCGCGAATGGTCCGCCTTCTTCGCGAGCAACTCGGCCGCGCGCGCCGCCGCGCAGGCCGGGATCACCGGCAAGGTCACCGCCGAGTCGGCCGATGGGCTGGTGCGTGCCGCCACGCCGTTCCTCGAACTCGTCCGCCGGCTCGTGCACGGCCTGCCGATCACCGGGGAAGCCCATGTCGCGTGAGCACGGCCCGGTCGACCAGGGGCGGCTGCTCACGGCGTTGGGAATCGAAGGCCGGGTGCTGGCCGAAGCCGTCCGCGCGGCGCCGCTCGAAGCGCCGGTGCCCGCCTGCCCCGGCTGGTCGCTCGGCGAGGTCGCCCGGCACGTCGGGAGCCTCTACCGGATGGTCCGGCGCCGGCTGGCCGACGGCCGCGGCCCGGACGACTGGCAGCGCGACCCCGAACCGGGCCAGAGCCTGGGCGAGTACCTGGAAACCGGGCTGACGGAGCTGCTCGACGAGCTCGCCGCGCACGATCCGGAGGACCACGCCGACACGTGGTGGCCGGCGGACCCGACGTACGGCTTCTGGCGACGGCGGATGCTGCACGAAACCCTGGTCCACCGCGTCGACGTCGAGCAGGCCGCGGGCGCCGAGCCGCGCGGCATCGACGAAGACCTCGCGATCGACGGCATCGACGAGGCGCTCACGCTGTGGTTTGGCCAGAAGCTGCCGATGCTGGGCCTGACCGGCACGAAAGCGGGCTCGGTCGGCGTGCGCGTCGGCGCGCACAGCTGGATCGCGCGCGCCGGACCCGACGTGACGGAGGCCTGGCGCTGTTCGGCCGAGGAAGCCGAGGCCGCGGACGACGTCGTCACGGCCGGCGAGCCCGAGCGCGTCTACCTGTGGTTGTGGGGCCGGTCGTCCCTGACCTCGGTGAGCGTCCGGGGTGTGCACGACCAGGCGGCCCAGCTCTGGGCGCTGCTGCGGCTCGCGACCCGATGACTCCGGTAGGTGGGGAAGCCGAACCGGAACTGTCGGGGGTGGCGGTTAGCCTGCGGCGCATGAACACGCGGCTGGTGAACCTGGTGATCGACGCGGCGCGGCCGACGGTCCTGGCGGACTTCTGGGCCGCGCTGCTCGGCTGGCGCGTCGCCGTCGAGGAACCGGACGAGGTCGACGTGCGCGCCCCCGAGACCGACGGCTGGGACCTGGATCTCGTGTTCGTCCCGGTGCCCGAGCCCAAGGAGGTGAAGAACCGGATCCACCTGGACCTGGCGAGCCCGACGCCCGAGCACCAGGCGGAGCTGGTCGCGCGCGCCCTTGAGCTGGGCGGCCGCCGAGTCGACCTCGGGCAGGGCGCGGTGCCGTGGGTCGTACTGGCGGACCCGGAGGGCAACGAGTTCTGCGTCCTCGAGCCCCGCGACCGGTACGCCGGGGCGGGCGCGGTGGCGTCGATCGTGGTCGACGCCCACGACCCGGAGCGCCTGGCGGGCTTCTGGACGCGGCTGACGGGCTGGCCGGTCGGCTCCCGCGAGGGAGACGCCTTGGTCGGGCTGCGCGCGCCGTCGGGCCGCGGACCGTGGCTGGAGTTCCTCCGCAATGGCGACGTGAAGCGGGTCAAGAACCGCGTGCACCTCGATGTCGCGCCGCCTGAGGGGGCCGACCACGGCGAGTCGGTGGCCGAAGTGGTGGCCGGGGGCGCGGCGCCGGCCGACCTCGGCGGCCCGGACCTGCCGTGGCGCGTGCTGATGGATCCGGAAGGCAACGAGTTCTGCGTGCTGACCCCGCGCTGAGGCGTTTCGGCCGCGTTGCCGAGCCGTCCCGAACGCTGATCTGCGCGAAACACCCGCGTCCCGGGTCGGCAACACACGCGGGGGACCGTGGGGGCATGGAGACCTCCAGAGCGTTGCCCCAGCTCGACCCGGCGGCCGACGTCGAGGCGGCGGGTACGCCGTCGGCGTGGCGGGTGCGGGTCCGGATGCACGACCACCCCGGCACCCTGGCCCGCATCGCGATCCGGCTCGCCGACCTCGAGTGCAACATCCTCGGCCTGTCGGTGCTGCCCGTGCCCGGCGGCGTGCTCGACGAGATCGTCCTGCGCCCGGCGACCGGCCTGCCCCGGCGGCACCTCGTCGACGCCATCCGCGCCGAGGGCTGCGAATGCACGGCGATCATCGACGCGGACGTCCACGAGCTGGTCGACCCCTCGTCGTCGACGCTGCTCGCGGCCCGGCGCGCGATCGACGACCCCCCCCGGCTCGCCGAGGTGCTGAAGGACGTGCTGGCCGCGGACGTGGTCACGCGCGTCCCCGAGGTCGAGGCGAACCCGGGCCGCACCGAAAGCGGGCACCGCGCGGTGTTCGCGCTGGGCGACGGAGAAGCGCTGGTGGCGCGGCGCCGGTGGGCGCCGTTCGTGCAGCTGGAGCTCACCCGCGCCGAAGCGCTGGTGACCTTGCTGGGCGCGGCGGCCCGCAACATCGCGGGCCCGGTGGTCCTGAACCGCCCGGACGGCGCGGCGATCGTCCTGCGCAAGGGCGTGCCGGCTGATGCCGAAGCGGTGTCGGAGCTGCACCGCCGCTGCTCGACGGCGACGCTCTTCCGGCGCTACCACACGGGCGTTCGCACGGTCCCGCGCCGCTGGCTGCACCGGTTGCTGATGCCGCCGCGCGGGACGAGCGTGCTGGCGGTCTTCGGCCGCGAGGTGATCGGGCTGGCGCAACTGATCCCGTCGGCCGCGGGCGGCGCCGAGATCTCGTTGCTGGTGGAGGACGACTGGCAGAGCCAGGGCATCGGCACGGCGCTGTTGTCCCGCGTGGCGGCGCTGGCGGAGGCGCAGGGGATCACGGAGCTGCGAGCGGACTGCCTGTCCGGCGACGACGTGCTCCCGCGCACGGCGGCCCGGGCGGGCCTGCGCGCGGAACGCTCGGCCGAGGAGAGCACCCAGCTGCGGATGTTCCTGCGCGACTGAGCGGCCCGGCTGTGCTGGACAAGTCCGGTGGCGCCTGGCTCAGCTGGTCAGCGCTTCCAGAACCAGTCCTTGTCGCGCGCTTCGCGTAGCGCCGTCTTCTTGCGCTCGGCCGTCAGGCGGTCCAGGTACAGGATGCCGTCCAGGTGGTCGGTTTCGTGCTGGAGGCACTGGGCCAGCACGTCTTCGCCCTCGACCTCGATCGGCTCGTTGTGGATGTCGACGCCGCGGACCTTCGCGTGCTTCGCCCTCTTCGTGGGGAACCACAGCTCCGGGACCGACAGGCAGCCCTCGTCGATCTCGTGCGTCTCCTCGGACAGCTCGACTATCTCCGGGTTGATCACGTAGCCCGTGAGCCCGGCGACGTCGTAGCTGAAGATGCGCAACCCCACCCCGATCTGCGGGGCCGCCAGCCCGGCGCGTCCGCCGGGTTTCACCGAGTCGACGAGGTCGCGCACGAGCGCCTCGAGCTTTTCGTCGAACACGGTGACCGGGTCGCAGACGGACTTGAGGATCGGGTCGCCGAAATAGCGCAGTTCGCGCATCGCCATGAGCAGAACATCCTTCGTGCGGTGTCGAACTGGCAGCTTAGGCCCGCAGGCGCAGACCGGACGGCGTGGCCCGGAAACCCGCCTCCCGCAGTACCTCCGCCAGTTCCGACGTCAGTGCCTGCTCGCCGTCTGCGCGCTGGACCGACAGCTGACCCAGCCAGCCCTCCCGCACCGCCGCCGACAACGCCTGCGCCGCGTCCACCAGCGGTTGCCGCTCCTCCGTGAAACTCAGCAGCGACTTGCCTCCTCGCTCGACGTACAGCGCCGGCACGCCGTCCACCAGCACCGCCAGCGCGCCGGCCTTGCGGGCCGGACGGTGTTTCGTGTCGCCCGTCGCGGCCGGCCAGGGGAGCGCCGCGCCGTACGGCTGGGCCGGGTCCGCCGCCGCCAGCACCACCGCGCGGCCGGGCGCCGGACGGCCCGGGCCCGACAGCGCGCGCAGCCGGTCCACCGCGCCCTTCGCCGCGAACTGGGCCGCGCCGAGCCCTTCCACGACGTAGCCGCGGATCACCTGGCCGGTGTCCTCCATGCCGCGCAGCACCTTGTAGATCCCGGAGAACCCGCCGGTGACGCGTTCGGTGTCGAGCGCCCCGCGGGTCAGGACGCCGTGGCGTTCCAGGAACGCCTCCGTCCGCGCGTGGGCGCGCCTGGTCGCGTCGGTTTCGCGGTCCGGTGTCAGTGCCCAGCGGCCGGCGACCGTCGGCGGCCCCGACCTCGACGGCATCTGCGGCCGCCCCGCTCGCAGCCGCGCGTACCGGCCGCGGGGTGCCTGGCGCCGCGGCTTGTGCGCGCCGTGCCCGGCCACCTGGGCCCGCAGCGGCCCCAGCGTGTCGCCGGTGACCAGCCCGGCCCACACCAGGTCCCACAGCGCGGCGACGACTTCGGCGTCGTTCGGCGCCTTGTCCACCAGGACGGTCGCGCGGTCCACCAGCTGGCGGAAGAACAGCGCGCCACCCTCCAAAGTGGACACCAGCGCGTCGTGCAACGGGCCGGTCGGGATGTCCTCGACGACTTCCGGCAGCAGCAGGTCGGCGACGTCCGTCGGGGCGAGGGCGATCCAGCCGTCCCCGCCGGACAACGCGCCGCACCCCGCCCACGTGACCTCGCCGGCCGTCGTCAGCTCGTCCAGCAGCGCGGGGGAGTAGCCCGGCAGCCGCCCGGGCAGGATCAGCGACTCCACCGCGCTCGCCGGCAACGGCGCCCCGGCCAGCTGCTCGACCACCGACAGCACGTCGTCCGCCGTCGGCGCCGCCCGGACGCGGCCGCCGAACCCGTGCCACGACGGCAGGAACCGGCCCAGCGCCGCCGGTTCGACCGGCTCCACCTCGGCCCGCAGCTTCGCCAGCGACGCCCGCCGCAGCCGCCGCAGCACCGCGGAGTCGCAGTACTCGACACCCACCCCGTGCGTGTCCGGATGCCCGACCGGGCTCAGCTCGCCGCGCACCAAGCGGCCTTCGCCGGTCATCCGGTCGAGGACCCCGGTGACGACGGCCAGCCCGAGCCCGAACCGCTTGGCCACCTCCGAAGCGGCGAACGGCCCCCGGCTCCGGGCGTAGCGGGACAGCAGGTCGCCGAGCGGGTCCGCGACCGGTTCGGTGAACGCCTCGGGGACGCCCACCGGCAGGGCGGTGCCCAGCGCGTCCCGGACGCGGCCGGAGTCTTCGATCGCCAGGAACCGTTCGGTGCCGCCGATCCGCACCCGGATCGCCCGCCGCGCCGCTTCCAGCTCGGTGAGCCATTCCGCCTGGATCCCGCGCTCCGCGGCTTCCTCGACCGTCAGGTCGCCGAGGAACCGCAGCAGGTCGGCGGCGTCCTCCGCCGAGCGCGCATGCCTATCGGGGTCGAGCCGCTGCAGCGACCGGGTCACTTCGGCGACGGCCTCGGGATCCAGCAGCTCGCGGATGGCCTCGGTGCCCAGGAGCTCGGCCAGCAGCGCCGAGTCCAGCGACAGCGCCGCCGCCCGCCGCTCGGCCAGCGGCGCGTCGGTCTCGTACAGGAACATTCCGACGTAACCGAACAGCAGGCTCCGCGCGAACGGCGACGCGGCCGGCGTCTCGACCTCCACCAGCCGGACCTTGCGGGCCCGGACGTCGGTCATCAGCTCCCGCAGGCCGCCCACGTCGTAGACGTCCTGCAGGACCTCCCGCATCGCCTCCAGCACGACCGGGAACCGCTCGTACTTCGCCGCGACCGACAGCAGCTGCGACGCTCGCTGCCGTTGCTGCCACAGGGGAGTGCGGCGCCGCGGGTCCCGGCGCGGGAGCAGCAACGACCGCGCCGCGCACTCCCGGAACCGCGCCGCGAACACGGCCGAACCGCCGACCTCCGCGACGATCAGCTGCTCCACCTCTTCCGGATCGAGCAGGATGTCGTCCGCGCCGATCGTGACGTCGCCGCCGTCGGCGTCGAGGGCGTCGGGCAGGCGCAGCACGATGCCGTCGTCGGAGTGCGCCACCTGCGCGTCCACCCCGCGGTTCTCCCGCAGCCGCGCGGCAATCGCGAGGGCCCACGGCGCGTTCACCTGCGCGCCGAACGGCGAGTGCACGATGATCCGCCAGTCGCCCAGCTCGTCGCGGTAGCGCTCCAGGAGGATCGTCCGGTCGTTCGGCACGTGCCGGGTGGCGGACTTCTGCTCGGCCAGGTAGTTCAGCAGGTTGTCGCACGCCCGCTGGTCCAGCCCCGCCGCGGCGGCCCGCTCGCGCGCCTTCTCGTCGTCCGATGTGGACAGTTCGCGGACGAACTTCCCCAGCGCCCGGCCGAGTTCGAGCGGGCGGCCCGGCGCGTCGCCCTTCCAGAACGGCATCCGCGCCGGTTCGCCCGGCGCGGGCACCACGATGACCCGGTCGTGCGTGATGTCGGTGATCCGCCACGACGACGTGCCGAGCAGGATCGTGTCGCCGACGCGCGACTCGTACACCATCTCCTCGTCGAACTCGCCGACGCGCGAACCGGGCTTGTCGTCCCCGCCCGGCGTCATCACGGTGAACAGGCCGCGGTCCGGGATGGTGCCGCCCGACGTGACGGCGAGCCGTTGCGAGCCGGGCCGGCCGCGCAGCTCGCCACTGATGCGGTCCCAGGTGATCCGTGCGCGCAGCTCGCCGAACTCCTCGCTCGGGTACCGGCCGGCGAGCATGTCGAGCACCGCGTGCAGCGCATCGTCCGGCAGCGACGCGAACGGCGCCGCCCGCCGCACCAGCGAGGCCAGGTCCGGCACCGTCCACGGCTCCAGCGCCACCATCGCGACGACGTGCTGCGCCAGCACGTCCAGCGGGTTGCGCGGGTAGCGGACCGCCTCGATCGCGCCGGTCGCCATCCGTTCGGCGACCACCGCGCAGGAGACGAGGTCGCCGCGGAACTTGGGGAACATGACGCCGGAGGACACCGCGCCGACCTGGTGCCCGGCGCGGCCGACGCGCTGCAGGCCGGACGCCACCGTCGGCGGCGCCTCGATCTGGACGACCAGGTCGACCGCGCCCATGTCGATGCCCAGCTCCAGCGACGACGTCGCCACCACGCACGGCAGCCGTCCGGACTTGAGGTCCTCCTCGACGTGCGTGCGCTGCTCCCGCGACATCGACCCGTGGTGCGCCCGGGCGATCACCGGCGGCGCGCCGGTGGTCACGCCGGACTGCCCGACCGCCTCGGCCGGGAACGAGTCCTCCGGCGTCAGCTCCGTCTGTTCCGCGGCCAGCTCGTTGAGCCGGGCGGTGAGCCGCTCGGTCAGCCGGCGCGAGTTGGCGAAGACGATCGTCGAGCGGTGGTCGCGGATCAGGCTCAGCACCCGCTCCTCGACCGCCGGCCAGATCGACGGCCGCTGCACCGGGTTGCCCGCCATCTCCTCCAGCGTGCCCAGGCCGCCCGGGGCGATGTCACCGGGCGGGAACGCCTCGGTCAGCGACTCCAGCTCGTCGAGCGGGCTCGGCGCCGGGCCGCCGCGCGGGGCGTCGAGGTTGCTCATGTCGTCGACCGGGACCTCGACGCGCACCTCGATGGTCTTCGCGAGCTTCGGCTGGACCACGCGCACCGGGCGGCCGCCGGCCAGGAACGCGCTCACCTCGTCGATCGGGCGGACCGTCGCCGACAGGCCGATCCGCTGGGCCGGCTTCGGCAGCAGCGAGTCCAGCCGCTCCAGCGACAGCGCGAGGTGCGCGCCGCGCTTGCCGCCCGCGACCGCGTGCACCTCGTCGACGATCACGGTTTCGACGCCACGCAACGACTCCCGCGCCGACGAGGTGAGGATCAGGAACAGCGACTCCGGCGTGGTCACCAGCACGTCCGGCGGGGTCTTGCCGAACGAGCGGCGCTCGGCCGCCGTGGTGTCGCCGGTGCGCATGCCGACCTGGATGTCGGGCACCGGGAGCCCGAGCCGCCTGCTGGCCTGCGAGATGCCGGCGAGCGGGGCGCGCAGGTTCCGCTGGACGTCGACCGCGAGGGCCTTCAGCGGGGAGACGTAGAGGATCCGGCAGCGCTTGGTGGCCTCCGCCGGCGGTGGCTCCACCGAAAGCCGGTCCAGCGCCCAGAGGAACGCGGACAGGGTCTTGCCGGACCCGGTCGGTGCGACGACGAGGGCGTGCTCGCCCGCGTGCGCCGCCCGCCAGGCGCCGTCCTGGGCCGCGGTGGGCGCGGCGAAGGCCCCCGCGAACCAGTCCCGGGTCGCGGGGGAGAAGAGGTCGAGCACGTCAACTGCCACGTCGTCCATGATGCGCGGCACCACCGACAATTTCGGAAGCGTCGGCGACGATCACGCTGTCGGCGAACGCCGGGTACACGGCGTCGATCGTCGGCTCGTCGGTGATGAGCCGGTACTCGCGGTCGAGCGGCGTCCAGTAGGAAAAAGGGGCCTGGTCCAGCTTGGAGCGGTCGGCCAGCACGTAGGCCTCGGCGCCCGCGTGCAGCATCGCGTGCTTGACCACCGACTGCTCCAGTGACGGGCAGCACAGCCCGCGGCCGGGCACCAGGCCGTCCGCGCCCAGGAACACCCGATCGGGTGAGATGTGCCGCAGCTGGCCGAGCACGCTCTCGCCGAGGATGGCCTCGTTGGGGTGCCGCAGCCGGCCGCCGAGGACGATCAGGTCGATCCCGGCGAAGCCGGCCAGCTCGCGGATGGCGGTGACGCCGTTCGTGACGACGGTCAGCCCCTCGCGGTGGGCGAGGTGGCGGGCGAGCCTGCCGGTGGTCGTGCCGGCGTCGAGCAGCACTACCTCGCCGTCGCGCACCAGCGCGGCGGCCTGCCGGGCGATGGCGTCCTTCGCCGCCGCGTTCTCGCGGTCCTTCTCGTGCGGGCTGCGTTCGGCGTCGAGCGCGCCGCCGTAGGTACGGACGACGTGCCCGGCCCCGGCGAGGGAGGCGAGGTCGCGGCGGATCGTCGACTCCGAGACGCCGAACTCCTCGGCCAGCTCCGCGATGCCGCCCGAGCCGTCGCGGACGGCTTCCAGGAGCATCGCGCGCCGGTCACGGGTGCCTGGTCGCGGCTGGGACATGCGCCGAGTCTTCCACGGGTGCCGGTTTCAGCCCGAAGAACGCCAGCCCGGCGGCCACGGCGAGGAACGCGGCCAGGACGACGAACCCGGTGGTCGCGCTGCCGGTGACGTCGGTGAGCCAGCCGACCAGGTAGGGCCCGGCGAACCCGCCGAGGTTGCCCAGCGCGTTGATCAGGCCCATCGCCACGGCGACGACCTCGATGCCGAGGATGCGGCTGGGGATGGCCCAGAACGGCCCGTACGGCATGTAGACGCCGGTCGCGACGACGCAGAGCAGCACCAGCTGCACCGCCGCCGGCCAGTGCACGAGGTTGCCGAGCAGCAGCCCGGCGATGGCGACGACCAGCGGCACCGCGACGGCGAGCCGCCGGTTGCCGGTGCGGTCCGACCAGTGCGCGCACGCGACCATCCCGGCCAGCGCGAGGACGTACGGCACCGCTGACAGGAACCCGACGGCGGTGGCCGAGCCGCCGGTCATCGTCTTCACGACCGACGGCAACCACAGGCTGAAGCCGTAGAAGCCGGTGATCCAGAAGAAGTAGACGCCGATCAGCAGCAGCACCTGCCGGTTCGCCAACGCCTGCCGGTAACCCTGCTTCACGAACGCGGGCTTCGCCTCTTCCTCGGCCCGCAAGGTGGTTTCGAGGTACTCGCGCTCCTCGGCGGAGATCCAGCGGGCCTTCGCCGGCCGGTCGGCCACCGCGAACCACCAGACGACCGCCCACAGCAGCGGCGGCAGGCCCTGCAGCACGAACACCCAGCGCCAGGACATGTGGTCGAGCATCAGCCCGGACAGCGGGGACATGACGATCGCCGAGATCGGCAGGCACGTCATCCACAGCGCGTTCGCCCGGGCGCGTTCGGCCTGCGGGAACCAGGACGCCAGCAGGATCAGCACCGCGGGCCAGACGCCACCCTCGAACAGCCCGAGCAGCAGGCGAGCCAGGTGCAGCTGCGTTTCGTTCCGCACCAGCCCGCAGAGCACCGCCGCGAACGCCCACGCGATCATCAGGATCAGTACCGTCTTGCGGGCGCTCCACTTCGCCGCCAGCACCGCCGCCGGGATCTGCAGCACGAGGTAGCCGACGAAGAAGATGCCGCTCGCCAGCCCCTTCGCGCTGGCCGACAACGGGAAGTCGTCGCCGATGTAGGGCAGGATCACCGCGACGTTCGTGCGGTCGAGGTAGGCCAGCATGTACATGACCACCGCGACCGGGATGACGTACGCCCAGCGCTTGCGGGGGATCACCGGACGCCCGGCGGGTAGATCGACGGCAGCTTCCGGGCGTAGGGCGCCAGCGTCGCCGCCGCTTTGAACGCCGCGACCATCGTGCCGTGCGAGGCCCGGCCGGTGCCGGCGATGTCGAACGCCGTGCCGTGGTCGACCGAGGTGCGCAGGATCGGTAAGCCGACGGTCACCGACACCGTGCCGTCGAAGTCGTACGTCTTCGAAGCGATGTGCCCCTGGTCGTGGTACAGCGAGAGCACGCCGTCGAACCGGCCCTGGATCCCTTGGTGGAACACGGAATCCGCCGGGATGGGGCCGACCACGTCGAGCCCCGCGGCGCGCGCGGCCGCGACCGCCGGGGCGATCGCGACGATCTCCTCGTCGCCGAACTTGCCGTTCTCGCCGCCGTGCGGGTTCAGCGCGGCCACGGCGAGTCTCGGTTTCTCCGTGCCGAACACTTCGAGGGCGGTGTAGGCCTCGCGGATCGCGTGCTCGATGTTCTCCCGGGTGATCTGGTTGATCGCTTCGCGCAGCGAAAGGTGCCGGGTGGCGAAGAAGATCTTCAGCCCGGACACCCAGAACATCGTGTTGTACCGGGTCGACCCGGTCAGCTCGCCGAGCATCTCGGTGTGCCCGAGGTGCTGGGAACCGGCGGCCCAGATCGCCTCCTTGTTGATCGGCGCGGTCACGACCGCGTCGACCTCGCCGGCCAGCGCGAGCCGGGTGGCCACTTCGATCGCGCCGACGGCGGCGGCGCCCGCGGTCGCGTTGACTTCGCCCCACGGCAGGTCTTCCCGGACCACGCCGAGGTTGAGGACGTCGATCACGCCGGTGGTGAAGCGCGCGTCGGCGACCGTGGCGATCGGGTTGATCTCCAGGTGCAGGCCGAGGTGCCGGACCAGGCGCTCCAGCACGATCGCGTCGCCGACCGCCACCCCGCGTGCCAGCTGCAGCGACTCGGGCTCGGCGAGGGTCTTCAGGGTGATCTCCGGGCCGATGCCGACGGGGTCGCCGAGGGTCACGGCGAGGATCGGGAGGTCGCTCACGGGTTCTTCCTTCCGGTGGCCAGCACGTGGTTCAGGTGTTCCAGGCAAGCGACGGCGGCATCGCGCCCGCCGATCAGCCCGCCCTTGGTGGCGAAGGGCAGCCCGGCGTGCGGGCCGCCGGAGAGCCGCCCGGCGACCGCCAGCGGCAGCACCTCGGTGTCGATCTCGAAGCCGTCGGCCCCGAGTGCCTTCGTGACCTCGACGGCGATGTCGCCACCGGTGGCGTAGAGCCCGCCGATCCGGTGCGCGCCGAGCACCAGCCGGGTCGCTTCGCCGAGCGCCGGCGGGATCCGCGCCGCGACGCTCGCGTCGATCGGGACGCCCGGCGTGGGTGCCCGGGTCCGGATGCCGACGACGCGGTGCCCGGAGCCGAGCAGTTTCCCGGCCTCGGCGGCGATGGCCGCCGGATCGGGCCGCTCCGGGGCGACGTCGACGTACCGCGCGTCCAGCACCAGCTCGGTTTCCAGCACCTGGTCCCGGGTCTGCCCGGTGATGCTGCCGATGACGGCCAGGACCGGCGGGATGGTGCCGTGGCCGGGGGCGAGGCCCAGTGCGGCCGCCAGCCGGACCCCGAACGGCCCGGAGTCGACGGAGATCCAGCGCGTGCCTTCGGTCGCGAGCCGGGCGGCGGCCTTGGCGACGGTGGTGAGGTGCCGGTTCGTCGTGGCGTCGCAGACGACGATCCCGGCCGGGCCGCGCAAGGCGGCCTCGACCGCGTCCACGCCGTCCTCGACGACGTCCAGCGGCAGCTCGGCGATCTCCCGGCCGGTCGGCCGCAGGAGCGTGCGGACCCGCGACGTCCGGACCGGGGCGAGGGGGTCGCGGGCGGCGGGGCTTTCGGCCAGCGGCACGCCGTCGACCAGGTGCAAGCCGCCGAGGGTGACCCGGCCGGCGTCCGGGAACGCCGGCACGACCAGGGCACGGGCTCCCGGCGCCGCCGCCAGGACGGCCTCGGTCTCCACGCCGACGTTGCCGCGCAGGGTCGTGTCCACGCGCTTCACCGTGAGCTCGACGGGCCCGGCCAGCTCGACCACGTCCCGCACCGCCTGCGCGGCGTGTGGTGGCGAGGCGTGCCGGGTACCCAGGTTGACCACCAGCGCGTCGATTCCGCTTCCCGCTCGGAAGCAGGGCGCGCCTGGCTCGAGCGGCGCGTTGACGGAAACCGCGCGCAGCCCGAAACGGGCGTAGAGCGCTCCGGTCGCGTTGCTGCCGGTCAGGTCGTCCCCGAGGACGAGCAGCTTGGGCATCACCCGCTCCCTTGCGCGGTTCGTGCAACTCGGATGACCGAACTGCGCAACTATCGTGCCTCGTGATCCACCTCTCCGTCAAGGGGCCGGGGACTTTCGCGGGTCCGCACGCACGGTGACCGCGCGCATGGCAGCATCACCGCGAACGCCGTCACGGCGTGTTTCGCGAAGGGGAGTGCTGTGCGGATCCTGTCCGTGGACCTCGGGACGTCCAACACCGTCGCCGTCCTGTCGGCGCACGGCAGGCCGCCCCGGGTCGTCGAGGTCGACGGCTCGGCCAACATGCCGTCGGCGGTGTTCGCCACCGAAGAGGGCACGATCATGGTCGGCCGCGACGCCGAGCGCCGCGCCCGCCTCGACCCGACGCGCTTCGAGCCGAACCCCAAGCGCCGCATCGACGAGCAGACCCTGCTGCTCGGCACCGACGTCGTCCCGGTGACCGACGCGCTGGCCGCCATCCTGCGCCGCGTCCTCGAAGAAACGTCCCGCCAGCTCGGCGGCGAGCAGCCCGACGAGGTCCGCCTGACCCACCCCGCGCAGTGGGGCCAGACCCGCCGCAACGTGCTGATGTCCGCCGCCCGGCTCGCCGGGATGGGCCAGAACATCCTGCTGGTGCCCGAACCCGTCGCCGCGGCCGCGCACTTCGCGTCGTTCCCCGGCAAGTCGCTGGCCCCCGGCCAGGCGCTCGCCGTCTACGACCTCGGCGCGGGCACCTTCGACGTCGCCGTCGTCGGCGCCACGCAGAACGGTTTCACCGTGCTCGCCGAGGACGGCCTGCCCGACCTCGGCGGCCTCGACGTCGACCAGGCGCTGATGGTGCACGTCGGGCGCGAGGTCTCGCACTCGGACCCGCAGCGCTGGCAGCGGCTCCTGCGCCCGGAGTCCACCGGCGACCGGCGCACCCGGCGCGCGCTGCAGGAGGACGTCAAGGCGGCCAAGGAGGCGCTGTCGCGGCATCCGCAGACCGAGGTGCCGATGCCCGAGCCGTTCAAGGACGTCCTCGTCACGCGCGGCGAGCTGGAAGGCCTGGTCCGGCCGGCGATGCTGCGCAGCGTCGAACTGCTTTCGCGGACGCTGCGCTCGTCCGGGCTGACCCCGGACCGGCTGGCCGGCATCTACCTCGTCGGCGGGTCGAGCCGGCTGCCGCTGGTCGGCACGATGATCGCGGAGAAGCTCGGCGTCGTGCCGGGCAGCCTCGACCAGCCGGAGACCGCCGTCGCGCTCGGGGCGCAGCACGTCGCGCGCGACGGCATGGGCGCGCGGACGCAGAACGTCGAAGGGGCCGTTGCCGCGGGCCGCCCGCAGTACGCGCCGCCGCCTCCGCCGCCGCCGCAGTACCCGGGGTACGCGCCGGCGAACTTCCCGCCGAGCGGGCCGCAGCCGATGCCGTCGAACTTCCCCGCGTACTCGCCTTCGGCTTCGGCGGAGAAGCCGGAGCCGAAGTCCGGCGGGAAGAAGAAGCTGCTCATCGGGATCGCGGCGGCGGTCGTGGTGGTGCTCGCGGCGGGGCTGACGTACTTCCTGACGTCGTCGTCCTCGACGACGTACACGGCCGACCAGTGCAAGACGCCGGGGCCGGCCGACGACAAGGGCCTCACTGGCTGCCTGCGCCAGCTCGCCGGGAAGATCGCCGACACCGGCGACTGCAAGCCGGGCATGGGCAACGGCCCGGCGGCGCCGGCGGAGAGCCTCGGCGTGTCCTCGACCTGCTCCGCGCCGGGCCGGGCGGGCACGCAGGTGACCTACGTCCAGGGCGACAACGCCGACACGCTCAAGCAGTACACCGATGGCCTGCTCACTTCGGCGGGCGGCGACCGCACCGAAGCCGACTGGGGCGGCAACGGCCTCAAGGGGCACTACTCGTCGGCCGCGGGCAAGACGTCGGCGGTGCTCGTGTTCACGGTGTCGGACCGGCCGCTGGTGGGGTTCATCTACCAGCTGAACTCGAGCGACCAGGCCGCGGCGACCACGCCGGGCACGCTGGCCGACTACTTCGAGGCGAGCGTCCAGCCGGGGGAGTGACGCCTTCGGGGTCGTGGCAGGCCTTCTGTGGCACCTGTGTCGAATTCGCCGGCAGCGACCTGCGACGTCGTGAACGGGTCGTTCACCTCGTCCGACGTCATGAACGACCCGTTCATGAGGTCCGAACTGGTCGGCCGGCGGG
>NZ_JBDLYJ010000013.1:0-59404 GCF_051337345.1 Amycolatopsis sp. MEPSY49 | reverse complement strand
AACGGACCGTTCGCCCCCGCCGGTTAGAGTGGGTTCGATGCGGATCACGGTTTTCCGGCGGCTGATGGCCGAGGAGTTCGGCCCCGGGCGGGCCCAGGTGCTGGCCAGGGACCACGTGCTCAGCGGGCTCGGCGGCCGCACCGTCGACCAGGCGCTGACCGCGGGAATCCCGGCCAAGGAGATCTGGCGAGAGGTCTGCGACGCCTTCGACGTCCCCCGCGAACGGCGCTGACCTGGGCATATCCCCAAGGGTCCGACCCGGGTGGGCGAAAAATCCTACCGCAAGGGTGTGTCGGTGCCGACCTCGAACAGGTGTTCGTCTATGGTGTTGTCCACATCGGGTCCAGCGATCCACAGATTGGGCGCCGCGCCTGGAATTGTCGGTCCCCGCCGCTAGCGTCGGACCGGACAGCTGAAGAACCGACACAGAGCCCCCGGAGAGCCGGGGCTTCGACCAGCGAGGTGGACTTCCATGCCTGCAGCACCCGACAAGGACAAGGCGCTCGAGCTCGCGCTCGCGCAGATCGACAAGCAGTACGGCAAGGGCTCGGTGATGCGCCTGGGCGAGGACACCCGGCCGCCCATCGCCGTGATCCCCACCGGCTCGATCGCCCTCGACGTCGCGCTCGGCATCGGCGGGCTGCCCCGCGGCCGGGTCGTCGAGATCTACGGCCCGGAGTCCTCCGGTAAGACGACGGTCGCCCTGCACGCGGTGGCGAACGCGCAGCGCGCCGGCGGCATCGCGGCGTTCATCGACGCGGAGCACGCGCTCGACCCGGAGTACGCGAAGAACCTGGGCGTCGACACCGACGCGCTGCTCGTGTCCCAGCCGGACACCGGTGAGCAGGCGCTCGAGATCGCGGACATGCTGATCCGCTCCGGCGCGCTCGACATCCTGGTCATCGACTCCGTCGCCGCGCTCGTGCCGCGCGCCGAGATCGAGGGCGAGATGGGCGATTCGCACGTCGGCCTCCAGGCCCGCCTGATGAGCCAGGCGCTGCGGAAGATCACCGGCGCGCTGTCCAACTCGGGCACCACGGCGATCTTCATCAACCAGCTCCGCGAGAAGGTCGGCGTCATGTTCGGCTCCCCGGAGACCACGACCGGTGGCAAGGCGCTGAAGTTCTACGCGTCGGTCCGCCTGGACGTGCGCCGCATCGAGACGATGAAGGACGCCGGCGAGGCGGTCGGTAACCGCACCCGCGTCAAGGTCGTCAAGAACAAGGTGGCCCCGCCCTTCAAGCAGGCCGAGTTCGACATCCTGTACGGCCAGGGCATCTCCCGCGAGGGTTCGCTGATCGACATGGGTGTCGACCAGTCCATCGTCCGCAAGTCGGGCGCTTGGTACACCTACGAAGGCGACCAGCTCGGCCAGGGCAAGGAGAACGCGCGCCGGTTCCTGCGCGACAACCCGGACATCGCCAACGAGATCGAGAAGCGGATCAAGGAGAAGCTCGGCATCGGCCCGCAGCTCGACGCGGACGCCGTCGAGGCCGTCCCGGCGCCGGTCGACTTCTGAGAGAGGCGTCGAGGATGGCCCCCGGACCCCCGCCAGGGGGCAGGCCCCTGGACCCCCGGCCGTGGTCGCGTTTCGACTTCGGGCGCGGGTTGGTGAGTGCTGAGGAGTGACGTAAGTGGCGAGGGCGCCCAAGGTTCCGCCGGCCGAGTTGCCTCCCGAGGAGCGGTACAAGAAGGCCAAGGAGATCTGCTTCGATCTCCTGGCCGCCCGGCCGCGCACCCAGGAGGAGCTGCGGCAGGCGTTGCACCGCAAGGGGTTCGACGAGGAGACCAGCGAAACCCTGCTCGGCAAGCTCGACCGGGCGGGGCTGGTCAACGACGAGGAGTTCGCCCAGCTGTGGGTGAAGTCCCGGCACGCGAACCAGGGCCTGTCCCGCACCGCGCTGGTGGCCGAACTGCGGCGCAAGGGCGTCGACGGTGAGGTCGCCGCGCAGGCGGCCGGCGAGGTCGACCGCGAGTCCGAGGAGCAGATGGCCAGGGAACTGGTCCGCAAGCGCCTCGGCTCGCTCGGCAACGTCGACGAACAGACCGCCCTGCGGCGGCTGCTCGGCTTCCTCGCCCGCAAGGGCTATCCGCAGGGGCTGGCATACACGGTGATCAGGGAGGAACTCCGCGAGTACGGCGCGGAGTCCACCCTGCTCGACGACGCCGTCATCGACTGACCGGCGGCCGCCGGGGCCGGTTTGGCGGTCGGGGCGGCCCGGCCAGCGGCGGGTGGGCGCCCCGGGTGCCTGGGTGGCGGGGCGGCCGCATGGCGGCTTGAAGCTGCGGTGCCCGGCTGGGCGGCGGCTCGCGAGCGCCGGTGCCAGGCAGGCCGCGCCCGGAGCCGGTCGCCGGGTCGGCTCGGGTGAGTGCGCGAGCGCCGGAGCCGGTCGCCGGGTCGGCTCGGGTGAGTGCGCAAGCACCGATGCCCGGAGCCGGTCGGCTGGGGTGAGTGCGCAAACACCGGTGCCCGGAGCCGGTCGCCGAAGTCCGTCAGCGGCGGACTTCTCCCACCTGGTGCTGCACGCGGAGTTCCGGGCCGGCCGGCGGGAGGCCCGCGCCGGCCTGGCCGGGGCGGCGGGCGGTCGGCACCCGGCGGTCCGAACGGTGCTTGCGGACCGCCAGCAGCAGCACCGCGAGCAGCCCCATCACCACGCACGTGACCACCGCCGACAGCACCAGGAACTCGTCGAGCTGCCCGGCCGCCAGGTACGCGCCCAGGGCCACCGCCACCAGGGCGCACGCCGCGCGGTCCACAATGGACTCCATCGACAGGAGCGTCGCGCGGTGGCGGGAGTCCGGGATGGAGTCGTTCAGCAGCTGCTTCTGCACCGGGAACGAAATCCCCGTCGCCACCGCGAAGACGCACAACAGGACCACCGTCGGGAAGGAGCCCACGAACACGACCACCCCGAGGCACACCGCCATCACGATCGTCAGCGTGAACACCGACCCCACCGGGCCGATCGCGCGGCGGAGGCGATGGGGGCGGGCCGCGCCCAGGGCCTCGAAGACCGTCATGGCGGCCAGCACCGCGCCGTACCAGTTCACCGACAGCGACTTCGACTCCAGGATCGGCTGGAACAGGTTCACCTGGCAGATCCGGACCAGCGTGAACATCGCGATGCCCTGCACCATCAGCAACACCAGCCACCGCGACGAACGCGCCGCCGACAGCGCGCCGCCGACACCGGCCACCAGCGACGCCGTCTTGCCCGTGACCCGGCGGCCGCCGGGGATCGGCGGGAGCTTGAGCGCGAACAGCAGGGCCACGCCGGCGTTGAGCGCCGTCAGCCAGTACGGGGAAGGGAGGTTCCACGCCATCAGCAGGCCGATCACCGGCCAGTACACGATCTTGCCGACCAGGCTGTACGCGCGGCCGACGCCTTCAACGCGCAAGTAGTGCTCACCGGCGCCGGACGCGTGGAGGTACTCGTACAGGTACGCGCTCTGCGCGCCGGACACCAGTGACCGCGCCAAGGCGATCAGGATGAAGTGGACCAGGAACCCGGTGTACGAGCCGAGGAACACCGGCACCAGGTTCGCCGCCACGAGCACGCCGGCGCCGGCCGTCAGCGAGGTGCGGTAGTCGAACCGGTCGGCGAGCATCCCGGTCGGGATCTCCAGCAGGCAGAACACGACGTAGTAGATGCTCTGGATGCCGAAGATCTCGCCGTCGGACAGGCCGACGAGCTTCTGGTACTGGTAGAAGATCGGCACCCACAGCAGCAGGCCGAAGAAGAACTGGAACCCGTAGGTCAGCCGGACGGTGCGCCGGACGGCGGGGTTCGCGGGCAGGCGAAGGCCCAGCATGACGGTTTCTCCCGAACTCAGGCGGAATACGGACGCAGCTGCACGAGGTGGAGGTGCTCGCCGTCGGCGAGCCACTCGACGTCCACCGGTGAGCCGAACGTGTAGTCGGGCGAGAAGTGGCCCTGCAGCAGGCGGCCGGCGATCGCGAGCCGCTGCAATTGGTCGTGCGCCCGCGGGTCGAGATCCGCCGTGGCGTCGCCGAGGGACACCGTGCGGCCGCCGCCTTCGACCGTCGAGTACAGGTATTGCATGGGCAGCGCCGAACCCTCGACGACGTCGGTCACGCGCGGCGACACGTTGACGTACACCGTGCGGAAGTCCGCGCGGTTCATCGGGTTCGTCGTCACGAGCACGCCGCCGAAGTCGGCCGCGACCTGCTCCTGGATCACCACGCCCATGTAGCACTCGTCGAGGGAGATCCCCGCCTGGTGCCGCAGCCGGACGCTCCGCACTGACACCAGCGACGCCCACACCTCCTTGACGCTGGCGAAGATCCGCTCGGCCGTGGTGACGTGGTTGAGCGACTCGTAGATCCCGGCCGCCGAGAACCCCGCCAGGTCTTCGGCGTTCGAGGAACTGCGCACGACGAACGTCCGGACCCCGGCGAGCTGCGACACCAGCGCGGAGTCGATCTCCCCGGCGAGCGCGCCCGGCAGCCGCGCGGACCGGATCAGGCCCTGCAGCTCGACGCACAGCGGCTCGATTTCGCGGGCGTCCAGCTCCAGGGCCATCTTCAGCTTGCCGATGGCCTGCTGGATCCGCGGCGACGACTCGAGGAACCGCCGCTGCAGCGAGAACGGCAGCGCGATCCCACGTGGCACGCGGACGCGCTCGTCCAGGAGCCGGTGCGCGGCCGCGGTGAGGTCGGAGCCCGAGGGGACGTCCAGCAGCCGGGCCAAGTACGGCAGCAGGTTCTCCCGCGGCGGGCGCGGCACCTGGTAGAACCCGAGCAGCCGCTGCGAACCGTGCGCCAGCACGTGGTGCAGCTCGCCGAGGTTGGCCGCCTTCGTCCCGTACCGGTAGCGGTCGGTCGCGCGCAGCCGGTTCAGGTTCACGATCGGGCCGGCCCCGGACTCCGGCTCCTCCAGCGTGACGCGCTGGGCGTACCACTTCGGCGGCGAGGCCGACGCCGGCTCGGCGACCTCCCGCAGCGTGAGCCCCTGAGCGTCCACTGTGTACTCGACCCACTTGCCGTCGAGGCCGCGCCGCTCGATGTCGGCCACGGCGCCGACCTGCACGGCGTTCGGGATCTGCCAGCCGGTGGCAAGGACGTTGGTGTGCGACAGCGGGGTCGTGTGGCGGGCGTTGACGATGCCGGACAGGCGCGGGATGTCGTCGGGGACGCGGTCCATCACGATGATGTCCGACCACTCCAGCGTCGCGGTGCGGTACTCGGCCTCGGTGCGGAACGCGCGCAGCCGGCCGGTCGCCGTGCCGGGGTTCAGCGCGACGAACGGCGCCGTCGAGAACAGCTCATGCGCGAACACCCGCGGCAGCTCGCCCGGCGGGATCTCCCGGACGATCCGCTCCTGCAACTGGTTGGCCGGCTTGAACACCAGCGGCAGCGCCGGGTCGACGTACCGCGCGACGAACGCGTGGAACTCGCGGATCAGCGCGGCCGGCATCGTGTCGACCTCGACTGTCTCCAGCGAAAGCAGCTGCGGGTGGCGGGCGAGAATGCCGAGCAGGAACCGGCGGTCCGGGGCGTGGTAGAAGTCCTGGTTGTAGGAGTCGATCTCCGCGCGGACCCGTTCTTCGGGAATGCCGAGGATCTCTTCCCCGATATAGATCGCGTGAAAGGAATGGCGGGCGTCGTTCAGGAAGTGGATCACCGCGTTTTCGCGGTCGACCACGACCTTGACGAAGGAATAGCCGCCGAGGGTGCCGCCCAGCTGGTGGAGGGCGGACAGCGAAAGGCGTTCGCCGACGAGTGCGGCGACGTTCTCGGGGGCAGGACTGGGGGCGACCACATCGGTCAGGGACACCGGATCTCCTCGCTCGAAACAGCGAGGGGGAACGATAACAGGCCGGTAAATCACCCACCGAGGCCGCGATTGCTCCATTCAGCGGGATTCATGACCGCTGCCACACCCGCTCGGAGCACCGTTCCAGAAAGCTGGAACGGTGCTCCCGGAATGCGGACGCGCATTCCGCCGTTCGGGCGCGGCGATGACGCGGGGTGATCTCCGCTACAGCTGCGCGGCTTCGGCGGCCAGCTTTTCGATCGTGGCGGGGTCGAGCGACGCCGTCAGCCACGAACCGCCGATGCAGCCGACGTTCGGCAGCGCCAGGTACGACGGCGCCGACGCGACCGTGATCCCGCCCGTCGGGCAGAACTTCAACGACGGCAACGGGCCCGCGATCGACTTCAGGTACGCGATGCCGCCGGACGCCTCGGCCGGGAAGAACTTCAACGCCGTGATGCCGCGCTCGGCCAGCCGCATCGCCTCGGACACCGTGCTCGCGCCGGGCAGGAACGGCAGCCCGGTCTCGAAGCACGCGTCGACGACCGCGTCGGTGCAGCCCGGCGTCACGAGGAACTTGGCCCCCGCGTCCGCCGCCTGCTTCGCGTGGTCCGCCGCCGTGACGGTGCCGGCGCCGATGACGATGTCCGGCACCTCGGCGGCGACGCGCTCGATCGCCGACAACGCCGCCGGGGTGCGCAGGGTCAGCTCGATGACCCCGATCCCGCCGGCGAGCAGGGCCCGGGCCGTGGGGACCGCGTCGTCGGCGTCGTCGATCACCACGACGGGCATCACGGGGGACAGCTCGAGCAGGTCCTGACCGGTGGTCACTGACCGACCTCCTGGATTGTGAAAGCGGGCATTCCGAAGTGCTCCGGCGTCAGCGGTCCGAACACCGAAGCGCCCTGGTCAGCGGGGCCGACCGCCCGGCGCAACGCGGCGAACAGCTCTCGGCCGGTGCCGGTCCAGGATGCTTCGGACGGCGGTGCGTCCACAAGCTCACGGCGGGCGAGTTCTTCGTCACCGACGAGCACGTCGAGGCTGCCGGTGGCCGCGTCGAGCCGGATGACGTCGCCGTCCGCGATGCGCGCGATCGGGCCGCCCGCCGCGGCTTCCGGCGTCACCTGGATCGCGGCCGGGATCTTGCCCGACGCTCCCGACATGCGGCCGTCGGTGAGCAACGCCACGGCGTGCCCGCGGTCCATCAGCACGCCCAGCGCCGGCGTGAGGCCGTGCAGCTCCGGCATGCCGTTGGCCCGCGGCCCCTGCTGCCGGATCACCACGACGACGTCGCGATCCAGCTCGCCCGCCTCGAACGCGGCCTTGAACGCCTCCTGGGTGGTGAACACCCGCGCCGGCGCCTGGACGACCCGGTGCTCGGGCGCCACCGCCGACACCTTGACCACCGCGCGGCCGAGGTTGCCCTCGACCATCCGCAGCCCGCCGTCCGCGGCGAAGGGGCGCCAGACCGGGCGAAGCACGTCCTCGTCGAGGCTGCGGGTGGGGACGTCGCGCCAGACCAGCTCGCCGTCGGACAGGATCGGCTCGGCCCGGTAGCGGTGCAGCCCGAACCCGGCGACCGTGTGCACGTCCTCGTGCAGCAGCCCGGCGTCGAGCAGCGTGCCGACCAGGAACTGGATGCCGCCGGCGGCGTGGAAGTGGTTGATGTCGGCGCTGCCGTTGGGGTAGACCCGCGCCAGCAGCGGCACGACGGCCGAGAGGTCGGAGAAGTCGTCCCAGGTCAGCTGGATGCCGGCGGCCGCGGCGATCGCGACCAGGTGCATCGTGTGGTTCGTCGAGCCGCCCGTGGCGAGCAGCGCGATGACGCCGTTGACGAACGCCTTCTCGTCGAGGATCCGCGAGACCGGCGTGTACTCCTCGCCGCGCGAGATCGCGACGATCCGTCGGCCGGCTTCTTCGGTGAGCGCCTGACGCAGCGCCGAGCCGGGCTGGACGAAGCTGGCGCCGGGCAGGTGCAGGCCCATCACCTCGACGACCATCTGGTTCGAGTTGGCTGTGCCGTAGAAGGTGCAGGTGCCGGCGGAGTGGTAGGACGCTGCTTCGGCGTCGAGGAGGTCTTCGCGGGTCGCGAGGCCCTCGGCGTACAACTGCCGGACGCGGGCCTTCTCCTTGTTCGGCAGCCCGGAGTTCATCGGGCCGGCCGGGACCAGGACGGCGGGCAGGTGCCCGAACGACAGGGCGCCGATCAGCAGGCCGGGCACGATCTTGTCGCAGACGCCCAGCAGCAGCGCCGCGTCGAACATGTCGTGGGAGAGCGCGATCGCCGTCGACATCGCGATGACCTCGCGGCTGAACAGGGACAGCTCCATGCCCGCGCGGCCCTGGGTGATGCCGTCGCACATCGCGGGCACGCCGCCTGCGAACTGGGCGACCCCGCCCGCGGTCCGCACGGACTTCTTCAGCCACGCCGGGTACTCCTGCATCGGCTGGTGCGCCGACAGCATGTCGTTGTAGGACGAGACGATCGCGACGCCGGGGGCGCGCGCGGCTCGCAGCGCTTCCTTGTCGACGCCGTCCATGGCGGCGAAGCCGTGGGCGAGGTTGCTGCACGCGAGGCCGCGGCGGACCGGGCCTTCTTCGTGGGCGGCGGCCATGCGGCCGAGGTAGGCGGTGCGGGTCGCGGCACTGCGGGCGGCGACGCGCTCGGTGACGTCGGCGACGACTCGGTGCAGCTTCGTGGTGGGGGTGGGGCTCATGTCCGGCTCCGGATCACTGGTGTGGGGTGGTCCGCGGGACGGCAGCGCTGACGCCTCTGGGTCGTGACACTGGCCACAGTACCTCGGGAAAACGCCGAATCAAAATCGATTCAGAAGATCGACCCGCGTGACCCCGATCACCCCCAGAACCGTTAGTGTGCTAGTTGTCACACTGCACGACGCACGGTAAAGCCGTAGAGGGCGAGTGATCGCCCGGCTCCGCCGGCCCCACCACACCCGGGAGGATTGATGTCCACCTCCGAGATCGCCGAGCTGCGGCGAACCATCGGCCAGCTCAGGCAGTGCGTCGGCGCACTGCGCTCTCGTTACGGCGACGCGTCGGCCGTCCGCCGGCTCGCCAACGACGTGGAGCGCCTCGACATCGATACCGCGGACCTCGACGGCACGCCGCTCGCGGTGCCCGCCCAGGCGAAGGCGGCCGAACGCGTCCCCGTACCGGACACCCCGTACGACCCGTCCTTGTGGCACGGCGCCGATGACGAAGGCGTCGGCGGCTACCAGCGCGACCAGCGGTGAGCGCTCCGGCTGACAACGGCGTCGGCACCGGCGTCCGGGCCCCCAAGCGGGCCCGGATCGCCGAGCGCACCCTCCGGACGGACCGGTGGTGGCTCCAGCCGCTGCTGACCGTGCTCGGGCTGTCGGCGTTCATCATCTACGCGACGGTCCGGTCGTTCGTGCGCACCGCGTACTGGGTGCCCGACTACCACTACCTGACGCCGTTCTACTCACCCTGCCTGTCCACGTCCTGCGTCGAGGGCTCGAGCCACTTCGGCCACTGGTTCGGCGACCTGCCCGGCTGGATCCCGCTCGGGTTCGTCGTGCTGCCGTTCCTGCTCGGGTTCCGCCTGACCTGCTACTACTACCGCAAGGCCTACTACCGGGCCGTGTGGTTCTCCCCGCCCGCCTGCGCTGTCGCGGAACCCCACGCGAAGTACACCGGCGAGACGCGGCTGCCGCTCATCATCCAGAACGTCCACCGCTACTTCTTCTACGTCGCGCTGATCGTCTCGCTCGTCAACACCTACGACGCGATCACGGCGTTCCACGGGAAGACCGGCGGCTTCGGGTTCGGGCTGGGCAACATCATCCTGCTCGGCAACGTGATCCTGCTGTGGGCGTACACGCTTTCCTGCCACTCGTGCCGGCACGTGACCGGGGGCAGGCTGAAGCACTTCTCCAAGCACCCGGTGCGCTACTGGATCTGGACCAAGGTCTCGAAGCTCAACACCCGGCACATGGCGCTGGCCTGGACGACGCTCGGCACGCTGGTGCTGACCGACTTCTACGTCATGCTCGTCGCCAGCGGCGCGATTTCGGACCTGAGATTCGTCAACTAGCGCACCCCTCTCCCAGCAGCCAAGTCCCCAGTTCCGAGGTGGAATTCTTCTATGACCGAGGTCGAACGCCACAGCTACGACGTGGTGGTGATCGGGGCCGGTGGCGCCGGTCTGCGTGCGGTGATCGAGGCGCGCGAACGCGGTTTCCGCGTCGCCGTCGTGTGCAAGTCCCTGTTCGGCAAGGCGCACACGGTGATGGCCGAGGGCGGCTGCGCGGCGTCGATGGGCAACGCCAACTCGAACGACAACTGGCAGGTCCACTTCCGCGACACCATGCGCGGCGGGAAGTTCCTCAACAACTGGCGGATGGCCGAGCTGCACGCCAAGGAGGCGCCGGACCGCGTCTGGGAGCTGGAGACCTACGGCGCGCTGTTCGACCGCACCGCCGACGGCCGGATCAGCCAGCGCAACTTCGGCGGGCACACCTACCCGCGGCTCGCGCACGTCGGTGACCGCACCGGCCTCGAGCTGATCCGCACGATGCAGCAGAAGATCGTTTCGCTGCAGCAGGAGGACTTCGCCGAGACCGGCGACTACGAGGCCAAGATCAAGGTCTTCGCCGAGTGCACGGTCACCGAGCTGCTCACCACCGACGGCAAGATCGCCGGCGCGTTCGGCTACTGGCGCGAGAGCGGCCGGTTCATCCTCTTCGAGGCGCCCGCGGTCGTGCTCGCCACCGGCGGCATCGGCAAGTCGTTCAAGGTGACGTCGAACTCGTGGGAGTACACCGGCGACGGCCACGCGCTGGCGCTGCGGGCGGGCGCGAAGCTGATCAACATGGAGTTCGTCCAGTTCCACCCGACCGGGATGGTCTGGCCGCCGAGCGTCAAGGGCATCCTCGTCACCGAGGGCGTGCGCGGTGACGGCGGCGTGCTCAAGAACTCCGACGGCAAGCGGTTCATGTTCGAGTACGTGCCCGACGTGTTCAAGGGCCAGTACGCGGAAAGCGAAGAGGAAGCCGACCGCTGGTACGCCGACGCGGACAACAACCGGCGCACGCCGGACCTGCTGCCCCGCGACGAGGTGGCGCGCGCGATCAACTCCGAGGTCAAGGAGGGGCGCGGGTCCCCGCACGGCGGCGTGTTCCTCGACATCGCCAGCCGGTTGCCGACCGAGGAGATCAAGAAGCGGCTGCCGTCGATGTACCACCAGTTCAAGGAGCTGGCGGACGTCGACATCACGGCGGAGCCGATGGAGGTCGGCCCGACCTGCCACTACGTCATGGGCGGCATCGAGGTCGACCCGGACACGGCCGCGGCGAGCGTGCCCGGCCTGTTCGCCGCCGGCGAGTGCTCGGGCGGCATGCACGGGTCCAACCGGCTCGGCGGCAACTCGCTGTCGGACCTGCTGGTGTTCGGCCGCCGCGCGGGCCTCGGCGCGGCCGAATACGTGCTCGGCCTGACCGAGCGGCCCGCGGTCGGGCAGTCCGATGTGGACGCCGCGGCGAAGATGGCGCTCGCGCCGTTCGACCCGCCCGAGGGCGCCACGGCCGAGAACCCGTACACCCTGCACACCGAGCTGCAGCAGTCGATGAACGACCTGGTCGGCATCATCCGCAAGGCCGGCGAGATCGAACAGGCGCTGGTGAAGCTGGCCGAGCTGCGGGAGCGGATCCTGCGCGTGACGGTGGAAGGGCACCGGCAGTTCAACCCCGGCTGGCACCTCGCGATCGACCTGCGCAACATGCTGATGGTCAGCGAGTGCGTCGCGAAGGCCGCGCTGACGCGGACCGAAAGCCGCGGCGGGCACACGCGGGACGACTTCCCCGGCATGGACGCCGAGTGGCGGAACAAGCTGCTGGTGTGTTCGGCGACGGAGGGGGACAACCCGGTCGTCCCGGACATCGACGTCGTGGTCAAGGAGCAGGTGCCGCTGCGGCAGGACCTGCTGGAGCTGTTCGAATTCGGCGAACTCGGAAAGTACTACACCGACGACGAGCTCGAAGCGCACCCCGGGAGCAAGGCATGAGTTACAAGGCGAGTTTCCGGGTCTGGCGCGGCGACGACACGGGCGGCGAGCTGCAGGACTTCACGGTGGAGGTGAACGAGGGCGAGGTCGTCCTCGACATCATCCACCGGCTGCAGGCCACCCAGGCGTCGGACCTCGCGGTGCGCTGGAACTGCAAGGCGGGCAAGTGCGGCTCGTGCTCGGCGGAGATCAACGGCCGCCCGCGCCTGCTGTGCATGACGCGGATGTCGACGTTCACCGAGGAAGAGGTGATCACGGTGACGCCGATGCGGACGTTCCCGGTGATCCGCGACCTCGTCACCGACGTGTCGTTCAACTACACGAAGGCGCGGGAGATCCCGTCGTTCACCCCGCCCGCGGACCTGAAGCCCGGTGAGTACCGGATGCAGCAGGTCGACGTCGAGCGGTCGCAGGAGTTCCGGAAGTGCATCGAGTGCTTCCTGTGCCAGAACACCTGCCACGTGGTGCGCGACCACGAGGAGAACAAGGAGTCCTTCGCCGGGCCGCGGTACCTGATGCGCATCGCCGAACTGGAGATGCACCCGCTCGACGTCGCGGACCGGCGTGACGCGGCGCAGGACGAGCACGGCCTCGGCTACTGCAACATCACCAAGTGCTGCAGTGAGGTGTGCCCGGAAGGCATCCACATCACCGACAACGCGCTCATCCCGATGAAGGAGCGCGTCGCGGACCGCAAGTACGACCCGATCGTCTGGCTGGGCAACAAGCTCTTCCGCCGGGAGAAGTGAACCGGCTCCACCTGGCAAGGTGGAGGCATGGAGATCGAGCTTTTGCCGGCGTCGGCCGACAGCGCCGTGATCGAGCGGATCACGGCGCTGGTGAACCAGGTCTACGCCGAGTCCGAGAAGGGGTTGTGGCTGGGCAGCACCGACCGCACCTCCGCCGACGAGGTGGCCGGGTTCGTGCGGGCCGGGGAGATCGCCGCCGCTTTCGTGGACGGTGACCTCGCCGGGTCGGTGCGCGTCCAGCGGCTCGACGAGGCGACCGGCGAGTTCGGCATGCTGGCGGCCGACCCCGCGCGGCGTGGCCTCGGCGTCGGGCGGGAGCTCGTCCGCTTCGCCGAGCGGGCGAGCCGGGACGCGGGTTGTCGCGAGATGCAGCTGGAACTGCTGGTGCCGCGCGAGTGGACGCACCCGGCCAAGCAGTTCCTCGCCGAGTGGTACGACCGGCTCGGCTACCGCGTGACGCACCGCGCCGACCTCGCCGTGGACTACCCGCACCTGGCGCCGTCGCTGGCCACGCCGTGCGATTTCCTCGTCTACCGCAAGGCACTTGCGTGACGGTGCTCGCCGGGGCGCACGTGTTCGACCCCGAGACCGGCGAGACGACCCGCGCGGACGTCCGGCTCGACGGCAAGCGTATCGCCGAAGTCGGGCTGGGCCTCGACGGCCTGCCCGTCGACTGCTCGGGTGGACTGCTGATCCCGGGGCTCATCGACTGCCACGTGCACGTCGCGTTCCGGCGGCCCGAGCCGTTGCCGCGCAGCGCCCGGATTCTTGAGGCCGTGCCGGTGCTGCGGGGGTTGCTGGCGCGGGGGATCACGACCGTGCGGGACGCGTGGGGCGCCGACGCCGGGTTCAAGCACGCGCTGGCCCAGAGGTGGATTTCCGGGCCGGACCTGCTGGTCAGCCTGCGTCAGCTGGGGCCGACCGGCGGGCTCGGCGACGTGTGGGACCCGGCCGCGGGTGCCGTCGACAACTACGGCGACCCGTCGCTGCCGGACCCGGTGTTCGACGGACCGGACGCCGCCCGCGCGGCCGTCCGCCGGATGGTGCGCGCGGGCGCCGACTGGATCAAGGTCGGCGCGAGCGGCTCGATGCGGGCGGTCCGCGCGGGCGTGGACGTCCGCCCGACCGACGAGGAACTCGCCGCCGTGGTCGACGAGGCCGCCCGCTGCGGCCGCGACGTCCTGGCGCACGCGCACACCTCGGCGGCCGTGGTGTCGGCGGCCCGGGCGGGGGCGCGCAGCATCGAGCACGGCACGTTCCTCGACGACTCCGCCGTCGCCGCCCTGGCCGGCGCTTGGTACGTGCCGACGCTGGCGCCGATGAGCGACACCGAGTTCGCCCACCGGCACCGGCGTTCGCTGCGCCTCGCGGTGGAGGCGGGCGTCCGGATCGCCGCCGGTTCGGACCTGGCCCCGCGTCCCCATGTCGACTTGACGACCGAGCTGAGGTTGCTGGCCGCGGTACTGGGCGACGCGGCCGCGCTGAAGGCGGCTACCTCCGAGGCGGCGCGGCTGCTCAGGCTGGACGACGATCGGGGCCGGATCGAGCCGGGGTTGCGGGCGGATCTGGTGGTGCTGGACGGCGTGGATCTCGACGTGTCGGACCTGCCTGCGCGGGTGCGCGCCGTCTGGCACGACGGGCAACGGGTCAGCGAAGCGAGTTGAGGAGCTCGAACCACGCCCGGCGGGGAAAGGTAAGGTGCCCGGCGTCCGGGGCCTTGGAGTCCCGGACCGCGGTGACGCCTTCGTCGAGCGCGATCTCCACGCAGGTCTGGTGTTCCTGCCCTTCACTGTAGCTGCTCTTGAACCAGGTCCGGCCGTGGGACGTCATGGATCACTCCCTCATGCGTTCGTACTCGTCCGCAAACCGGACGAGCCACTCCCTCGATTGTTCCTCGGTAAGTGCCACCTGTTCCAGTCGCGTGATCAGGATGTAGAAAGCTTCGACGGCGACCCGGTCGTCCACGAACAAACCCGCTGTATAGGTCTCTTCGTAGACCACCGGCGGATGTTCGGGGAACTCCATCACGGTGAACGTCGTGGTGAGCACCCGGAACGTCGGGTCCGACTCCGGCACCAGGCGGATGACGCAGTGCGGTAAGTTGGTGGTGAGGACGAGGTTCTGCAGCTGTTCGTGCATGAGGTCCGGACCGCCCACGACCGAGCGCAGTGCCCGCTCGTGCACGAAGAACGTGCAGCGGGGCGGTTCTCGGCGTTGGAGCAGGTGCTGGCGATCCACGCGAGCCCGCGTCAGCACGCCCAGCCGTTCGGTGGTGTAGCGCCCGGTCAGTTCGAAACAGGTACGGACGTACTCCTCCGTCTGCAGCATCCCGGGGATCGCGGCCGGGCTGTAGTAGACGACCGCGTCCGCAAGGTTTTCCTGGATGATAAGGGATTTCATCGGGTCGACGAGCTTGTCGAAGTACGGCCGTACCCAGTACAGGTCACCCGGAGGTTTCGTCAGTTCGAGGAGCCTGGCGCGCTCGGCGGCCCTGGTGCCGCAGTGGGCGAGGTAGACCGCCGCGTCGATCGGTGAGATGCGGCGGCCGTTCTCCCACGCCGACACCTTCGACGCCGACCAGTCGGCGCGACGGGCCACCTCTCGCAGCGTCAGCTGCTTCAGTTCGCGTTGTGCCTTCAACTCCACGGCCATTTCGCGCGTGCGCACTGTGCTCTTTTCGGTCATGCCCGCACGCTAGAGGCGACCCCTGACAAAACAGCTCAAGCCGCGCAGGGATTCACCGCAAGGAGGTCAGTGTTCCGCCTGTGTGACAACAGATTCCGCTTGCGAAGCGCTGTGAAGCAGCTTCGCACGACGAAGCGCGCTTCGCTCGTTAGCAGGCCGACAAAGGGTTTGCCGGCGCTCGATCCGAAAGCCTATAAAGGCTGTCGCAATCCCGTCGGAGTATGCCGCGACGAAGTGGTCCTGGAGGTAAGGCGATGCACGTCCCCGGAATCGAGCTGAGCCGCCGGTTCTACGCCGAAGCGGTCGCGCCGGCCGTCGACGGGCCGCACACCGCCGCGCTGGTCGGGCCCGGCTCCGAGGTTCTCGGCTTCGACACCGCGCGCTCCACCGACCACGACTGGACCGCCCGCGTCTTCCTCTTCCTCCCGGAAGTCCGGGACGTCCCGATCCCGGGCACCTTCCGGAACCACCCGACGAAACTGGAAGTCGCGACGCTCGACGAGTGGGTCCGCGGCTTCCTCGGCTTCGACCCGCGCCACCCCGGCCGGCACGACTGGCTCGCCACCCCGACCCAGGTCTTCGCCGAGTTCACCGGCGGGGCGGTCCACCACGACGACCTCGGGTTCGAGGCGCTCCGGCGGCGCGTCGCCTGGTACCCCGGCGACGTCTGGCGGTACGTCCTCGCCTGCCAGTGGCAACGCATCGGCCAGGAGGACGCGTTCGTCGGCCGGTGCGGGGAGGCCGGGGACGAGCTGGGCTCGGCCGTCGTCGCGGCGCGGCTCGTGCGGGACATCATGCGGCTGTGCCTGCTGATGGCCCGCCGCTACCCGCCGTACAGCAAGTGGCTCGGGAGCGCCTTCGCGCGGCTGCCCGCCGCCGCGGCGTTGGCCCCGCACCTCACCGGTGCCCTCGCGGCGACGGACTGGCGGGAGCGCGAGCGGCACCTCGTCGCCGCCTGCGAGAACGTCGCCGGGCAGCACAACGCGCTCGGCCTCACCGACCCGGTCGACCCGCGCGCGAGCTGCTTCTTCGACCGGCCGTTCCGGGTGATCCACGCCGAACGGTTCGTCCGCTCCCTGGTCGGCGACACGCCGGTGATCGGGGCGATCGACCAGTTCGTCGACAGCACCGACGTGCTCGGACACCGCACGCTGACCCGCGTGGTGGTTGACTGCGCGCATGGCTGAACCGAAACCCCGCGACCTGGCCGCGCTGCTGCTGACGCTGACCGTCGTGACCGGCGTCGTCGACGCCGTCAGCTTCCTCGGGCTGGGCCGGGTGTTCGTGGCCAACATGACCGGCAACGTCGTGTTCCTCGGGTTCGCCGCGGCGGGGGAGACGACGCTGTCGGTGCTCGCGTCGCTGACCGCGGTGCTGGCGTTCCTGGCGGGCGCGCTCGCGGGCGGCCGGCTGGCCCGCCGCGACGACGACCACGACGCCCTCCGGCAGGCGACGGCGGTCCAGGCGGCGCTGGTCGCGGTGGCGGTCGTGCTGTCGGCGACGCTCGGGGCGGGCACGCGGCCGGGCAGCGAGCTGCTGATCGTCGTGCTGGGCGTGGCGATGGGCCTGCAGAACGCGGCGGTCCGCCGGATCGGCGCGCCCGACCTGACGACGACGGTCCTGACGATGACGCTGACGGGCTTCGCGGCGGACTCGAAGGCGGCCGGCGGTCCCGGGGCGCACCCGCTGCGGAAGGTGGCCGCGGTGGGGGCGATGTTGCTGGGCGCGCTGGCCGGTGGGCTGGTGCAGCTGCACGTCGCGATGTGGACGGCGCTGACGCTGGCCCTGGTGCTCATCCTCGGCGTGCTGGTGGTGCTGTGGCGGCAGCGCGGCCCGGTCGAGGACGCGGCCTGATTTCACGCCTGTGGGTGGCGTGGTTGACAGCGCGATCAAGATCGTCTTACGGTCGGTGGCCCGGAGCACGACCGCAGAGTCCCCACCGCGGAGCACGCCGAGGGGGCTTTCATGCGTTCGTCCACATTGTGCGTCCTGGTGGCCGTAGCCGCCGCGACGCTGCCGGGAACGGCCGCCGCGGCCACGGCGAGGATCCCGTGCACGCCACCGGGACCGCACACGACCGACACGACGTCCCTGACGCTCGTATCGGCCGGCGGTTCGCCGTGCACCGTCCTGCGGCTCATCGCCGGCCTGAACCTCGGCAGCGAAGCGCAAGGGCACTTCCACGTCTTCGGGCCGAACGGCGAAATCGCCACCAGCGCGGACAAGTTCTGGAGTTCGGGGGAGCAGTACCGCGTCGAGGTCGGTCAGGTCACCGGGGGCAGCCACCTCTGGTGCGTCGACTTCTGGACGCCCGCGAACAGCAAGCACGGGGAAACGAACTGCGTCGGTTTCTGAAGCCGGCGCGATCTCGAGGGGAGCTCACCATGGGGAAGGACCGTGTCCCGATCGTCCTGGGGTCGGTGGCCGTAGTGCTGGCGGCGACGACACCGGTCGCGTCGGCAGGCGAGGACGGCGGCAACTTCGGGGAGTGCGGCGTGCTGCCGGTGGCCACCCAGTGCTACATCGAAGCCCCGGGCTTCCCGGGCGGCAGCGTGGACATCGACATCGACGTGGTTCCCGCGCCCGGCGGCGAAGCGCTCCCGAACCGCTTCTTCCTGAGCGCGCCGGGCCAGCCGGACGTCTGCCAGGGGGAGTTCCGGGCGGGTGACCCGATGCGGACGTGGGCCTGCGGAGGCGGCGCGCTCCACGCCGGGACCCTGCAGCTGAACGTCGCCAAGCGCGACAACGAGTCCGTCAAGATGGTGCTGCGCTGGTAGGTCAGCCGAGGGCGCGGCCGCCGTCGACCAGCAGGCGCTGGCCCGTGACGAACCCGGCCTCCTCCGACGCGAAGAAGCTCACCGCCGCCGCGACGTCCTCGGGCGTGCCGAGCCGGCCCGCCGGGACCGAGGCGCGATACGCCTCGCGCTCCGCCTCGTCGACCTCGGCGTGGCGCTCCACCGGGACGAAACCCGGGGCCACCGTGTTGACCGTGATGCCGTCCGGGGCCAGTTCGCGCGCCCACGCGCGGGCCAGGCCGATCTGGGCGCTCTTGGCCGTCGCGTAGGCCGAGCGGCCGGGTGGCGGGCGGTCCGCGACCTCCGAGTCGACGTGGACGATCCGGCCGTGGCCGCGGGCCCGCATCCCCGGCAGCACCGCGTGCCCGAGGAGCACCGGGGACCGCACGAAGAAGTCCAGCTGCGCCAGGTGGTCCGGCCAGTCCACTTGGGACACCGGGGCCTCGGGCTGCGGGCCGGTCGCGTTCAGCACCAGCACGGTGATCGGGCCCAGCAGCGCGGTGACGCCGTCGACGAGCTCGCCGACCTGACGGCGGTCGGTCACGTCCGCGGCGAACGCCGCCGCCTTGCCGCCCTCCGCGAGGATGCCCTCCGCCGCCGTCTTGAGGTCGGCGTCGTCGTGGTGGCCGTTGACCGCGACGGCGAGCCCGTCGCGCGCCAGTCTGCGCGCGATCACCCGGCCGAGTCCGCGGGAGCTGCCGGTCACCAGTGCGACACCCATGCGCCCGACGCTAGGGGAGACCCCCGGGTAGGACAACCCGGGTGAAGCAGAAGCGGGTGGGTGCGACCCGCGCACCCACCCGCTTCCGACGACCGGGGATCAGGCCGAGCTGTTGCCCGTGGCGAAGTCGGTCGCCGCCACCGCCGCCGGGGCGGCTTCCAGCGGCTTCGCGCCCCGCGGGGCCTTCTTGCGCCGCGACAGCTTGCGCTCCAGGTACGAGGCGAACCACGACAGGAGCAGGTTGAGCGTGATGAAGATGATCGCGATGACGATCAGCGTCGGGATCGTGTTGTTGAAGTTGCCCGTGATCGGCCCGGACCCGCGGATCAGTTCGTCGTAGCCGATGGTCAGCTGACCGGCGAGCGCGGTGTCCTTCAGGATGACCACCAGCTGGCTCACCAGGGCCGGCAGCATGAGCGTGATCGCCTGCGGGAGCAGGACGTTGACCATCGTCTGGGTCTTGCGCAGGCCCAGCGCCGACGCGGCCTCGGTCTGTCCCTTCGGGAGGGACAGGATGCCGGCGCGGAACACCTCCGCCAGCACCGAGCCGTTGTAGAGCACCAGGCCCGTGACGGCGGCGAACAGCGGGCGGGTGTCCGCCTCGATCGGGGTGTAGTACGCGTACAGCGCCGCCCCGAACACCATCAGCAGCAGCACCGGGATGGCCCGGAAGAACTCCACCACCGCGCCGACCGGGACCCGGACCCACTTGTGCTGGGACAGCCGCCCGATGCCCAGCAGGGCGCCGATCGGCAGCGCGATCACGATGGACAGCGCCGCCGCTTCGAGCGTCTTCAGCAGGCCGGGCAGCAGGAACTGCGTCCAGGTCGACCCCTCGATGAACGGCTTCCAGAGCGCGCCCGCCCACTGGCCCTTCTCGTCGAAGCCGGTGTAGACGAACCAGGCCACCAGCAGCAGCACCAGCAGGAACAGCACCGTGTAGAGCCAGTTGCGGGCCTTGGCCTTCGGGCCCGGGACGTCGTAGAGGACGGACTGCGCGCTCATCGCTTGACCTCGGCTTTCTTGGCGACCCAGCCGAGCAGCAGGCCGAGTGGCAGGACCAGCGCGACGAACACCAGGGCGAACAGGATGAAGACCAGGAACAGCGAGTCGGACTCGTTCTCCACCATCGTCGACATCAGCAGCGACGCCTCGGCGACGCCGATCACCGAGGCCACGGTGGTGTTCTTCAGCAGCGCGATCAGGACGTTCGCCAGCGGCGCGATCACCGAGCGGAACGCCTGGGGCAGCACGATCAGCCCCAGCACCTGCGTGAAGTTGAGCCCCAGGGCCCGCGCCGCCTCCGCCTGGCCGACCGGGACGGTGTTGATGCCCGAGCGCAGCGACTCGCACACGAACGTCGCCGTGTAGACGACGAAGCCCAGCACCGCCAGCCGGAACGCGTTGTCGGCCAGCGAGGTGGGCGAGTCCGCGGCGGCCAGGTTGATGCCCAGCGTGGACGACAGACCCAGCGACGTGAAGATGATGATCACGGTCAGCGGGGTGTTGCGGAAGATGTTCACGTACGCCGTCGCGAAGCCGCGCATGATCGGCACGGGGCTGACCCGCATCGCGACGAGGATCGTGCCCCAGACGAGCGCCCCGATCGCCGAGAAGAACGTCAGCTGGATCGTGGTCCAGAACGCCTCGACGAGGTTGTAGTCAGGGTTGTCGAGAAAATCGAACACGGTTGTCCAACCTGGCCTCGGTATGGGAACGGTGCGCCGCTTTCACGGCGCACCGTTCGTCTTCACAAACCGGATATCAGGGAGCGATCGCCGGCGCGGCCGGGATCTTGTAGCCCGACGGGCCGACGTTGGCCTGCAGCGACTTCTCCCAGGAGCCGTCCTGCTCCATCGCCTGGATGGCCTTGTTGATCGCGGCCTTGCCGTCCGCGTCGTCCTTCTTCAGGCCGACGCCGTAGTTCTCGTCCGTGAAGCCCTTGCCGACCAGCTTGAGCTTGCCGGGCTGCTGCGCGGCGTAGCCGGCGAGGATGACGTCGTCGGTGGTCATCGCGTCCACGGTGCCGTTGAGGAGCGCGGTCACGCAGTCGGTGTACTTGCCCACCTCCTGCAGCTGCACCTCCTTGGCGTACTTCGTCTTCACGTTCTGCGCCGGGGTCGAGCCCTTGACCGAGCAGAGCTTCTTGTTGCCGGTCAGCGACTCGGGCCCGGTGATGTCGGTGTTGTCCGCCCGCACGAGCAGGTCCTGGTGCGCGATGAAGTACGGGCCGCCGAAGGAGACGTCGTTCTTGCGCTTGTCGGTGATCGAGTAGGTGGCGACGATGAAGTCGACCTCACCCTTCTTGATCAGGTCCTCGCGCTGCGCCGACTGCGCTTCCTTCCAGGTGATCCCCGACTCTTCGACGCCGAGCTGCTTCGCGATGTACTTCGCGACGTCGACGTCGAAGCCGGCGTAGGTGCCGTCCGGCTTCTTCAGGCCGAGGCCCGGCTGGTCGAACTTGATGCCGATGACCAGCTTCTTGTTGTCCTTGGCCCGCTGGACCAGGTTCTTGTCGCCGCTCGCGCCGCTGCCGGACCCGCCGCCGCAGGCCGTCAGGGCCAGCCCGGCGGCCATCACGACCGCGCCGACCTGCAGAACTCGGTTCAACCGCATCGTCTCTGGTGTTCCTTCCGAATCTCGTCCGGCCGCACGGCCGGGGAAAGTGCTCAGTGGGTCAGGATCTTGCCGAGGAAGTCCTTCGCGCGCTCGCTCTTGGGCGCGGTGAAGAACTCTTCCGGCGTCGTGTCCTCGACGATCTCGCCGTCGGCCATGAAGATCACCCGATCGGCTGCCCGGCGGGCGAAGCCCATCTCGTGGGTGACGACCAGCATCGTCATGCCGTCCTTGGCCAGGCCCGTCATGACGTCGAGGACCTCCTGGACCATCTCCGGGTCCAGCGCCGAGGTCGGCTCGTCGAACAGCATGACCTTCGGCCGCATCGCCAGCGCCCGCGCGATGGCGACGCGCTGCTGCTGGCCGCCGGACAACTGCGCCGGGTACTTGTCGGCCTGGTTGGCGATGCCGACGCGCTCCAGCAGCTCCATCGCCGTCTTGCGCGCGTCGTCCTTCGAGGCCTTGCGGACCTTCGTCGGCGCCAGCATCACGTTCTCGAGGATGGTCTTGTGCGCGAACAGGTTGAACGACTGGAACACCATGCCGACGTCGGCGCGCAGGGCCGCGAGGGCCTTGCCTTCGGCCGGCAGGGGGACGCCGTCGACGGCGATCTCGCCCGAGTTGATCGGCTCGAGCCGGTTGATCGCCCGGCACAGGGTCGACTTGCCCGACCCCGACGGACCCAGCACCACGACGACCTGGCCGCGAGGCACCTCGAGCGTGATCTCCCTGAGCACGTGCAGGTCGCCGAAGTACTTGTTCACGGCGGACGCCTTGATCATCGGCGCCGCCACCTCCGCGGTCATCTGGCCTCCAGGGTCGTTCGAATGCGGCGTGGGTCACCACGCGATGGCGAGAACCTACCGTTGCTGCCCCGGCCCGCAAGGCCGCTTGAGCAATACTTAGGGTTTCAACTGCGTATCGATGTCCCTTTTGGGGCTATCGGCGTCAGCGTAACCCACAGTCACCGTCCGGGTGGGCCGTGCGCGGCGGGCGGGGACGTCCTAGAGTTCGGCGCTACCGGCCGGTGGAGCGGGTCACCATGGGAGGCGGACGGGTGCGGGTGCTGCTGGTGGAGGACGACGACCGGGTCGCGGGCGCGCTCATCCCGGCGCTGACCCGCCGCGGCCTGGCGATCGCGCGGCTGGCCACCGGCGCCGGCGTGCTCGAACGCGTGCACGAGGTCGACGTCGTCCTGCTCGACCTGGGGCTGCCGGACATCGACGGCGTCACCCTCTGCACCCAGATCCGCGCGGTCAGCGACGTCTCGATCATCGTCGTGTCGGCCCGCGGCGAGGTCGACGACCGGATCCGGGGCCTGCGCGCGGGCGCCGACGACTACCTGGTCAAGCCCTACGACGTCGAGGAGCTGCTCGCCCGGGTCGAGGCCGTGCGCCGCCGGCGTCCGGAGCACACCGTCACCGAGCCGGTGGTCATCGAGGTCGGGGACGTCAGCGTAGACCTCGCGCGGCACGAGGTGCTGGTCGACGGGCGCGCGATCGCGTTGTCCCGCAAGGAGTTCCAGGTGCTCGCGCTGGTCGCCGGCGCGCGCGGCGCGGTGTGCTCGCGCGAGCACGTGCTGACCGAGGTGTGGGGGCACCGGGGCGCCGCGGAGAGCCGGTCGCTCGACGTCCACGTCGCGACGCTGCGGACGAAGCTGGGCCGCCCGGCGCTGATCGAGACGGTCCGCGGGGTCGGCTACCGGCTCGGCGGCGCGGCCACCCGGAGCTGAGCGTGCGCGTCCGGCTGCAGGGCATCGTGCTGACGCTGGTCGCGCTGCTGGTGTTCGGCCTCGGCATCCCGCTGGCCATCTCGATCGCCGCGGGCGCCCAGCAGGACCTCTTCCTCGACCGGCTCACCGACACCGCCCGGTTCGCGTCGCTGGCGCAGCGGCCGCTGCTGGACAACAAGCCGTACCTGATCGAGCCCGACGTGCGCCGCTACACCGAGGTGTACGGCGTCCAGGTGGTGGTCGTCGACCAGGACGGCCGCCCGGTCGTCACGGCCCTCGGCCCGGCCGCGGCGCGGATCGACCTCAAGGACGAACGGATCAGCGACCCGGTCCACGAGGCGCTGGCCGGCCGCCGGTCGCAGCCCGCCGGCGTGCTGATGCCGTGGGACTCGACGCCGCTGGTGCTCGCCGAGCCGGTGCTCGCCGACGGCGAAGTGCGCGGCGCGGTGCTCACCGTGTCCACCACCGACTCCGAGCGCGCCGCCGTGCTGTGGTGGTGGCTGCTGCTCGCCGCGGGCGGCATCCTCGCCTTCGTGATGGCGCTGGCCGTGGCGATCCCGGTCGTGCGGTGGATCCTGAAGCCGGTCAAGCGGCTCGACGACGCGACCGGCGCGCTGGTCGCGTCCGTGGTCAGCGGGCGCGAGGCCGAACCGGTGGGTGAGGGCGGCGGGCCGCCGGAGCTGCGGCAGCTCGGGCGCTCCTTCGACCGGATGGCCGAGAGCGTGTCGAGCGCGCTGGCCGCGCAGCGCGCGTTCGTCGCCGACGCTTCGCACCAGCTGCGCAACCCGTTGACCGCGCTGAAGATCCGGCTCGGGAACCTCGACGGCCACGTCGTCGACGACCAGTCCGCCGCCGACCTGGAGGCCGCACGCGTCGACGCCGGGCGGCTGCACCAGATCCTCGACGGCCTGCTCTCGATGGCTCGCGCCGAGGCGTCCGGCGGCGAGCTGGACCCGGTGGTGCTGGACGAAGCCGTCGCCGAGCGCGTCGCCGACTGGTCGGTGGTCGGCGAGGCCCGGGACGTCCGGCTGGTCGTCGACGCGGCGGGCGACGGCGTGCGCGTGCGGATGCCGCCGCGCGGCGCCGAGACGATCCTGGACGCGCTGCTGGACAACGCGCTGAAGTTCACCGCGGCCGGCACCGAGATCCGGGTCGCGGTCGAACGCGACGGCGACCGGGTGCGCCTGTCGGTCCGCGACCACGGGCCCGGCCTGCCGCCGGAGGAGCTCGACCGCGCGCTGGACCGGTTCTGGCGCAGCCCGGCGCACCAGAACGTGCCGGGTTCGGGGCTGGGCCTGGCGATCGTCAGCGAGCTGACCGCGCACTCCGACGGCGAGCTGACGCTCGACCTGCCCGACGGCGGCGGCCTGCGGATCACGATGACGTTCCCGGCCGCCTAGATCTTCTTGTCCCGGTAGTACCGCAGCGCGCCGGGGTGCAGGGGGATCGGCTGGGTCTCGATGCCCGGGTGGACGTCGATCGACAGCGCCGCCGGGTTCGCCAGCGCCAGCTGCTGGCGCGCGTCGAACAGCCCGCGAACCAGCGCCTCGGCGACGTCGTCGTTCATCGACTTCGGGACGATCAGGAAGTTCGGCACCAGCAATGTGGTCACCGGGCCCGGCTGGTTGTACGTGCTCGCCGGGATCGACGCGGTGCCGTAGACCTGGTTGATCTCCTGCATCTTCGGCATCACGTCGGCGATGTCGAGCAGGCGCAGCGACTGCGTGCCGTTGTAGGCGGCCAGCGTGGGCGTCGGCAGGCCGCCGGACCAGAAGAAGGCGTCGATCTCGCCGTCGAGCAGGGCCTTGACGGAGTCGTCGAGCCCGCGGGAGCTGGTGGTGACCGACCCGGTCAGATCGGTCGCCTGCAGGAGCCGGCGGGCGATGTACTCCACGCCCGACGATTTCGCGCCGGTCGCGATCCGGCGGCCGCGCAGCTGCCCGACGGTCTTGATGTCGGAGTCGGCGCGCACGACGACGTGCAGGTAGTCGTCGTGGATGCGGGCGAGCGTGGTCAGCCGCGGATCGCTCTTGTAGCGGTCGGCGGCGACGTCGGCGGCGACGAACGCGACGTCGGCGGCCCCGGCGAGCACCTTGTCGATGTTGTCGGGCGAACCCTGGGTCTGCAGCACGGCGGGCCGCTCGATGTCCAGGCCCGCGGCCCACGCCGTGGCGAGGGTCTGGGCGAGCTTGTCGTAGACGCCGCCGGGGTTGCCCGCGGCGATCCGCAGCTTCAGGTCGCCGAACCCGGAGCTGCACGCCGAGAGCACCAGGACCAGGACGGCCGCCATCGCGAGCGCCTGCCTCCGCCGCGTCGTGGCCACGGCCCGATCGTGCCAGATCCGGCGGCCCGGCGGTTGGCGACGGGCGATCCGGGCACTCCCGGTGCGGACGAAGGGAGAGCGGCATGGACGTCGTCGTCGTGGGTGGCGGGCTGGCGGGGCTGAGCGCGGCGCGGCGGCTGCGGCGGGCCGGCGCCGAGGTCACGGTGCTGGAGGCGGGCGACGACGTCGGCGGCCGGGTGCGCACCGACGTCGTCGGCGGGTTCCGGTTCGACCGCGGGTTCCAGGTGCTGCTGCCCGCGTACCCGGCGCTGCGGCGGCTGACCGACGTCGCCGCGCTGCGGCCGCGGCCGTTCACGCGCGGCGCGATCGCGATGACCGGTTCCGGGCGCCGGTGGCTCGCCGGGCCGTGGCACGGCCTGCCCGCGGTGCGCGGGGCCGCGGCGTTCGCGGTGAGCCGGCCCGCCGACAGCGCGCGGATGGCGGTGCTGGCGGCCAAGGACGTGCTGAACGCCGATCGCGCGGACAACGGGCGCAGCACCGCCGAGGAGCTGCGGCGCTGGGGGCTGACCCGGGCCACGGTCGAGGAGGTGCTGCGGCCGTTCCTGGCCGGGGTCTTCCTCGACCCGGCCCTGGCGACGTCGAGCCGCATGTTCCACCTGATCTGGCGCAGCTTCCTGCGCGGCGGGGGCGCGTTGCCCGCCGAAGGGATGCAGGCGCTGCCGCGGCAGCTGGCAACGGGGCTGACGGTCCGCACGGGGGTCGAGGTCGACGCGGTCACCGAGGACGGCGTCCGCACGCGGGACGGCGAAGACATCCGGGCGCGGGCGGTGGTGGTGGCGACCGACGGCGACGTGGCCGCGCGGCTGCTGCCGGAGGTGGCGGCGCCGGGCTGGCACGCGGTCACGACGTTCTACTACCGCGCGGACACCTCTCCGCTGCGCTCGCCGACCCTGCTGGTCGACGGCCTCGACGAGCTGCTGCTGAACACGGCGGTGCTCAGCGAGGTCTCCCCGGCGTACGCCCCGGCCGGCTCGGCGCTGATCGCCGCGTCGGTGCCCGACCGCGCGGACCCTGACCTGGAGCCGCGGGTCCGGGAGCGGCTGGCCCGGATCTACGACACGGACACCCGCGGGTGGGACCTGCTCGAGACGTACGCGATCCCGAAGGCGTTGCCGGTGTTCGGTCCCGGTGCGCCACTGCGGCGCGCGGTCCGGATCGGCCCGGGCCGGTACGTGTGCGGAGACCACCGGGACACGCCGTCGGTCCAGGGCGCGCTGGTGTCCGGCCAGCGGGCGGCCGCCGCGGTGCTGGCCGACCTCGTGGCCTGACGGCGTCGTGCGTCGCGGGGCAACGAGGCGGGCGTTCGAAGGCATGGCCGACTCCCGGGGATGAGGCCCCTGGGCGGGTGGCGGCGCCACGCAGAGGTTCGAGGTGGAACCGGTTCCGAGGATCGCTCCGGGGCGCGGAACTGTCAAGGGTTGACAGGCCGGGTGCGGTGGTATGAACCTTTTCACCGATCGTCCCCCGCCGGCCCTCGAGGGCATCCGCCCGGCGCTCAGGGGACGAGCCGGAGCGCGCCGTCCCCTGACCGGCGGCGGCTCCGCCCGCTTCCCCGGCCAGGGAGGAACCATGCCCTCGAACGTCCTGCCGCGGCGCCGTCGCCGCGGCCCCGGTACCCGCTTGGCGACCCTCGCGGCGGCCCTCGCGGTCGCCGTCCTCGGGCTCGCCGCCCCCTCGGCGTCCGCGGCGGACCCCTTGATCTCCCAAGGCAAAGCCGCCACGGCGTCGTCGGTGGAGAACGCCGGCACCCCCGCGAGCGCCGCGGTGGACGGCAACACCGCCACCCGCTGGTCGTCGCAGTTCAACGATCCACAGTGGATCCAGGTCGACCTCGGCGGCGCGGCGACCGTCAGCCAGGTCGTGCTCCGCTGGGAAGCCGCCTACGCGACCGCGTACCAGATCCAGCTGTCCGCCAACGGTTCCGCGTGGTCCACTGTGTACCAGACGACCACCGGCACCGGCGGCACGCAGACGCTGAACGTGACCGGCTCCGGCCGGTACGTCCGGCTCGCCACGACCGCGCGGGCCACCCCGTACGGCGTCTCGCTGTGGGAGTTCCAGGTGTTCGGCACCGGCGGCGGGACGACGCAGCCCGGCGCGGGCACCCCGCCGGACTCGTTCTGGGGTGACACGGCGAGCATCCCGGCCGCGCGCAACGTGCTCACCGTGAAGGTGCTCAACCGCACCAACGGCAAGTACCCGGACAGCCAGGTGTACTGGAACTTCGGCGGCCAGACGCACTCGATCGCCGAACAGCCCTACATCGACATGCCGGCCAACTCGGCCGGGCGGATGTACTTCTACCTGGGCACGCCGAACAGCCAGTACGCCGACTTCATCGAGTTCACCGTCGGGCCGGACGTCTTCAACGGCAACACCACCCGGGTCGACGCGTTCGCGCTGAAGCTGGCCATGCGGCTGCACGCCCACGACGGCTACGACGTCCAGGTGGGCGAGGACTACCAGACCTTCCAGGAGGACCGGTCGGCCACCTTCGCCAAGTTCCAGTCCGAGGTGCCGACGGAGTTCAAGGGCCTGGCGACGGTGAACGCGCCGTACCGGATCCCGGCCCCGGGCAGCGCGCCGGACTTCCGCGCCGGCGGCAAGTACGCGAACTACTTCACCGCCTACGCGCAGTCGGTCGGCGTCAACGAGCCGACGTCGAACATCACCGGCTGCGCCGGTTCGCTGGCCGGGAACCCCGACATGTGCGCGGCACTGAACCGGCACACGGCGCACCTGCCGCAGTCGCAGTGGCAGGACCCGGCGCGGTACTACCAGGCGGCCCCGGCGAACTACTACGCGAAGTTCTGGCACGACCACGCGATCAACCACCTCGCGTACGGCTTCCCGTACGACGACGTGGCGGCCCAGTCGTCGTTCGTCTCCCACGGCGACCCGCAGTGGCTGGTGGTCGCCGTCGGCTGGTGACCCGTACCCCGGTGCGGCGGCTTACGAGCTGCCGCACCGGGGCCGGTTCGTCAGTCCGACCAGCCGACGAGCCCCGCCCACCGGAAGTTCGAGTAACCGCACCCGATCCAGGTGACGAGGTACCCTTCGGCCTGCTTCTGCTGGGCGAGGGCGCTCCCGGCGGCCTCGCACTCCGCCTGGGTCGAGCCGGTGACGGTCTGCTGGTAGTACTTCGTCGCCGCTTCCGCGGGAGCGGCGAGGAGGGCACTGAGGACAACCACCGCGGTGGCCAGCTTCTTCACCATGCGGGCAGTGAAGCACGCGACGGAAAGCCCGAGGTGGGCAATTTTCCCGGCGCGCCGCTCAGCGCAGGGTGGCGATCCCGGCCAGGAAGATGTCGACGCCGGCGAGGAACTGCTCGCGGTCGTCGTGCTCGCGCAGCTGCGTGGAAACCCGGTGCACGAACGGGTATTTCTCCGGGTCGAGCTCGGCCCACTGCGCGGAGACCTTGGCCAGGAAAGCCGTCCGGTCCGCTTCGCCGTAGGCGAGGACCCGGGCGTTCGCGGCGTTCTGCCCGGCGACGCCGAGGACGTAGTTGACGAGCGCGCCCGCGGCGTCGAACAGTGCTCTTTCGGGGACACCGAGCGCGTCGAGCAGCCGGCCGGTGCTCTCGTAGATCTCCAGGAGCGCGGGGCGCCACGGCTCGCGGGAGAGCTGGGCGCCGACCCACGGGTGGGCGTCGATCGCGTCGAACAGGCCCAGGGCCACGGTGCGCAGGGCATCGCGGGCGTCCCCGTCGGTGACCACGCCGGTCAGGACCTCCGCGATGACGTCGTCGGTGGCCGCCGCGAGCAGGTCGCTCTTGTTCGCCACGTGGTGGTAGATCGCGCCGTAGCCGGTGCTCAGCCGCGTCGTCAGCGCGCGGAAGGTCAGCGCGGCCTCGCCGCCGTCGTCGAGGAGCCCGGCCGCGGCCTTGACGATCACCTCGCGGGACAGCCCGTCCGTGCGTCGTTTCGCCATGGGCTCATCATGCCATGGTTGGATCGCCGATCCAAAGCCGTGGTAGCGTCATTGGAGTGACGATCCAACGAACCACCACGATCATCGGAGCCGGACTCGGCGGCCTGGTGCTGGCCCGCGTCCTGCACGTCCACGGCATCCCGGCGACGGTCTACGAAGCGGAAGCCTCACCTGCGGCCCGCCGGCAGGGCGGAATGCTCGACATCCACCCGTGGAACGGCCAGCCGGCCCTCGATGCGGCCGGCCTGACGGACGGATTCCGCGAGCTCGTCCTGGCGGGCCGCGAGTCCTACCGCGTCCTCGACCGGACGGGGACGGTCCTGCTCGACCGGCCCGACGACGGCACCGGCGAGCGTCCCGAGGTCCAGCGCGGCGAGCTGCGGCAACTGCTGCTCGACTCGCTGCCGCCCGGGACCGTCCACTGGGGACGGAAGGCCACCGGCGTCCGGGCCCTCGGCGAAGGCCGCCACGAGGTGAGCTTCGCGGACGGCACCACCGTCGTCTCGAGCTTGCTCGTCGGCGCGGACGGCGCCTGGTCGCGCGTCCGTCCGCTGGTATCGGACGCGATTCCCTCCTACGTCGGCGTTTCCGTCGTCGAGACGTTCCTGTTCGACGCGGACACCCGCCATCCCGCCGCCGCGAAGGCCGTCGGCGCGGGATCGATGTTCGCGCCGGCGCCGGGCAAGGCAATCCTGGTGCACCGGGAAAGCGGCGGGACCCTGCACACGTATGCGCAGCTGCGGAAACCGGAGGACTGGGCCGGCGACGTCGCCGGGGAGTTCGACGGCTGGGCCCCGGAGCTGACGGCGTTGCTGACCGACAGCGACGTGCCGCCGGTGCTGCGCCGCCTGTTCACCCTGCCGGCCGGGCACCGCTGGGACCGCGTACCCGGGGTGACGCTGATCGGCGACGCGGCCCACCTGATGCCGCCGAACGGCGAAGGCGCCAACTTGGCCATGCTGGACGGCGCCGAACTCGCGCAGGCGATCGCCGCGCACCCGGAGGACGCGGAGAAGGCGCTGGCGGAGTACGAGAAAGCGATGTTCCCCCGCGCGGCGGCCGAAGCGGGGGAGGAGGACATCTACGACGTCATGCTCGGCGCGGACGCACCGCACAGCATGGTGGCCATGTTCACGGGAGCCGAGGCGTCGTGAGCAGTTCGCGGCCGCGCTCCGGGGTGATCGCGGCGGCCAGGACGGGGTCGGCGAGCAGGGCGACCGGGGCGATGTGGTCCGGTGTGCGCGGCCGCCAGTGCGGCAGCGCGGCCCGGACCGCGGTCCACAGCGCGTCGGGATCGTCCGGGTGCGCGGCCCGCGCGTCGCGCACCGGCCGGTCGAACTCCTCGTTGCCGTAGGTGAAGCCTTCCCCTGGCCTCGAGAACCGGGGTTCGTTTTCGGCGACCAGGGCCATGATCACCGGCCGCTCGCCGATCATCGCGCCCCGCAGCACGGACATCCGGCCCTGCCGCGCGCCGCGGAGGTGGTCGTCGAAGAGGTACGGCAGCAGTTCCTCGGTGAAGAGCGGGTCGGCGAGGAACCCCGCCGGCAGGAAGGACGGGTGCAGCAGCCGGCCGAGCAGGCTGCCGGCTTCGTACCAGCGGCGCGACAACAGCAGGAGCTGCGCGCGCAGCACGGTCGCCCGCTCACGGCCGAAATCTTCGGCTCGCTCGAGCACTTCGCCGGCGGCATCCACGTCACCGGCGAGCGCGGCGACCCGGGCTCGTTCGACCTCCGCGTCCCACGCGTCGCGCGTCTCGCCGGCCGGCTTGCGCATCTGGTGGAACTCGGCGTAGAGGTCCTCCATCAACGCGGTGAAGGAGGGGAACCGGGTGGGCGGTTCGGCGCGCCAGGAGAACAGGCTGTAGGCGGCCCACTCGCCGGAGCCGTCCACGTCGCCGGGGTCGAGGAACAGGATGCCCGCGTCGGTTTCCTCGGAGAGCAGCAAGCCGCGGGTGAAGTGGTTGCCGTCGGGTCCCTGCTCGTCGAGGTCTTCCCACTCTTCCCAGAACGGCTCGAGGTCGCGCAGCCAGCCGACCGTCGTGGTGTCGCGCATCCGGTAGACGAACCCGCCGGCGTCGCGCCATCCGTTGGTGCAGAGCAGGAACTGCCGGTACGACGGCGGCAACCGCACACCCAGCCGCGTCTCGGCCGCGATGACCTCGTCCTCGGTCGCGGCCGCGAAGCCGAGCCACCGGTCCCGCGTCACGGCGGGGTCGAGTTCACCGGGCTCCGCCGTGGTGATCCATTCCGCACTCCACTTGCGCAGCCACGGTTCCCAGTCCATGGACCTACCCGACCGTCAGCACGCGGTAGGGCTTGGGGAAGAACGCCCAGTGGTCGTCGCACCAGGCCAGGCCGTCGTAGGAAAGGCCGGCGGACTGACCGGGGGAGAGGTACCGCCAGGCGGCCCACACCCGCGTCGGCACCAAGAGGTCAGCCACCGACCGGTAGCCACCGGGGAAGGGCCGCGACATGGGGTTGTCATCGGCGAGCGCACCGGCCGGCGCGAGGTGGACGCGGAGGTTCGGACGGCCCGTCGGCCGGCGGAAGCCGATCCCGGTGGTCCAGTTTCGTTCGTAGTGCTGCCGGGCCGGTTCCACGGTGTCGCGCACGAAGACTTTGGCGTAGTCGGCGTCCCGCGGCCGCAGCTCCCGTAGCGCGGCGCCGGTCCGGTCCGCCGCGATCGCCCGGAGGATCGGTTCGAGCTGCACCTGGAGCGCGACCATCGAGGCTTCCGCCCGCAGCCGCGGGCTCGAGGTCATCACCGTTCTTCGTCGGCGCCGACTCCGCCGAGCCAATCGTCGAGTCCGCGGCTTGCCTTGCGTTCGGCGGCGTAGTCCTCGGGAGTGGGCCGGTACCACCGCAACCCGGTGCGGATGGTGAGCAGGTCGACCACGTAGGCGCTGATGTCGATCCGGTCGTATTCGACGTCGTCGCTGCCGTCCGGCGCGTACAGGAAACCTTCCTCGGCGACCTCGCCGACGAGTTTGACCACATTCTTGCCGCCGGCACCGGAAACGCCGATCGCGGAGATCTTGACCCCGAAGACGTACGCGATCTGTGCGGGCCGCCGTTGGAATTCGCCTCGGACGAAGGTGCAGCCCAGCGCTTGCCCGACGTGCGCGGCGACCTGCTCCGGCGCCTCGTCGGTATCCGCTCGGGCGCTGAAACGGATCTTCTGTCGTTTCATCCGGACTCTTTCGACATCGGGGTGACCTTACCAGGGCTGCTCCGCGCGGAGCGCGATCGTGGAATCCTCGATTCCCTTGACGTGCGGGAATTTCTCCTTGAGCGCTGCGCCTATCCGCTTCCCGAGCCGGACGAGGTCTTCCGGTTCTCCGCCATCGGGCATGATCTTCGTGCCCTCGGTGTCCAGCAGATCCGGGTGCTCGGCGGCGACCGCGGCGAAGGTCTCCCGGTCGACCACCACGTAGAGGTCGACGTCGAAATCGTACGGGTCGAAGCGGGTCCGTCCCTTGTGCGGACCGCGCAAGCCGGATTTCATGCTGCCGATGTACCCGATCTCCTGGCCGTGGTAGGTGAAACCGGCGACGACGTCGTCGATCTTGGCCCGGGCCTCCCGGAACGAAGCCTCCCAGGCCTCCGTGCCCTTCAGATCCACGGTCCTCGCCACGGTGCCTTCGGCCAGCGCCGGGTCTCCGGTCGTCGCCGCGAATTCCGCCAGGCGGTCCATGAGCTCACGAGCCTCCGCCGCCAGACCCCGGACTTCCTCTCCGGCCGCGCGTCTCCTCTCGGGAGAGAGCGTGAACTCGTCCCGCTGGTGCGGGAAGAGGTCGTCCCACAGCGCCTTGAACTTCTCGGCTTGTTCCGACTGCAGAGCGCGGATCTTGCCGCCGTACTCGGTTTCGAAGCGGGCACGCACGGCGGGGTCGGCGGTGCGGAGCATGTAGGCGCGGAAGTTGTCGATCGCGGTCCAGGTGCGGCGGTAGTCGGGAGTTCCGGGCAGCTGGCCGGCGAAGCGCTCGGCGAGCCGGTTCGCCGTGCTGGAGTCGAGGCCCAGGGCGTCCTGCAGGGCGGCGGTGGCGGCGCCGACGTCGGGCGCCCGGCGGGGATCGGGCCGTTCCTCCAGGCGGGTCATGGCCCGGGCCAGCCGGTGCGCCGCCGCGCGGGCGTCGAACATGGCCTGCACCGGCGCGGGCACGACCGGTCCGCCGCCGCGCGCGTAAGCGTCGGCGAAGTCCTGGCGAAGCAGGCCGATGTCCTGCGGGGTGAGCCCGAACTCGCGGCCGAAGTGGCCGATGCGCTGGGTGAACAGTGAGACGTCCCGGGCCGGCGAACCGATGGGGTCGCCGGCGGCGTTCATCGACTGGTGCAGGGTCGGGGCGTCGATCATCGACACGCCGGCGTCGGCGTCCCAGAGGAAGTTGCCCAGGTGGGCGTCGCCGTGGACCAGGGCGGCCGGGCCGGGGTCGGCCGCGGCCCGCGCCAACGTCGTCTCCAGCGCGGCCTGGATCCCGTCGATGTCGACGCCGAGCTCTTCGAGGAGCGGGCGGCGGGCCGCCAGCTCCGCGAGGTGCTCGCGGATCGCGGCGGCGTGCGGGGCGAGGTAGGCCGGGGACGCCTGCCGGTCGCCGCCGCGGTGCAGTTCGGCCATACCCTCGGCGACGCCGGTGACCGCCCGGCGCAGGTCGTCCATCGCCCGGTCGCGGTCCCAGGCCAGGGGTACCCGGCGGAGCAGGGCGTCCACCGACACACCCGGGGCGGCCGCGGTGAACAGCGCGCCGCGGCGGGTGCCTTCCGGGCCGGGCACCGAGGCGACGGCGAGGACGTCCGGCACGCCGAACGCGGTCAGCTCGGCCTGGCCGAGCCGGTCCGCGGCCGACAGCTCCTGGGCGAACTCGGCGCCGTCCGGCACGATCTTGACGTAGCCGGCCGGCTCGCCGTCCACCGTCACCCGGTACACCGGGCGCGTCGTCCGGGCCCGGCCGTCGTGGCCGCCGACCGGCTCCAGCACGACGTCGCCGTCGACCACCGTCGCGACCAGCGCGCGGATCGAGGCCGGCGAATCGTCCGGCAGGCTGGGCAGTTTCCGGAGCAGGTTCGCCACCGCACCCGGGGCGACGTCGCCGGTGTCCGTCCGCGTCGACCTCGCCGCCCGGCGGGCCACCTCGACCGATTCCGCCGGCCCGCGGAACCGGGCGGGTTTCTCCAGCGGCCCGGCCGCGCTTTCCTGGACCGCCGACTCCAGGCCGGCCTTGCCCATCTCCTGGAGGATGTCGCCGGCGTCGCCGGGGAGCTTGCCTGTTGCCGCGCCGATGCCCAGCTCCACGCCCTTGCCCGTCGCGCCGCCGAGGAACGACGACGTGCCGCGCAACGCCGTGCGGGCCGCCAGTGAGCCGCTGAGCGCGTCGCCGAGAGTCGTGGCGCGGCCGGCCGGCAGGGACTCGAACGCCTGGGACGTCACCGTGCTCGCCATGCCCGCGAGCGCGCCGGTCAGCGTGGCCTCCAGCAGTGCCGCGAAGCCCGGTCCGAAGCCCTTGCGCCACGTGGCTTCGTCCAACAGCGCGCCGCCGAAGCCGCCCAGGCCGCCGGTCGCTCCGCCGATGACCAGCAGGTCGCCCAGCGTGCTGCCGGTGATGCCGCCCATCGTCGGGGCCAGGCCCTCGGCCGATCGCAGCGTCGTCATCCCGGCGGCCAGGCTCTGGGCGCCGCCGCGCGCCACGATCGACAGGTGCTGGCCGATGCCGGCGGTGAGCGCCTGCACCGCCGTCATGCCGAGGTCGACAGCGGCCTGCTCCCAGCCGTACCGGCCACCGCTGACCGCGCTGTGCACGGCCATCGAGCCGAGGCCGGTCAGCCCGGCGATGGCGGCGATCAGCAGCGGGCTGGCCGCGCCGCCGGTGGCCACCGTGGCCACGGCGGCGGCGATCGCGCCGACCACCATGACCGCGGTGGTCAGGACCGACGCGTAGCGGTCGATCGCGGCGGCGTAGTTCTCGGCCGCCAGCTTGCTCACCCGCACGGCGGACGCGAACTCCCGCGGATCCGCGCCGGTGTACTTGCCGTCCTCGTCGAACAGGCCGCCGCCCGCGGCGATCGGGCGGCCCGCCGCGTCGGTCCAGACGGGGTTGCCCTTGTCGTCGACCCGCACGGTCGCGCCGCCCAGCGAGGTGGTCAGCCGGGACTGCGCCAACGCCAGGTCCCGGTCCGCCATGCTGTCGCCGGCCAGCCACGAGCCGAGCCACCCTGTCTCGTCCCGCTGCTGCTGCATGGTGAACGCGGCGACCTCGGCGCGCTCCCGGTCGTTGCGCGGCACGCCGAGCAGCGCCCGTTCCATCCGCAGCCGCTCGTCGCCGGAAAGCTCGGTGAACCAGCCCTGGCCGCCGAAGGTGCCGAGGTCGTCGTCGAGCGCGGTACCGGTAAGGCTCCGGTACTCGACGCGCATCGCGGCGATCTCGTCGCGGTCCATCCGCTCGACGAAGCGGAACATCAGCTCTTCGTCGGTGCCGGCGCCCTTCGAGGCGTACTTGAGGGCGAGCGCGGCCGTCTTCGGGGTCGGGTAGTCCTCGTGGGCGAGGCGGACGGCGAGCTCAGCGGCGTCCTTGTCGTCGCCGTACGCGGTTTTGAGCTGTCCTTCCAGGTAGTTCCTCGCGGACGCGGGCGTCCCGGCCTGGGCGGCGCCGCCGTAGTCGGCGGCGTACTTCCGAAAGACCTGGTTGCGCTCGTCCAGCGCGGCTTTCCGGTCCTGTTCCGGCACTTTCGCGCCCGGCTTGAGCCGCGGGTCGACGAGCGCGGCGTCCAGCTTGAGCAGGTTCGGCCCGCCGGGCCGCTGCGTCTCGACGCCGAGCCGGGCCGCGCGCGCCGCCACGGTGTTCTCGCCGCCCCGGATGAGCGCGACGGCGAGGTCCCGGTTCGCGCCGGTGACCTCCCGCGTCTCGACCGTCGAGCCGCCCTCGGCGTCGGTCACGGTCACCTGGATCGGCGCGAGCGCGTACTTCTCGACCGCGGCGGCGGCCTGCTGCGGCGCGACCTTGCCCGTGCCGGCGATGATGCCCGCGAGCTCCTGCTGCACCGCCACCCGGCGCTCGTCCGCGGTGGCCTGGGCGCGGCCGCGCTCGGCCGGGGCCTTGCCGTACTCGATGAGGGTGTCGTGCAGCGCGTCGAGGTCGCCGGCGCGGCGCGCGTCGTCGATCCGGTCCTTCATCCGGAACGCGTCCGCGAGGTTCTGGTTGCCCGCCGCGAGCGCGTCGAACACCTTCAGGTCGGTGCCGCCGAGGCTGTCGCGCACCTCGGCGAGCGCGTCCGCGCCTTCCTTGCTGCCCTTGAGCTTCTCGAGCTCTTCGGGCTTGAGGTTGCGCATCAGCTCCTCGATGCGCGCTTCGTCGTCGTTGTACCAGTGGGTGGACGCCCGCAGCTCGGCCGCGGCGCCCGCGGCCTGGTCACCCCGCAGGTAGGCCCGCGCGGATTCGAGTTCGTCGCCGCTGAGCTCGTCGGTCAGCGCCGCGTCGAGCGAGCCGTGCGCGGATTCGTACAGCCAGCGCAGCGCGCGGGCCTGCGTGGGTGTCAGGCCGCGCAGGGACTTCGACACCTTCGCCTCGTCGGTGCCCCAGCCATCGAACGCGTCCACCAGGGCGAACTCGCGCTTCTCCAGGTCCGACGCCACCCCGGCGGCGGCCGCTTCGATGTCACCGGCCAGCTTCACGGCCGGGTGCAGGTACGGCGTGAAGATCTCGCCGACGTACTTGTCCCGCCCGGCGTCCGTCGTCGTCTTCCACTCGGTGAACGGCGCGGTCATCGCCGCCTTCGTCTTGCGGACCGCCGCGCCGAACACCTGCTTGAGCGGCATGGCCCAGGCGTCCGCGACCTGCCGGATGCCGCGCGCCGTGGCCGCGAAGGACGCGTCGTGCCCGCCCACGAATCCGGCGATCCCTTGTGCGGCCGCCCTTCCCGTTCCGCGCAGCGCGGCCACCGACTCCGCGCGCGCCCGCCCGGAGGCCGTCGTCGCGGTCCGCTCGACCTCGTTCACCACCGCGCCGGTCGACGCGTCGGCCCGGGTCACCAGGCGCTGCTGCGCGACGCCGAGCTGGTCCACCTTCGGCCCCGTGTCGCCGACGGCCTTTTCCGTCGTCCGGCGCAGGCTTTCCGCGCCGTTCTCCGCCGCCGGCTTCAGCCCGTCGCGCACCGACGTGATCACCTGGCCGAACGCGGCCAGTCCGGTCGTCGCGGCCGTCCCGAGCCCGGTCAGCTCCGCGGCGGCCTGGGCGTGCGAGCCGTGCAGCAGCGCGTTGGCGTCGTTGACCAGGCGGTCCCGGGCCGCCTGGTGCCGCACGGCGATCGACTCGCGGGCCTCGCCGGCCATCCGGCGCAGCGCTTCGTGGCCGCTCCTCGCCTGCTTGCCGAGCGCGCCGTAGGCGGTGCTGGTGGCCTTCCGCACCGCGGCGCGGCCCTTCGTGTCGATCTCGGCCTTACGCGCTCTCAGCGCGGTGGCCAGCTCACTCGCGTCGAACTGGTCGCGCACCGTCTTGATCTGGCCGCGGTAGGCGTCCGACTGCGTCTTCGACGCGTCTCCGAGCGCCTTCACGGCCGCGTCGGCCAGACCGGGGACGGCCGCGCGCCGGGCCTCGTTTTCCGCTTCCGCCAACGGCGTCGCCCCGCCGGGGAAGAGCGTGGCCGCGGCGGCGCCGTAGGCCTGGACGGCCGCGATCGCCTGCCCGGCCGCCGTGGTGATCGCCACCGCGCTCTGCTCCAGCAGGTCGGTGTAGCCCGCCGCCAGGTCGTTGACGATCGTGGTGATCTGCTCGCCCGCGGTGTCGGCGTTGGCCCGCACCCGGCGCAACGCGCTCGCGGAGGCGGAGGCCACCTGCCGGCGGCCCCGTCGCACGGCGAGGCCGAGCCCGGCGGTGCCCTCCTCGTACGCGGTGTCGACGGTGCTCAGCGCGTCCAGGCGCAGGTCGTCCAGCTCGTGCTCGGCCGCGGCGACCCGGGAGCGGGCCCGGCCGTCCACCCGCTCATGGCGGTCCACCGCGGCCCGGCCGAGCCGTTCCAGCAGCGACCGCTGGGCCTCGTGGGCGCGCCGAGCGCGGTCGACGAGCCGAGCGAACGCGCGCGAAGCCGAGGCCAGCGCGTCCCGGTCACCGGCGCCGGGAGCGCGGACCGGCGGCAGCGCGGCCGGGGCGTCGAACCGGCGTGCGAACGACGGCAGCGCCAGCCGCAACGGCCCGGCCAGGCGCACGCCGTCGACCGGACGGCCGGCCACCCCCGCTGAGGGGGCTGCGGCGGCCTTAGCTCGGTCGTCGGTGGTTTTCGGGTCCTTCTTCGCGGGCGCCGGCTTGGCCGGCCGCTGCGGTGCGCGGCCGGTGGGCCCCGCCTTGGCCGCGGCCGCGACGGCCTGGTTGCCGACGACGTTCTGCCCGGCGAGCAACCGCCCGGACCACCCGGGCCGCGTCCCGCTCATCTCGGCGGTGACGGCGGCGTTGCCGGCCACCGGCTTCGAGGCGACGGGCCCCGGTGCCGCCGCGCGCGGACCCGCCGCCGCGGAGACGACCGGAGTCGCCGGCCGCGGCGAGCGGACCTTGAGGGGCACAGCCATAGGGGCAGCAGGATGGCACCCGGCACGTCGCGGCAGCGCCCTCGCGGCGTCACGGGCCCGTCACCGGTGCCCGGCCGGCCCGCCCACGGCACGGCGGCTTCACCTGGTCAGGCCGGGGTTACCTGAGGTGGTGCCGGCTCGAGGCGGATCTTGTCGGCCCGGCTATTCCTGCAAGCGCCCTTCCGTGACCTGACTGGCCAAGGAAGAACCTCCCTTCAGAGTCCCCGCAGGGCGGCCGAGCGCAGTTCTTCGAACTCTCGCTGGATGGGTGTGGGCAATGCACCGAGAAAAACCGGTCGGTAGGACCGGGCATTGGTGATCGCCTTGTGCTTCCCAGCACTCTGCGCGGCCGTTGCCGTCTGGCCGATCTCGGCGCAGAGAGAGCGCCGGCCCTCCGGAGTTCCCATGACCGCGCCCCGCAGATAGGACCGGGCCAAGCTGTCGAGCAGGGACTCCAGGTTCGCCTGTTCCGTCGATTTACCGAACATTTCGCACTCCTCGGGCTTTCCGGCACTGGCGGGCCGGGGGGCACAGGGGATCATTGGCCGACCGACGCCAGCCATACCTCCACGGGGCTGGCGCACCGCGGTGCGGTACCTGACGCGCAGTCCTGGTTGTTCCAGAGCAGGAATCCGGCGGCCAGAAGGACACCGATCAGCCACGGGCGGATCGTCCGGGTCAGGGAGAACTTGGGAAGCGCTCGCCTGACCAGGTCTTCGGTTCCCTCGATGACAGCCACCACGGCGGAGCCGTAGCCGTACACGACTTCCGGCGGGGTGCGGCCGAGTCGCCGTGCGACTCGGCTGACGCCGAGGTCGGGAAGCAGAAGCAGAACGAGCATCGCACGGGTGAGCAGCTTCACCGGGTGGACCAGTGCGCCGCCCAGCCACGGGAACAGCTTGGCCGTGAGCAGGCGCAGCAGGGCGAACGTCAGGAACCCGGCGACGACCAATTCCACGAATGTTCGGATCCAGAAAGGAAAACCGATCTGCGTGGCCGCGCTGTCCAGCAAGCCGATCAGGTCACCGAGCACCGGAACGTCCGCTACCGGACTGAGTAAATCAGGCTTTGCCGACATCGTCCTCGTCCTCGTCTTCGTCGTCCAGGTCGGCGCGGCTGGACTTCGCCGTCACCGGTTTCGGCCCGCTCTCGACAGCAGGCTTGCCGACGAGTGTGTCGTTGGCGTCGGCGAGCAGGCCGGCGACGTCCTTCCGGGTCACCAGCCGAGATTCCAGCAGCGTGTTGAGCACCGTCATCGACCGGTCGTAGTCGAGCTGCTTCTGGTCCTTCCACAGCTCGAGCACGTCCTGGATGTCTTCCTTGTTGCCCGAAAGGCGCAGCGCGAGCATGTTGATGTCGCCTTCGCGCAGTACTTCCGCGTAGAACCTCAGGCGCTCCTGCTTGAGTTCGAGTTCGTGCTTCTCCTGCATGTTCTTCAAGGCACGCTCGTGCTCGGCCTGAAGCACTCGCAACTCTTGGGCACCCAGCTCCGTCTCCCGGTCGCGGATCCGCTGGGTCCGCCGGGCGATGTGGTCGCGCGTGCTCTCTTCGAGGGCCAATACCGCCGAACAGTTGACCACCTCGACGACCTCCGAGACGCGGATCACCTGGTCGCGGAACTCGTGGGCGATCTGGCGCTCGGCACTCGCGCTCTTCTCGACCTCGAACCCACGAGTGATGTCGCGCAGCCGCTCTTCGAGAACGTCGCGGATGACAGCGCGCGGTTCGACTGTCTTCGCTCGTACGGCGGCGACAGGGTCATGGACCCGCCACGTCACCCGGACATTCGCGGTGAAGTAGAACGCCTCCTCCTGCGACGGCAACTCCAGCGAGTAAGTTTCGTAGTGCGGCTGGATGTCGACCAGGTACATCTCGCGCGGAGTGGCCAGCCACAGCTCGCCCATGGTGAGCCGGCCGCTGCCGAGGCGGTAGTCCCCGCTCTTCGTCACGTAGACCACGGCCGAATGGCCGGAAGACGCCGGGTTGTCCTTGCGGAGAGAGGCACGGCTGACCTCAATCGTCCGGACGATCGGTACCGGAGGGGGGCCGGTCTCGGGTTCGGGCTTCGCGTCGGATTTCGGTTCCGGAGCCGGCTCAGACGCTCTGGCGTCGGGCGAGCCGGCGGCGTCGTTCGGGGCAGGGGGCGGAACGGTCATCGAGTCTCCTCTTTCTCGTCGAAGTGGCGAAGTACTGTCCGGGCCGCGTGGCTGGCGCCCTGCCGGGCGCCGGCCCACTGCTCGAGGTCGTAGCGAATGCCGGCGAGGTCGCCGGAGCACCGGCCGATGTCCCGGAGGAGGTCGGCCAGGGGCTCAGCCATGGCGCGGTCTTTACCGGAGATCCGAACCCAGTCCTTGAACTCCTGGTAGGCGCCGCGCAGGAAATCGGCGGTCTGCAGCATCCGGGAGAACAAAGTGAGGATCTGCGTTCTCCGGTCGTCGTCTTGTCCAGCCAGCCAGACCAGCACCGGCCAGTGCTCCGAGCTGCCTTCCACGCTGACCCGGACATAGCGGGAGATGATCAGCACCGCCAGCAAAGCGGTGTCGCGCCGGTCAGGCGGCTGACCGTCCCGAGACCAGCGGATGAGTGCGTCGAGGACTTGACCGGGGTCCGCGCGCAGGAACAGCTCGCTCATCCCTTCACCGACGGCGTAGGCGGTGACCGGGACGGCGGCCTTGCGCATCAACCTCAGGGCAGTTCTCGTGCTGATCGAAGTCATGCTGCCCAGTGCTTCCGCGGCGGTCGCCCGCAGCGCCGGGGTACCCCGGCGGGACCACCTGTCGAGCAGTTTGGACACCACGTGCACGAGCTCCGGGAGCTGGCCGGGCACGTGCAGCGCCGCGACGGCCGCTCTCCGCTCGTCCGGGTCGCCGGATCCGGCCCAGCGCACGATCATCCGGTTGTACACGTAGGAGAAGTCGTACTGGCTCAGTGCTCCGACCGCGACGCCGACGCGGGCGCGGACCTGCGGCGCCTCGATCCCGCCGAGGTCGTAAAGCCAATCCAGGACGACGTCGAGGGCATCGGTGTACTGCGCCTGCAGCCGGTCCAGCACACGCGCTGGGAACCGTTCGTCCCGGAACCGGATCTTCCGGATCTGGACCTGGCCGTAGATCGTCTCCTGCGTACTGTCCACGAGCTCCGCTCGTGCCCACTCGACTCGCTTCGAGAGCTGTGTCGCGAAGACACGTCGCGCACGATCCTCCCGGCGTGGGGCCTCCAGCCGCTTGAACCGGTTCGCGAGCATTCTCGCGGCCGTGGAGACCATCTGCACGGATTCGTCGTTGAAAACGGCCAACGCGATGACGAACGCGCGCTGGTCCGTGTCGGGCAGCGCATCGAACCAGCGGGAGAAGTCGGCCGAACTCGCTTGGGAGTAGCGATCGCGGACGTAAGCGAGGTCGAGCCGGTCGTTGGCGACATCGATCAACAGCTGGCCCAGCTTGGCCAGCTCACGGGGCGGAAGCTCGTCACCGAGCTGCTCGACGATCTCCAGGACTTCGGGCCTGGTCAACAACGTCTGGTCAGCGGTCGTGGAGCCGGCGAGTTCCCAGGCGACGTAGCGTTCCAGCAGCGGCTTCGGCTGGATCCGGCCGAAATCCGTGACCACGAAGTCGCCGATTTCGCTTTCGCGCAACCGGACGGACTCGTCGACGATGACGACGAGCATGCATCCCTGCTCGCGCATCGTCTGCTCGAGCTGCTCCGCGTGGAACGCCTGGAAATCCGCGGCTTGACCGGGATCCAGCGACTCCAGGAGGTAGCCGTGCGACGGTTCGAGTTGTTCGGCGGTCAGCTCCTTCAGCGGGCGGTCGGGATCGAGCTTTCGGACGCCTGCACGGCACGTCTCGGCCAGTAGCCGAAGTGCGGTCGTCGTCCGGCCAGTTCCCTTCTTCGTCTGGATGAACAGCAGTTGGCGGTGTTCGAGCCGGTACCGAAGCTCGGCGTAGCCTTCCGGCTCCACATATGACTGTTCGATACGGTCGAGCACGTCCGGGGGGACCATGCCGCTCCGAAGCCGCAAGTCGACGTCACGGTAGCCGCTCGCACCGTGCCGATCACCGACCTGTCCGACAGATGTGGCGCCGAGGAAGAAGTTCGCGGTGCCGAGGGAGCCGGCCAACCCACCGGTGTTCCAGCCGAGCAGGGACCGCACGGCCGCGTCGACCTCGTCGCTGAACCGGCCACGCGCCTGCGCGCTTTCCGGGTCGGCTGCCTTCTCCTGCGCCGCATGGATGTCGTCCTCGTTGTCCTTCTCCTCATCGTCCTTTTCGGAATCCTTGTCGGACTGCGCCTCCTCGGATCGCTTACTTCGATCGGTGTTGTCCCGTGGGGGCGGTGGGGGCGCGGGTTCGGCCTTTTCCACCGGTTCCGGTTCCTGTTCCGGTGTCGGCGACTCAGTCGTCATGGCCGGCACCTCCGTAGTAACGGTCACCGACCTGCCCGATAGGCGAGCGGTAGAAGAGGTTGTGGGTGTCCCCGTGGGTGATTGACGGTCCGGTCGGCGTCGGCGTCGGCGTGGCTTGCCGGTCTGGTGGGCGCGGATAGCCGAACACCCGGACGTGGAGCGCCGTCCCGGTTGCCGTGGTGACGAGGCGGTACAGCGACGGATTGCTACCGCCCCGCCCGGGCCGGATCACGGCGTCGTAAACCCTCTCGGTGGCAATGACGGCGCAGCAACGCGCGTCCGGAATCCGGGCGACGAAATCCGTGACAGCGGCGGACAAGGCCGCCTCGACCGCGGTGTTGACGTCGAACGCCGCCGGATAGTCGACGGGCGGAACCTGTCCGCAGTGCACCGCGATCCTGAGCGGACCGACCCGGCTCTCACGGGAGGCCCGCTCGGCGGCGTTGGCCAGTGTCGTCACGACTTCGGCCGTCCGCAACGCGGTCTCGGGAATCACGCCGATCACCCGGGAGGGGGCCGTGAAGAGCTGCTCCGAGGTGAGGTTGACCCGGCACTCCGTGAGCGCGTGCTCCAAGATTCCGCGGAGGGAGTCCGGCGATCCGCCCGTCAGCACGACGATCGACGAGTCGACCGGCGCGGGTCCTGACCCGCTGCCGTGCTTGGCCAGCAGAATGGTGGCCAAGCTCGCGGGCGAGGTGATGCGCGCGTCCACGTGTCCGGTTGTCGCGCGCAGCCCCGGAATGGGTGTGTCGTCGAAGCGGATCGGCAAGATGTAGTCGCCCTGGCTGCGGAACGCTCGATCCTGGGCTGAGCGCCGTTCGTGCCGGGTCCACATCCGGCGCGCGAACGCAGCCGAAGCGAACAAGACACAGAAACGGGACTGGCGGTTGTACACGTCGTCGAGACGCGTGTAGAGATCCGCGCCGAGCAGGTCGGCTGTCTCTTCGGAGTCGTAGAACACGCGCAGGCCCGCGGTGAGAAGGTGCCGGGCCACGTCCTCGACGTACGGTCGCTCTTCGGCCGCGAAGGAAAGGCAGAAGTCGTACTCGTAGCGGGGCTCGTCGGTCATGGGGCCTCCTGTTCGGTTCCCGGCCTGCCCGGTCATCGGTGCGTCACCTCGACGATCACCGTCCGGTTGCGTGCGGCGGCGGCCGGGATGAGTGAGCCGTCGGAGTCGTGGTCGGGCACGTAGCCGTCGAAGTAGCTGCCGACGCCGGTGGTGGACACCTGCTCACGCTTGGCTCCCCGCTCGACGAGGAGCTCGGCCACGGCGTTCGCCCTCGCCTCGGCCAGGGCAACCTGCCCGTCACGGGCGCCGTTGCGGGCAGTCGTTCCGGTCAGCCGCACGCTGCGGCTGGTACGGCCGGTGAGCCAGCGGGCGACCGGCGCGATCACCTCGGCCGCCGCCGCGGCGTCGCGGAACTCCGCGCGGTCCGGCCGGAACCCGACCTTGCCGTCGTCAGGCAGCACGAGCTTGGTGAACTGGTCCGGGTCGAGGTTGTCGGGCAGGGGGACGGGAACCGCGCCGACCGCCGGCACTCCGGTCGGAGCCGGTCCGCTGTGGGGCTCGGGCAGCACGGCGACGCAGTCCGCTTTTCCTGCCTTGACCACGGCCTTGTACAGCTCGGTCAGCTGGTTGTGCCGGGCGGTGTCGAGAGGTGCCTGCGGTGCCGCCGTGTCGCCGATGCCGGCGAGCAGGACAGTCTTGTGCCGCAGGTCGGGCACCGCCTCGCCGAGCGCGCCCGCGACCTCGGCGGGGTCGGCGTCAAGCAGGCCCGGTTGGCGGAAGTCGAGCGGTGGCAGAGTCTGCAGACCGGAGTCGACCAGCACGACCGTGCCCGGGCCGTCTCCCGTCGCGTGCGCGGCGACGGCGAGCGCGCCCAGTACGTCCGCTTCGGGGACCTTGGCACGCACCGACGTCACCATGGTGGCGAACTTGCGGACGAACCCGGTCCGGTCGTTGTCCAGCTTCGCGGTGTTGTTGGCATCGGAATGGAAAGTCGCCGACTCGGTGACCGCCGGACGTCCATCGACGTTGATCACCGAGACCTTGAGCCCCGGGGTGTGGTCCGGCACGCCGGCCACCGCGGCCTGGACAATCTGCCCGACTTGCTCCGGCAGCACCGGTTGAGGGTTACCGGACCGACCGCCGGCCGCGACGGCGAGGGGACCAACGGCCTGGCACTGTCCGGTCTGCGCGGCCACGGGTGTGACGGCGTCCGTTCCGGAGCTACACGCGGCCAGGGCGGGTAGCAGCGCCACCGCGGCCAGCAGGGCGTGGGGGAGACGACGAAATCCGAACAAGGTTCCTCACAACTTTTCGATGTCGGGCTGGGTGGCTCCGGAGCCGAGAGCCGCCAATCCGTGGCGGTCCCCCGGTCCGAACGACCCGGTGATGGGACTGGAATGCATGACAGCGCTTGCCCGCAGGGCGTGTCCCAGCCCCAGGGCGTGTCCCAGCTGGTGTCGCAGGTGCGCGGTGGTCTGGCCGGGATCCACCACGCAGAGACCGCGGTCGAGGTGTCCAGCGCCTTGCGCAGTGCTGAGCTCGCAACAGTTCTCGCCGGATGCCGCAGGGCGTACGAGGATATTGCCCGGAGCCACGTCGACGGCCCGCGCCGCGGGTGGATGTGCCGATGCCATGCGCAGCGTGAGCCCGGTCAGCAGGCCGAGCTCGGCGACGACCTCGTCGAGGTCGGCCGGCGGCCTCCACCCCGCGGATTCGGCTGGTCTGACAGCGATGGGGAGTGCCGGCCGCCATCGGACCGGATTCCGCCCGTGGCAACGGACGAAGGTGAAATCGACACCGTGGGCCATCGGCAGCGGTCCGGCAGGCCATCGGGTCGGCGGAAGTGGCACGGGCGGTGCCGGCGTGCCGGCCTCGCGCAGGGCGACGTCCGGGTATCGGCCCAGTGGTCCATTCGCCGTCCGGCCATTGCGGCGGGATCGCATGCGTTCGCTCCGTTCAGTTCCAGGTCCAATGCCGCCGGCAGGCCGGGCAGACGAGTCCCGACGTGCACTCCTGGCAGAGCCGGCCCGAGTCGTAGGCGCCCGAGCAGGCCGCGCACACGTCGAGCTCCTGGCGGCAATGCGGGCAGCGGGGCTTGGGCGGCTCCGCGACGGTTTCCCGGCCGATGAGTCGCTGGTACCACCCGCTCATCCGGCGCGCCGCAGTTCTTCGTCACCGTCGTCGTCCGGCTCCGCGGCCGGGCCGGGCGACGGCAGTGGCACGGGTCCGGTTTCCGTCACGCCCGTCTTCGCCGGGTCCTGCATGTGCACGGCCATCAGGTGCCTCGCGTAGTTCGCGAGCTCGGCGCCGAGTGCTTGACGCTCCCGGATCGCGGCGGTCATCCGCTCGTCCTCCCGGTCGAACTCCCCGACGCACTGGTCGACGACGGAGTTCGCGCGGACCTTCAGCGCGTCGAGGCGGGCGACTTCGCTGCTCTGCCGAGCCGATTGACGGACGAAACGACGGTGGGCGAAGTAGACGGGGTTGTAAAGGCGTTCGGCTTCGAACGCGGTGCACAGTCCGCTCACGACGTAGAGGGCGAAGAAGAACCAAGCGGCGTAGTGGCCGCGCTGGACCTCGGCGGGATCTTGCCCGGTTCCCACTCCGAACCCGATCGCGGATTCGGTCAGCTCGGCGCTGTGCGCGCGGACCACCAGCAGCACGACGCCCAGCGCCAGCCAGGCGATCGCGAGGATCACGATCGTCGGGACGACGCCGGTGCGGCCGTGGCGCAACCCGGCGATGGCGACCCCCGCGGTAGCGGCGGCCATCAGCGCCAACGCGGTCGCGCCGAGCGCCATCAGCGACGAGAACACCTCGGCCTCGTTCAACAGAAGGTCGAGCACGGATTTGAACGCGACAGTGTCGGTCATCGCACCGACGAAGATCAGGATCGCGGCAGCGACCAGACCGGCGGATCCGCGGCCGGCAAGCAATTCCGGGGCAGCCCACCCGGTCGGCTTCTTCCGGTCGGTACCGAAGACACGGTTCATCGCTCATCCTCCTCTTCGTCGTCGCGAACGGGCGCCGGCCGGTCCGGGCCGACGTCCCGCCGGTGGCCGGTGAGCTCGGAGCGGCATTGTTCGAACGCCTCGTTGAGACGATCCAGCTCATCGGAGGCGTGCCCAGCCTGGAGTTCCAGCTCTCGCCGGTACTGCGTTGCTTGGCCGAGGTGCAGCGCGAGCACCGTCTGGTGGTCGAGGTACTCGCTGCGCACGGACTCGATCCAGGCGGCCACCCACGATTCGATGACCAGATCGAGCGCCGCGCCAGTGCCTTCGTCGACCGCGTCTCCCAGCTGTTCCACCAGCTGACGCACGCGCTGGCGGCAGGAACCCCGTTCCGGTGCGGGCGGCATGTCGAACGGCACTGCGCGCCAGCGGTCGATCTCGGTCAGCTGCACGAAAGGACCGGGCTTGCTGTCGGGCCCTGGCCGGTCGGGCATGACGTCCTGCCAGGTGGGCTCGGCCGGTTCGGGTCTTCCACGGCGGCGGCGAAACATGGCGAATCCTTCGTGGTCGTGGTCGTGGTCGTGGTTCTGGGGCGAGGAGTCAGCGCTGCTCGGCCGGCTCGGGCGGTGCGTGCACGCCGAGCGTCTCGGGCTCGTGAACCCAGGCAGGCAGCCGAGGCCGGGCCAGTGCGAGCAGCGGGATGAGCGCGCCGCCATCGGGGTGCCGGCGGACGAGGTGGCGTTCGTAGGTACGGCACCGCCGCTGGGCGTGTTCGTGATGGAGCTGGATCCGGGCCAGGGTCAGCCTTTTCCGGGCGACGATCCCTCCCTGTAGCCGGGCCAGCTCGATGTGGAGGGAGCGAGCCTGCTCCACCGCGCGCCGCTCTTCCTGCACGAGGGGGCCGCGGCGCCCGTTGTGCTCACGCTGGCGCCGGGTCCGGACCAGTTGCTCGTCCACTCCGGACTCGACCGCGTTCCGCCGGGTGAGCTCCTCTTCAGAAGGCACCGCCGGCGTCGCGGCCAGCCGGGCGCGGGCCTCGGCGACCTTCTCTTCCGCGCTGGTGATCTCGCCCTCGAGCTCTTTCCGCCGCCGGACAAGCGGGTGTATCTCTTCCTCCTGCCGGAGCAGTTCGCGTGCGGCGAAGACATTGAGGTGGTGCTGACGCACCCCGTGGTACGGCGTCGCGGCGAATTCATCGTTCACCGGGAGCGCGGGAAATCCCGATTTGCCGTCCTGGCGTCCGGCTCGCCGGTCGGCCAGCCGGGCCACAGGCCCGTAGCCGAGTGCTTTCCGGCGTAGCTTGTCGGACTCGCGGTCGGGGTTCTTCGACATGCGGCTCCTGTCGGGAGGTGGCGCGGCGCGCCGGACAGCTGGGACTGGTGGTGCCGAGCTTCTCCCGGCTCCGTGGAACGTCGGTGGATCACGAATGGACCAGAGGCCTTCACCGTGGATTCCGGTCGCGCCGGGGTCAGTGCGATCGGAACCAGCGCCGGATCAGGGTTCCGGTGAAGACCAGCAGCGCGAAGAAGATCACCGCCCTGACAAGATCCCCGTGGTCGTCCGCGTTACCTGTGTACGACGCTGCTCCATAGACGAAGAAGACGATGTCGACGAGCATGATGCCAAGCACCCAGCGTCCGGCGTACGAGCGAGCTCGAGCGACCTGTTGATACGTCCGACGGTCGCTCTGGTCGAGGTAGTCCCCGTTGTGGATCGTCTGCCCGCCCTGCGCGATGTAGTTCGTGCCGCCCTCGGTGTGGTTGGACTGCCGGCCGCGTGGGTCGCTTCCGTGATCGGGTGGGAACGTCATCGTCGGCCTCCTTCGGTGCCGTTGTTGTTGACCGTCTGCGTGCCCTGGCAGATGTAGTTGGTGCCACCGGAGACCGATGTGTACTGGTTCTGCGGGCGGTCCGGAGCCGACCGCCGGGGGCCGTCGTTGGAGGTCTCGCCGTAGGCCTCCGTGAGTTCGTCGATCAGTCCACGGAGGTCGGTGGTGAAACTCCGGTCGCGAAGCCGCCGACAAGTCGAGCTCGACAGCGATCGGACGTCGGCGGGCAGCTCCGCGGCGGACGGGAGGCGCACGTCGTCGAGAAGTACCGGCACGACCGGGATACCGTGTTCGAAAGCCGTGCGCAGTTCGAACCTGACCCAGTCCCGCGGATCCGCGAGCCGCGATCGTCCGCGGTCGTCTTGAGCGTCCAGCCAGTGCGGACCGATGATCGCCAGCACGAGGTCGGCCGCGGAAACCGCGTCCCGAATGGACATCGGATACAGTTCGCCGGCGCGAAGCGAGTCCCGGTCGCGGAAAACGCGCTGCCATCCGGTTCTGTTCGCGAGTCCCGCCGCGATCTCCCGTGCCACGTACATGCTGTCCTCGTGGCGGTAGCTGATGAATATGCGGCGCATCGATCATTTCTCCTTCTGTGGCGCCGGACCGGGCTGAATCCGGCGCACAGCGGTCATCCACGGGAACCGGCGCCGACCGACAATGGAGTTCGAGTGGAACTCGAACTTGCCCCGGCGAATTCGACGTCCTATGGATCGACGTCGAGCTCGTGCTCGTTACGGCGTTTTGGAACTGTTACTTCGGTGAAGAATGACCGTCATCAGCCGATGCTTCGGCTCTTCGTGCCGTGGGCAATGATCATGTTGGGCTTCGTCCTCGGGTGACTACCGGGAACGCGGAGGCGGCCTTCACCCGATTGCGACGATGATGCGGGGTCCCGTTGGACCGGGCGTGGATCGGACGTGTATCGCTCGGCGGAGCGTTGTGATTGACTCGGGAAGTGATCGACGATGGACCGGATCCTCCACCGCGACCCTGGTCGCGGCTGCGCTCCACCAGTGTGTTCTCCTCACCGTGGTTCGACGTCCGGAATGACGCGGCCGTCCGCCCCGATGGTTCTACCGGCCGGTATGACCATGTCGTGTCCAGTGGCTCTGTCACGGTGGTCGCGCTGGCGGAGGACGGCCGGGTGGCCGTGACACGGCAATGGATCTACACCCACGGCGAAACCCAGTGGCGATTGCCCGCCGGCCGAATCGACTCCGCCGACTCGAACCCCCGCGCCGCGGCGGCCAGGGAGCTGCGTGAGGAGACCGGGATTTCCGCCACGAGCTGGCGTCATCTCGGCACGGTGAACTGCGCGGACTCCTTCACCAACCATCGTGATCACGCCTTTCTCGCGACCGAATTGGATCAGGGCGCCGCGCGGCTGGAGCCCGGCGAAGCCGACCTGCGCGTATACCTGCTCCCTTTCGAAGAGGCGTTGTCGCTGGTCACCGATGGCCTGATGCCCCACGCCGGCAGTTCGTTCGCCTTGCTCATGGTTCGTGCATTGGGCGTTGGATGAGCGAGTTGACCGTTTCCTGAAACGTAGGGAACGTGCAACCCGTTGTGGACCGAGCCTGGTCGGATGAATCCTCGGAACCAGCGCAATCGCGCTCGTTGAGAATCAATTCGAGGAGTCGTCATGTCTGTTTCGTCGTCTGTTCGTGGTCTGGTCAAGGTCGCTGCCGCGGTCGCCACGCTGACCGCGCTCGCCGTCCCGGGCTTCGGTCTCGCCACATCGCTCGCGGATGGCGGGTCCGCCGCGGTTCCGGCCGTGACGTCGCCGCCCTTGGCCGCTCCCGACGGGCATTCCTGGATCGACTGAAAGGCGTGGACGGCCGTTCTGCTCCTCCGGTGGGTTCCGGCGCGGAGCCGGACGGCCGTCCGGCACATTGCTTTAGTTCGGTGACGATGCTGTACTGCCCGCAGGGTGAACCTCGCGAAACGGGGAGGTTGGCGTGGTCGAGTCGTTCGGTCGGAATATGCGGGAGCTGCGGCAGGAGCGCGGCCTTTCGCTGGAAAAGCTCGGCCGCAAGATCAATTACAGCAAGAGCTACCTCAGTAAGATCGAAAACGGTCTGAGCGCGCCGACGGCCGACGTCGCGAAAAGATGCGACAGCGCGCTCGAGACCGGCGGCACGCTCGCCGCGATGATCATGTCCGCGAAGCCCGGGATACCGGAGTGCGGGCCCGAAGCCGGGAATGGCTACGACGGGGTCACCGACGAGGTTTGGGTGATGGTGATGGATCTGGAAGGAACGTCCGGCTTCCACCGACTCCCGCGTCGGCAGGTCCTCGCCGGATTCGGGATCGCGGTGGGATACGCGCTGACCGGTGGCGCCCGGCCGACGGCCGACCCCACGACGATCGCCGGCCTGCGCGGCGCGTTCGACCACTACCGCAGGCTCGGCACCACGAGCCGGCCCGGCATCGTTTTGCCTCAAGTCGTCGCACATGTGCACACGGTGCGTTCGCTCGCGGGCGGCGCACTCGCGCCCGAAGTGCGCGACGAATTGCTCGTCCACGCTTCGAGGGCCGCCGAGTACGCGGGCTGGATGAGTCAAGAGGCCGGTGACGACCGGGCCGCCGCGTGGTGGACCGCGAAGGCGGTCGATTTCGCGGCTTCCGGCGGAGACCACCACCTGGGTAGCTACGCGCTGGTGCGGCAGGCAGAACTGGCTTTGTACCGGCAGGATTCCCTCAGCACCGTCGAATTGGCCCTGCGCGCACAGGCTGATCCGTCGGCCGGGCCGCGGATCCTTGGGCTCGCGGCCCGATGCGAAGCGCAGGGACACGCGCTGGCCGGTGCTCCCGACGACTATCTGCGCGCACTGGAACGCGCCAGGGCGCACCTGTCCGAAGGTGCGCCGTCCGGGGCTCCGGGCCTGGTGCTCGGTTCCGCCAGCGTCGTCGACGAGGTCGCTCTGGCCGAAGGCTGGTCGCTCTATGACCTCGGCCGTCCCGCCGACGCCGCGGAGATCTTGGACCGGGAGCTGCCCAGGATCGCCGCGGACGCGAGGAGGGCGCGCGCCCGGTTCGGAGCGCGCCGCGCTTTGGCGCACGCGGGCAACGGTGAAATCGAACATGCCTGCTCGCTCGCCCGTGAAGTGCTCGCGGACGCGGCGCACGTCGACTCCGCCACAGTGCGGATCGATCTTCGCCAGCTTTCGCGCACGCTCGCCCGATGGCACAACCACCGGGCGGTGCGCGAACTGCTGCCCGAACTGGCTGTCGCGTTGAGGGTCGACCGGGTCCAGCCCACCTAACTGGCCGCGGTACATCCGCACCGGCACCCGGCCACCTCGGCTCGTACTTCGTCCGCCTCCGTCCACCCCATTTCCTCGAAGGCCGCCAGTGCGGCGCTCCAGTGCACGGCGGCAGCGGCGTGCTCGCCGGTGCGGTGCAGTACTTGTGCGGCGCCGCGGTGTGCGTGAGCTTGCTTGCCCCGGTCACCCGTTCCGCGGGCGAGGTCCAGGGCCGCGAGGCAGGACGTGAGGCTTTGGGTGTGCTCCCCGCGGGCCAGCTGGGTCGCTGCCCGGTCCAAGTAGAGCTGGGTGCGAAGACCGGGCTCCGCGACGGTGTCGGCGACGGCGCGCGCGAGCTCGTGGTGACGGACGGCGTCATCGAGCCGCTGTTCGAGGCAGTGCACCACACCGATGTTGTTGAGCGCGTAAGCCTCGCAGCTGCGGTCGCCCACGTCCTCGGCCAGTGCCCTGGCTTCTTCGTGGTTCGCCAATGCGTCGGCGTGGCGGCCCAGCCGACGTCGCACCACACCCAAGTTGTCCAAGGTGTGGGCGAGGCCTTGGGTGTGACCCAGCTTGCGCAGCAGGCCCGCGGCCGCGACCAGTCGTACTTCGGCGAGCTCGAGATCGCCCCGCAGCTCGTGGAGCTGCCCGACGTTGCTGAGTACGTGGGCCTGGCCCCGGAGATTTTCGATGTTCTCGTACTTCCTCAGCGCAGACTCGTAGTTGGCGATCGCCGAACGGGTGTCGCCTCGGTCCGAGTCGACGCTCGCGATGGCGCACAGCGCGCCGGCCTGGCCCAGGTCATCACCCAGCTCCGTCGAGAGGCGCAGTGCTTCGGTGGCCAGTTCGAGCGACGGCGCGGCTCTGCCCGCCGTCCGATGCGCTCCGGCCAGCCGCAGCAGGACGTAGGCGAGCCCCGGCCGGCTCGCCCCCTCGGTTTCGAGGACCTTCCTGGCGAGCTCGAGCGTCTCGGTCCACTCCTCCAGGAGCCCGCCTGCGTAGTAGTAGCGCCACAAGAGCACAGCCAGCTGCCAGGTGTGCTCGAGGCGGTCGTGCCGCGCCGCGTACCGGATCGCCGCGAGCAGATTCAGCCGCTCCTCGGACAACCAGGTCAAGGCCGCCCGGTTGTCGCCGAACCGGACCGCGGAAGGGCACTCACGCCGGATGGCGGGCTGCCGGTCCTGGTCGAACGGGTAGGCGGTACGCATCGCGTTCGCCGTCGTGACCAGGTAGAAGTCGAGGAGTGAATCGAACCGGTCGGTATCCGCGCCCGCCTGCGCGGGGAGGCCGGCCGCGTATTCTTTGAGCGGATCGAGGATCCGGTACCGTCCTCGCACGGGTTCTTCCAGCAGGCTCGCGCCCAGCAGACCGTCCAGCAGTTCTTGCGCCCCGGAGGGAGCGGTCCCGACCAGCGCGGCCGCCGCGGGCAGGGTCAAGTCGTGCCCCGGCAGTCGCCCGAACAGGCGGAACAGCTGTTGCTCCAGCTCGTTGAGCTGCCCGTAGGAGACCGCGCAGGCGCTGGCGGCGCGCCCAGCCAGCCCGGGGGCGTCCCGCCACGGTCCCGACTCGTCGAGCAGCGCCGTCAGTTCGGCGAGCGTCCACGAGCCGTGCAACCGCAGCTGCGCGGCCAGCATCTTGATGGGGAGCGGGACGTTTCCACACCGTGCCACGAGGCTGTCGACGAGCGCCGGCTCACTCCGGACCCGATCGGCGCCGACCAGACCGTGGAACAGCTCGATGGCCGCTTCCGGCCGCAGCGGCCCCAGCTGGATCTCGTCGGCGATGTCGACACCTCCGGTTCGCCGACTGGTGACCAGAGCGGCGCAACCGGGTTCGGCCGGCAGGAGCTGCTGCGTCTGCTCTTCGCCCGCTGCGTTGTCCAGCACGACCAGCGTGCGCGTTCCGGCCAACGCCGCCTGGTAGCAGGCGATGCGTTGACTGATCGTCGGCGGGTGCTGTTCGGGTGGCATCCCGAGCGCCGTCAGCAGACTGGCCAGCGCGTCCTCGGTGGTCACCGGCGCCACTCCCGGTGTGAAGCCGTCGAGCTGCACCAGCACCTGACCGTCGGGGAAGCGTTCGCGCAGCAGGTAGGCCGCTTGGACGGCGAGCGCGGTCTTGCCGATTCCCGGCATCCCGCTGATCCACAAGACCGCCGACCGCTGCGCGGCGGCCGCGACGAGTATCCGCGACTCGATCATCGCCAGTTCGTCCCCGCGGCCCCCGAAGTGGGGCGGCCGGCCGGGCAGCAGGACGCGTCGGCCGGTCAGCTGGGCGAGCTTCGCCAGCCGGCGCAGCTCGATCGGGACGTCCATGCCGTAGTCGTTGAGCGCCGTCCGCGTGTCGTGGTAGACGTTCATCGCCTGCACGCGGTCGCCGTTGGCCACCAACGCCCGCACCAGCAGGCCGGCGAGCTTGTGCCGCGTCGGTTCGGCCCTCACGACTTGCTGCAGCCGGTCGCGGACCCACCGGTGGTTCCCTTCGGCGAGTTCCAGCTCGGAGAGGTCGCCCAGAACATCGAAGTACGCCTCTTCCGGCGAGAAGAGACCGGTCGAGCCGACGCGATCGCGATCGAGGTCCTCCAGGTACCGGCCACGCCACAACCCGGCGGCCTCACGCAGCAAGGTGAGCCGCCGGGTCCGGTCGGGGCAGTTCTGCGCCTGGTCGCGCAGGGTCATGAACCGCACGAGATCGATCCGCTCGGGCGCGATCCGAAGAACGTAGCCCGTCGCGACGCGGTCGATGACCGGTCGATCGGCCGGCTCGGACCTTTCGAGGATTCTTCGCAAGCGCGCGACGTAGCCGGGAACCAGGTTCGTCTTCGGCTTGTCGACGCCGTTCCAGACGATGTCGGTGAGCCGTTCGGCCGACACGGCGCGGTTCGCGTGCAGTACGAGGACAGCGAGAATGTACCGTTGCTGTAAGTCACCGAGCTCGACGGGATGACCGTTCGTTCGCAGTTCGAATGGGCCCAACAGGAGCACTTCCATGCCGCCTCCTCCGACGCGGTGTCACGACACTCTCAGTGAAACCGATCCTTCGGGGGCATGAGAACACGTCGGGGTTCTGGTCCATTTTTCGTCCACTTTAAGTCCTTTTGTGTCCTGAACCGGCGGTCCGACGTCCACGAGCGGTCCATGCCTTGTCCAAGCCGGGATGTGAGACTTCCGGAAGAGTCTGCAGGAACGGAGAGAAGCGGTCCTGCGTAGTGGCGGGCGAGACCCGCGGTCACGGTGAATCACCGGCCTTCCCCCGAACCAGGAGAACCCGATGTCCGATCGAGTCCTGCCCTTCTACGTGGTCTGCGACGAGTCCTACTCGATGGCAGATCACCTGGACCTGCTGAACGACTGTCTCGATGACGTGTACCGGGTCGTACGCACGGATTCGGCTCTGGCAGGCCGGGCGCGGCTGGGGATGATCGGTTTCTCCCGTGAAGCCCGGGTCGTTGCTCCGCTCTCCTGGAGACCGGAAAGAATCGCCAGGCCGGGGCTCAGAGGGGGAGCGGAGACCAATTTCGGCGCTGTGTTCACGACACTCCGTGAAACGATCGAGCGTGACGTCGAACGGCTCCGGGCCGAATCCTGCTCGATCGACAGGCCCGCGGTGTTCTTCCTGTCCGACGGGCAGCCGACCGATCACGCGGACTGGCCCACCGCCCACGCGAGACTCCTGGACGAGAACTGGCCGGCTCGTCCCCGGATGATCGCGTTCGGCATCGGAGACGCCGACCGGACGACTATGCGCCGGATCGGTACCCATCGCGCATACCTGAGCCGGACCGGCGTGACGCCCCGCCGCGTGATTCGCGAGTTCGCGAAGACGCTGACCAGTTCGCTGATCCTGTCCGGGGCGACCGCCGGCGGCCTGCACGTGCCGGCGCAGGTCGTCGGCTTCACCTCGCTGGAGCCGACGTCGGCCTGACCCGGGCAAAGCCGCCGCACCTGGCGCCGATCGTCGCCTTCGACATCGCCGTTGGTCCACAGACCGGTCGGTGTGAGGGTCTGGTCCCGGCACGTCCCCCTGCCGCAGGTCGTCGTTCGCGAGTTCCGGGCTGGTGACCTGGGCGGTCTTCCGGCGAGTTGTCCGCCAAGCATGGTGGACCGGCTCGGTGGGGGGCAGCTTTACCAGGTGAGGGCAGGTCTACCCTGGTGGTTGATGACCGAGAACCAGGCACCCAGGGCGTACCAGATCCGCACCTTCGGCTGCCAGATGAACGTGCACGACTCCGAGCGCCTCGCCGGCCAGCTCGAGGACGCCGGGTACGTCCCCGTCGACGGCGGGGCCAAGCCCGATCTGATCGTGTTCAACACCTGCGCCGTGCGGGAGAACGCCGACAACAAGCTCTACGGCACCCTGGGCCACCTGCGCCCGGACAAGGTCGCCAACCCCGGGCTGCAGATCGCTGTCGGCGGGTGTCTCGCGCAGAAGGACCGCGGGGAGATCGTCAAGCGCGCTCCCTGGGTCGACGTCGTCTTCGGGACGCACAACATCGGGTCGCTGCCCACGCTGCTCGAACGCGCGAGGCACAACGCCGAGGCCGAGGTCGAGATCCTCGAGTCGCTCGAGACCTTCCCCTCGACACTGCCCGCGAAGCGCGAGTCGTCCTACGCGAGCTGGGTGTCCGTTTCCGTCGGGTGCAACAACACCTGCACCTTCTGCATCGTGCCCGCGCTGCGCGGCAAGGAGCGCGACCGGCGGCCCGGCGAGATCCTCGCCGAGGTCGAGGCGCTCGTCGCCGAGGGCGTGCTCGAAGTCACGCTGCTCGGCCAGAACGTGAACTCCTACGGCGTCGAGTTCGGCGACCGGCTCGCCTTCGGGAAGCTGCTGCGCGCGACCGGCGCCATCGACGGCCTGGAGCGCGTGCGCTTCACCTCGCCGCACCCGGCCTCCTTCACCACCGACGTCATCGAAGCGATGGCCGAGACGCCGAACGTCTGCCACCAGCTGCACATGCCGCTGCAGTCCGGGTCCGACCGGGTGCTGCGCGAGATGAAGCGGTCCTACCGGTCGGCGCGCTTCCTGAAGATCCTCGACGAGGTGCGCGCGGCGATGCCGGACGCGGCCATCACCACCGACATCATCGTCGGCTTCCCCGGGGAGACCGAAGAGGACTTCCAGGCCACGCTGGACGTCGTCGAGCAGGCGCGCTTCTCCAGCGCGTTCACCTTCCAGTACTCGAAGCGCCCCGGGACGCCCGCCGCGACGATGGCGGACCAGCTGCCCAAGGAGGTCGTGCAGGAGCGCTACGAGCGCCTGGTCGAGCTGCAGAACGCCATCTCGTGGGAAGAGAACAAGAAGATCGTCGGCCGCCGGGTCGAGCTGCTCGTCGCCGAGGGCGAGGGCCGCAAGGACGCCGAGACGAACCGGATGAGCGGCCGCGCCCGCGACGGCCGCCTGGTGCACTTCACGCCGACCGGCGCTCTCGTCGACGGCGCGGTGCGCCCGGGCGACGTCGTCGAGACGGTCGTGACCTACGGCGCGCCGCACCACCTGGTGGCCGACGGCGACCTGCTGTCCCACCGGCGGACGCGGGCCGGCGACAACGCGGAAGCCGGGCTGAAGCCGAAGACGAGCGGCGTCACGCTGGGACTGCCGGGGTTCGGTGCCCCGGCCGCCCTGCCTGAGCCGGTGAGCGGGTGTGCGCTGTGACGGAGTCCAAGGGCAACGGCGAGCTGGCCGAGCTGGCCGCCGAGATCGACGAGGTGGGCGACCGGGCGTCGCGCACGGTCGAGCTGGGCCGGCGCGGGTTCACCATCGCGGTGTTCACGTTCGTGCTGCTGATCTGCCTGATCCTGCCGTGGGTCGGCGACCACGCGGGCTGGCAGGTGCTGGCCGGCGAGGGCGGCGGCATCCCGCAGCTGTTCGCGGCGACGTCGACCGCCGTCGGCATCCTGGCCTCGGCGCTGGCGCTGGTGACGCGCCGGTGGTGGCTGGCCTGGGTGTGCGCCGCCGGCGGCTGGTTCGCTTCGGTGGACGGGCTGCTGGCGATCTGGTCGCAGCAGTCGTCGCACGCCAGCGGAGCCGCGGGCGGCGGACCCGGGTACGGCCTGATCATCGCCTGGATCGCGATGATCTGCCTCGCGGTGCAGTGGATGCGCACCGCGTTCTCGCGCTCGTAAGACTCAGCCCACCCGCAGGGTGAGCGTGCTCGACGAGTACGCGGCGGCGTACAGCGTCGTCTCGGGGTGGTAGAGCCGCAGCGAGATCGTGGCGCTCAGGCTGAAGCTGAGGCTGAAGGAAAAGCCCCCGTTCGGCCGGCAGGTCGTGTCGGCGAGGTTCACCCAGACACCCGCCTGCAGCTGCTGCACGATGACGGTTTCGAGGGTCTGGGTGCCGTCGGTGCGGGCCGCGTCGAGCACCTTGAGGTTGCCCTTGAGGTCGACTTTTTCGTTGACCTTGACGTGGTCCTTGCCGAGCTTGCCGTCGACCTTCACCTTGCCCTTGCCGGTTTCGGCTCCAGCGGAGGCGCTGACCGGCGCGGCGGTGGCGGGGGCGGCGAGAGCCGGGACGAGCCCGGCGACGGCGATGCCGATCACCAGAGCGGAGAGGGTCCTTCTGGTGCTGAGAAGTGTCCTGGTCATGATCGAAGTGGAGCACCGGGAGCCGCGGAGAGCGCCCCGAAACCCCCGGTAGTGGTGGCGACCGGACCGCTTCGGGTGACGTGTTAACCGTCCGCTTGCCGGAGGGCCTTCGCCTGGACTGAGCCGGTGTCGGCCTCGAACCGGCGCGGAGTTGGGCGAGCGGCGCTTCCGGTGGCGGGCGTTGTGAAAGGGTCATTCATGTCGTCGGACGAGGTGAATGAGTCGTTCACTACATCGGTGCCGACGCGAGCCGCCGGCCTCACGAGCGCACTGGCGGGCCTCCCGCTGCTTCGAGCAGGGCCTGCGACCACGGGCCGGGAAAGCAGGCCCCGCCCTCCTTGGCAGACCCCGCCCTCCTTGGGCAGGGTTCCGGCAAAGTCAGGTCAGCGCGGCCGATCCGGTCGCCCGCACGTCATGAACGGGTCGTTCACCTCGTCAGAC